>CAZUGU010000012.1:0-109805 GCA_964620485.1 uncultured Burkholderiaceae bacterium | reverse complement strand
ATAATAATTAAACTATCTAATAATTCATATTATTAGATAGTTTATAATTAATTTATTTATTATTAAGTCAACAATTTCTAGTGAAATATCCGTTCAATATTACATGTTCTAAATCTTAGAGGACTTAGTTACTATGAATAATTTTTTCTCTTAGCTTACTAATTTCCTTTGCATAATTTTCTTTTTCAAAAATTGCAGAACCTATAATAAAAGTATCTGCTCCAGCATTTCGGATTTTTGCTATATTTTCAATTTTTATACCGCCATCTACCTGAAGAAATATAGGATTTCCTCCATTTTTTGTCCAATTATCAATGATATTTCGTGCTTCTCGTATTTTATTTATAGTATTTGGAATAAAATTTTGACCTCCAAATCCAGGATTAACTGACATCAACAGTATCACATCTAGTTTATCAATTATATGTTGTATATGATTTAAAGGCGTAGCTGGATTAATTGCTATCCCCGCTTTACATCCATGATTTCGTATCATTAATAATGTACGATCAATATGTTTAGAAGCCTCTATATGAAATGTAATGATATTCGCTCCTGCATTAGAAAAATGTGGAATTAATGAATCTACTGATTCGACCATAAGATGGACATCAATGGGAACTTGAATATATGAGCGTATTGCACGACATATTGCAGGCCCCATAGTTAGGTTTGGAACAAAATGATTGTCCATAACATCCATATGAATCCAATCGGCTCCAGCAGAAACAACATCACAAACCTCTTTACCTAACTGCGCAAAATCAGCAGATAAAATGCTAGGAACAATACGTGTTTTTTTTAATTTATTAAACATATTGGAATTTGATTTAAATCATCATAATAAGTGAAAGAATTTTTTTAAATTAATATATCTCTAATTAATTCTATAACGCTAATTAATTATCTTAGAATTATTTTTTTATTTTCTAATAGAAATTTAAGTATTAAAGTAAACATTAATTCATTGATCAATTCGATAATTACTATCAATAAATAGTTCTATATTAATATATAACTATTGAAATATGTGAAAATTAAAAGATTTGTATTTACATAAAAAATAATATAATAACATTTAAAATGTAAATCTCATTTAATAATTTTTTGTTTTTGTTTATCTATTTCTTAGATTATCATGCAATCTTGATTGAAATTTATATTTCAAATTCCTAATTACTAGGTTAGGTTATTTTTAAATTATTAAAACTATAAGCTTATGTATAAATGTCTTGAAAATTTTTAAAAAATCTTGATAATTTATAAAGAAAAACTAAAAATAATTAAATTTATTAATACTTTGCATTAAAAATGACTACAATCTATTTAATATTTTTAATTTTTTTAATTGTTTTAATTGATATGTTTGATATATAAATAAAAACCTATATTTATAATGATGGTATTTATACAAATTAATCTTTTTAAAATTTAAATAAGGAAGTCTAACAAGCATTACATTCTGTCTCATGATATAAAAACTAAGATCAGAAAATTTAAAAAATATTCAACTATTTTTATTCAATAAACACATTGGAAAACTTTTCCAAAATAGAAATAGGATACTACATATCTTAGTGTAGTTATCTTATCATTAAATCGCATAATAAGTTTATTTGTAATATGTTTATTTATTTTTCAACATCTAATTTATTTTAATTGATGTTAATAACATTATAACATTAAATAATCCTTTCATTTAAATCAATATCTGAAACCTTGATATTTTATGTAAAATAATAAAAAATATTTACATGCTGATCTTGATTTAAAATAATACAGAAAGAGTCTTTATTTAATATTATTCAGGATAAGTATTATGCAGGATAAGATATGCTTAAAGATTTAAAAAAGTCATTTATAAGATGAAATCTGAAAAAATAGTAGTATGCGGAGCAGGAATTGTTGGTTTATCGGCTGCTTTAGCGCTTATTAAATACGGATATGATGTTAGAATTGTAGCTCCAAAACATACACCTAGTTTTTTACAAACTAATATGTATTATCCACGTGTTTACGCTATTTCTGAAGCAAGTAAAGCTTTTTTATTTAAACTGGGTGTATGGGAAATGTTACCAGTGCAGCGTTTAGCACCAGTACAAGCTATGGAGATTCATGGAGATGGGGATGGTTTACTGCAATTAAATGCTTGGCAAGCTACATTACCTCAATTAGCTTGGATTGTTGAAGCCAATGAGATTGAGAAAATTTTAATTAAAAAATTAAATGATTTGCAAGTACCTTGGTTAGAAGAGCGTTATACAAATTACTGTAATGGAATACTCAATCTAGAACATGGATTACAAATAGATGCTGCATTATTTATTGGTGCAGATGGACCATTCTCATTGTTACGTGCTAATTCAGGCATTGCATATCAAGTACGACCTTATAATGAAACAAGTATTATTACACATTTAACATCTGATTATTCGCATCAAGATACTGCTTTTCAATGGTTTAATATAGAAAGTATATTGGCATTATTACCAATGCCAAATACTCAAGAAGGATCACAAGTTTCAATGGTTTTATCTATATGTACAAAATATGCACAATCATTGTCCATGATGAAATATACTGATCAAGTTAGCAGCCTTGAATCTATGTTAGCTTTGATTACTGAAGACAGATTAGGAAAATTACGCATACGAAGTCAAATTTATAGTTTTCCACTAGAATTGTGTTATTCAAAAATGATTGGCCCAAATGTTGCATTAGTTGGTGATGCTGCCCATAGTTTGCATCCATTAGCAGGTCAAGGATTAAATCTCGGTTTAGGTGATGTAGAAATTTTAGTTCGAACTATAATATCTCGGGAATCTTATGTAGGTATTGGAGATTCAATAATACTAAAACGTTATTGGCATTCTAGAATAAGATCCGTGTATTCAATGCAATTCATTACAGATAAAATCCATAACCTTTTTCTGTCTCAATTAACTCCACTAGCATGGTTAAGAAATACTGGAATGCGCTGGATTGATCGAATTCCATATATTAAAAGAAAAATAATTTCTATAGCTTCAGAAATTAACTAACTCAATAGATTAATTATTATGTTAGTTAACTTTGTATTCAAATAAGTTAGATGTGAAAACTATAAGAATAAGTGATAAAAAACTGATTATCAGTGAGTATGCTCAAGCTCTATTGAAACTGAATCACAATCTAAAAAAGCCATAGGCTTACTAATGCGTAAATATATATGATGAATTTCTGGAAATTTAACTGTTAATCGAAACATTATTCGTTCGATTAATGTTTCGATTAAATTAATATGAGTACATTTACATTCATTGATAATAATCTCATGTAAACATCTATAGTCTATAATAGTACGAATATCTTGATCATTTATCTGATTTTTAATACGAATACTAAATTTAGCATCAATGTATAATGGCTGTTCTGAAAGTTTCTCGTGTTCTAAAATTCCTATAGATGCATTCAATAGAATTTTTGAAAAAATAATTTTGTATTCTTTTAACATTATATTCAATTTATTAAGTTTAAAATTTAAATTTATTTTTTTCTTCAACAAGAATCCAAGATATACATAAAATTACCATAAAATGGTAGAACAGTGTTTTGAACACATCGAAGATTATTCTAAATATTATATTAAGAAAATTTTGGTAGATTTAAATTGTAAGCATATATGTAATTATATGAATTATCTAATGTATTGCTAAGTATATACCAATTTACATATATACATACATTCCTTATAAATCAGTTACCACATTTTAGATATTAATATAATTTAAAAATGAATTAAGGATATTTAAAATCTTTTATATAAAAATACCTTTCAGTCATATTTGTATTAAATATATAATTTAATAATTTAATTCTTTCTAAGAAATTCTAGGTATTTATTAATAAAATATACAATATGCTATTTCTAAAATTTATTAGAAATAATGATAAATATAAAAATAATCGAACTGGATATAACTATTCTCTTTTAAGATGATTTTATATCAGGGATTTATAGGACTATCAAAGTACATTAATTATTAGAATTATTACAAGATTAAAAAGAGCTCTGTCATTTCTAATCGGATTTTCAATTTATTTTTTATCTAATTTATTATTAGTATTGCTTTTTATTTGTTATTTACCAAAAGAAAAGTTTTATATTTACTTATTAAGTAAAACTTTAAAATTACTTCTAATAGTATTAGTGATGTTATATTCTATTAAATTTATTGGAGATTGGTTCATGTTTCCGGCAATGTTAGTTAGTTTAATTTGCACTTCAAAGGATTATGTATATGTATTACTAGAATTTCAAAGCTAATTATATTTGTAAATAATTTCGGTAAATCACGATGATAACTAATTCCAAAAATATTATATCTCTATCTGAATATATTCAACATCACCTAATACATTTAAATAATATTGGCGAAAAACAATCTGCTATTTTCAGAATAGATGTAATTAATTACGATTCTTTGTTTTGGTCTATATTCACTGGATTTTTAGGAATTTTATTTCTTTGGATTATTACACGTTATGCTTCATTGCATACACCAGGACGTTTACAAACTTGTATTGAAATAGTTATTGAAATAATCGATAAACAAATTAAAGACGCAATTGTTAATGAAAAAAATAGAAGATTTATAATATCATTTGCATTGATAATATTTATATGGATTATTCTTATGAATGCTTTGGATTTACTACCTATTGATTTATTACCTTATATTTTTCATCTAACAGGTTTAGGTGTCGAACGCAATGATCCATTTTATTATCATCGAATTTTACCTACCGCTGATTTGAATATTCCGATTGGCATGGCTTTTGGGGTAATTCTTTTAGAACTTTATTATCGTTTAAGTATCAAAGCTTCTTATGGATTCATTAAAGAATTATTAACTGAACCATTTCACTCGGTTGGTTTTATATCTATTCTATTAGCTCCAACTAATCTCATAATAAATATTGTTGAATATGCAGCAAAATCAGTCTCGTTAGGAATGAGATTATTTGGTAATATGTTCGCTGGTGAATTAATATTTATGTTAATTGCTTTACTTGGTGGTTCTTGGAATGGATTGAATATTTTTAGTATAGGACTAGGCTTTTGTCATATTTTATTTGGTTCTATATGGACTATTTTTCATATTTTAATTGTATTTCTACAAGCATTTATTTTTATGATGTTATCAGTCATATATATTGTTCAAGTCCATAAAACAAATTAAAAAAATATTTCCAGTATATTTCTATATTAGAATAAAACTTTTTCTATTTTTATATTTTTTAATTAATTATTTGTGCATTCATTTTTGCTAGGAGTTGTAATATCATGACAGATTCTGCTTTTGTTGCTATTTCTTGTGCTTTTATCGTTGGACTTGGATCTATTGGTGCGTGTATTGGAATTGCTATTATGGGTAGTAAATATCTTGAGGCGTCAGCACGACAACCAGAATTAATGAATGCTCTACAAACAAAAATGTTTTTATTAGTTGGTTTAATTGATGCAGCCTTTTTAATTGGTGTTGGTATTGCAATGTTGTTTGCATTTGCTAATCCATTTATTAATTAATAAAATTTTTATAAAAATCTGTTTTATTTCTAAGGACTATTAATAAAGGGTTATTAATCGAAAATTTTGAGAGGTTTCATTACAGTGAACTTAAATGCAACGCTTTTTTTTCAATTGCTTGTTTTTTTTATTTTTAGTTTAATCACAATGAAATTTATATTGTCTCCATTAATTAAAATAATTGATGAGAGACGTCAGAAAATTACTGACAGTCTTATTGCTGCAAATAAAGCTCAGAATGATTTAATATCTACTCAAAAGAGTATTGAAAAAATGAAACTTTCTGCAAAAAATGAAATTGATGCTCAAATTGCTAAAGCTGAAAAAAAAGCGGAAATTATAATTGAAAATAGTCGATATGAAGCTAAAAATGAACGAGATGCTCTTATTGCTCAAGGGCATCGAGAAATTGAAAAGACTATACAAGATGTACGTAATATGTTACGTGATGATTTAGCTATATTAGCTATTAATTGTGCTGAAAAGATTCTTCATCGTGAAATTCATTTCACTGATCATGTAGACTTGTTAGATCAATTTAAAAAAAGATTTTAAATTATGATTAGAATATCTAAATTGTTAACCATTTCCAGAATTTATGCAGAGACATTATTTTCTATTTCACAAAATTATAGAAATAAAGAATTGGATTTATGGATCAATTTAATACGTAAGATGGAAATCTTATTAACTAATCCAGACGTAAGAATAATGCTTCTAAATCCCATCCTAAATTCTTATCAGAAAATCGATTTATTATCATATCTAATTAAGGTTACTTTGCCTGATCAACTAAATAATTTTATTAGTTTTCTTATTAAGAAGAAACGTATCTTTTTACTATCTCAAATTAATCAACAACTTCAAAAATTAAAAGATATCCATGCTGGAATAACACGAATCACTGTTCTTAGTGCATTTCCATTGCAAGATTCTGAAATGAATCATTTAATTTTAAAATGTGAAAATAAATTCAATTTGAAAATTAGATCAACTTTTAAAATTAAAAAATCACTTATTGGAGGAATACAAATCTTGATAAAAGATCAATTATTGGATTTCTCTATTCAATCTTACTTAGTTTCAATATATAAGTACCTAAAAGTGTAAGTATAAAGAATACAAATCCCAGGAGTTAATATGCAAATTAATCACACTGAAATTAGTGACTTATTAAAAGAACGCATTAAGAATCTTGGTACTGGTATTCAACTTGACATAAAAACATGTGGAACTGTTATATCTGTTTCCGATGGAATCGCATATATTTGTGGTTTGTCTGATGTAATGCAAGGAGAAATGTTAGAATTCTCTAACAATCTTTTTGGTCTGGCATTAAATCTAGAATATGATTCTGTAGGAGCAATAATTCTTGGAAATTACACTTATATTTCTGTTGGAGATCAAGTCAAATCGACTGGTCGCTTATTAGAAGTTCCAATTGGTCCGAAATTAAAAGGACGAGTGGTTAATATGCTTGGCAATCCAATTGATGGGAAAGAATCAATTAATACAAAAGAAACTGATATTATTGAAAAAATTGCACCCGGTATTATAACTCGTAATCCTGTTTCAGAGCCATTAAAAACCGGTATTAAAGCTATTGATACCATGATTCCTATTGGAAAGGGACAAAGAGAACTAATTATCGGTGATCGCCAAACCGGCAAAACATCAATTGCTATTGATACAATTATTAATCAAAAAGACAAAAATGTTACTTGTATTTATGTTGCTATTTCACAAAAGGCTTCTGCAGTTAACGACGTAGTTCAAAAATTAGAAAAATATGGCGCAATGGAATACACAATTGTTGTTGTTGCAACTGCATCAGATCCTGTTTCTATGCAATATCTTGCACCATATACTGGCTGCACAATGGGTGAATATTTTCGTGATCGCGGTCAAGATGCTTTAATTATCTATGATGATTTAACTAAACAAGCTTGGGCATATCGACAAATATCTTTACTTTTACATCGACCTCCAGGTCGAGAAGCATATCCAGGTGATATATTTTATCTTCATTCACGTCTGTTAGAACGTGCAGCTTGTGTTAATAAAGATTACGTTGAAAAATTTACCAATGGTTCCATAAAAAATAAAACTGGCTCTTTAACTGCATTACCTATTGTAGAAACACAAGCAAGTGATGTTTCAGCTTTTGTTCCAACCAATGTTATCTCTATTACGGATGGTCAAATTTTCTTGGATACAGACTTATTTAATTCTGGTATATTCCCAGCTGTTGATGTTGGAATTTCGGTATCACGGGTAGGTAGTGCTGCACAACCTAAAATTATCAAAAAATTAGCTAGTAGGATTAGAACAGATTTGGCTCAATATCGTGAATTAGAAGCATTTGCACAGTTTGTATCTGATTTAGATAAATCTACAAGTCATCAATTGGAACGTGGTAAACGTATTGTGGAATTTTTAAGACAGGAACAATATCGACCTTTACCAACATGGGAACAAGCCATTATGCTTTTTTATATCAATAATAATTATTTTGATGATATAGATATATTTAAAATCTTAAGTTTTGAAAAAGAACTAAAAAATTACTTGTATTGTGAATATTCGAACTTAATTAATAGTATTGACGATGAAAAGGAATTATCAAAAGATCATGAATTAAAATTAATAAATGCCTTAAAAGATTTTAAAAAGAGTAATCAATTTTAAACTTTAATTATAAAACCAATATACATTCTTAATATTTGATTCTGTACTTGATTTTTTAATACTATCTATAAATTAAAATAAAATAAGAGATTAGTCCAAATAGGAAGATATCGGTGCCAGAAGTAAAAACGATACGCACAAAAATACGTAGTATAAAAAATGTATATAAGATTACAAAAGCTATGAGAATGGTTGCTGCATCTAAAATGCAAAAGGCACAACAAAGAATAGAAGCTAGTCGACCCTTTTTCGAAAGAATTCGTCAAATTACTTTGCATATAATACAATCCAATCCAGGATATTCTCATCCTTATTTAATAGAAAGAAAAATTGAGTCGGTTGGTATTATTTTAATAACAACCGATAAAGGTTTATGCGGTAATTTAAATTCTAATATTTATCGTATGATTTTGAGTAAATTAAAGGAATTTAATACAAAGCGTATTAATGTTCAAACTACAGCATTTGGAAATAAAGGTTTTAAATTACTAAAACATATTAATAGTAATTTAGTTTCTCAAGAAGTAAATCTGGGAGATCAACCAGATATCCGTCGTTTATCAGATGCAATGAAAATACAGTTAGATTCTTATATTAAAGGTCAAATTGATGCATTGTATATTGCTAATTCTCATTTTATTAATAATATAAATCAGAAACCAGTTTTTTTAAAATTATTACCTATAGTACCAAGCTTAAACTATCCTGAATTACAGAATTCAGATCATATTTCTAAGTATAGTAGTCTGTATTGCAATTTAAACTATTCTTTTGAACCTAATATTAAAGCTATTATTGATAATTTGTTATCTCATTATATTGATAGTCTTTTATATCAAGCAATAACTGAAAATATGGCATCGGAACAATCTGCTCGGCTGCTTGCAATGCAAGCAGCATCAGAGAATGCTAAAGAATCTATTCAAGATTTGCAAAAAATTTACAATAAAACTCGTCAATCACTTATTACTAAGGAAATTTCAGAAATTGTTGGAGGAACTATTTCTATTTGAATAAATTATTTCCTAAGTAAATATTATTAAGAAAGGAATCGATATGAGTGATGGAATTATTGTTCAATGTATCGGTGCTGTAGTTGATATTCAATTTTCTCGTAATGAAATACCAAAGATTTATGAAGCAGTCATTTTGATTGATGAAAAACCATTGATCACTCAGAAGAATCTAGTATTAGAAGTACAGCAACAATTAGGCGATGGGATCGTCCGTACTATCGCACTTGGTCCTAGTGAAGGATTATCGCGTGGAATGAGAGTATCGAGTACAAAAAATCCGATTTCAGTACCTGTTGGTTTTGGAACTTTAGGTCGAATTATGAATGTTCTTGGTCAACCTATTGATGGAAATGGACCTATTAAATATGAAGAAAGACATTTTATTCATCAAGCTGCTCCTCGTTTTGATGAGCTTTCAAATTCTTTTGAACTTTTAGAAACTGGTATTAAGGCTATTGATTTAATTTGTCCATTTTCAAAGGGAGGCAAAGTCGGTCTATTTGGTGGCGCTGGTGTAGGTAAAACTGTCAATATGATGGAATTGATTAATAATATTGCAAAAAAACATGGTGGTTTATCTGTATTTACTGGTATTGGTGAGCGTACTCGAGAGGGTAATGATTTTTTTAATGAAATGAAAGAATCCAATGTATTAGACAAAGTTTCTATGATATTTGGACAAATGAATGAACCTCCTGGAAATCGTCTTCGTGTAGGATTAACTGGTCTAACAGTAGCAGAAAAATTTCGTGATGAAGGTCTTGATGTATTGTTTTTTATAGATAATATATACCGATATACTTTAGCAGGCATGGAGGTATCGGCCTTGTTAGGCCGGATGCCTTCATCCGTTGGTTATCAACCGACATTAGCTGAAGAAATGGGAAAGTTACAAGAACGCATTGCATCTACTAAGACTGGTTCAATTACTTCTATTCAAGCCATATATATTCCTGCTGATGATTTAACTGATCCTGCACCAGCAACTATATTTCAACACTTGGATTCAATTATAGTATTATCACGCGATATTGCATCTCTTGGTATTTACCCAACTATTGATCCACTTGATTCATCAAGTCGATTATTAGATCCGCAAATTATCGGTCTAGAACATTATAATATAGCAAAAAATGTACAAAAAACTCTGCAACGTTATAAAGAACTCCGTGATATTATTGCTATTCTTGGTATGGATGAATTATCACAAGAGGATAAGAAGATAGTTTCTCGTGCTCGTAAAATTCAGCGATTTTTATCGCAACCATTTCATGTTGCAGAAGTTTTTACTGGTTCAAATGGTAGATATGTGTCCTTATCTGAAACAATTCATAGTTTTAAAATGATTATCAATGGAAATTGTGATGATTTACCAGAACAAGCATTTTATATGGTCGGTTCTATTGATGAAGTTATTCAGAAATCAAAAAATCTATAAAATATAGAATGAAAAATTTAAATTTAGATATAATTAGTATAAAAAGAGTAGTGTTTTCTAAAAAAATAAAATTTGTTGTTTTGCCTGGTGAATTAGGAGATTTAGGTATTTTGCCTGGACATATTCCATTAATTTCAAATATTAGGCCTGGAATAATAAAAATTATTCATATTAACGATAATGAAGAAAATATTTTTATAATGGGAGGAATTTTAGAAATAAAACAAACTAATGTGACTGTATTATCAGATACAACAATTCATGAAAGAGATTTAGATGAATCTGAAATTATTATTGCGCATAAAAAGATGAAATATGCATTGAACAATACTCAAAGTAAATCAGATATTGCAATTATTGAAGCTGAATTAGCCATTCTAACTGCACAGATAAACGCTGCAAGAAAATTTGTTCGAAAAAATATTAGTTATTAAACTTTCCAAGTTACTTTTATATTTTTTTAAATATAAAGTTAAGTTGATATTAATTTTAGTAAATATAGATTCTGGCTATACTTGAAAGATTGCAATTTATAAAAATTATTCATTATATGTATTAAATACATTATGAATTCGAATATCAAATACAATAGAATAAAATTAAAATTTTCTCGATAGAAATTATTCAGAAATTCTAAATATAATATGTGATAGAAATCAGATTAAGAAATCTGAAAGAAATATAAATGAATTAGACTGTTTTATAAAACAGGAAATAGTTAAAATCATTAGAGAATCTATAAATAATATATTTGAATCATTAATCTTTGATCTATCTCTGATAATATAGTAAAAATTGTGGTAATAAGCAATTATTTTAAATAAATCTATAATTCATTCATACTTAAGTTTATTATTGAATATTTCAAAAATTATTGAATAAATTCATTATATATAATTTATAAATTATAAGATTGTTATTAAGTTATAAAAAACTATGGGATAATGAAGAAATAAAAAAATCCTGAAAATGAATTTTTCAATTATTTTCGAAAATAAATAGATCAAATAATTAGGAAATATTGTTATATAAAAATGCATACATTATTCTAGATTATGTTATTAAATCTTTTTAGATAAGAGTCTCGTTAAAAATTTTATGAAATTGTAGGGTAATCACGAAACAGAAATTTTATCTAGTGATAATTCTTCAGACTAATTTTATTGAAGATAAAACTGATCTGAAATAGAAAAATGTTCTCGAATCTTAATTATGATATTTTTAATTTTTTTCATTGAACTTAGTCTATGAATTAACAGATGAAGTCTATAACTTAAGATCATATTTATCTTGATTTGAATTTTTTAAGAAATCCTTTTTAGGAATCCTATATTTTATATTTGTAAAAATTTGTTCTATTTTGATCTTTTTATTATGAATTAGTGAATAATAAAACTATAAATTTCTCTCCATCTATACCTTCTCGCTATTGGTTCCAAGTAGCTTTAGATATTCCGAATTCTAGACTATTTGATTATCAAAGTTTTTTTCCTATCAATATAGGATTGAGAGTAATTGTTCCATTCGGTAATAGAAAGTTAATCGGAATTATAGTTAATAAGCTAGATCATCCTTCTATTGATCCAAATAAGGTGAGACAAATAGAGATCGTTTTAGATGATTTTCCAGCTTTTAAAAAAGATTGGTTAAATTTGATACATTTTGCATCTGATTATTATCAATATTCTTTAGGAAAAGTTTTTATATCTGTTTTGCCTAAATTATTACGAAAAATTAAATCTTGTCAGAATAAAAGTTCTAATAAACATATATCTCGTCAAATAACAAGTAATGGAAATACTAATCATCCAATACTGAACTCAGAACAAAAAACTGCAGTAGATACGATTATTGCATTGAAAAAGTTTAAAACCATATTGTTACACGGTGTAACGGGTAGTGGAAAAACAGAAGTATATATGCAAATTGCAGAACATGCGCTAATGCAAGGCACTCAAGTACTTTTATTAGTACCAGAAATCAGTTTGCTAATTCAATTAGAAATTGTTTTAAAATCTCGCTTTAAGAAAAAATGGGGATCAAATTTAGTAATTCTTATGCATAGTGGTTTAACTAATAACCAGATGATCCAAGCATGGAAATATGCACAATATGAAGAGCCTCATATATTTCTTGGTACGCGAATGGCGATTTTTTTACCATTATCTAGACTAGGTTTAATTATAATTGACGAAGAACATGATATATCGTATAAGCAGCAAGATAGATTTCGTTATTCGGCTCGTGATTTAGCAATATGGCGTGCAAATTATTTAGATATTCCGGTGATATTAGGATCAGCAACTCCATCAATTGAAACATGGTTTCATACTAAAACAGGACGTTATTTACGTTTAAGTTTAGCTAAGCGTATTAAAAATAGAAATTTTCCAAAAATACGTTTAATAAGTACACATCATATGTCAATACATAATGGCTTGACAAATCAGTTAATCAATGCAATTTCACAACGCTTGAAGTCGGGTGAACAATCTTTATTGTTCCTAAACAGACGTGGCTATGCTCCTGTTTTACATTGCTTTTCTTGTGGTTGGATTAGTCATTGTTCACGTTGTACAGTCTTTACTGTATTGCATCAAAATATTGAGACCAAATTTCATTGCTTACGTTGCCATCATTGCGGTTATCAAATAACAGCGCCTAGAAAATGTCCGAACTGTTTAAATGAACATTTAAAACCTATTGGATATGGTACTCAACGTCTTGAAGAAAGTCTAGAAAAAATTTTTCCTGGAGCAAACATTATACGTATTGATTCAGACAGTACTCGTTTTAAAGGAAGTGCACAAAATTTATTGAATTCTGTACATACAGGTAAAGTAGATATTTTAGTAGGCACACAAATGATATCAAAAGGACATGATTTTTCTCGATTAAGTTTAGTTGGAGTGATAAATTCAGATGCTTTGCTATTTACGCAAGATTTTCGTGGACAGGAACGTTTGTTTTCACAGCTTATGCAAGTTTCAGGCAGAGCAGGTCGTCATTTAAAAAATAGTGAAGTAATAATTCAAACAAACCATTCTAATCATGTAGTGTACCAAGCTTTATTACATCACGATTATAATGGATTTGCATCTTATACACTTAAGGATCGGAAAGTTGCAAAATTACCTCCATATTCATACCAAGCTTTGTTAACAGCAGAATCTTTCAAACTTGATAAAGCAATTACCTTTCTAGAAAGAGCTCGATCTATCTTGACAAATAACAAGCAATTAGAATTTATAGATATATCAAAAATAACTTGTTATGATCCTATACCATTACGTATAGTGCGAATTGCTAATATTGAACGTGCTCAAATTCTAATTGAGAGCTTAAATCGTATGACTCTACAAAATTTTCTGAAAATCTGGAAAATATATTTACCAGAACTTGCTAAACAATATAATGTTCGTTGGAGAATAGAAGTTGATCCAATAGAAATTTAGAGAATCTATAAATCAACAAGATCAGTTTTAAACATATAGTTCAGTTTTAAACATATAGTAATCAAATAGAAAAATAGCAATGTATTTTTAATGAATCTAATAGAATCTTAATTAAGAAAATTAATTTATTAACTAAATTGTAGCATTTAATTATCTAATTTATTAATATAGGTATTTCGTATTTCACGAGCAGTGTTAATCAAATCACTAGCAGTTAATCCAATCGGACCAATTCCACGATTTACTAGTAGATCTGCAGCAGAGCCATGTAGCCAAACAGCACCAGCTATGGCTTTTTCCAATTCAATACCTTGTGCTATCAGGCTTCCTATCATACCAGATAGCACATCACCTGTACCTGATGTAGCAAGACTAACATTCCCAGTAGTATTATATAATACTAAACCATCTGGTCGACAAATTAAGGTGGTTGGTCCTTTTAAGACAACCCAAGCATTATTGTAATGCTTAGAGATCTCTAGGATAGCATTGCGAGTATCAAACTGAATGTCTTGAATATTACAATTCAATAAATAACTAGCTTCTCCTAAATGTGGAGTTAGAATGAGATTATGTATCTTTTTAATCATTCCAAATTTTATATAACCTTTAGCTAGTAAATTTAATCCGCCGGCATCTAATACAATCGGATTTTTTTGTTCTCTATATTGAATTAAGTAATCCAGAAGTATCATAGATAAATCTGTTTTTGCTAATCCACATCCAACTACCCAACTATTAACTTTAATATCTGACATTAACCAATACATTGCATTATGTATCATTAATTCAGGTTGATTTAGATCACAATCTAATGATATTTTTTCCTGTGCCAAACCAATCAAAACTTTACCCACCCCTAACTTTAAAGCTGCGCGAGCAGCTAATATACAGGATCCAAGCATTCCAGGACTACCACCAAGAATGCAAACTGTACCATGATTACCTTTGTGATTAGATATAGGACGCTTCTTAAAGACTGTTGAAAGAAATTCTGGCTGAATACTGCGCATAGAAGAATACATTAAAATCTCTGAAATTATAAAAATAGAATTACTTAATTAAAATATTATTTTCAATATTTGATAAATTAGACATTCCTAAAAATTTAGTTTTATCTGAAGCAGATTAATTATCAGTATTTCATTATTGAAATAATCTTTCAATGCAAACTCATTGCAAGGTTCATTCAATTTATATATCAATTAATCAAGCTACAATAACATATTAAGAATTATATTAGAAATCGAAAAGTAAGATTTTTTTTAAAAAAATTAAAATTTAAAACTATTGTGAAATGTTAGATTCAGGTAAGAGACCTCTAGAATTATTTGCAATGCAAACTACCATACATTTGATTTCATCATTACTTAAGTTATCATTGTCATCTTTTGCTGGAATACTGTTTTTCCATTTAATTCAGAGTTAAAAAGTTTTTCATATCCCTTTTAGAGTATGAGAACAAGCTTCATAATCATCAATTTTTTCACTTGTGAATTCTGTTACTTGACAAATTGAACAAATATTTGGAAAACTTTTCATCCTATTTTAGAAAATTAAGATAAACTATTCTCATTGAATTCAAAGTTAGTAATTGGTAAAATAAGATTATAAATCATATCATTCTGGAATGTAGAAAGATTCATATTAATTTTTAACTCGGTATTTACCACATTTAAAAATATAATTATCATTAAAATACGCATCAAAAATATTAATGTAATTCAAACTGAAAATACTTGAAAATTTTAATCATAAATTTTCATAATATTAAAATTTGGATTTTTACGCATAAAATAAATGTGCAAACTTAAGTGCGTCTGACATCAAATAACTATATAAAAACTTAGGAATCAATCGTATATAAGTATATGCAAAAGTTTTTCCTATATGTTATTATGTAAATTTAGTTTCTTTCGACAATCTACATTTAACAGTTAATTATTTATTAATTCATAATTACAATTTAACAATTTTTGAATCAATTTGCGAATGTTATTTCTGTGCCTATAGTTCAATTGGATAGAATAATAGCCTCCGAAGCTTTTGATGCAGGTTCAATTCCTGCTAGGCGCGAACTGTTAATTATCTTAATTGATCTTTCAAATTTGAAACTAAGAAAAGTTTTTCCAAAATAAGCCAACATAAGATATATTAAGAGTTAAGATGAATATCATTTTTTATAAAGTATAGATAAATAGCCTATATATTTCATAGTACAATATGTTATTAATTTATTTCAATCTTTAAAATTTAATTTTGGAAACATGATTCATGAAGCAATGCAGTAAAATAAGCCCTTTAAAATTTTTTTAGGATTACTCATTAATTTATTTCATATAAGATTTTATGACTATGATGTATCATGCATAAATAGTTCGTTCTTTGTATATTTTTTTAACCTTTTATACGATAAATAATCTTTGCAGGACTTACTTTGTGGATTCAATCAGATCTGATTCTGTTGGAATTGTCACCCCATTCTTAATTCGTTTCAATGAGCCTTTACTATTAATAAGTGGTTCACGCTTGCCATATTATGAATTGGTTGTTGAAACATATGGTGTTTTAAACAATGAACGTAACAATGCTGTATTAGTTTGTCATGCATTAAATGCTTCACATCATATTGCTGGAATTTCTAGCGATGATCCAAATCATGTTGGATGGTGGGATAATATGGTCGGACCTGGGAAGCCTATAGATACAAATAAGTTTTTTGTTATTGGAATTAACAATTTAGGATCTTGTTTTGGATCAACTGGACCAGCTAGTTTAAATCCTGATACAGGTTGTGCATGGGGAGCTAATTTCCCTGTTTTAGTTATTGAAGATTGGGTTTATACTCAATCTAGAGTAGCTGATTATTTTAATATTAAATGTTTTGCTGCTATTATCGGCGGATCTTTAGGCGGTATGCAAGCATTAAGTTGGGCAATTATATATCCAGAACGTTTACTTCACTGTATTGCAATTGCAATTACTCCGCGTTTATCAGCTCAAAATATTGGATTTAATGAAGTAGCAAGGCGTGCAATTATTTCTGATCCTAATTTTTGTGATGGAAATTATTATGAAAAGAATATTGCACCAAGTAAGGGACTTGCAGTTGCACGTATGATTGCACATATCACTTATCTTTCTGATGAAGATATGGCTAATAAATTCGGACGTACTCAATGTAATCATAAAGAGAATAGCTCTTATCGTTATGATTATGATGTAGAATTTCAGGTAGAATCTTATCTAAGGTATCAAGGTGAAAAATTTAGTCGCTATTTTGATGCTAATACCTATTTATTAAATACGAGAGCATTAGATTATTTTGACCCAGCTCGAAAAACGGGTGGGGATTTAGGATTAGCTCTACTACCTGCTAAGGCTAAATTTCTTCTTGCTTCCTTTTCAGGAGATTGGCGATTTCCACCAAAACGTTCACTTGAAATTGTTCGCGCCTTATTAAAGAATGGTAATTTAGTAACATATGTTGAATTAGATGCACCATATGGACACGATGCTTTTTTATTAAGTGATCCACAATATCATGCGGTTATTCGTGGTTATTTTAATAGAATTGCTTATGAATTATCTATAGATTGATATTAGGTTAGAAAAAATATTTCCTAGAAGTATTTTATATTTTTATATGGTTGGCTTATGATATTAAGACCTGATTTAACTCGAATTGCTAATTGGATTAAGCCAAAAAGTTCAGTTTTAGATTTGGGTTGTGGTAACGGTGAATTATTAGTTCACCTAAGGAAAAATCTTAAAGCTCAGTGTACTGGATTAGAAATTGATAATGATTGTGTCATCAATTGTATTAATAATGGAGTTGATATTATACAAAAGAATATTGAAGAAGGTTTAGCATTATTTGATAATAAACAATTCGATACAGTCGTACTTTCTCAAACTTTACAATCTATATATAATATAGAACAAATTTTACTTGAAATGATAAGAGTAGCAAATTTTTGCATCGTATCATTTCCCAATTTTGGTTATTGGTTACATGGATTAATGATTTTAAATGGTAGAATGCCAGTTACCAAACAAATGCCATATCAATGGTATAATTCTCCAAATATCCACTTGTGCACTCTGAAAGATTTCGAAAAATTGATACGTATTTTAAATCTAAAAATATTAGAAAGAGCTACTTTTAATTCATCAGGTGAGATACGAAAATTTCCTAGTTGGCGAAGTACCTTATTAATATACAGGTTAGGATCAATCTAATTAATGTTGAGATTAAAACTAAATAGTGATAATAAAAATATTTCGTATTTCTTAATTTTATTGTTTGAGTTCGATCAAATAATCACTAAAATTTTCACACTAAAATATATTATCTATTTTAGTGTGAAAATTATGGATTTAATATCTCCCTACAACGTATCGTTGTAGGTAGTGCTTGAATAGATTTTATGACTTCATTTCTAATAGGTTTATCAATATCTGTAATAACATATCCCAATTTTTCTTTGGTTTGTAGACTTTGACTAATAATATTTAAATCATATGAAGCTAATAAATTAGTCAAAGTTCCTAATGAACCCGGTAAATTATGATGTATATGAAGTATACGTGTTTTTCCATGAAATTCTAGATGAGGTATTTCTGGAAAATTAACCGATCCCTTTGTTGATCCTGTTTTTATAAAACGTATAAGTTTTTCAGAAACTTCACGACCGATATTTTTTTGAGATTCTTGTGTGCTACCACCAATATGTGGTGTCAAAATTATGTTAGGCAATCCAATTAATAAGCTATTTAAAGATTCATTCTGACTTTGAGGTTCATTAGGAAAGACATCTAATGCAGCACCACTTAGATATTCCTGCTTTAAAGCTTGATATAAAGCAGGAATATCTATAACTGTGCCACGTGAAGCATTAATTATAATAGCTCCATACTTCATATACATCAGTGTTTTAGAGTTGATTAAATTCTTTGTAGATTTATTTTCGGGTACATGTAATGTCACTACATCTGATCGTTCAAGTAATTTTTGTAATGATGTTACTGGTTTAGCGTTTCCCAATGGTAATTTAGTCTCAATATCATAATAAATAACATTCATACCTAAACTTTCAGACAAGATACTAACTTGCGAACCAATATTACCATAACCGACAATTCCTAATGTTTTACCACGAGTTTCATAAGAACCAATTGAAGTTTTATCCCAATATCCTTGATGAATTCTATTATTTTTTTCTGGAATTCTACGTAAAAGTAAGATAATTTCTCCAAGAACCATTTCAGCTACTGATCGGGTATTAGAAAATGGTGCATTAAATACTGGGATACCATGATACATACTCTTATTAAGATCTACTTGGTTTGTACCAATACAAAAACACCCAATTGCAATTAAGTTACTTAATTTTTTAATTAACTGATTATCAAGTTTACTTTGAGAACGTATTCCAATGATTTCGACTTTATTTAAAACTAGTTTTAATTTATCCTGACTTAAGACATCAGGATAACTAGTAATATCAGAATAACCTGCTGATTTAAAAAAATCATGAGTGCTAGAATGTATATTTTCGAATAAAATAACCTGAGTCACATTGAACCCTCTCTATAAATCAAACTAGCTTCACCCATCTTTTGATTACATAATTTTTATATATCTTTTTGATTACTTTCTATTTTTATTTAATAGATGCTATATAGTATCGTTTAAATACTATATATTCAATATATAGTATTGATTAGAATGAAAAATAAACAAATTTTAATATCAATTTGAAAATTAGTACATGTTTATTAGAAATTAAAGATTTATTCTGACTTTAATATTATTAGTATCGGATACTTTCCAAGTATTGGAAATACTATTATTTATTTTCTTTAATTATTGTTCATGAAAGACTGAATTAATAATTGCAATATGGATGGATTTTAAAAGTTTTGGTTATAACGATAATATTTGAAGTAATTTCACTATTAAGATTAGGTTTTATTATGAATACTTATAAGCACGAGTCGCAATTCTCAAAAAATTCACTTAAAAAAACCGACTTTGGTTTCCAAACCATCTCGGAAGAAGATAAAACACGTAAAGTTTCTGAAATATTTCATTCAGTTGCTTCAAAATATGACGTTATAAATGATTTAATATCTTTTGGTTTGCATCGATTTTGGAAAACCTTTGTTATTAGTCGTGCTTCAGCAAAAATTGGAATGAAAATATTAGACATAGCTGGTGGTACAGGAGACCTAACTAAATTATTTGTTAATCGTGTTGGTTCATCAGGTGAAGTTTGGTTAGCCGATACTAACGATTCAATGATAAAAGTCGGACGTGATCGGCTGATTGATATTGGTATTATCACACCAATTGTTGTTTGCAATGCTGAATCTTTGCCATTTCCAACTGGATACTTTGATCGAATTAGTTTAGCTTTTGGATTGCGTAATATGACTCATAAGGAATTAGCTCTTTTGGAATTAACTAGAGTTTTAAAACCTGGCGGTAAGATATTAATCTTAGAATTTTCGAAAGTAAACAAATCATTAAAGCAAATTTATGATTGGTATTCATTTAATATTCTTCCATGGTTAGCTAAGAAAGCTGGTGGTGATGAATTAAGTTATCGATATCTTGTTGAATCAATTCGGGTACAACCTGATCAAAAAACCTTAGTAAAAATGATGCTCAATGCAGGATTAAGACAAGTACGATATTTTAATTTAACATCAGGTATTGTCGCCTTACATGAAGGATTTCGTCCAACTCCAAATTAATAAATTTCTTAAAAGAATTTATCTTTAATCATCTCCAACTATCTATACTTAACTAAAACCTAAATAATATTTAATCGAAAATTGAAAGGAAATATTTAGTATTTTATTTAGATAGATTCTAACTAGAGGATTATATCCAAATTAGTTAATTGTTAAATAATTAATCATAAGTTATATTTTTTAAGGAAAACTGAGAAAATTTTACATTAAACATTTTTGTTTTAATTGGTATGAGAACTCAAAACCATGATTACATTTTTTCATATGGTGCGTATTATTTTTA
Organism: uncultured Burkholderiaceae bacterium; assembly: GCA_964620485.1. Taxonomy (GTDB): domain Bacteria; phylum Pseudomonadota; class Gammaproteobacteria; order Burkholderiales; family Burkholderiaceae_B; genus CAZTUH01. The sequence continues at coordinate 88,594 of CAZUGU010000012.1, read as the reverse complement.
TCGCCTTTTGGTATAGATTAGATGATTTACTACTATCTAAATCTAATAATCCATATACTACATATATTTTAAGATTATTTCGACTTGGATCGTATTCAAGTATTCAACGAGGGAAACGGCTCCGACTTGCATTAGAAACGTTAGGTCCAGTTTTTATAAAATTTGGTCAAGTTTTATCAACACGACGAGATTTAATACCAGAAGATATTATTGATGAACTTACTTTACTTCAAGATCAAGTACCGCCATTTCCATCAGAACAGTCAGTAAAATGTATTGAAGAATCTCTAGGAAAAAAAACTGATCATCTATTCTTGAGTTTTGATTTGAAACCGGTTGCATCAGCATCAATTTCGCAGGTGCATTTTGCGGTATTACATGATGGACGTGAAGTAGCTGTTAAAGTCTTAAGGCCGGGAATGTTAAATATTATTGAAAAAGATATTGCTCTATTGCGTATGATTGCACGAATAATTGAATTATTCGGTTCAAATATACGTCGATTAAGACCATGCGAGGTAGTATCTGAATTTGATAAATATTTACACAATGAGCTTGATTTGATGAAAGAAGCAGCAAATTGTAGTCAGTTTCGCCGAAATTTTGGTAATGGAAGTGGGCGGGAAAATATGCTGATTATACCAGAGGTAATATGGGAATATACCCGAAGTAATGTTTTTACTATGGAACGCATGCATGGTATCCCAGTTGGACAAATTAAAAAATTATGTAATACAGGCATTAATACTAAAATTCTAGCACAGATGGGTGTTGAAATTTTCTTTACACAGGTCTTTTCAGATGGTTTCTTTCATGCGGATATGCATCCTGGAAATATTTATATTTCAAATAATCCTAGAACCTTTGGACAGTATATTGCTTTAGATTTTGGTATTATTGGTTCTTTATCAACATTTGATAAAAATTATCTAGCACAAAACTTTCTTGCATTTTTTCATCGTGATTACCGTCGTGTTGCCCAACTTCATATTGAATCTGGATGGGCTCCATCTAATACTAGAGAAGAAGAACTAGAAGGAGCTATACGTTCTGTTTGCGAACCGTATTTTGATCGTTCCTTATCAAAAATATCATTAGGTCATATTTTGTTACGATTATTTCAAATATCACGCAGTTTTAATATTGAAATTCAACCACAGCTAATCTTACTACAAAAGACATTATTAAATGTAGAAGGATTAGGACGTCAATTAGATCCAGATCTTGATCTTTGGAAAACAGCAAAACCTTATCTTGAAAATTGGATGCAAGAAAGAATCGGATGGAAAGGTTTTTGTCAATCTTTAATTAAAGAAGCAACTCAATGGCCACAATCATTACCTACACTACCCCGCTTAATTTATAGTAATTTAAATCGACCAGATTTAACATTCTTTCTATTAAAAGAAGTAAAGAAATTATATCTAATAAATGAACAATCTAATCGTTTTATCATAATATTAATTTGGATTATTAGTATCGTAGTTATGATGACCATCTTTTCTTAATATGACTAAAAAATTCTTTATTACTCTTACGAATTTACAAATATAAAAATTATCATAATACTAATTTTGTACTTATTATAGAAAAATAGATTGTCTAACTTTTATCTTATATCTTTAATGATATGTTAACAGAATAGATTATATCTACTGAGATAAAATTTATTAATTTAAGTATTATTTGATTTTATTATTCAAGTTTTAGATCTTAATAAAGATAATATTTTCAATACCTAGAAAAAAATTATTAAATCAAAATTTAGTTTTAATTTTAGTAAAATCTTTAAAATAAAAATTATGGAATTTAGTGAAATAGATCAAAATTAGATATGAAATTTCCTTGTAATGGTTTAATCAATGTCTCAAAAAGCATCTCGGTTTTAAAAATATTTGTGGCATCTCGAGTAATACGAAGTGCGGTCATAATTGGCCAATTTCCTATTATTGCTACCATTCGTCCACCAAAACATAGTTGTTTTTTAATATTTTTAGGTATTACTGGTAGTGAACCTGTTAATAATATTGCATTATATAATTTATTGCTCCAATAATTACTAGCATCGCCAATTTCAATTTGAACATTTTTGATATTATTTTTTTCTAAATTTTTTTTTGCGAAATTAGCTAATATTGGATTTATCTCAATAGAAGTTACACGCTGTGAAAGTTTCGACATCAATGCTGATTGGTAACCAGATCCTGTACCGATTTCCAGAACTGAATCTGATTTTGTTAATGATAATTCTTGCATTAAGCGAGCTTCTAATTTTGGGAAAAGCATATTTTGTGGATTTTTTTTATCAATTTCTAATGGTAATTCCAAATCTGAAAAAGCTAGATTACGCATTTTAATAGGAACGAATAATTCTCGATGAACTAAAAACATAGTATTTAAAACTTCTTCATTTAAAACATGCCATGGACGAATTTGATTCTTAATCATATTAGAACGAGCTTGTTCAAAATCAAATGTTTCGGTATTCATAATGTTATTGAATTTAATTAATTTAATAAGACAGTTAATTTTAAATTTCTTTATAAGAATATAAGATGGTTATATAATCCATTATAAAAATGAGATAGAAACCCATTGTCATTTCTAACTTTAATTTTCATTGAATGATAAATAGATTAATTAAACATGAATTTAAATGATATCTTGCATTAGAAATATCTAAAATTCTTGGAGTTAAATCTGTTAGCGCAGCAGATAAAGTGTAACATGTATGAGTATTAGATGTATTTATTCTTACTTTAGGAATCTTAAATCTATATTTTCTAAATGAGCTATTTTCTATGTAAACGTTCTGTAATATTATAGATATAGCAAGAACTTTCTCAAGAATTAAGACTGTCTCTAATAAATTAAAAGTTACTATTAGTTCCTAATAGAAGAATAAATACCGTTAAGGATACTATTAAATTGAATTTTAATAAATGCGGGAATTATTTTAAATTATCATTACGGGATCTATTATATCTAGGATGTAATTTATTTATTTTTCCGATACGGTCATAACAATATCTGAGTCAGAATAATATCTGTTCTTTCCAAGATTCCTATTTTTATAGTACAAATTTCAATATTATCAGATGATATATAATGTTTATTTACAAAATTTATAGATATGGAATTAATTTTAAAAACCATAAGTATTCTATACAGTTAAATCTGTAATTATTGCAAAACTATAACACTGATTATTTTAACATCTGCTAATGTTCTTGCATCACCAATTAAATCAATACTAGCTATATCCATAATGTTTAAAATATTTTTGTCATAAATTAATTTAGATAAAAATAAAATATAAAATACAATTTAAAAATTTTTTCTTCTTATAAGCATTTCTGTATCTGGAGAACTATGTTTGTCATAGGATTTTTTGGTATATAATCTGCTCAAATGCATCGTGATCTGATTCTACTGACTTTTTAATGGTACTATCCATTCAAATAGGATTATAAAATTTTCTATAGTTGTATTTACGAATATATCATTACAATCTAATTACATTGCAAATAATGCATCAAAATGGATCATTAATACCAGCATCAACTATGATAGGAATCTTAATGTTTATAAGAATTAATTATAAATTCCATACATTTCATATTCCTGTTCCAAACTAATTAAAGAGTCCATTGGCATATAACACTCAATTATATATTTTCTAGCATGCCTACTGAATAGGTTATCACTTTAAACTCATCTTTAACTAAAAATTCAGTAAATTTCAACTTTTCTAGCATATTTTGAAAATAAAGTACTTTTATCACTTAAAACTTCTAATTTTTATCACTTAAAACTTCTAATTTCATCAGATTATTTCCATCAAGCAATTCTCTAGCAAACTGCAGTTAATCTTATAGCTTCTTTGAAACTATAAGATTAACTGTTATTAGAAAGTAATGTAAATTTAGATCTGGATAGATAATCAAGTAGAATTCAATTTATCAGTATTGCTATTAAAATCCATACAACGTACTATCATCGTGATAATTTTCAGTTCTGCTAGCACCTAAGGTAGATCGTATTATTTTATAATTTTTATATTTTCCAATTCCAATAAGAAGCTTTGAAAAATAATCTTTGTTAGAAATTAAGATTTTAAAGATAAAAAGATTATTTATTTTGCTATATATGAAATAAACAACGAATATTATAAGTTCTAGAAAATTGAAGTTTGCTATTCAAAAGCAATTAAAATTACTCGATAAAGTAATAATATTAATCAGAATAGAAATATGAAAAGAATAGAAATATGAAAATATTATATAGATTTTATTTTGAGTTAATTCCAGTTGATAAACATAACAGGAGATTAATAAAAGGGGATTAAAATTGATATTATCTTTAATAAGAAACTAAAAAAAATCAAAAATCTATTATCCTGTATAAAATCATTTCATTAGATTTATTTATTATTTTTTAAGACAGATTTCAAGAAAATCATGTGTAATTCTAAATTAATTCTTTCATTTCATTAATTCTATCTTATTTCAGCAATACCATGCGCTCCAAATTTTTTGCTATTTCTATAATTTATATTAATTGACCTCCTATATTTTTCTAGCCTATTCCAATAGGTGTTGGATATGTTTTTTGTTACTAATACAAGATCTAATATAGCAAGATCTAAATTTAAATCATGAACTATATGTATAATATTAATGAAATTATGTTTGGTTATATCTAACAGGACATTCTTGAGAACATTTAGTTTTTCTTTAAAATTTTTTGCATCAGAAAATTTCATGTAGATATCATCAATCATATATATGGATGTATCCTATTTATTAAGATTCTTACATATTTTTGATCGATAATTCTTATTATTTCTCTTAAATCCTTTCTTTAAAATAAGTTTTAACTCATTAGATGATGTTTTATTTATTTTAAACGAATGAGAAAAACATTTAATTCTAATGAGGGAAACCAATAGAACTTATCTCGTACATTATAGGTTTTTTAAAAATTTAATTTGCCTTTTAGCATAATTCTTCATCTATATTTTTATTAAATAATTTATTTTGAATTTATTTAATAAAATTGAAATGCAATATAACATATCTAAATTAGGTATCGAATTCTCTTATTTTCAATTGTAAACGAAGTTACAATCATAAATTAATTTTATTTAATAAAAAATTTTATTGATCATTCTTATTTTTTTACTGTGATTTATAGTAAAACATAGAAAATATATCGATCTTAATTCGAACGTGCTATCCAATCCAACGCAAATTGGTATGCAATTCTTCCAGACATTGATCCTCTTTTTAGAGCCCATTGTAAAGATTCACTATAAATAATATCAATATTATTTGAAGAATAACCTAGTTTTCTTAGCCAATATTCAACAATATTTAAATAAGCATCCTTACCAAAGGGATAAAATGATATCCATAGACCGAAACGATCAGATAAAGATACTTTCTCTTCAGAACTTTCATTGAAGTGAATTTCTTCATTTAGTTGATTAGAAATATTATCACTATAATATTCTGGAATAAGATGACGTCGATTTGATGTTGCATAAATCAGAACATTGTCGCTTTTTGTAAAAATCGATCCATCTAGAATGGACTTAAATTTTCTATAGTCAGTTTCTTCTTTTTGAAAAGAAAGATCATCACAAAAAATAATATATCTTTCTGGTCTATGAGCAATAATTTCAACAATCTCAGGCAAATCTCCAAGATCTGATTTAAATACTTCAATGATCCTTAATCCATGATTACAATAATTCGTCAACATAGATCTAACCAACGAACTTTTTCCAGTACCTCTAGCTCCTGTCATAAGTATATTATTAGCAGGCTTTCCCTGAATAAATTGCCTTGTATTACGATCAATAATTATTTTCTGATTATCAATATTCTGCAAATCTTCTGGATTTATAAAAGAAATGCGATCTATAGGGATTAATCGACCCTGTAAATTATTATATCTTTTCCATCTATAAGCATAAGAATCCCATTTTATATCTGAAGGAATATCTGGCAGCCATGCCTCTAATTGTTTCAAAATATGTTTTATTCTCTTATAAATCATAAAAAATTAAATCTATTTAAGTTATTTATTAAACGTTATTTATTAAATCACTGACTGGTATTAAGAACGATAATTAGCATTAATTGATATATATTGATGTGATAAATCACATGTATAAATTTTTTCTGAGACCATACCTCTACCAAGCGCAATTCGAATTGCAATCTCCGATTGCTGCATAATATTTTTTAAATCTTTTTCTTGAAAATCGGAATTTCTTGTTCCATTAGATACAATAAGTTTATTATCAAGCCAAATCCTTATTTTATTTTTTTCTAAATTAGAAACATCAGCATTTCCAATAGCTACTAAAATCCGTCCTAAATTAGGATCTGAAGCATAGAATGCTGTCTTAACTAACGGAGAATGTGCAACTGAATATGCTATATTCAGCGCTTCTCTATTATTAAATGCTTCTTCAACATGAATGGTTATAAATTTTGTAGCACCCTCTCCATCTCTAACAATTTTTTTTGCTAGTTCCAATGCTAAACTTGCTAATGTAGAATATAAAATGGAATAATTTTTATCAGATTTAGATTTAATATTAATACCCGATTTGCCTGTTGCAACAAGAACAAAAGAATCATTAGTTGAAGTATCACCATCTATAGTAATTCGGTTGAATGACACATCTGCAATCTCATTGATCATTTCACGTAACAAGGATTGATCAATACCTATATCAGTACCTAAAAATCCTAACATAGTTGCCATATTAGGACATATCATACCAGACCCTTTACTAATCCCAGTAAAATTGACTGGTTTTCCATCAATATAAATTCTATTTGAAACAATTTTGGGTACTGTATCAGTTGTCATAATACCGTAAGCAGCTTCATGCCATTGGTTAACATTTAAATTCTTTAATGCTTCAGGTAGACCAATTAATAAATTAGATAAAGGTAATGGTTCTAAAATTACTCCTGTAGAAAAAGGTAAAATCTGTTGCATTGATACATTTATTAGTTTACTTAATTCTGTACAAACAATCTTTGCATTTTCTAAACCTTGAGATCCAGTACCAGAATTAGCATTTCCGCTATTAATTACTAAAGCTCTAATATAATGATTACCCAATAAATTTTTCTCACAAATCTGTATCGGAGCGGCACGAAATTTATTACGTGTTAGCACACCGGCTACACTTGTAGCCGGTGAAAAAACAAAAAGCACTAAATCATATTGATTAGATTTTTTAATACCAGTCGCAGTTACACCAATCTCAATTCCAGGAATTGGAAAAACTTTTGATTTAGGCAGAATTTTTAAATTAACAGCCATAACTTTTTGATTCAATTTTTATATTTTTTATATATTGAATGAAAAACTTTTTCTTTCTATAAAGATTCTATCTCATTTTTTCGACTGATTTTTTGAAAAAATTAAATATTTTTGAAAAGAATTAAATATTATATTTGAAACTAACAATATTGGTCTAGTTATGCTTCATTCTATTCTAATTTTTCTAATCTAATATGCTAATATGATTTTTCAAATCATCCATATTATAAATAAGATTCGGATTCCATATAGATATGACAAGATTAAAGAATACAACTAAAAAATCTTTTTGTATCATTATAATTATTAGATTGCAATTTTGAATTGCAATGGCTCGGGGCGGAATTGAACCACCGACACAAGGATTTTCAGTCCTCTGCTCTACCAACTGAGCTACCAAGCCAAAAAGAATTGTCTTACTTTTATCTTAGCACTTTTCTTCAGAAAATCAAATTATGTAAATATACAATATATAAATCTAACATTTCGAATATAATCGAAGCTCAGTTTTATGTTCATGATTATTAGTTTTTATTTTTCATAGATCGAAATTCAAAAAACGAGAATTTAGGTTTAGATATATAAATTATTCATACTATCTGGTTATAAAATAATTGACAAGAATATATTCGTCAGAATATCATTAAATTTTGAATATCATCGAGTATGTTATAATTTTTAATGATTATTCCACAACTTCTTCAAAGAAATCTATTGATATAAAAATGTATTTTTAGTATTTTATTTATTATTTGTTTTATTTTGAATAAATTTACTATACGTTAATTATACGTTAATTATATTATTTGAAATTTGAATATAAGAAGAAAAAAATTCTTAGCCAAGCCAAATTAGTTAAAATTCAAATCTTGAATTATATCTATTTCAAAAAAGAAAAGTAGTCTTAAACTTTTCTAAAATTTTGAGATTGTCATTTCCTAATACTAATTCTACCGATCTATTTTAGTTTCTGCTATATTGCCATATAACTCTTCAATTCATTAGAAATAATAAATAATTGCAATACCATACCCTTTTTTCAATTTTTGAAATTGCTTTTTCATTATGAAATCCTCTATACGTGAACGATTAGAGAAGCTTTCTAAGCGTTTAATTGAAATTGATCTTGAGCTTGCAAGATCAAAAACATCATTTGATACAGAAAAATTTTGTAAAATTTCTCGTGAACGCACGGAACTTGAACCACTTGTTGAGAAATTCAAAGTTTTTACACATATTGAAGATGAAATAATTTCTGTTCAAGAAATGCTATCTGATCCGGATATGAAAGATATAGCTGAAGAAGAAATTAAATTTTCTAGATCTCGTTTGGAAAAATTAGAATCTGAATTAAATTCTTCTTTATTATTTCAAGACCCAAATGATAGTCGTAGTGTCTTTTTAGAAATAAGAGCTGGGACTGGTGGTAATGAAAGCTCTCTTTTTTCTGCTAATCTATTACGTATGTATATACGTTATGCGGAACAGTGTGGCTGGAAAACTGAATTGATATCAGAAAGTATTTCAGAATTAGGTGGTTATAAAGAGGTTATAATTCGTATCAATGGTACTGGTGTCTATGGTCGCTTAAAATTTGAATCTGGAGTACACAGAGTACAACGCATTCCTACAACTGAGGTCCAGGGACGCATACATACATCAGCTTGTACGATAGCTGTCATGGCTGAAGTGGACTCTGTTAATGAAATCAAAATCAAATCAAATGATCTACGTATTGATACTTTCCGGGCAAGCGGGGCTGGAGGTCAACATGTTAATAAAACAGATTCTGCTGTTCGAATTACGCATCTACCTACTAATCTAGTAGTAGAATGCCAAGATTGGAGGTCACAATATAGAAATAAAGAAAGGGCAATGGAAGTATTAGCAACTCGTTTAAAACATAAAAAAATACAGGAAAAATTAGATCAAGAAGCTGCTGAACGAAAGAATCTAATAGGGTCTGGAGATAGATCAGAAAGAATCAGAACTTATAATTATCTTCAGGGTCGAATAACTGATCATCGCATTAATCTGACATTATATAAATTACAAAAAATCATGGATGGAAATCTTAATGAATTGATCGATCCGTTGTTAGTTGAATATCAAACAGAAAAATTAATAATTCCAGAAGATTAATCTTGAAATAATTTAAAGGATGATAAAAATTAGTGATTTACTCTCTGATAAGAGTTTGACACGATTAGAAACTCGCTTACTACTTAGTCATGTACTGTGCAAAAGTGAGATCTGGTTAATTATACATAATACAGCATTCTTATCAGATAAAATAGTTAGAGATTTCAATACGTTAAAATATCGTCGATTGAATGGTGAACCGATTGCTTACTTGATTGGTTATAAAGAATTTATGGGGCATATGTTTCATGTTACACCGGATGTATTAATTCCTCGTCCAGAAACCGAAATTTTAGTTGAAAAAGCTATTGAAGTTCTGACATATTATAATAAATCTCCTAGTATTTTAGATTTAGGTACTGGTAGCGGTGCCATTGCTATTTCAATTGCAATGGCAAGGCCTGATGCTAAAATTTTTGCCAGTGATATCAGTAAAAAAGCTTTAAAGATTGCAGAGAAAAATTCAAATAGCTTAAATGCTTATATTAAATTAATACAAGGTAGTTGGTTTGAAACATTGAATGAGAATGATAGTTTTGATTTAATTATCTCTAATCCACCTTACATTCATTGTCAAGACATCTGTTTAAAACATCGGAATTTGCGCTATGAACCTCGTATTGCATTGACAGATGAATATAATGGTCTAAGATGTTTAAAACATATAATTATTGGTTCAAAGAAATATTTAAAAATGGGAGCATCACTTTGGTTAGAACATAGTCCAGAACAGGCTAATATATTACGAGATCAAATGCATAAAGCAGGTTTTTATAATATAAGAACATATTGTGATTTGGCAGGAATGGAGAGAATATCAGGTGGAACTTCTCTTTGAGATTTTCTTCATTATTTTAATTTACTTACTTAATTTAATTACGTTTCAAATTTATGAATGATCTTGACAATTTTTTTTATGAAATTATTACAACTAATTCCATAGTTTTATTTATGAAAGGTACAGTGAATTTTCCACAATGTGGTTTTTCTGCTCATGCTATCCAGATTTTAAAAAATTGTGGTGTAGAAAAGATAACTATTATCAATGTTCTGGAAAATACTGAAATCCGTCATGGTATTAAAAAATTTTCTAGTTGGCCTACCATTCCTCAATTATATGTAAATGGTAAATTCATCGGTGGATCCGATATTATGGATATAATGGAAAAAAATGGAGAACTTAAAAAATTACTTCATTCGAATGAATATAGATTAATTTGATGAGTACAAAAAAATTAATTATAGGAATTACCGGTGCAACAGGTACAATTTACGCCTTACATATATTAAAAGCGTTGCAGAAAATTGATTGTGTAGAATCACACTTAATAATATCATCTTCTGGACTGTTAAATCTTAAATATGAGCTTGGATTCAGTCGTCAAGATATAATGAATTTAGCAGATTATACATATAACATTCAAGATATTGGTTCTCGGTTAGCTAGTGGTTCATTTGAAACAATTGGAATGATAGTAGTTCCATGTTCGATGCGAACATTATCAGGAATTGCTCAGGGTTTTTCAGATAATTTAATTACTCGATCAGCTGATGTAACTTTAAAAGAAAAACGAACACTTATTATGATGGTTAGAGAAGCACCATTTAATCTTATTCATCTTCGTAATATGATCTCGGTAACAGAAACAGGAGGTATTATATTTCCCCCATTGCCTGCTTTTTATCATCATCCAAGTTCGATTGAAGATATGGTAAATCATACCGTCGGTCGTGTATTAAATTTTTTTAATATTCGCGTTCCTATTTTATATTGGGAAGGCATTAAAAATAAAAAATAATTTTTCTAGATAAAACTATAAGATTTTAATGAACGGTGAATATTATAAATGGTATGTTTATTGTTTTGATGATCGCAAAGGAAAAAAATTATCTTCTTTTGAAGAAAACATCAATAACTCTCCAGTGGATATAGTAAAGTGAACCCCATGTAATTCTAATTTGTTTTGTGTTACACATCTTGTGATTAACGGGAATGTCAGCAAGTTCTTTAAACTATATTTAATAGCTTCTAATTCCAAATTTTTGATTCTAATTTTTTCATCTACATTAATATCAAAGTTTTTACAAAGAAATTGAATTTGGGATATCCATTTAGAAATTGAATCGAATTTTTTGAATGAGTTATCTTTTCTTAAGATAAAGCGAATACCACCACATTTACTATGACCAAGTACAATTATGTGTTTAATTTTCAAGATACTGAGAGCAAATTCAATAGCAGCATCTATTGTATAACTACCAGGAAATTTGCTGTTATTTTGGTAAGGTGGTATTAAACTTGCAATATTACGTACAATGAACATTTCGCCAGGTTTTGTATCAAAAATTAATTCTGGTGATATACGAGAATCACAACAACTAAATAGCATAATTTCTGGTTTTTGACCCGATCTTGATAAAGATGAATAGCGTTTTCTATTTTCAAAAAAATGCTTTTTTAGAAAAATTTGATATCCATCGAAAAGTTTTTTTGGAATCATCTATTTTAAATTCTTGAATATTTTGATATTAATATTTTTATAATTCATTCTTTTAATATTAAAAAATCAGTATTCTTAATACAATTAATACAAAGAAAATCTACTCTTTAATATATCAATTAAATAATTTTAAAAATTAGTTCAGACAATGTTATTTTTTTGAATTATAACAAATTATAACATTTCATAAATATGAATCTAACTAGATTCAATTATGTTGATTTTTTAATCAATTTTCTGTTTGAGTTTATATAATCATATAATCTTATAAGTAATATTTTAGAAATAATTCAAATGAAACTAATTATAAAAAATCTATTTATAGAATTTTGAACTTTTTCTATAATCTCATAATAAAATATATGTGCATAAATTTTCAAATTCAAGCATAATATTTTTATTAGGAATGCATATTTATTCTCTAATTTGTAATAGGATTCATTTACTTCTCACTTTACTCCTATAATTTTATTAAAATTAAATATAAGGAAATTATGTTTCAATATCGTTCCCATACTTCTACTCATGGACGTAATATGGCTGGGGCTAGAGCTTTATGGCGAGCAACTGGTATGAAAAATACAGATTTTGGAAAACCAATTATTGCTGTTGTTAATTCTTTCACACAGTTTGTTCCGGGGCATATTCATTTACGTGAATTAGGCATGTTAGTAGCCAGAGAAATTGAATCAGCAGGTGGAGTTCCTAGGGAATTTAATACAATAGCTATCGATGATGGTATCGCTATGGGACACGGCGGTATGCTGTATTCATTGCCTTCTCGAGATCTAATTGCCGATTCTGTGGAATATATGATTAATGCACATTGTGCTGATGCAATGGTTTGTATTTCAAATTGTGACAAAATTACACCTGGTATGTTAATGGCAACGATGCGTTTGAATATTCCTACTGTTTTTGTTTCTGGTGGTCCTATGGAGGCAGGAAGAATTAAATCTCCAATTAATGGAGAAATTATTGCCAAAATCGATTTGGTAGATGCTATGATTAAATCAGCTGATCCTAACGTAAGTGATTCCGAGTCATATGAAATTGAGCAAAATGCTTGTCCGACATGTGGATCTTGTTCAGGCATGTTCACCGCTAATTCAATGAATTGTCTTACAGAAGCAATGGGTCTGGCACTACCTGGTAATGGAACTATTGTTGCTACTCATATATGGCGCAAGAAATTATTTGAAAAAGCTGGTCGTTTAATAGTAGATCTTTGTACACGTTATTATCAACAAGAAGATTTATCAGTTTTGCCACGTAGTATTGCCAATAAAAGTACATTTGAAAATGTTATGTCATTAGATGTTGCTATGGGTGGTTCGACTAATACTGTGTTGCATTTACTTGCAGCAGCACAAGAAGCAGGTGTGGATTTCACTATGGCAGACATTGATCGTATTTCAAGGAAGGTTCCATGTCTTTGTAAAGTAGCTCCAGCTACTGATAAATATCATATTGAAGATGTACATCGGGCAGGTGGAGTTTTTGCTATTTTAGGAGAATTAAAACGTGGAAATTTATTAGATCTAACAGTAGGAAATATACATAGTGGTACTCTAGGTCAGGCAATTCATGATTGGGATATTCGAAACGATGAATCAAAAAATCATGTAGCAAAAAAATTTTATCTTGCTGCACCAGCAGGTATTCCTACCATTGAAGCATTTAGTCAAAATACTGAATATCCATCTTTAGATATGAATTGTAAGTTAGGTTGTATTCGAAGTATTAAAAATGCTTATTCGAAAGATGGTGGATTAAGTGTTCTATATGGAAATCTTGCAAAAAAAGGTTGTATAGTTAAAACTGCAGGTGTAGATGAATCGCAATGGATATTTACTGGGAAAGCTCGTGTTTTCGAAAGTCAAGATACAGCTGTCACTGCTATTCTTGATGATAAAATAAAAGCAGGTGACATTATAATTATTCGTTATGAAGGACCTAAAGGTGGACCTGGAATGCAAGAAATGCTCTATCCTACTTCTTACTTAAAGTCAAAAGGTTTAGGAAAAGTTTGTGCATTATTTACTGATGGTCGTTTTTCTGGTGGATCGTCAGGTTTAGTAATTGGTCACGCTTCACCAGAAGCTGCTGAAGAGGGAGCAATTGCTTTAGTTCAAGAAGGTGATATAATCGAAATTGATATACCCAATCGGAGTATAAATCTTGTTGTATCTGATACTGATTTAGCTCATAGAGATGAAGTTATGAGATTGCGTTCTGATCCGTGGAAACCAAAAAATCGTGTTCGTTTTGTATCTCAGGCATTACAAGCTTATGCAGCATTAGCAACTTCAGCTGATCGTGGAGCAATCCGTGATTTATCACAACTGAGACAATATGAAAAAAAGTAGAGAATTAATTCTTATTGTTATTCTATATTTATTACTTTGCTTAAAACCATTTTTTCTTTAAATTCTTTTTTATATAGATTATTATAAACTCTTTATTTAAAGAATTTATAATAATCTTCTTACGCTATTTATGCAGAAAATATTACCTACATTGCTTGTCGCCAGAGCTTTACTGTTTTTAGTTGTACTAGCAGGTATTTATTTTTTAAATGTATTTTTTATACCGACACTCGCAGCATTAGTTATTGGTTTTGCTAGTTGGCCAGTTTATCAAAGAGTAGTCTATTATTTAGGTGGCAGAACTACCCTAGCTGCATCTTTAGCAATTTTTCTAGTTGTTTTACTTCTTGTAATACCTATAGGATTGGCTTTATCATATGCGATACAAGAAGCGGGTAATTTTGTTAGTTGGGCTCTTTTAGCCAACAAACATGGTATGGAAGTACCTCAATGGATTATTGCACTTCCAGTGATCGGAGATAAATTAACAGAATATTGGCGCATATTTTTAGGTAGACCCCATGTATTAGGAGACTTAGTAAAACTGATTAGTGGAGAACACTTAGGTGATATTTATCGAATGCTAATATCAGCAACTGGTAATGTTTTTCATCTATTAATGGCAGTGCTATTCATGTTAGTAACTCTTTTTTCTATATACAAAGATGGTTCTTATGTAATTCAGCAATTAGATGTTTTAGGTGAACGAATTCTTCCAGATCGTTGGACGCGCCTATCGCGTGTTGTTCCTGCAACAATTAGCGCAACAATTAATGGTATGGGACTAATCGCTATGGGGGAAGGAGTAATATTAGGAATGGCTTATTGGATAACTAATGTTCCATTTCCTATACTACTGGGTATAGTAACTAGTTTTATGGCATTAATTCCAGGAGGTGCTCCTTTGTCATTTACTTTGGTTAGCTTATATCTAATAGGATCTGGTTGTACTGCTTCTGGTATTGGTCTCTTTATGTGGGGATCGATTGAATTGTTAATTGTTGATAAATCTCTTAGACCTTGGTTAGTTGGAGGACCGGTAAAATTACCATTTTTGCCAACATTCTTTGGTCTTGTTGGTGGTATCAAAACAATGGGTATTATTGGTTTATTTGTTGGACCAGTATTAATGGCCTTACTTGTTGGTATGTGGCGAGAATGGGTCCGAAATACTCAAAAAGAACAGAAGATCTTACACATTAAAAATCGTTCAATGCCAAGAAAACAATAAATAAATTATTTAAAATATAAAATAGTTAGAAATCGCATGTTATCTAGTAATGCTTTTTATCAACAGGAATATCTGAGAAATTATGGCTTTCTTTTTAATAAAGAATTTTATTTCACTTAAATTATTATAGATAATTGAAACAATTCACTCAGAAAAATTGTGATTATTCTATACAATAACCGTTTGAATACGAATCTGATATTTTTAAATACACTGGTTCACTTATTAATCGCTATGTAATAGGCGAATTGACAATCAGACGCATACTAAATATCTCTATATAATAGAGACTATATTTTTCAGAAATAATCTTTTCTTAAGATTTGTGATTGATTATTAGAATATTTTAGTAGAAAATCAATTCTTTCATTGGTGTATTATAATTACATTATGATTAAACATCTTTCATGTAGTGGTCATATTGATTAGCATCAAGATATTCGTTATTGATCATTTAGTGGTGATAATTTAGTATCTATTTGGTTAGAAATGGGTACATAAATAGAAGAAAAATAGTATTTTATCTTTTTTATCAGAATCATATATTTTTCAATTCGAATCTGATCAATTTGATAATAAAAAATTTTAAAAATTACTCATGCTAAAAATGCAGATTGGTTAAAAAGGCAATTTTTCCAACTATGTATGAAACAGATACAATATTTTCATTGTAAAACTTTACATTCCACACAGATTAATAATACAAATCAAGTTAAATTATCCCCAGTTTATACTTATTTTTCTGAAGAAATTGTTTCTTTAGAGGGAATTTAATCTGCTTCTTTATTAGATATTCTTTTATATAAGAAATATTATAAGATTATTATCAAATAATAATTCTGTTTAAAATTTTTTTAATAGCAGGGGGTATAGCAATACAATCTAATTTTTCAGTTTTAATCCAAAAATATGATGGAAATTGGCTTATATTAAATTTCCATAACGAAGAATCTATATTGAAAATATATATCATTATGTGCAATTGATAATGTGTTAATGTATGTATAAAATTAGTCAATTCGGATGGCTTTTGATCAAAAATACCAAGATTTTGAATAAAGTTCTCCATCAGTTTATTATTATCAAACTCTGGAAAACTCCAGAGATTTCCCCAGATTCCTCTAGATGGACGTTTTTCGAGAAGGATGAAATGCTTATTTTTCATAGCTAACATATTAATTTGTTTTTTTTTCTTAAAAATTTTTTTAGATTTTGGTAATTCTGATTGTCGATTTTGTTGCTTTGCAACGCAATTTTTTGCGATAGGGCAAGAAATACAGTTAGGATTTTTAATCGTACATACAGTAGCGCCGAGATCAATAATTCCCTGAGTATAAAGGGACATATTTAAATTTTTAGTTTTTTCTATTTGTTGCTCAGCTAATTTCCATAAGTAACGTTTGACTGTAGATTTATTGGTTTCATCATCAATTCCGAAATAGCGTGTAAAAATTCGTTTAACATTTCCATCCATAATAGGCTCTGATTTTCCATAGGAAAAAGCTACAATAGCAGCAGCTGTTGATCGACCAATACCTGGTAATTTACAAAGATCTTTAGAATCTAATGGAAATATTCCATTCCAATCAGATACTATAATCTTTGCACAAAGATGTAGATTACGTGCTCTCGCATAGTATCCTAAACCTATCCAATACAACATAACTTCCTCTTGATTAGAAGAAGCCAAAATATTGATGTTTGGAAATCGATTAATAAATCGATAGTAATAAGGTATTACTGTGGCTACCTGAGTTTGCTGTAGCATTATTTCAGATAACCATATTTTATATGGATCTTTTATTCCTTGCCAAGGCAAGTCCTTACGTCCATATAATTTATGCCACTTGACAACTTTTTGAGCTAAATTCACTTCTACTTTTTAAAAAACATTTGATATGTTTTAAAATGAAAGAAAATTATGAGGAAAAATATAGATATATTTAGATAAATTCTAATTAGGATTTTCAAATATTTTCTATATTAACTATTTTAATAATCTTAGTAAGTTAATAAGAATTAAAAATAAATTACTAATTTTTTGTCTTACTTCACAAAGTGTAATGCATCAGTTTTTTTAATCCTTTAAAATATATAAAAATATTACAATATTGAAAATAATGGATTTTATATAAACTTAATTTTTAAATTCAATTCAATGAACCAAAATAAATATTTCTTTACTGCTTATATATTTTTAATTTTTTCCAAATATTGGAATAATTCAAATGTACGTTCTATAATTTATCAATTTATTGCATTGATTTTTATAGTATTTACTACTTGTTTCATTTCTAATGCCTTGTATAATTTGTCGATTCATGGAATTTTAAAAGGTTTTAATTTTCTTACAGAAGAGGCAGGATTTGATATAGGAGAAATATTAATTAATTATAATGCGGATAATACTTATTTTCGTGCAATATTAGTTGGATTATTTAATACTTTATATATTGCAGTGATTGGAATAATGTTATCAACATTTTTAGGAATATTAATAGGTATAAGTCGTTTTTCTAAAAATTGGCTGATTAATAAGATCAGTATAATATATGTTGAAATAATCAGAAATGTACCGTTATTACTGCAGTTATTTTTTTGGTATGCATTAATTATCGAAAATACTCCCCATCCATGTAATGCTATCAATTTATTTCCAGGTATATTTATTTCTAATAGAGGTTTGGATATTCCAAGAATAGAATTTAATTATTTATATTCCGAAAGAACAAATTCTATATTAATTTTTTCTTTTGTTTTTATTCTAATCTCTTGGATATATAATCGGTTTTTTATAATAAAAAACCGAAAATTTCCATCAATTCGTATAATTGTAGCAATAATTATCATTTATTACTTAATGATGTACTTATTCGGGTATATAAACATTATATTTCACTTTCCAAAAATGGATAGGTTTAATTTTCATGATAGTTTAACATTAACTCCAGAATTTCTGGCTCTATCAATTGGATTAGTTTTTCATACATCTGCTTTCCTTTCAGAAGTAATACGCTCAGGTATAAATTCTGTTGGAAAAGGTCAATGGGAAGCGGCAAATTCATTAGGATTGAAGAGATGGCAAGTAATTCGTTTAGTTATATTTCCTCAAGCATTGAAAGTCATTATGCCACCGATAATAGGTCAATATCTAAATCTAACAAAAAATAGCTCATTAGCAGTAGCTATCGGCTATCCCGATATTGTATCAATAGTGAGTGTCATTATCAATCAGACTGGTCTGGCAATAGAAGGAGTAATAATTATTCTTGCTGTCTATCTGAGTATCAGTTTATTGATATCAATTTTTATAAATTGGTATAACAGACGTTTAATACTAATAAAATATTGAAAAAATGGTAATTTTTTTACATCCATTACAGGATTTATTACGTTCTATTTATTCTTCTGTGCAGAAATGGATAAAGACTCGACTATTTTCATCTCCAATTAATATATTAATTACAATCTTATTAGTCTGGTTTTTTGTTATAACCATTCCAATGATATTGGAATGGTTATTTTTTAAAGCAAATTTTTCTGCAATATCGTCTAAAGAATGTCGTAATTCGAAAGGAGCATGTTGGGCATTTATTATTAATAAATATCGATTAATTTTTTTTGGAATTTATCCATATAATGAACAGTGGCGACCATTTCTAGTAATACTAATTTTGATTAGTATGCTTGTGATAAGCGGTGTTCAAAAATTCTGGAATTATTTCTTACCAATTTTTTGGATATTTGGTTTATGTACTGTTGCCTTGCTGATGCAAGGAGGAATATTTGGTCTAATTTATATAGATAGTTCCAGTTGGGGTGGTTTACCTTTAACTTTAATTTTATCAACATTTGGAATAATAATATCCTTACCTATTGGTGTATTATTAGCTTTGGGAAGAAATTCAAACATGCTAATTATTGAATTTTTTTGCATGGGATATATTGAGTTACTTCGTGGAGTACCACTAATTAGTCTTTTATTCATATCATCGGTCATAGTGCCTATAGTCTTTCCAGAAAGCTATATATCTGGAAAACTTCTCAGAGCCCAAGTTGCTATTATTCTATTTGCATCAGCCTATGTTGCTGAAACAATAAGAGGTGGTTTGCAAGCTATCTCTATTGGACAATATGAAGGATCTAATTCTTTAGGATTAAATTATTGGCAGCAGATGCATAAAGTTATTTTACCTCAAGCATTACGAATAGTAATATCACCTTTAATAGGTATCTTTATTTCCATATTTAAAGATACATCCCTAGTTGTTACAATTGGAATATTAGATCTAACTCTTACATCTAAAGCTGCATTATCAGATGTTGCTTGGCACGGTGTTGGTATTGAAACATATGTATTTATTTCGTTTATCTACTTTATTTTTTGTTATTTAATATCAAAATATAGTGAATATTTTTTAGAAAAGCGTTTCAATAATATTTATTTACACTAAATTTTCGATGATTTAAATTACAAAATTAGAAAAATATTTTGAGGAGGAAATTTGTCTAAGGATATCATCCAAATGCAGAATATAAATAAATGGTATGGACAATTCCATGTTTTACGCAATATTAATTTAAATGTAAAAATAGGGGAACGTCTTGTAATTTGCGGTCCATCTGGATCAGGAAAATCTACTATGATTCGTTGTATAAATCGTCTAGAAAAATGTGAACAGGGACGTATTGTTGTAAATGGTATTGAACTTAACAACAATCTAAAAAACATCGAAATTGTAAGACGTAATGTAGGAATGGTATTTCAGCATTTTAATCTTTTTCCTCATCTAACAGTTTTAGAGAATTTAATTCTTGGACCAATTTGGGTATTAAAAAAACCAAAATCTCAAGCAATAGAATTAGCAATGAAGTATTTGGAAAGAGTCCGTATACCGGAACAAGCTTATAAATATCCCGGTCAATTATCAGGTGGACAACAACAAAGAGTTGCAATTGCACGTTCATTGTGCATGAATCCAAAAGTTATTTTATTTGATGAACCAACATCGGCTTTAGATCCAGAAACGGTTAATGAGGTATTAGATGTTATGATAAGTCTAGCTCAGAAAGATGGTGTAACAATGATATGTGTAACTCATGAAATGGGTTTTGCGCGGAAAATTGCAGATCGAGTTATCTTTATGGATTCTGGAGAAATAATTGAAGAAAATAGCCCAGATATTTTTTTCGATCATCCTAAAAATGATAGGACTAGATTATTCCTAAGTCGTATATTACGATAGGTTTATTTTTGATGAGAATCATTTATTGATAATAAAGATTATTAAAGTATTTATTTTGCCAAATTAGTATCAAAATAAGAATAGAAAAAGATTCAATCTTAACATTGAGACCGGAAACATATTTTAAATAATAGATTAACACTATATGTGTTATTCAGATTTTCTCTTTAAGCAGGCTAATATATGTATTATTCCAGATTTCTCCAGGAGTGTTTATCTCAGTTAGTACTTGATATAGACTGTCCATAATTTCATGTATTGCTTGATGTGTATCATTAGTACGACAGAAAATTTTTTTATATATAGATTGAATGCCTGGTGGACTATCTATAGATAATTGCTCAGAAATTGCTAAATGCATAGATAGGTGTAAAAATGGGTTTTTATATATTTCATTTAAATTGTATCCAATTGAAAGTATAGATTTATTTTCCAGATCTCGATGATATTCTGGATGTCTAATAATCCAATTAATCGCTACATCTTCTAATGGCGTTATAGATGCTTTTAATTTATATTTTTCCCATGCCTTGATAAAAAAAATTCGAACTTGATTTTTAGTTAAGTTAAACATATAAACACAATACTTCTAATATATTTATCAATCCTTTATTCATAATTTATTTATAGCTCAATAAATCCATACAGAAAATTTTTTCAAATAAATCTTTTTTGAAAAAAATTAAATAAAGAGAATCTTACTTGATGTGCATTAGTTATATTTTTATAATTTTTAAATAGAGAATAATCTCAAATTAATTTGAAGAAATTTTTATAATTTTAAATTTTATCAAATGTTATAGATAAATCTAATTATTATTGATTATATCGAATATTTTGTTCCGTGGTTTTTACTTAGTTAAATTTAGATCCATATCTCGAAAAATCTACCACTATGACATAACAACAAGGTACATTTACATTAATAAATATCAACTAATGGTACACAAATACTGATTATAAATCATAAACATTAATTTTTCTCATAACAGAACATAGCGATATAATGATGTTTATAAAAACAAATATTAATATATTATATATTAATTCAAGTTTAAGTATACAATTAAACTATATTTGTTTTTTTAATTTTAAAAGATTTATCTTATTAATTTTACTTAATTATGACATGTTATGACATGTTTTAATTGTTTGGAAATTAATATTAGCTAAACTTAGATAGTGTCTTACAATATTTCCTGTCTACAATATATGCCTAATAGGCTCTTCTATATAAGAAAAAGTGCTGCTTCGATATTTTTATATGAAATATTTTGGATCATTCTAATTGTATTAACAATTTGGATGATCTTGTCTTTAGTAACTTGGGATCCATTAGATACAAGTTGGTCACATGTTACATCAAGCAATACTATAGAAAACTATTGCGGCATTCTTGGATCTTATTTTTCCGATGTACTCTTTTATCTATTTGGTTTTTCTGCTTGGTGGTGGATAATATTATTAATTCGCTATATCTATAAAAGATATTATTATTTATTTAATTTAATTAATAAGATTAATAAGAAAGAAAATAAAAAATTCTTATTCCTATGTTTGGAAAATAACATAGGTTTTATTATGTTACTAATTGGATCAGTAAGTTTGGAAACGTTGAAATCAAATGATACTTTAGGTCAGTATCTACTGGGTCATATAAATAATATTCAGGGTAATGGAGGTATAATTGGTCAGATCATTGCGAGTTTTTTATTGGATAAATTAGGATTTACAGGTGCAACACTATTTTTTTTAGCAATCATAACAATCGGCTCAAGCTTATTTTTTTCATTTTCCTGGTTGTCTGTATCCGAATATTTAGGTCTTTATTTGGAAATGATTTTTTTGTATTTTTGGAATTTTAAAAAGATCAAAAAAACTGATTTATTTGAATTGAATGGTATTAGTCAAGTAATTAAATTGCAAAAAGAAAAAAAACAAGGTACACAATCTTCTTATTTCAAATTATTAGATTCTGGATTTCAGAATCTAATAATCAAGAAAAAAGAGGATGCTACTTTCGAAAAGAATTTTCAAAGCTCAACTATTTTATCCAATATTAATCAATTGCCTAACATTAGTTTACTTGATCAACCTGAATCTACTGATTATCCAATGATATCACAAGATGTTATTGAAGCTACATCAAGACTCATCGAAAGAAAATTAGCCGATTTCGGCATTTCAGTTACAGTGGTTTCAGCTCAAACTGGTCCAATTATTACTAGGTATGAAATTAAGTTAGAAAAAGGAATTAAGGGAAATCGAATTGTAAATCTTTCTAAAGATTTAGCAAGGTTACTTAGTGTAATGAGTATTCGAATTGTAGAAACTATTCCAGGTAAAAATCTTATGGGATTAGAATTACCTAACGATCGACGACAAACAGTTCATCTTTCTGAAATTATAGGATCTCAAGCATATTGTAACAGTAGATCAAAAGTGACTATTGCGCTTGGTAAAGATATTGCTGGTAATGCTATAGTTGCTGATTTAGAAAGAATGCCTCATATGTTAATAGCAGGTACAACAGGTTCTGGTAAATCAGTAAGTCTTAATGCAATAATCTTATCTTTGTTATATAAGTCTGATGCATCACATATACGATTTATCTTGATTGATCCAAAAATGTTAGAAATGAGTATGTATGAAGGTATACCTCATTTATTGACTCCTGTAGTGACTGATATAAATAAAGCTGCTAGCGCTTTGAATTGGTGTATATATGAAATGGAGCGGCGCTATTATTTAATGAGCAAATTGATGGTACGTAATCTTGCAGGATATAATCAGAAAATTATTGAAACCATTCGGATTGGTAATACGAAATTCAATTCAGAATTATTAAAATCGGGAATAGTGAATTCTTTGCAATTATTACCTAATATTATTATTATTATTGATGAATTAGCAGATCTAATGATGGTGTCAGGAAAAAAAATTGAAGAGTTGATTACTCGATTAGCACAAAAAGCTCGTGCAGCTGGTATTCATTTAATATTAGCAACTCAACGTCCTAGTGTTGACATAATTACAGGTTTAATAAAAGCAAATATTCCAACTAGAATAGCATTCCAAGTTTCATCAAAAATCGATTCACGTACCATATTGGATCAAATGGGTGCTGAAACACTTCTAGGTCAGGGTGATATGTTATATATGCATTCGGGATATGTTTTTCCCATGCGTATACATGGAGCATTTGTTAATGATAATGAAGTGTATCGTGTTGTAGAATCAATTAGACAGTGCAGTAATCCTAATTATATAAGTAGTTTATTAGATAAAAAAGATTAAAAAAAAGAAGATGCAAAATAATACTAATAATGTATATATTTCTATTTCTCATACCAATAATTATATACTAATCATTTTTAATGATACTAATCTATTCGATTGAGAAAATATAAAGAATATAATTAAACACTTATTTATTTTAAATTAGTTAAAATAAATAAGTGTTTAATTCAAATAAGACAATTTCAAAAATAAGACAATTTCAAAATTGAATCAGCTGATGATTTTCTCTTAATAGTTCGAAAAACTTAATTGAAAATACCATTATTAGATTATTTTGATAAAATCATAACAATCTCAAAAATCAAAATATGATTTTATAACTTATATAAAAATCTCTCTTATATAAAAATCTCTAATATTTAATCTAAATTATGTTGTAAATATTATTTATTTCTGCTTTGTTTTTGTTTAAATTGATTAGAATTTATAATTACTTCATATATTTTATATATGTTTAATGTTAAAAACTAATTTAAAAGATAATATTTTCTGTATTTAGAATTATCGAATGATTGGTTTTGAATTAACTACAAGTTACATTTTGTAATGTATTCATGTATTCGTGCTCTATTAATATTATTTTTTCAATTTATAACTTTAAAAGTATTAAAATTATCTATAAAAGTATATGAAATTCCTTATATTTTAGAATATACAATAGATTGATTTTAGATATAATTGTAAATAGATTAAATATATCTAGATTGGGATCTATCCTTTGGGATAAAATAGGTACGTTTTATACAAAAAATAAAGGTTGATTTACTAGTTTTCTATGTTAGATCCAAATTTGTTACGCAAAAACACACAGACAATTTTAAAAAACTTTAAAAATCGAGGTTTCAATTTTAATCTAATTCAATTTCAGGAATTAGATAATCGTCGTAAAACGATACAACTAAAAATACAAAGTTTTCAGGCTAGAAGAAATGTTCTAGCAAAATTAGTTGGGGCATATAAAGTTAACGATCAAGATACTTCTGATATAATGAAAGAATCTCAATTGATAGCCATTGAGATCAAAAAACTTCAAGAAGAATTAGTAGTTTTGAAACAAAATATTTATGAAATATTAATATCTTTACCAAATTTACAACATCATAGTGTACCATTTGGTACATCTAATAAGGATAACATCGAAGTACGTCGATGGATCCCAAATTCTTTTGAATATACAGATTCCAATCCTAATTTATTAAATTTTAAACCAAGGAATCATGTAACTTTAGGTGAATCACTAGGACTTGATTTAAATTTAGCTTCTAAATTATCCGGCTCACGATTTTCATTTTTACGCGGTGGAATAGCACGTCTGCATAGAGCTCTTGCACAATTTATGTTAGATCTTCAGACTGACATTCATGGTTATACTGAATGTCATACGCCATATATAGTAAATGAATCTACTTTATTTAATATTGGCCAACTTCCTAAATTTAAAGATGATGTTTTCTCTGTTATTAAAGGGAACAGTATAGAAAAATTTAATAAAAATGATCAAAAAGATTCCAATACTCATATATTGAAAAATCAATTTCTTATTTCTACATCAGAAGTTACTTTGACAAATGCAGTAAGTAATACTATTATCCCGCTGAGTGATCTACCAATAAAGTTTACGGCGCATACACCATGTTTTCGTTCCGAAGCAGGTAGTGGTGGTTTAGATATATGTGGTATGATCCGACAACACCAGTTTGATAAAATAGAACTTGTAACAATTTCACATCCAAGTCTTTCATACAAGGCTTTAGAGGACATGGTCAGTCATGCAGAGCATGTTCTTCAATTACTGCAATTGCCTTATCGAGTTATGTTATTATGTACAGGCGATATAGGTTTTGCATCATCTAAAACATATGATTTAGAAGTATGGCTACCAACACAAAATACATGGCGAGAAATTTCTTCAGTCTCAAACTGTGAAACGTTTCAAGCAAGACGTATGAAAGCAAGGTTTCGTAATAATTATGGTGATCTAGAATATGTTCATACCTTGAATGGTTCTGCATTAGCAGTTGGAAGGACATTGGTAGCTGTACTAGAAAATTACCAGAGAGAAGATGGCAGTGTTTTAATCCCTGAAGCATTATTATCATATATGGGAGGAACCACTATATTAGAACCAACTAAAAAATAAATCTGAATTTATTTATATAAATTCAGATTTATTTTAACCTTTATTTTTTAATTGATTCTAATATATAAGAATATAAGAAAAGATACAAAACAGATTTAAAAATGAATAAGAGTATTTTTAATAAAACGAGTCAAAAAATTTGAACGATTTTTTCTGGTTTTTTGGCGGAGAGGATGGGATTCGAACCCATGATGCAAAAACTGCATTCCTGATTTCGAATCAGGTACATTTAGCCGCTCTGTCACCTCTCCAAGAGTACTAATTCTACAGTTAATATGTTTATATTACTATTCTTTATACGAAACTTTAAAGTTTAAAGCTTATTTAAATTGGAAAATAGACAGATTCTAGGTTTTAGTATTTAATGTCAAATTATTCTGATTAATTGATTTTTTAATTTTTATAAAAATACTCTTCTTGTGAAGAACTAGTTATTTCACCTCAAAATAATTAAGAAGGATTTAAGAACCTCTTAGTATTATTTAGAATAATTTCTTTCATCCTTAGCTGAGGCTCATTATATTTAAGTATTCCACTAAAACATCTTTGCAATATAACAAGTATTTTAAAAATCGAAAAAAACTTATTCTATAGTTAGATCTCATCAGATGGAATAAATTTTTAGTCAATTCAATGAATTGAATGAATTATTTCTACTAGTTCTATTAGATTAAATAAAGATTATCAATTAAAAGCAGTTAGCTATTAATTGGTCTCATTATCTAAATATTTAATATCTTTTAGTATATTAAGTTACTTTCGTAAGGGAATTACATTATGGAAATGAATGGTGCAGATATACTTGTACAATGTCTAATTGATGAAGGTGTTGAGCATATTTTCGGTTATCCAGGTGGCGCAGTACTTTATATATATGACTCAATTTTTAAACAAGATAAATTTCAACATATTCTGGTGAGACATGAGCAAGCAGCCGTTCACGCAGCTGATGCTTATTCACGTTCCTCAAATAAGATTGGGGTATGTCTAGTAACTAGCGGGCCTGGTGTTACTAATGCAATAACTGGTATTGCAACTGCTTATATGGATTCTATTCCTATAGTAATTATTAGTGGTCAAGTTGCTACTTCTTCAATTGGTGAAGATGCATTTCAAGAATGTGATACTGTTGGAATTACACGACCTTGTGTGAAACATAATTTTTTGGTAAGAGATATCAAAAAATTAGCTGAAACTATTCATCGGGCATTTCATATCGCAAATACAGGCAGACCTGGACCTGTTTTAGTTGATATTCCGAAAGATATTACTGCTGCTAAATACAGACATTTACATGTTAAGCAAGAATGTAATAATATGCGTTCTTATTCTCCTATTAAAAAGGGGCATCAGGGGCAAATTAAAAAAGCAGTACAGATTCTCTTAAAAGCAGAGAAACCTATAATTTATACAGGTGGTGGCGTTATTTTAGCAAATGCAACAAATGAATTAAAAAGATTAATAAAGATACTTGGTGCTCCATGTACTAATACTTTAATGGGGTTAGGATCGATACCATCAACTGATAACCAATATCTTGGTATGCCAGGAATGCATGGAACCTATGAAGCAAATATGGCAATGCAACATGGAGATGTATTATTAGCTATTGGTACCCGTTTTGATGATAGAGTAATTGGAAATCCGAAGGATTTTTCAAAAAATGTTAGAAAAATTATTCATATAGATATTGATCCTTCATCAATCTCTAAAAGAGTTCCTGTAGATATACCTATTGTTGGTGATATTAAAGATGTATTAGTTGAATTGATAACTAATTATGAAAAATTACATATAAATGCTAATCCTATTTCTATTGAAAATTGGTGGAAACAAATAGAAATTTGGAGAGGAAAAAAATGTATGAAATATAGCAATTCTAGTGCTCTCATTAAACCACAGTTTGTAATTGAAAAACTAAGAGACATTACAAATGGTGATGCGTTTATTACATCAGATGTAGGGCAGCATCAAATGTGGGCAGCCCAATATTATGGGTTTGATTATCCTCGTCGCTGGATTAATTCTGGCGGACTTGGAACTATGGGAGTTGGTTTGCCTTATGCAATTGGTGTACAAATGGCTAATCCAGGAGCACCAGTTGCTGTAATTACAGGTGAAGCATCTATCCAAATGAATATTCAAGAACTTTCGACCTGTCAACAATATCGATTAACACCAAAAATTCTTTGTCTAAATAATCACTTTTTAGGTATGGTCAGACAATGGCAACAAATTGATTATGATTCTAGATATTCTTCATCTTATATTGATTCTTTACCTGATTTTGTAAAATTGGCAGAATCTTATGGACATGTCGGTTTTCGAATAGATCGTCCAGTAGATGTAGAACCTGTTTTATATGAAACTTTTTCAAAATATAAAGATCGGCTAGTTTTTATAGATTTCATTACAGATCATACTGAAAATGTTTGGCCTATGGTCAAAGCAGGTCGTGGATTGACGGAAATGATGTTCAATCCAGAACAACAGTAGGGAATCCTTTCATGAAGAAATATATAGTATCAGTACTTATGGAAAATGAACCTGGAGTTTTATCAAGAGTAGTTGGTTTATTTTCTGCACGTGGTTATAATATTGAAACTTTGACTGTAGCTCCTACAGAGGATATAACGTTATCTCGTTTGACAGTTATTACCACTTGTTCAGAACAAATAATTGAACAAATAACAAAACATTTGAATAGGTTAATCGATGTTGTCAAAGTGGTTAATCTTACGGAAAGTCCTCACATTGAACGAGAATTAGTATTAATTAAAGTTCGTGCTATTGGAAAGGAACGTGAGGAAATGAAACGTATGGCGGATATTTTTCGCGGTCGAATTATTGATGTAACAGAAAAATCCTATACTATAGAATTAACGGGAATGCAAGAAAAGATTCAAGCTTTTATAAAATCTTTAGATACAAACGTTGTTTTGGAAACAGTTCGTACTGGTGTATCAGGTATTGGTCGTGGTGAACGTATACTTAAAGTTTAAATATTAAATTGCAAAAATATTTAATAAAAATTTATTTTAAAAATGACATTTTAAAAGGATAGGTGTAGTGCTATGAAAGTTTTTTATGATAAGGATTGCGATTTGTCAATAATACAAAATAAAAAAGTTGCTATTATTGGTTATGGTTCACAAGGTCATGCTCATGCATTAAATTTGAAAGAATCTGGAATTCAAGTAATTATTGGATTAAGAAAAGACGGTTCTTCATGGAAGAAAGCATCTAATGCTGGATTTCAAGTAGAAAATGTTATTGACGCAGTAAAAGTTGCTGAAATTGTTATGATGTTAGTACCGGATGAAGATATGGCGTCTATTTATCGAGATGAAGTACATAATAATATTAATAAAGGATCAGCATTGGCATTTGCGCATGGATTCAATATACATTATGGACAAATAATACCACGTGATGATCTTGATGTTTTCATGGTAGCACCAAAAGCTCCGGGACATACTGTTCGTAATACATATAAGCAAGGTGGTGGAGTACCACACTTAATTGCAATTCATCAAGATAAATCTGGTATAGCCAGAGATATTGCTTTAGCTTATTCATGTGCGAATGGAGGTGGTCGTGCTGGAATTATCGAAACCAGCTTCCGTGAAGAAACTGAAACCGATTTATTTGGAGAACAAGTTGTTTTATGTGGTGGTACTGTTGAATTAATTAAAGCTGGTTTCGAGACTCTAGTAGAAGCTGGTTATGCACCAGAAATGGCCTATTTTGAATGCTTGCACGAACTAAAATTAATTGTTGATCTGTTATATGAAGGCGGAATTTCTAATATGAATTATTCGATTTCTAATAATGCAGAATTTGGTGAATATGAGACCGGAAAAAAAATTATTAATCAAGAAACGCGTAATACCATGCGTCAATGTTTGATGGATATTCAAACTGGTAAATACGCAAGAAAATTTATTCTTGAAAATTTATCCGGTAAACCAGTATTGAATGCACTTCGTCGTCTTAATAATGAATCAGAAATTGAACAAGTAGGTTCGAAATTACGTGCTATGATGCCTTGGATCTCAGAAAATAAATTAGTGAATAGGTCTAAGAATTGATAAATTACTTACAAAATATTATTAGATCAATATAATCTAATTAAATTTCTTTTCCTATATGCATAACTAATACCAGTTGTTACGCTAATATTAGATAGGCTATTTAACTATGTTAAATTTTGCTGTGCATGACCAAGAAAATCGGCACCGGAGTATTTATTTATTACCTAATGCATTTACAACTTCAGCTTTGTTTGTTGGATTTTATTCCATAGTTCAAGCAATACATTCAAGGTTTGAGATTGCTGCAATTGCAATATTTTTCGCAATGGTACTTGATGGAATGGATGGTCGCGTTGCTCGATTAACAAATACACAATCTGCATTTGGAGAACAGTATGATTCATTATCTGACATGGCTACTTTTGGTATAGCACCAGCTTTAGTAATGTATGAATGGATATTAAATAGTTTAGGTCGTTTAGGATGGTTAGCAGCTTTTTTTTACGTCGCTAGTACTGCATTGAGATTAGCGCGTTTTAATGCAAATATTAAAAGTACTAATAAAAGCTTTTTTCAGGGCTTACCCAGCCCTGCTGCTGCTGCTTTAATTGCGAGTTTTATATGGTTAAATGTTGATGTTGAAAATGAACTATCAATTCATAGTGTAAAAATTTCATGGTTTTCTTTTATACTGACAATATATGCAGGTATTGCAATGGTGAGTAATATTCCATTTTTTAGTGGAAAAAATTTTGCTTTGGGTCGTAGCGTGCCATTTTGGAGTATTTTACTAGTAGTGGCTATATTTATTTTTGTATCTAGTAATCCTCCAATTATACTATTCTGTATTTTTACATTATATAGCCTATCAGGTTGGCTAATTTTTATTTGGAACTGGCAATGTAAAAAGCGATTCAAGAAAACTGATATAATGCCAATTATTTGAATTATATTTTCAGTGAAAAATCTTTCATAATAACAAACCATATTTGTTTTTCTAATTAATTATTTTGTTTATTAGTTGTTTTTATTAGTTATTTTTACTTGATCACGCTAATTTACCTCGTATTTAGCGCTTGTTGAAGAGGTTGAATAAATGTTTATATCTGAAATGAATAAAGCTCAGGTTGTTACAAAATTCCAGCGTAAAAAAAATGACACTGGTTCACCTGAAGTTCAAATTGCTTTGCTTACTTTTCGTATTAATGGATTAACAGATCATTTTAAGCAACATACAAAAGATCATCACTCGCGTCGAGGTTTACTACAAATGGTCAATCGTCGTCGTAAATTACTCAATTATCTCAAAGGACAAAATTCTAATTCTTATAGAGTTTTAATTGAAAAACTTGGCTTACGTAAGTAATAGAAGAAGGAATTTTATTCTAGATAATTTAACCGTAGTTGATGCATTATCAGAAAGATTCGTTTGCGTCGACTGCGGATTTTTTCATTTCTAAGGAATCATTTGTTATGTTTAACAAAGTGACTAAATCGTTTCAATATGGTCAACATACAGTTACAATGGAAACCGGTAAGATTGCTCGACAAGCTTCAGGTTCTGTATTAGTAACAATTGATGATACAGTAGTTTTGGCAACTGTTGTTGCTTGTCAAGAATCAAAAATTGAGCAAAATTTTCTTCCATTATCTGTAGATTATATTGAAAAAACCTATGCAGCAGGTCGTATTCCAGGTGGTTTTTTTAAAAGAGAAGGTAGACCATCTGAAAAAGAAATATTAACTTCTCGTTTAATTGATCGACCCTTACGTCCATTATTTCCAAAGTGGTTTTATAATGAAGTACAAATTGTATTACATACATTATCAGTAAATCCAGATATTGATCCAGATATACCGGCTTTAATAGCTGCTTCTGCAGCTTTATCAATTTCAGGAATACCATTTGATGGTCCAATTGGCGCAGCTCGTGTAGGTTATATTAATAATGAATATATACTTAATCCAACGCAATCTCAACTTGTTTTTTCTAAACTAAATTTAGTTGTAGCAGCAACGGAAAATTCGGTTTTGATGGTTGAGTCTGAAGCAGATGAACTATCTGAAGATATCATGCTCAAAGCTATAGAATTTGGTCATGATAAAATTCAGGTTGTTATAGATAAAATTCATGAACTAGTTTCTGAGGCCGGAAAGCCAGAATGGGATTATCAATTACCGATTCAAAATAAGTTTCTATTTTCAGAAATAGAAGCTATTTCACATACAAGCTTAGAAGCTGTATATAAGATACGTGATAAACAAGATCGAGTAAATCAATTAAATAAGATTCACTCTGATGTAAAAAAAATACTTACTGAAAAAGCTGTTGCAACGGGTCAGGTTATTCCAAATAATGTAACAATTGATAATATCTTGATTGATATAAGATCAAATATTTTGCGAAGCAAAATATTAAGAGGTGAGCCACGTATTGATGGACGTGATACTAGAACAGTTCGACCAATTGATATACAACTAGGTATCTTACCTCGTGCACATGGTAGTGCCTTATTCACACGAGGTGAAACTCAGGCTTTAGTTGTTACAACTTTAGGCACTAAACAAAATGAACAAGTAATTGATGCTTTAATGGGTGAATATAGAGAACGATTTATGCTTCATTATAACATGCCAGCTTTTGCTACTGGAGAAATAGGTCGTATTGGCATACCTAAACGTCGGGAAATTGGTCACGGTCGTTTAGCTAAAAGAGCTTTATTGCCAGTTTTACCAAATGTTGATGCATTTCAATATACTATTCGTCTAGTGTCAGAAATTACAGAGTCTAATGGCTCTTCTTCTATGGCTTCAGTATGTGGTAGTTCGCTTGCAATGATGGATGCTGGTGTACCAATTAAAGATCATGTAGCTGGTGTTGCAATGGGTTTAATTTTAGAAAATGAAAAATTTTCCATATTAACAGATATTCTTGGAGATGAAGATTTTCTTGGAGATATGGATTTTAAAGTTGCTGGTACTATTAATGGTATTACAGCATTACAAATGGATATAAAAATCCAAGGCATTACTGATATAGTAATAAAAAAATCCTTAGAACAAGCTAAAGAAGGTCGTTTGAATATTTTAGAAGAAATGAATAAATCTATAATTTCTTCTCGTAGTAATTTATCAAATTTTGCCCCAAGTATGCTAACTATTAATATTAAACCTGAAAAAATACGAGATGTAATTGGAAAAGCTGGGACAACAATTCGAAATCTAACCGAAGAAACAGGTACACAGATTGATATTTCTGATGATGGAAAAGTAACTATTTCTAGTGTCGATAAAAATAATGCAAAAGAAGCGCAACGTCGGATTTTGGAATTAACGGCTGAAGTTGAAGTTGGACAGATATATGATGGACAAGTATTAAGACTTCTGGACTTTGGTGCAATTATTCGGGTCTTACCAGGTAAGGATGGCTTATTGCATATCTCTGAGATTGCTAATTATCGAATCGCCAGTATTAAAGACATTCTATCAGTTGGACAACAGATACGTGTTAAAGTAATTGAAGCAGATGATAAAGGTCGTTTACGTTTATCTTTAAAAGCAGTAAACAATAATGAGGATATCTAAAAAATTTATTTCTAGAATCGAAAATATGGAAAACGTTTCGATTCTATCAATAAGAGATATCTTAAAAGATATCTCTTATTGATAGAATAATTTTATTCTTATATTAATTGGAGCGAAGGAGAATCGAACTCCTAACTTTCGCGTTGCGAACGTGATGCTTTTCCAAATTTAAGCTATCGCCCCTGATAAAACTATAAAATATTCACTCGTATTCAATTAGGTAAAATCTAAAGTTGCTATTATCGGTACATGATCAGATGGTCTATAACTGAATCGAGGTGATTTATCAATAACACAAGAAGTACAAGTTTTATGCAATTCCCTAGACAATAAAATTAAGTCAATACGTAATCCAATGTTTTTATGAAATGCACCACGACGATAATCCCACCAGCTAAAAGACTTTTCAGGCTGATTGAATAAACGGAAAGCATCATATAATCCTAACTTAAGAAGTTTATTAAAAGCGTCACGCTCAGGCTTTGAAACTAATATTTCACCTTCTAATTTTTTGGGGTAATATACGTCAGCATCACTTGGTGCTATATTATAATCACCCAAGACGGCTAAGTTACTATTATTTTGTAATTCTACTTTGAGATGAGAATGTAAAGCTTCAAACCATTGAAGTTTATAGGTATACTTATCACTATTTATTGACTGCCCATTTGGGCAATAAACGCAAACAATTCTAATTTTCTTATTATATTTAAGTATAGTAAGTGCAATAAATCGTTTTTGATTATCATCATAGTTTGGTATTTCATATGTTATATCAGTACCTGGTTTTTGACTTAATATAGCCACCCCATTGTATGATTTTTGTCCTGACCAAAAAGAATGATATGAAATATTTTTAAAATCTTCAATAGGAAACATTTCGTTTGAAATTTTCAATTCTTGCAAACATAATATGTCCACTGGATTATTTTTAAGCCAATCTAAAATTTGTGGCAAACGAATTTTTATGGAATTTACATTCCATGTAGCAATTTTCATTTTTAGTAACCTGTTATCTAATTTTTAAAAATTTTTGCAAATTATAGAATTTATAAAATATGCATGAAATGTATCAGTTCATTTTAAGAAATGAAGAGTTTTAATGTAAAAATGAATAAGTAAATTTTGTAGATATTTTTTTACATAGTGTCAGTTTCGCATATTACTCTCTACAAATATCTTTAAAGATATTTGTAGAGAGTAATATGGTTTCATAAAGGAATAGATATATGCCAATACATACTGATATTAAATTAAGACCATTAGAAAGTGGTGACTTACTGTTTGTACATAAATTGACTAACAATGATGTTATTATGAGATATTGGTTCGAAGAACCCTACGAAGCCTATGATGAATTAGTTGCCCTTTACACACGTCACATCCATGATCAATATGAACGGAGATTCATTATCGAACATATCAGTGATCAGCCAGCTGGTCTGGTTGAGTTAGTAGAAATTGATTATATACACCGACGTGCAGAATTTCAAATTATTATTGCTCCTAATTTTCAGGGCCGAGGCTATGCTAAAAGCGCAACGAGAATTGCTATTAACTATGCATTTAGGATCTTAAATCTTCACAAAATCTATTTAGTTGTTGACCATAGTAATACAGCAGGAATACATATTTATAAGCAATGCGGCTTTATAACAGAAGGAATATTGAAAGAAGAATTTTTTTCAAATGGTAAATATAGAGATGCATACCGTATGGGCCTATTGCAAACAAATTTTCTAGAAAAAATGAAAAAAGTTCCAGAGAATGCTTCATTGTTACGTGATTGGTCATTACCTGATTCGGAAAGTTCTGTTAATGAACTATCAATTTAAAAAACTCAATCTAATATCTTATGAATGAAAAAATTTCATATTTATTAAGATTTTTATTGCATTTATTACAAGTAATTATTTAAAAGAATAGAAATTAAAATTACATATATTGATCACAATAAGGTTTAGGTAATTATTAAAAATTGAAATTTTATCTAATTAATCTTTACTAAGGAGTGCAGTAAATGACTTTTCCAAATCTAGTTCAATTGCACAATACTTTTCAAAAGAAAAATATTATACGGTTAAAAAAATTACCACCATTATCAATATATATTCACGTACCATGGTGTATACAGAATTATCCCTATTGTATGTCTCATACATGTATTATCAATAATATAGAAATTCCTGAATATGATTATTTGAATGCACTACGCCTAGATTTAGAGCAGTCTTTGCCGTTAATTTGGAATAGACCAATTACATCAATTTTCATAGGTGGATGTACTCCGAATCTATTTTCTGTTACAGGATTTAATTCATTACAAATTATGATTCGCTCTTTACTAAGAATCTCATCAAATACAGAAATTACAATGGAAATTAATCCTGGGTTGGCTAAAAAAAATAATATTTGTGAATATGTAAAAAGTGGGATAAATCGTTTTTCAATTAATGCGCAGAGTTTTAATGATACATATTTAAAGAAATTAGGATGTACTTATGATGCTATGCAAGTAAAAAAAACAATAGAAATGACAAAAAAATTTGTTAAATATATTAATTTAGATATTATGTTTGCACTACCAAAACAAAAAATTCATGAATGTCTATCAGATATACAAAAAGCTATAGAATTTGATGTAAATCATCTTTCATGTTATGAATTAATTATAGAGCAAAATACTGTTTTAAGAAAATATATTCCAGAATTACCTAGTCATGATCTTGTTGAAGCTATGCAAGAATCTATTTCACATGAAATAATTGACAAAGGATTTAATCATTATGAAACATCTTCCTATTGTCAATCAGGTTGTCGATCGCGACATAATCTTAATTATTGGGAATTTGGTGATTATTTGGGATTAGGCCCAGGAGCACATGGAAAAATATCTTTTTATGATCGAATTATTCGTCAGATTCGTATGACCGATCCAAAATCTTGGATAAGACATGTCATGTCCAAAGATGGAAGCCATATAGTCAAAGACTATACAATTAACTCTAAACAATTAGCTTTTGAATTTATGTTGAACGTATTGTCCTTAAAGGATGGAGTAAAAACAAACTTATTTATGGAACGTACTGGATTATCATTAACTAGTATTACTCATAAGATTAATCGTGCTTATAAATATGGATTATTAGACTCAAACCCTAAATATTTAAAAGCAAGTTCCAAAGGATGGCATTTTTTAAATAGATTACAAGAAATGTTTTTATAATATTGAAAATCAAATATTTAGATGCTAATTAATATTAAAATAATTCTTGTAAAGAATTCCTTCTTTAATTTTATACATAAACATCAATTCTACTTTTTATCAGTTTTATTCTAATGGAGATCACATGATAAGTTTTAAAAGCGTTCTTAAACAGATCGCTGACAATGAAATCAAATTCATCGACTTCCGTTTTACGGACACAATAGGACAAGAATATCATACTACTTTACCTGCTAATACTCTTAATGAAGAAAAACTGAAAAATGGGTATGCTTTTGACGGTTCATCAGTTCCAGGATGGAAAAATGTCGAGAAATCCGATATGCTGTTGATCCCAGATATAAATACTGCTGTTATTGATCCATTTTACAAAGAATCAACCTTAATTATGCTGTGTAATATATTCGATCCATTTAAATTAAAAGATTATCATCGTGATCCTCGTTCGATAGCAAGACGTGCCGAATCTTATTTAAGATCTTCAGGCCTAGGTGATGCAGCTTATTTTGGTCCTGAGCCTGAATTTTTTGTTTTTGATAGTGTTACATGGAATATTGACATGTCTAATACATTTTTTAAAATAAAATCTGAAGAAGCTCCTTGGTCAACTGCAATTAAAATGAAAAATGGTAACACTGGTCATCGCCCTAGTATTGGTGGCGGATATTTTCGTGTTCCTCCTACTGATTCATTTCAAGATATGCGTTCAGAAATGTGTTTGTTAATGGAAAAAGTTGGAATACCAGTTGAACTCCATCATCATGAAGTTGCGGCCCCTGGACAATTGGAAATTGGTACTAAATTTAGCACGTTAGTTCAAAGAGCTGATTGGACACAACTCATGAAATATATTATTCGTAATGTTGCTCATTCCTATGGTAAAACCGCAACATTTATGCCAAAACCAATAATTAATGATAATGGTTCCGGTATGCATGTACATCAGTCTATCTGGAAAGATAACAGAAATTTATTTGCTGGAAATGGTTACGCAGGTTTATCAGAATTTGCTTTATATTATATTGGCGGAATAATTAAACATGGACGTGCATTGAATGCCATTACAAATCCCTGTACTAATTCATATAAACGATTAGTACCTCATTATGAAGCACCAGTTAAACTTTCATATGCAGCATGTAACAGATCAACGTCAGTTCGTATTCCATATGAGAACAATCCAAATAGCCAACGTATAGAAACGCGCTTTCCAGATTCATTAGCTAATCCTTACCTAGCTTTTTCAGCTTTGATGATGGCGGGTTTAGACGGAGTGCAAAATAAGATTCATCCAGGTAATCCTACAGATGCAAATTTATATAATCTTTCGTTAGAAGATGATTCTAAAATTCCAACAGTTTGCGCTTCACTTGAAGAAGCATTAACAGCTCTTGAAAGAGATAACGAATTTTTAACAAGAGGTGATGTTTTTAGTCATGATATGCTAAATGCATTTATAGAATTGAAGATGAAAGATGTCAATAATCTACGAATGACAACACATCCAATTGAATTTGATATGTATTATGGTCTATAAGACTTTATTATACTTAATTTTTAAAAACTATATTTATATTATATAGTTTCTTTAAAGCAAGGATTTAATCCTCTAGTGAGGGCTTGCTTTCTTCTTTCCATTAGACTATCACGATGAATAAATTTTTTAACGAAACTATTTATAGGATTGTGATATAAATTATAAGGAGTATCCCATTGAATAATTTTTCCATCAGACATGATTCCAATTCTATCAGCAATTGCAAATGCTTCAGCGTGATTATGAGTAACTAAAATTGCAGTATGTCCGGCTAATTTTAGAATATCTCGAACTTCAAATGCTAAATGTTCTCGCATATCAATGTCTAGATTTGAAAATGGCTCGTCTAGTAGTAATAGTTCTGGTGATGGTGCTAATGCACGTGCTAGAGTAATGCGTTGCTGCTGGCCACCGGATAGTTCGTGAGGATAAT
Organism: uncultured Burkholderiaceae bacterium; assembly: GCA_964620485.1. Classification (GTDB taxonomy): domain Bacteria; phylum Pseudomonadota; class Gammaproteobacteria; order Burkholderiales; family Burkholderiaceae_B; genus CAZTUH01. Next base: position 49,500 of record CAZUGU010000012.1, on the reverse strand, counting down.
TATTTGCAATGTGTCCTAGATCAACTAGATCAAGCATTTCAGCAACACGTCTTTTTCGAGTATTAAAGCTAAATTTTCGCAAGCCAAATCCTACATTTTGTGCTGCAGTTAAATGAGGAAATAATGCATAGTCTTGAAAGACCATTCCTATCCGACGTTCTTCAGGTGCGACTTGAATATTTAAAGAAGATATGATACTTCCTCCAAGTCGGATTATTCCTGAAGTAACTGGTTCAAATCCAGCAATAGCACGTAATATTGTCGTTTTACCAGACGCAGATCTACCTAGTAAAGATCCAATATACCCAGTAGGTAAATCCATAAATAAAGAATCTATTACAATTTTTTTACTTCTGTTAGGCATTCTATAAGAAACCGATACATTTTCAAGTTCTAAGAAATGTAACATAGTTTATAATCTTGTTTTTAAGTTAACATATGCAAGAAGAAGTATTGGAATTACACCAGCCATTACAATGGCGAGTGCTGCAATAATTCCCTCTTCATATGTTCCACGTGCTGCTTCAGCATAAAGATATGTAGCTAGAGTTTCGAAATTCATAGGTCTCAATAATAACGTAGCAGGTAATTCTTTCATAGCATCTAGAAAAATAAGTATCGCGCTAGAAATAAGTATTGGCTGTAACAATGGTAAGTGAATTCGACGCAGAGTACCAATTGCCGATTCTCCTAACAAACGAGAAGCTTGTTCGAGCGATGGTTGTATACGAGCTAAACCCGCCTCTATACCACCAGCAGAAATTGTTAAAAACCTAATTGTATTCGCACAAATTAATCCAATAATAGATCCCATCAAAAATTGTTTGTTACTACCTAATAATTTGCCAAATATTTGATCTATCCAAGATAAAGGAATTAATAAACCTATGGCTAAGATCGTAGATGGAATAGCATAACCAAGATTAGTAATGCGTATGAGAAAATGACCTAAACTAAATTCTGTACTATCACGCGATAAATATCCGAACCAAGATATAATTAACCCGAATAACAGTGTAATGATAGTTACGATTAATGCAATGATCAAACTATTGCTAAAACTAACTATTATTTGATTTGATATACTACCAATTAAATTTAAACGTTTATATGTTTCAATGATTAAGTATATCATTGGTACGATAAATCCTATCAAAACTGGCATCCAACTCAAAAAAATTATAGGTATAGCGATTTTTCCTTTTAGAATCTGAGCTTGTATGGGTTTTGTACATCGTGTATTAATGTAACGCTGTCGCCTACGCCCGTGATGTTCAATTATGATTAGTATCATTGTTAGGATTAGTATTGCAATGGAAATCTGTGATGCTCCAGATAAATTTGAACGTGTCACCCATGTTGTATAAACTGAAACTGTTAGTGTTTGAATACCAAGAAATTCAGAAACTCCAATATCATTTAATGTTTCTAACAAAGCTAAACTAGTTCCAATAATGATTGCAGGTCTAGCTAATGGTATTGCAACTCGAAAAAAAATACTAGATTGAGTTAAACCTAAAGATCGGGCAATTTCTAATAAATTAGTCGCTTGTGTCATAAACATGGCACGAGTTGTAAGATATACATAAGGATATAAAACAAAACCTAATATAAATATTGCGCCATAAATCGATCTTAAATCTGGTAGATTTGATTGACATTGGCAATTAAATAAGATCTTGATTACAGTAGATATTGGACCTATAGGATGTAAAATATCTAAATATGCAAATGCGATAATATATGCTGGAGAGGCCAAGGGTAAAAGGAGGGCCCAATTCAAAATGCTATGAGAAGGAAATCTATAAGCAGTAACTAACCATGCAGTACTAGTTCCTAGAATACTGACAAGTAAACCAACACCAATAAGTAATGCTATTGTATTTTTAAAAGCATATGGCATAACATAAAGCATTAGATGTTTCCATTGATGTATATCCGCATGCATAGCATGCCATGCTAATGTAATTAGTGGAGTTATGACCATTAATGCAATTAATAAAACTCCTATCAGGCAGGTTAATCCTCGTTCAACCCGAAATCTTATAAACCAATATGGCAAAGAATTAGTATGCATGTACCAAAATAAATTTTTATATTCTGTCTATCTAGAGATAAAAAGAGTAATTAAAGTCTGAAGAGACTAACTTAAATAAAGTTAATTATCAAAGCCAACTTTATCAATCAATTCACTAGCTTGTTTTCTATATTGAGCAATTTTAACCAGTGGTAATGAATCAGCTTCAAGTATTCCGAAACCATCAATTACAGGATCCAATTTTACATTGGATCGAACAGGATATTCATAGTTTGCTTGTGCATATAGTGTTTGTGCAGTTTCTGAAACTAAAAAATCTAGTAATTTGATAGCATTTTCTTTATTAGGAGCATAGCGAGCCACAGATGCACCACTGATATTGACATGTGTTCCGATTTTATTTTTAAAATTAGGACGTATAATGCGAATAGCATCTCCCCATTTACGTGAATCAGTTCCAATATTTGAATTTTTCATATGGCCAGCATAATAAGTATTGGCGAGACCAATATCACAAATACCTCCAAGAATATCTCTGGCAATATCACGATCACCACCAGTTGCTTTTCGAGCTAAATTACTTTTTACACCACGTAACCAAGCTTCAGTAGCTGAAGCCCCATTATGCGCTATCATAGCAGCTATCATTGCCGTATTATATGGATGTTGACCAGAGCGCATACAAACCTTTCCTTTCCATTCTGGATTAGCAAGATCTTCATAGTTAAAATTTTCTAATTTTAAATCTTTTCTTACATAGAGAACACGATCTCGTAAAGATAAAGTGAACCACATACCATCAGGATCACGAAGATTTTCAGGAATGATAGTCTCTAGAGTTTTTGATTCGATTTTTTGTGTGATTTTATTATCAACTAAATCTAATAAATTCCCAATATCTACCATCATTAGAACATCGGCAGGTGATTTGGAACCTTCAGCTTTTACACGTTCAAGTAAACCATCCTTTACAAAAATAGTATTGACGTTTATACCACTTTCTTTAGAAAAGATATCTAAAAAAGGCCGAATTAATTTAGGTTCACGAGTAGTATATAAATTAACTTCTTCTTTTGAATGAACGGGTAAATAAAAAAATAAAGTAAAGCTCATCAAAACTAGAACACGAAGAACAAAATACCTAATTGACATTGAACAACTCCTAATAAAGATGAATATTACAATGCTTGTAATTATATAAAATAAGTTTAGAATAAACTTATTGAATTTTTAAAAAAATATTATTGGAACGATAACAGGAAGCTAGATCATATTCAACTTCTTGATTAGTAATTAATAGATCTTAAATTTGTGACAATCTAAATCCATAATTCTAACAAATTCTAGCAAAAATTTGTTAGAATTATGGATTTACAAATAAAGTAAACAAACAAAACTTTTGAAAGAATATGAAAATGATTTAATCATATTGAATTAATATGACGATTCATTTAATTGATGAGTATTTTATTTCTGATTTACTTGATTAGAATCATATTATTTTCTTTATAATCCATTTATTATTATGAAAATTTTTAATACAGAGCGAGTCTTGAACGTACATCATTGGAACGACAATCTATTTTCCTTTAAAACAACCCGTAGTGAAATGATAACATTTAAGAATGGAAATTTTGTTATGGTTGGACTTGAAATATCTGGAAAACCATTAATGCGTGCCTATAGTATGGTTAGTGCTAATTATGAAAAGAATTTCGAATTTTTCAGTGTTAAATTAGATACTGGGATCTTAACTTCCCTACTACGAAATATAAAAATAGGTGACTCAATATTAATAGGCCGAAAATATGTCGGAACATTAGTTATAAATGATTTAAAACCGGGTGAAAATCTATATTTATTTTCTACAGGAACAGGATTAGCACCTTTCTTAAGTATTATTAAAGATATTGAAACATATAAAAAATTTAAAAAGATTATTCTAATACATAGTGTTCGTCGTGTTAATGATCTGGCTTATGCGAATTTTATTCGAAAAGAATTGCCTTATAATGCGCTATTAGGTAGGAAAGTTAAAGAAAAATTAATTTACTATCCTACAGTAACACGAGAAAAATTCTCTAATCAGGGACGAATTACTGAATTAATTAGAAACGGAAAAATTTTTAGTGATCTGGATTTATCACCATTAAACCAGATGACAGATCGCGCCATGATTTGTGGTAATCCAAACATGTTAAAAGATATTAGTCAAATACTAAACGAACGCGGATTTAGGATGTCTTCAGAAAAAGGAGATCTTGGAGACTATGTTGTAGAAAAAGCATTTGTTAGAAAATAGAAAATAGAAAATATGACAGTATAACGTATAGTAACATACTAGTAATAGTAAACACTAAATATGATATAAGGTCATGAATAAATTTTTGATTCTAAATTTGAGAAAATGATATTATCTGAGATAATATAGCTCACTACTCTTTTATAAGTTTATTTAAATTTATGATTAAAAATACTACTGTTATCGATAAAAAGAATATTCCTAATCCAATTGGTCCATATTCACAAGCCAAAATAGTAACCGCTGATAAAAATTTAGTTTTTTTATCAGGACAAATTGGATTAAAACCTAATGAAGAAAATCTTATATCGGAAAACTTTGACGATCAAGTTTATCAAGCATTTAAAAATGTATATGCTATTGCTAGATCTGTTAATGAGAATAGCAGTATTATTAAATTGACATTATTTCTAACTGATATAAAGAAATTTGTAATTGTTAATAAAATTATGGAAGAATTGTTTACTAAACCATTCCCAGCTCGATCAACTGTTGAAGTAAATGGTCTGCCAAAAGGAGCTCAATTTGAAGTTGAAGCTACTTTGATATTTTAATTTTTTTGAACTGACCTAATTTTGACTGGCGACTGGCTTGAATTGATTGAAATTCTATATCTAAATTTTTTAACGATTATTATTGGTGCGAATATTTGAAAAATTTATTAAATAATTTTCCTTCATATACTCAAAAAAAATCTGCCATTCAAAATAAAATCCGTAAACTTGGATTAAATAAGGTAGATGATTTTATTTTTCATATTCCAATTCGATATGAAGATAAAACTCAGCTTACACCAATCAAAGATCTAAAATCTGGCCATTTTGCTCAAACGGAAGGTAAAGTAGTACGTGTCAGTGTTCAAAAAGTTCCAAATCATCAACTTATTGCAATTATCGTTGATAATAGTGGAGAACTAAGACTACGTTGGCTACAATTTCACTCGACACAACAAAAAAAAATAGTAGTTGGAACACGATTAAGAGTATATGGAAATGTGCGTATTAATCCCTTTGGAAAAGAAATGATTCATCCCGACATATCTGAATCCAACGTTACTCTTTCAAAGAGCATGACGCCTATCTATCGAACTACCAATGGGCTATCTCAATATAAATTACGTCAAATCATTACATCAGTTTTAAATCGAAAAAATTATTTAATAGATTCTATACCAGAAAAGATACGAAGGTATTATAAATTAATAGAATTTCGATCTGCAATTAATTTACTACATAGGCCTCCTCCTGATATTGTTAAAAACTTAATAATTAATAAAGAACATCCAGCTTGGATACGAATAAAATTTGATGAATTATTAGCACAACAATTGTCTCTTTTGGCTTTAAGATCTGCACGCTCTAAGCTATACGCCAAAACTTTGCAAAGTTCGAATGATCGAAAAAATCTAGTTTATCATCTCAGTCAAAAATTACCTTTTCCATTGACTAATGCACAAAAAAGAGTAGTTCAAGAAATATTGTTAGATTTAAAAAAATCACATCCTATGCAACGTTTATTACAAGGTGATGTAGGTAGTGGCAAAACAGTTGTTGCTATGATAGCTAGTGCACAAACAATTGCTTGTAATGCACAAGTTGCTCTTATGGCACCAACCGAAATTTTGGCAGAACAACATTTCCGTAAGTTTAAAATGTATTTTGAACCATTTGGTATTAAAACAGCATGGTTAAGTAGTAATCAAAGTGATAAATTAAGAAATATGACTTTATCAGACATTTCAAATGGGCAAATAAAATTAGTTATTGGAACCCAAGCACTTATCCAGAACAATGTAAAATTTGATTGTCTTGGTCTATCTATTATTGATGAACAGCATCGTTTTGGAGTTGAACAGCGCTTAGCATTAAATTATAAAAATAGAATTCAGAAAGAAAATATTCCACATCAACTATTAATGAGTGCAACGCCAATTCCCAGAACATTAGCTATGACATTTCTTTCGGATCTAGATATTTCTATTATTGATGAATTACCTTCTAATCGATTGGAAATATTAACAAAATTAATATCAAATGATCGCCGCGATCAGGTTATTGCACATATCACTGACGCTGCTAGAAATGGCAAACAAATATATTGGATTTGTCCATTAATAGAAGGAAGTGTTGATTTAACACTCAAAGCTGCAATTGATATATATGAAAATATGTTGCAAAAATTCCCGGATCTATGCATAGGATTGTTACATGGACGTTTACCATTACCTGAAAAAATTGAGATTATGCAATCATTCCAAAATGGATATATTAATTTATTAATAACCACGACAGTTATTGAAGTTGGTATTGATGTGCCAAATGCATCCATTATGGTTATCGAGCATTCTGAACGATTTGGCTTAGCTCAATTACATCAATTACGTGGACGAATTGGAAGAGCAGCTAATAAACAATCTATATGTGTTTTATTATATAATGAACCATTATCTAATATTGCTCGAGAAAGATTAAAAGCTATGTTTGAAACAGGTAATGGTTTTGAAATTGCTAAACGTGATCTCGAACAACGTGGCCCAGGAGAATTTTTAGGAATTCGTCAATCTGGAATGACCTTGTTGCGGTTTGCAAATTTTAAAACAGATATTATGTTAATAAAACAAGCTCAAAGTGCTGCTCAATGGTTAAAAGAAGAATATCCAGAATCAGTTAAGATACATCTAAATCGCTGGATGAAAGAATGGAATGATTATATTTCTAATTAAATAGGATAGTGATCCGAATAATCTTGAAGCAAACTAAGATTATTATCGTTCTATAGATTTTTAGAGATAAGAATGTAGAATTAATATTCTATGAATATATTGATGATTGAATAGTCAAAATAAGTTTGATTGGATAATTTTAAATAAATTAAAATGCTTATATTATTATCAAAAACTGGAAATTCTTTACAAAGAAAGAAAGATAATCCTTTTACAGGGTTATCTTTCTTAATTTCATTTTTTGCAGTATTTACTATTCTCATTGGAATTGTTTTACCTGTATTGGCTATAGAATCCAAAATATTAATTGGAGTTGTAGGTCCAAAAACTGGTGCTTTAACACAATATGGTAATATGATTCAAGAAGGTGTTGATACTGCTGTTGAACATATAAATGCACAAGGCGGAATTCATGGTCAATTTTTAAAAATAGTTACTATTGATGATGGTTGTGATCCTAAACAAGCACCATATGCAGCAAATCGTGTTTTAAACAATAAAATTAATTTTGTTATAGGTCCTGTTTGCTCAGGTGCAGCAATTTCTGCAACTACTATTTACAATAGTAAAGGAATAGTCATGGTAACACCATCTGCAACTACACCTATTCTGACAGATAATAAAAATTATGATTTTATTTTCCGAACAATTGGTCGTGATGATCAACAAGGACCAGCTGCAGCAAACTATATTACTGAAAAAATAAAACCAAAAAGCATTGCAGTTTTACATGATAAACAATCATATGGTCAAGGCATTGCTAACTCAGTTAAAAATAACCTAATAAAAAATGGCCTAGATGTTACTATTTTTGAAGGAATTAATGCAGGAGACAGTGATTATTCTTCAATTATTACAAAATTAAAAAGCCTAGGTATAGATTTTATCTATTTTGGTGGCTACCATCCTGAAATGGGCTTATTACTTAGACAAGCTGCAGAACAGGGTCTAAAATCCCGTTTTATGGGTCCGGAAGGTGTTGGTAACCACGATATAAATATTATTGCTGGTTCTTATACTGAAGGTATGTTGTTGACTTTACCAACAGATTTTACTAAAAATTTTGAAAATAAAAATTTAGTTAAAGAATTTAATGATAAAAAACGTAATGTTCACGGAGTTTTTCAGCTAACTGCTTACTCGGCTTTAAAAGTAATAGCAGATTCAATCGAACAAACTAAAAGTACCAATCCTATGATTATAGCTAAGCATATGCATGCTCACACATTTGATACACCAATTGGAAAAATTTCCTGGAACAGTCAGGGTGATTTAGATCGATTTAAATTTGATGTTTATTCCTGGCATCAAGATGGCAGTAAATCTTTATGTTCTAATTAATTACTTCTTCAATGATTGAATGAAACAGAATAGCTAATAAATATATAGGACTTTTCTATCAAAAAAGGAAGAAGTCCGCTTCAAATTAAGATATGGAATATCAATTTTAATAGTTTTATTAGTATTTTCATAAACTGACTAATTTTTTAAAAAATTTTCTTTAATTTAATTGAGTTCTTTAAGAAGAAGGCGTAGATTCTATGAAACAAAAATTTTCTATTGCTTTTATTGGCGGCGGAAATATGGCAACTGCTTTAGCAAAAGGATTTATTGGAAATATATGTACACCACAAGATATTTATGTTATTGACACGAATAAAGATTTACACCCAATTTGGGAAGAACGCGGTGTAAAAATTAAAAGTCAATCAGGTGTTTTTCTATCAAATTGTAATATTTGGATATATGCTATTAAACCTCAGGATATGCATAATGCGATTATTTCAACACAGACTTGGCTAAATCCTAAAATTTTAGTTATTAGCATTGTTGCTGGAATTACCATTAATACAATTAAAAAATGGTTTGAAAAACATAAATACTTAGAAAAAAAATTGATTAGATGTATGCCTAATATCCCAGTTCTAATTGGAAAAGGTATAACAGGATTAACATCCTTAGAATCTGTTAGAGTTAATGATCGTAATTTGGTAACTAACTTACTAGAAACAGTAGGTAAAGTAGTTTGGGTCAAAAATGATGCAATGCTTGATGCTGTAACAGCTTTATCCGGAAGCGGGCCAGCTTATATTTTATTGTTATTAGAAGCAATGATAGATGGAGGCCTATTATTAGGATTAGACAAAAAAGAAGCAACAAAATTAGCTTTTTACACTATTCATGGAACAATAGAATTAATCTCTCAATCTCATGAATCAATTAAGAAATTGAGAGAACGAATAAGTTCAAAAGGCGGAACTACAATTGCTGCGTTAGAAATTTTTGAGAAAGCGGAATTTTGCTCTATTGTAAAATGTGCTATGCAAGCTGCTGCAGAAAAATCAAAAAATATGGGAAAACAGTTTAATATTGATGATAATCAGTAAAAAAGTTATTCTAAATAGAATAGGAATTCCTAATCTTTAATAACGTCTGTTTATATATTATTTTGATATGAAAATCAGATGTCAGTGAATATATTCAACATCATGCATTGTTACGCTGTTTCACATAGTATGTATTATTAGAAATCGAATCAGAAATCAACACAATGTTTTTATATTATTGCAATAACACTTATAAAAGTAATAAAAAATATGTTAAAACCACTGCGAATTTTATTCATTAAAATATTTAAGTTTTTCATGAAAAAATATATAAGATTTTTCAAATTAAAACTCTTGGGATATATCTTTTATATGAAAGGTTTCTTAGAAATTTTGATAAAAACTCACTCACTGTATATTTTATTATAGAGTATTAAATTCAAAATCAATATCCTTAAGCAATATAAGAAATAAGAATAAAAAAATTCATATTATTAATACAAATAAAAGAAACTTTATTCATTTCAAATCTATATAGTATTGTTTTGAATGAAGAATCTTAAACTTGATTTTAGACATGCATATATTGGACTTAATACCACCATTTATTCAACAATTTTTTAATGGTTTATCATTAGGAGCCATATATGCATTGATTGCTATTGGATATACTATGGTATACGGTGTTATTGGAATGATAAATTTTGCACATGGCGAAATTTATATGATAGGTGCTTATATAGGATTAATTACCTTTACTATTATTGGAAATAGTAATCTTCCATTGCCAATTCTGATACTAATCATGTTATTAGCTGCGATAATAGTAACTGGTATATATGGTTTTACTATTGAAAAAATAGCATATTATCCTTTGAGAAATAGTCCACGTTTAGTGGCCTTGATTTCTGCTATTGGTGTATCTATTTTTCTGCAAAACCTAGTAATTTTTGGACAAGGTGCTAGTGATTTAGCAATACCAGTATTAATATTTGGAGCTTTGCAATTTAAAACAAATACAAATTTTGTTATAACGCTTCCATATTCTCGTATAATGATCATTTTCATTACGATCTTTATAATGATTGTTCTAGCTTTATTTATTAAATATTCGCGTATTGGCCGTGTCTCACGTGCTTGCTCTCAAGATATAGAAATGGCAAATCTCTTAGGAATCGATACTAACCAAGTTATTTCCTTTGTTTTTGTTATAGGAGCTATGTTAGCAGCTGTAGGTGGCGTTTTAATAGCTATAGTAATTGGTAGATTAAATCCATTTATTGGATTCTTAGCCGGCATTAAGGCATTTACAGCTGCAGTTTTAGGTGGAGTGGGAAGTGTTCCTGGTGCTGTATTAGGAGGAATTTTTCTCGGATTAATAGAAACCTTAACATCAGCTTATTTGTCAGCGCAATATAAAGATATTATCACGTTTAGTTTATTAATTTTCTTTCTATTATTTCGTCCAACTGGAATATTAGGTAAATCTGCGATAGAAAAAATATAACAATAAGTTATAAATTATGAAAAACAACTTAAAAAAATTTTCGATCATTTTAGTCTTAGCAGGAATTATGCTAATACCAATAGTTGGTTTAAAATTGACACACCATAATTATAATGTGTCAATTCAAATTCATTGGGGAAAAATTACCATATCTATATTATTAATAATATTAATTTTTATTGCAAAAATATTTTTTCATTATATAAGGCAACTTAAAGTACGAATAACTTTATTCAGTTCGTTGCATACAATTAAATTCCAAAATAATTATTTAAAGTTATTAATGATTATTTCTGTTATTTTCTGGCCATTTTTTGCAAATCGAACAGCTATTGATCTTGGAACAGTAGCATTAATTTATGTTATATTAGGTCTAGGCTTGAATATTGTTGTAGGATTTGCTGGTTTATTAGATTTAGGGTTTGTTGGATTTTATGCTATCGGTGCCTATACTTATGCATTATTATCGTATTGGGGAAATTGGACTTTTTGGGAAGCTTTACCACTTTCAGGAATAATTTCTGCAATTTTTGGTCTTTTATTAGGATTTCCAGTATTAGGTCTTCGTGGAGATTATTTAGCTATCGTAACGTTAGGTTTTGGTGAAATAATTCGATTATTACTGATTAATTTAAATCAATGGACCTTAGGTCCAGATGGTATTTCAGATTTACCTAAACCTGGAATCTTTGGTATGAAAATAGCTAATACTGATTCAAAATCAGATATAAGTTCATTCTATGAATTAATAGGATCCAAATTTGATAATCTGGATATGATATATTTGTACCTAACAGTTTTAATTCTTGCATGGATTACTTTTTTAATACCAAATCGCTTGATTAGAATGCCAATAGGTCGAGCTTGGGAAGCTCTGCGTGAAGATGAAATTGCTTGTAGTTCTCTTGGCTTAAATCCTAAAAAAATAAAGCTATCTGCCTTTACTCTAGGTGCTTTTTTTGCTGGTTTGGGAGGTTCTTTTTTCGCAGCACGCCAAGGTGCAATAAATCCAGAATCTTTTACATTTTTAGAATCAATCTTAATTTTGTCAATTGTAATATTAGGTGGAATGGGTTCACAAGCTGGTGTAATTTTATCTGCAATTTTACTAACTATTATTCCAGAATTGATGCGTGAATTTTCTGAATATAGAATGATGATATTTGGATTGATCATGGTATTAATGATGGTTTTTCGTCCAAAGGGATTATTACCAATGCGTCGCCCTTATGTAAAATTAGATTAATGACTAATAATTTATTAGAAGTTTCTAGATTAACTATGCATTTCGGTGGCTTAATAGCAGTTAACAACATATCTTTTGAAGTTAAGAGTCACGAAGTTTTTGCTATCATCGGGCCAAATGGGGCAGGAAAAACAACTGTTTTTAATTGCATATGTGGATTTTATCAGCCAACCTCAGGCCTAATTCAAGTGCAAGATAAAGATATTACAAATCAATCTACTCATAAAATTGCACAATATGGTCTAGTGCGTACATTTCAAAACATTAGATTATTTAAAAAATTGACTGTTATAGAAAATTTACTAGTAGCTCAAAACACAAAATTAGGTTTTAATTTATTACCTGGTTTATTCAATTCTAGATCATATCGTGAATCTGAAAAAAAATCTTTGATACATGTAGAAAAGTGGTTAGATTTTTTTAATCTTCGAAAATTTGCAAATATTGAAGCTGGATATCTTTCTTATGGGTATCAAAAATGGTTAGAAATTGCTCGATGTATGATTACGAAACCAAAATTATTAATGCTTGATGAACCAGCTGCTGGCCTAAATCCTCAAGAAAAGAAAAGTCTTAAGACTATGATTCATAAACTGTGTTCAGATTATAAAATATCGGTTCTTTTAATTGAACATGATATGAATCTGATTATGGGAATTTCTAACAGAATTCTAGTTATGGAAAATGGTAAAAAAATCATCATTGGTACTCCACATGAAGTTCAAAATAATGATTTGGTAATTAAAGCTTATCTAGGAGAAGAGTAGTAAAATATGCTGAGATTAGAAAATATCTATACTTATTATGGTGCTATTCGAGTTTTAAACAATATAACTATTAATGTTGATCAAGGTGAAATAGTAACTTTAATAGGATCTAATGGTGCTGGGAAAACGACTTTGTTAATGACTATCTGTGGAAATCCGCAAGCTAAGAAAGGATACGTACTTTTTGACGGAAAAGACATTACTTTTAAAAGTACACATACAATTATGCAAAATGGTATAGCTATCTCTCCAGAAGGCCGCAGAATCTTCAAAGAGTTAACTGTTAACGAAAATCTAATGATAGGTGGGTTTTTCTTGAAAAGACATGAAATTAATAAAAATATAAACCATATATATAATTTATTTCCTCTTTTAAAAGAAAGAAAAAATCAAATAGCTGGTTTAATGTCTGGTGGAGAACAGCAAATGTTAGCAATTGGCCGAGCCCTTATGACTAATCCACGTTTGTTACTACTTGATGAACCCACACTAGGTTTAGCGCCACTTATTATCAGTCATATTTTCAATATTATTAACACTATACGCGAACAAGGTATAACGGTTCTTTTAGTTGAACAAAACGCAAACAAAGCATTAGGAATTGCTGATCGTGGTTATGTTATTGAGAATGGTCGTATAGTTTTCCAAGATACTTGTCGTAATTTGTTACTCAATAACAAAATACGACAAGTATATTTGGGCAAATGATAAATAAAAGTCAGATCATAAATAAAAAGTACACAATATATTTGAATGAGATGATTGTATCAATCTAAAAATTAGTTAAGTCTGTCAATACAGCAAGTGTTTTTCCCATGTAAACTGGATCGCTAATAGAATAATTCTTTTTCCAATAAATTTTATTAGGTTCAAATAATACAATAACTGTTGAGCCTAACTGGAATCGACCCATTTCTTCTCCCTTCTTTAATTGAATTTTAGAATCAGAATTTGAGATATCATAATGTGTTGAATGAATAATATCTCTTGGTGGAATTACTGTTCCAGCCCACACAGTCTCTATTGATGAAACAAGCATAGCTCCTATTAAAATGATAGCCATTAAACCAAATTCTGTTCTGAATAAACAAACTATTCTTTTATTTCTGGCAAAAAGATTTGGAACGTATTGAGCTGTAAATGGATTAACAGAAAATAATTGACCTGGAATATAGACCATTTCCTTTAAAATGCCACTAACTGGCATGTGTATACGATGATAATTTTCTGGAGCAATATAAATTGTAAAAAAATCTCCACCGAAAAATGGTTTGGAACGTTCTAAATTACCACCCAATAATTCTGTTATATTATATTTATGACCTTTTGCTTCAAAAATATATCCACAATCAATTTTTCCAAATTGACTAATGATACCATCAGCTGGACAAGTAACACAATTTGGATCATCATCTATAATTCTGGCTTTAGCTTTTAAAGCTCTCGTAAAAAAAGCGTTAAAGCTTTTATAATTCTTTGGATCTTCTATTTTTGCTTCTATTAAATTAACATTGTACTTTCGAATAAATCGGGAGATCATCCAATTTCTAATAATGGGATTTTGGCTATTTGCAAAATAGCCAAATATTTTTGATATCAAATAATGTGGAGCTAAGTACTGTCCAATTAAAAAAAATCTTTTTCTAATTTTCATAGGATTTTTAGTTTTCAGAATAAATTCTTCATGGAAATGATGGTAGTGAAACTAATTAGATATAAGTCCTATGGTAAATATTATGTCATTTAAAAACAATAATCACATCGCAATGTAAATACCTTATTATAATTTATAGATATAATTACAACAATGTTATAAATGTCTTATATCTCTATTTTAAAATGCTTTGATAGTGATAGTTAATACAATTCATTTTTTAAAAACTAAAAATATTCCAATCCAATTGAATTATTATTCATGCTTTCATCTCACTGAGAAACAATAATAAGGAATAAAAATTATATAACTCCATGTACAATAATAAGATAAATATTAGAAAATTCTTAATTTAAAACTCATTACTTATTAAGTTTTTATGAAGATTCATATTCTAGTATTTTAATTTATCGAAATTTCATATATTTATATCTCTTTAAAAGACTCGAATCAATTTATATTCTTTGGAAAAGAAATAATTTTCCAATAAATAGAAAAGCAATATCTAAACAATTTTTATTATTATATGATATATGATCAGTATATATATTATATAATAGTGAATGTTCCTGTTGTTAGGTTACGACAGACTGCTATTTAATTTTTAGTATCTTTCTATAAGAAGCAAAATCATAACTATCATTAGTCGTATCAGATTTATATCAATCCTTAATCAAAAATTGAGGATGATAATTAATTTCGTGAACTTAACAATCACTATTTCCAGGTGCTCTGGTATTTTCCTAAAAGGGAAATATAGATAGAAAATCTATCAGAGCTAAGTTTGAATAAGTTTAAATTAATTGCAGAAGACGTTATTCGTCGCACTACATAGAACTATTTCATTATAAAACATCATGAAATAGTTCTAAATTTCATCTGAAATTAAGATGGATGGAATCTCAAGATAAATCAATTTAAGTAATTAAACTTAAATTGAATAATAAGACTTATTAGGCTTATCAAGCTAACTAACTGCCTCGGAAAATAATAAGAAATAAATAATTGATCAGATTTTCAATATATATCGGTTAAACACTATTTTCATCAAATTTTATTTATTGATTAAATATAGAAACTTGACCTGTGCTTATATTTATCTAAGGAGCATTATTTTTATCTAAGGAGCATTATTTCTATTTTTTAATAATCCTTAAAACAGTATTAAAATAATAGGTTTCATATAGCATATGAAGTGATTATATGAATGTCCTATTTTATAGGAAAGTCTATTTTATTTTTATAAAGTTTTTAAACTTAGAAATGAAATTCCGTAAAGGAAGGATTTGTTTATGTATAAAACTAGTAATCTTATTGAACATTTGATTTGGATTCTTATTGCAATCTTAGGTGCTTTTTCTTTTGGAACAGTTGCTCTGGTACGAGGCGAAACTATAAACGCTTTATGGATTCTAATATCATCAGTTTGTATATATTTAATTGCATATCGCTATTATAGTCGCTTCATTGCTGATAAAGTTTTCAAATTAGACGAAACACGTATTACTCCTGCTTGGAAATATAATGATGGCCTTGATTTTGTTCCTACTAACAAACACGTATTATTTGGACATCACTTTGCTGCTATTGCAGGTGCAGGACCTTTAGTAGGACCAGTTTTAGCAGCACAAATGGGCTATTTACCTGGAATGTTATGGATCTTGGCAGGAGTTGTATTTGCGGGCGCTGTACATGATTTTACTATTTTATTTATTTCCACACGTCGTGATGGACATTCATTGGGTGATTTAATCAAATTGGAGCTTGGTAATATTCCAGGTGTAATTGCTTTATTTGGTGCTTTTATGATTATGATAATTATTTTAGCTGTATTGGCACTAATTGTCATAAAAGCACTAACTCATTCCCCTTGGGGAACATTTACTGTTGCTGCAACAATTCCAAGTGCATTATTTATGGGCATATATTTACGATATATGAGACCTGGACACATTGGTGAAGTATCTGTTATTGGTTTTATATTGCTAATAGCATCTATTGTGCTGGGACAAGTTGTATCACAAAACCCAATACTATCATCTTTTTTTGATTTAGAAGGGAAAAACCTTACCTGGATATTAATTATTTATGGTTTTATTGCTGCAGTTTTACCGGTTTGGTTATTATTAGCTCCTCGTGATTACTTATCAACATTCCTAAAAATTGGAACATTTGTAGGATTATCAGTTGGTATTATAGTAGTTGCGCCTGATTTAAAAATGCCAGATCTTGTTTCACAATTTACAAACGGTACTGGTCCAGTATCTTCAGGAAGATTATTTCCATTTTTATTCATTACAATAGCGTGTGGAGCAGTTTCAGGTTTTCATGCTCTAATTGCATCTGGTACAACACCAAAACTAATTGAGAGTGAAGTACAAATTCGTTATATTGGCTATGGTGCTATGTTAATGGAATCTTTTGTTGCAATTATAGCATTAATTGCGGCTTGTGTAATAGAACCAGGCATTTATTATGCTATGAATAGCCCTAGTTCAATTATTGGAACTTTCCCAATCGAAGTTGCTCAAACTATATCTGAATGGGGTTTTTTAATTACTCCAGAAGATTTAGAAAGAGTTGCTAGGGATGTCGGTGAACATAGCATAATTTCTCGGGTAGGTGGTGCTCCAACTTTAGCTGTTGGTATGGCCTATATTTTGCAAAATATGATTGGTGGTCAATCTATGATGGCGTTTTGGTATCATTTTGCAATATTATTTGAAGCTTTATTTATCTTAACTGCAGTGGATGCTGGGACACGTGCAGGTCGGTTTATGCTACAAGATTTATTAGGAACATTTTTTACTCCATTGAAACGTACAGACTCCTTATTAGCAAGTTTCATTTCTACAGGATTATGTGTAACTGCTTGGGGATATTTTTTATATCAAGGTGTTTCAGATCCGTTAGGTGGTATAAATACTTTGTGGCCACTATTTGGCATAGCAAATCAATTACTAGCAGTAATTGCATTAATTTTAGGAACTGTCGTTTTATTTAAAATGAAGCGTGATCGTTATGTTTTAATAACCATTATTCCGGCTGTTTGGTTACTTATCTGTACTTTAACGGCAGGATGGCAAAAAATATTTGATTCTAATCCCAGCATAGGATTTTTGTCACATGCCGCAAAATACCAAGATTCTATCATTTGTAGCGAAATCATAACACCAGCAAGATCTATAGATGAAATGTATCGAATCATATTTAATGATTATATAGATGCTAGCTTATGCGGGATCTTTATGTTGGTAGTGATTAGTATCGTAATCTCAGGTATTATTTCAATAATACGAGCACGTCAAAATAATTATCCAACTTCTAGAGAATCACCTTACGAACCTATGCCTGATCAGAAGATAATTAAGGCCTGATCAAAAGATAATTAAAGATTTTTAAATCAATAAAATTGGAGGTTTATATATTATGATATATATTCAAATAAGAATTCTAGTAATGAAAGTAGGTAAGTATTTAAGTCAAACACTAAAATCTATGGTTGGTATTCCAGATTACAATACTTATTTAGAACATATGCGGCATACACATTTTGATAAAAAACCTATGACCTATGCAGCATTTTTTCAAGAACGTCAAACAGCAAGGTATGATAAAAAGGGTCGTATTAGTTGCTGCTAATCTTTAAAAAGATTAGAAAAAACACATCTCTTCTTAAGAATGCTTTTATAAAAATAAACTTATTTTTTATAATAAATTAATAATAAGCGATCTATATGGAGCCGGGGGGAATTGAACCCCCGTCCGTAAAACCCTCTGCAAATAGTTCTACATGCATAGTTGATTCTTTTTTTTAACTCTGAATTTTGTCAATCAACAGGCTTAGTCAAAGCGAGTCACTTTATTTAAACTTGAAATGCATGACTTCATTTGCAAGCCGATTCCTTATTAATAACATTGCAGCATCAAGAAGTTTTTTAATATTTCTTAATGCCTAATCTAAGGACAGATTAGAGCAATGGCTATCGCTATCTAAGCAGCAATAGCAAAACGCTTATCGTTGGCGTTTAAATTTTTTCCAGTAGATTAACGAGCTTGACTGGTGCTCGGCATGCCCTAATTTGTTTTGTAGTTCTCGTCGAATCCATATCGGCCCCAATTAGTACAAAATAAAAGAAGCAATAAAACAAAAATTCAATGGATTTTATTCCATGTAGAAAACATGACTCTAAAAGCAGATTTCTAAATTTCTCTATTAGAATAGAGATAGATTATAGTATGAATATTTTATAAATACAATCTAAGTACTTCAAAATATTAATCTGTTATACAAATAGAAAATCTATGAATGATAGATAAATTGTTCTTAATTTTATTTTATTAAAAGAGTTTGAATTATCAATTTTCTTTCTAATTTTCTTTCTATAAATAGATATCAAGAAAATATAGAATGAAAATTTATAATTCTTTTTGTTTTAAAGTTGATAATAAGTAGTTAATTGACACGTTAGTAGAAAGTTTATAACTATCTTTTAATGGATTATATCTAATTCCTCTTATAGCTATTGGTTCCAAGTTTACTTTTCTTGTAAAGTTTGCTAATTCTCTTGGTTTTATAAAATTTTCATAGCTATGAGTACCAATAGGCAATATTTTTAGAATATATTCTGCTCCTAAAATTGCAAATAAAAAAGATTGAATATTACGATTTAAGGTAGAGAAGAATACAAAACCACCTAACTTTACTAACTTAGAACAAGCTTGAATAATTGAAGCAGGATTTGGTACATGTTCCAAAACCTCCATGCAGGTCACTGCATCATAGTGACCTGCATGAGTTTTGGATAATTCCTCTACTGAAATCTCTATATAATCTACACAAATATTAGATTTTGAACAATGTGATTTAGCTGCATCTATGGATTCTTTTACTAAATCTATCCCAGTAACATTTGCGCCTTCTCTGGACATACTTTCCGATAAAATCCCTCCCCCGCATCCAACATCTAGTATTGAAAGACCAGATAAACTACCAACTGACTCTCGTATCCAATTTAATCTTAATGGATTAATAGCATGTAATGGTTTGAATTGCCCATTAATATCCCACCAAAAAGAAGCTAAATGTCTGAATTTATTTAATTCTATCGGATCAATATTGAGATTATCTGAATTAATATTATTTGAATTAATATTGAAGTTAGATGTTTTAATCATTTTACTTACACTTACATTACATGTAATTAACTGCAAAATTTGGTTTTAAATTAAATTTCTAATATATTATAAAAGTATTGTGATAATTCAATCTACTTATTTATGTTTAGAAATGAGTAAGATTTTCTATTTCTACTAAAAATCATTATTTAAAATACAGAAGATATGTATCTTACATAGTAAAATTAGCCAATAAGATACTTAACTTGTTACTGTAAAGTACATAGTATCAACTAAATTAAATATACTGACTGAATGACTGAAATTTTTTGTAGGATTTCATGTTTAAATATGAAATTTATTATTTATTTTACTTTAGATTGATGTATTTTAATTATTTGTGTAAAGATTGAAGATTGAAATAAATAATAGATAAATATTAGATTTAATCAGAAAGCATTATTAAATATAATTTAATATGTTGAACTACTATATACTACAACATAGGATATTTTATATGTACTCAATCTATTTAAAATTTTATGATTTCTAAGATTTTTCAAATTTATTTGACAAATCTTATCTTGCTGTTTAAACATAAACAATAAACAGCGTTATTAAACTTATTAACTTTATTTTTTATTTTATTAATTTATATGAATAAACATTCCTTTTCAAAGGAAACTCTTCCAATATCACTGGAAGATGAAATGCATCGCAGTTATCTTGATTATGCTATGAGTGTAATCATCGGGCGAGCTCTTCCAGATGTACGTGATGGTCTTAAACCTGTTCATCGACGCATATTATTTGCAATGTATGAATTGAATAATTATTGGAACCGAACGTATAAAAAATCAGCTCGCGTTGTTGGTGATGTGATTGGTAAATATCATCCTCATGGAGATCAATCAGTATATGATGCAATTGTTCGAATGGCTCAAGATTTTTCGATGAGATATATGTTGATAGATGGGCAAGGTAATTTTGGATCTATTGACGGAGATAACGCTGCTGCTATGCGATATACCGAAGTTCGGCTTTCTAAAATTGCTCATGAACTCTTATCTGATATTGATCAAGAAACTGTTAATTTTGGTCCTAACTATGATAATAGTGAAATGGAACCATTAATTTTGCCTTCTAGATTTCCAAATCTATTAGTAAATGGAAGCTCAGGAATAGCTGTTGGAATGGCTACGAATATTCCACCACACAATTTAGAAGAAGTAATAGATGGCTGTCTATATTATTTGAATAATTCGAAATGTTCAATTGATGAACTTATAAAGATAATTCCTGCTCCTGATTTTCCTACTGGAGGTACTATTTATGGAATATCAGGTGCTCGGGAAGGATATCGAACAGGGAAAGGTCGAGTTATTATACGTGCAAATACACATATTGAAAATATTGAAAAAAGTAATCGTCAAGCAATCATTATTGATTCTATTCCATTTCAAGTAAATAAAGTAAATTTACAAGAACGTATTGTTGATTTAATCAATAATAAAAAAATAGAAGGTATTTCAGATATACGTGATGAATCTGATAAAGATGGCATTCGTTTGGTAATTGAATTAAAGCGAGATCAGATACCAGATGTTGTCCTCAACAATCTATATAAACATACACAGCTGCAAGATGCATTTAGTATGAATTTAGTAGCGCTGGTAGATGGCCAACCTAGATTATTAAATCTAAAACAAATGATAGATCTTTTCTTAGAACATCGTCGTGAGATAGTAACAAGACGCACTGTTTTTCAATTGAATAAGTCATGTGAACGTTGCCATATCTTGGAAGGATTAGCTACTGCTTTAACAAATATTGATAGTTTTATTCCAATTATTAAAATGGCTTCTAATCCATTAATAGCTCGTAAAAAACTGATGTCATTTCCCTGGGATTCACCATTAGTAAATGAAATGTCAGTTCATGCTGATAACAGTTCAATATCAACCATTAATCAAATTGATGGTATTTCTTCTGGATTAAAATTAACTGGAAAATATCAATTAAGTGATATACAAGTGCAAGAAATTTTGAATATGCGTTTCCAAAGATTAACAGCATTGGAACAAAGTAAAATTATTAGTGAGTATAGAGACATAGTATTAAAAATTAAAAATCTTCAATCAATCCTCAATTGTTCACAACGTATTAATGATATTATAGTGAAAGAACTTCAAGAAATTAAAGCAGAATTTCTATCTGACAAAAAAAACTTACGAAGATCCAATATTGAATATCATACTACTGAATTCGATGCAGAAGATTTCATAACTCCTGTTGATATGGTTGTGACGTTATCATATTCAGGTTATTTGAAGAGTCAGCCATTGTCTGAATATAGCTCTCAAAAGCGCGGTGGTCGAGGTAAAAAAGCAATTGCAATTAGAGAAGATGATTGGATTGAACAACTATTTGTTTCTAATACACATGATTTCTTACTATGTTTTTCAAATTATGGTAGAGTTTATTGGCTTAAAGTATGGGAAATCCCGAGAGGGACTAGAATTTCACGTGGGCGTCCTATTGTAAATATGTTTCCATTAGAGCACGATGAGAAAATTACTGCAGTTTTAATTGTCAAAGAGTTTCGTGAAGATTATTATGTATTTATGGTAACTGCACGTGGAATAGTCAAGAAAACACCTCTTTCCGATTTTTCTAATCCTCGCAAAACGGGAATTATTGCGGTTGAATTGGATGATGGAGATTATTTGGTTGGTGCAGATTTAACAGATGGTAAATATGATGTGATGTTGTTTTCTGATGCAGGAAAAACCGTTCGGTTCAACGAAAATAATGTTAGGCCTGTAGGAAGAAATGCACGTGGGGTGCGTGGTATGATTCTTGAGAAGAACACTATTATTATTTCTTTATTAGTCGCTAAAGATGAAAAACAAAGTGTACTAACAACCACTGAAAATGGATTTGGAAAGCGGACATCAATTTCCAAGTTTGCACGACATGGTAGAGGTACAAAAGGTATGATAGCAATGCAGATTACACCACGCAATGGAAAGTTAGTTGGAGCAGTTCTTGTTATACCATCAGATGAAATAATTTTAATAACAACCAGAGGAACTTTAGTTCGAACACGTGTTGTTGAAATCCGTGAAATGGGTCGTGTAACACAAGGAGTAATTTTAATTAATCTTGATGATAATAATACAGTATCGGGTGTTCGTCGTGTAGCTGAAAGAACTATTGATAATTCTCTTAATAAGAATATCTATTTACCAAATCATTAAGCATTGATTACAATAATCATGTGTTTATTCAGTGTAAAAATTAGAAATTGATTAAATTTTATAATAGGTTTTCTATGCTGCGTAAATGGAATTTTTCAGCAGGACCCTCTGTTCTACCAAGAGAAATTTTAGAACGTGCTGCCGAAGAAATTCTTGATTGGAGAGGTAGTGGCTTATCTGTAATGGAAATGAGTCATCGGAGTAAAGAATTTATTCAGATTTGTGATGAAGCAGAATCAGACTTACGTGAATTGCTCGGATTATCTGATGATTACATAATAATGTTCATGCAAGGTGGTGGTCTTGGTGAAAATGCTATCATACCAATGAATCTTATAGGTATTCGTAATACACGTATGGCTGATTTTATAATCACTGGTTACTGGTCAATGCGTTCATATAAAGAAGCTCAACGATATGGAGATATAAATGTTGCTGCTAATAGCGGTTCATCAGTAAAAATTGATCATAAAATTCAAAAACCATGGACTTGGGTTCCGCCTGTTGAAGAATGGAAAATTCGTAGTCAAACATCATATTTACATTTATGTAGTAATGAAACTATTGGTGGTGTTGAAATTGATCATTTTCCAAACTTATCCAATTCAGGAATACCTGATGTTCCATTAGTAATCGATGCATCGTCAAATTTTTTATCACGTCCATTAAATATTAGTCGTGTAGGTTTATTATTTGCATGTGCTCAAAAGAATGCTGGTCCCGCTGGTGTTACAATTGTAATTGTACGGCGTGATCTTATTGGTAAAACACTGCCAATTTGTCCATCAGTTTTTAACTATAGAAATGTTGCAGCAGAACATTCTCGTTATAATACTCCGCCAACCTTTTCAATTTATATAATGGGCTTAGTATTTAAATGGCTTAAGAAGCAAGGTGGAATTAAAAATATCGCTATTAATAATGCAGCAAAAGCAAAAATTCTTTACGATTATTTAGATAATAGCACTTTTTATAAAAATTTAGTGCATACCCCTGTGCGTTCTAAAATGAATATACCATTTTTTTTGAATGATTGTTCACTTAATAAAATATTTCTACAAAAGGCTGCAGAAAATAATTTAGTTCAACTAAATGGTCATAAAAGTGTTGGTGGCATGCGTGCGTCAATTTATAATGCTATGCCTATAGAAGGTGTTAAAACCTTAGTTTCCTATATGAAAGACTTTGAATATCGTTATGGATAAAATAACTCATTTAACTAAATTGCAATCTTTGCGTGAACGCATAGATACTTTAGATATAAAAATTATTGATTTATTAAATCAACGTGCTCAGACAGCACTTGAGATTGGAAAAACTAAACATTTTTTCCTTAAAAATGATCCTATATTACGACCTGATCGTGAATCTAAAGTGGTTGATCATCTCAGATCATATAATGAAGGACCATTTCCTGATACAGCTATTTCACCAGTTTGGGTAGAAATTATGTCTGCCTGTCGTAGCTTAGAATGTTCTATGTCTGTTGCTTATTTAGGTCCAAAGGGTTCATTCTCCGAACAAGCAGCTGTAGAACATTTCGGGCATTCTATGCAATTTTTAGCATGCTCATCACTTGATGAAGTATTTCATGTTGTTGAAATAGGAAAAGCTAATGTGGGTATGGTTCCTGTAGAAAATTCTACTGAAGGACCTGTTAATCGAAGTTTAGATTTATTTTTGGGTACTTCTTTGAAAATATTAGGTGAACGATCATTGACAATTCGTCATTGTTTAATGACACAATCAGGATTTATGAGTGGAATTACTAGTATCTTAGCCCATTCACAGGCTTTAGCTCAGTGTCAAGAATGGATAAAACAAAACTATCCAGATTTATCACAAGTAGCCGTTTCTAGTAATTCAGAAGCTGCAAGAGTTGCTTCTGAACATCCAAGTATTGCTGCTATTGCTAGTAAAGCAGCTGCACCAGCTTGGAACCTTAAAATTGTTGCCACAGATATTCAAGACGATATTAATAATCGAACACGTTTTGTCGCAATTGGAAATATTGAATCTGCAGCTAGCGGTAATGATAAAAGTAGCTTAATACTAGCTGTTCCAAACAAAGTTGGTTCTATTTTTAGAATGTTAGAACCACTTTCAATAAATAAAGTATCTATGACAAGTTTTGAGTCTCGCCCAGCTAAAACAGGACAATGGGAATATTATTTTTACGTTGATATTCGTGGACATAAAGACGAACCACATGTAGCACATGCTTTAGAAGTATTACAGAATCAAGTAATTTTTTTCAAAATATTAGGATCTTATCCTATGCAACTTATATTTTCTTAAAATCAGGAAGTATTTAATAATTTAACAAACTATCAATTATTTTAAAAATAATCAGAAGTTTTAATTTTTATGTGAAAGATATTACACAAAATATTTTAGATATGTTTTATAGATCATGTTTTAATTTCTTAATTGTAAGATTCTATCTTTTTTAATCAATTAATTTTCCATAAAATTATTAAGATAAACAACTTATATAGAGCCTAATTTTTTCATTAAAATACGAGTTTTAAAGAATAAACTAGAATATATTTGTCAATTTTATATATATAATACTATTAGATATTTACAAGTAGACATTTAATAGTTATTTAACAATTTAAATAGAATTATTAAATTCTATAAAAGATAATTTTTAATTTCTATTTTTTATCAAATATTTAATTAATAAGAGAATTGGCTAGTAACTGATTAAAAATATAAATAAGAAGATCATTTTATGAAATACAGTATATAATTTCTACATATTAATTAGTCGATGTTGATCTTAGTAAGAAGTAATAAGAAGTAAATTATATGTATTTTTTTAGTGTTCTTTATAAGAACTTTAATAAATATGAACATAATATCATCAATGCATTCCAATAAAATTTGTTCATCTTTCTTTATTCCTGTTTTAGCCATAGTTGGTGTTGGTTTAATCGGTGGTTCATTTGCTGCTGCTTTGCGCCAGACAGGTCAGGTTGGTCGGGTATTTGGTGTTGGGAGATGCATAAAATCTTTAAAAGATGTGCAAGCCTCTGGATTAATTGATATGGCTGTAAATCCAGAAGTTGCAGCAAGACAAGCAGACTTGATTTTATTTGCAACACCGGTCGGTAGTTTGAAAAATCTATGGATTCAAATGAAAGGTTACTTGCGGCATAATACTATTATGACAGATGTATGTAGTACTAAAATGGAAGTGATCAGCATGGCACGACATATACTTGGCGATCAAATAAAACAATTTGTACCTGGTCATCCAATTGCTGGAACAGAGCGAAGTGGACCTAATGCAGCAGAAGCTTCCTTATTTAAAGGGCATAATGTAATATTAACTCCTTTAGATGAAAATCAATCAGAAACTGTAGATTTTATACGTTCAGTCTGGTTAGCATGTGGTGCTAATAATGTTTTAAATATGAAACCAAAAGATCATGATCAAGTTCTAGCTTCAATTAGTCATATTCCACACTTTTTATCGGCTGTTTATATGGCTCAAGTAGCACAAGCAATTAATGCTAATGATCGTTTATCTTTAGCTGGTAGTGGCTTCCGTGATTTTACAAGAATTGCAGCTGGATCAGTAGAAATGTGGCGTGATATTTTTCTATCTAATCGTGAAGCCGTTCAAGCTGAATTAGCAGATGTGCGAAAAGTTTTGGAACAAGCTGAAGTTGCTTTACATGAAGGTGATGGACTTGCTTTGCAAGAATTGCTTAATTGTGCAGCACAAGCGCGTCGAAACTGGTCTCAGGAATAATTTTCTATAGAAGGTTTTATTATGGTTATGTATTTAGATTTGCCAAATGTAACTTGTTCTAGAGGAACTATATATTTACCAGGTTCAAAAAGTATTTCAAATAGGATATTACTACTTTCATCATTAGCCCAAGAAAAAACGGAAATTTCAGGATTGTTAGACTGTGACGATACTAACATTATGCTAATGAATTTGAAACAATTAGGTATTTCAATTAATAAAACTGAAAATGATTTGATAGAAATTATCGGTTCTCGTCAATTTCCAGTAAAATATGGAGATTTTTTTTTAGGAAATGCTGGAACAGCATTTCGTCCATTAACTGCTGTATTATCTCTTCTTGGAGGAAATTATCGATTATTTGGTACTAAACGTATGTTAGAACGACCAATTGGTGATTTGGTAGATTCATTAAGAAGTCTTGGTGCAGATATTAAGTATATAAATCAAAAAAATTACCCACCACTGTTAATAAACAGTAACAACATAGTGAAAAGAGACTTCATTCAAATTAATGGATCGATATCTAGCCAGTTTTTAACAGCTTTGCTTATAGCAGCACCTATTTATACTCAAAAAACTAATCAACCTTTGACTATTAAAGTAAAAGGTCACTTAACTTCAAAACCATATATTGATATTACTTTAGATGCAATGAAACAATTTAATATTGATATTAAATTGAATGGAAAGAATTGTTTTACAATTCCAAAAAATTCTATTTATCGAAGTCCAGGAAAAATATTTATAGAAGGAGATGTTTCCTCAGCTTCATATTTTTTAGCTGCTGGTTCTATAGGTGGAGGACCTGTCTGTGTTAAAGGAGTCGGGGAAAAAAGTATTCAAGGTGATTTAGAGTTTACTGAGATTTTAAAGTATTTAGGATCAGATATCAGTTTTGGTCCTTATTGGATTGAATCAAGAGGTATAAAAGTTGCAAATGGTCAAAAATTTAAAGCCTTTGATTTAGATTTTAACAGAATTCCTGATGCTGCTATGACTGCAGCAGTTTTGGCATTATATGCTGATGGACCCTGCCGATTACGTAATATAGGAAATTGGCGCCTTAAAGAAACAGATCGTATTTATGCTATGCAAACAGAACTCAGAAAACTTGGCGCTAAAGTTGACTCAGGTACAGATTGGCTTATAGTAAAACCTGTTTTAAGAGAAATGTGGCAAGATGCAGAGATAGATACATGGGATGATCATCGTATGGCTATGTGTTTTTCTTTAGCAGCTTTTGGACCTGCAAAAATTCGAATTAATAATCCAGGTTGTGTTAGTAAAACTTTTCCTAATTATTTTAATATATATAAAAGTCTTTTTTAAAAAATTTATTATTAATATGTCAAGTTATGTCCCTGTTATTACTATTGATGGGCCTAGCGCTTCTGGTAAGGGTACAATTTCTGAAAGGATAGCTAAAAAACTGGGATGGATAGTATTAGATAGTGGATTAATATACCGAATGGTAGCTTTATCTGCAATTCAACAAGCTGTTCATATGAACGATATCCTAAAAATCGTAAATATTGCAAAAAAATTAGATATAAAGTTATATAAACAATATAAAAATTATAAAGGTATTGATCATGATAAAATTCGATTAGAATCTGTGGGGGAATATGCCTCCCATATTGCTAGGTATTCTGATGTACGTAAAGCTCTATTAGGTTATCAACGTAGTTATTTGGTGTTGCCAGGTTTGATTGCAGATGGTCGCGATATGGGTACCACAGTCTTTCCTAACGCTGCATTAAAAGTTTTTTTAACAGCAGATATTATTTCTCGAGTAAAAAGACGTTCTAAACAGTTGATTGAAAAGAACACACCTGTTAGCATGCAAGAATTGTCTTACATTATGCAAAAACGTGATTTATTTGATCATCAACGTTCAAATTCTCCGCTTATTGCAGCACCCGATGCATATGTGTTAGATTCATCCAGTTTGACAATAGAACAAACTGTACAAACTATTTTAAATCTTTTAAAATATACAGGATCTGTTAATAAAGAATGATGTTATTTTGAGTTAAAAATTAACAGATATTTAATTTTAATTTTATCATTAAAATAACTCACTTTAATGATAAGTAACTAGCCATTATATTGGCTTAATGGATTAAGCCCCATGTCTTTAATTTCAACAATTGATACCAATAATGAAAATTTTGCTGATTTGTTTTCTGAAAGCTTAAAAAATAAGAATATGAAATCTGGTGAAGTAATTAGTGCAGAGATTGTACGTATTGATAATAATTTTGTTGTAGTTAATGCAGGTTTGAAATCCGAAGCTCTAATTTCTATTGAAGAATTTCTAAATGATCAAGGTCAAATAGAAGCTAATCCTGGAGATTTTGTATCAGTAGCTATTGATTCACTTGAGAACGGTCATGGAGATACAATCTTATCTCGTGATCGTGCAAAGCGCTTATCTGCTTGGCTACAATTAGAGAAAGCATTAGAAAATGGTGAATTAGTTACAGGGACTATCACTGGCAAAGTTAAAGGCGGCTTAACAGTAATGACTAACGGAATTCGTGCTTTTCTTCCTGGATCTCTTGTAGATATCCGACCTGTTAAAGATACGACTCCATATGAAGGAAAGACTTTAGAATTTCGTGTTATTAAATTTGATCGTAAACGTAATAATGTTGTTTTATCACGTCGACAAGTTTTAGAAATTAGTATGAATGAAGAACGACAAAAGCTACTTAAAAATTTACATGAAGATGCTATAGTTAAGGGAGTAGTTAAGAATATTACAGACTATGGTGCTTTCATCGATTTAGGCGGTATTGATGGCTTATTACACATTACTGATATGGCCTGGCGTCGTGTTAGACATCCTTCTGAGGTTTTACAAATTGGACAGGAAGTTGAATCTAAAATTCTCAAATTTGATCAAGAAAAAGGGCGTGTTTCTTTAGGAGTTAAGCAATTAGGTCAGGATCCATGGATTGGCCTAACAAATCGTTATCCAAAAGGTACTCGTTTATTTGGAAGAGTTACAAATCTTACTGATTATGGCGCATTTGTTGAAATTGAAGCTGGAATGGAGGGATTAGTTCATGTTTCAGAAATGGATTGGACAAATAAAAATGTTGACCCTCGTAAAATTGTAACGTTAGGTGAAGAAATAGAAGTTCTAATATTAGAAATTGATGAAGACCGCCGAAGAATTTCTTTAGGTATGAAACAATGTTGTCAAAATCCATGGGAAGATTTTGCAATAAATTTTAAACGTGGTGATAAAATAAGAGGTGCAATTAAATCTATTACGGACTTTGGTATATTTATTGGTCTACCTGGAAATATTGATGGCTTAGTTCATTTGTCCGATTTATCTTGGTCTGAATCTGGTGAGGAA
This sequence comes from uncultured Burkholderiaceae bacterium, assembly GCA_964620485.1. Taxonomy (GTDB): domain Bacteria; phylum Pseudomonadota; class Gammaproteobacteria; order Burkholderiales; family Burkholderiaceae_B; genus CAZTUH01. The sequence continues at coordinate 19,423 of CAZUGU010000012.1, read as the reverse complement.
ATTATAAAAAATTTCAAGAAAGGAGATGAAATTGAGACTATTATATTAAGTATTGATACAGATAAAGAAAGAATTTCTTTAGGTATTAAACAATTAGAAAATGACCCATTTAATAGCTTTATTTCAACTTATGATAAAGGATCTATTGTTTCAGGTACTGTCAAATCAGTAGAAACTAAAGGTGCTATAGTTACTTTATCTACTAATGTTGATGGTTATCTCAGAGCTTCTGAAATTGCAACTAGTCGCGTTGATGATGCAAATATTTTATTAAATATAGGTGATAAGATCGAAGTAATGATTATTAATATCGATCGAAAAATTCGCTCAATTCAATTATCAATAAAAGCCCGTGAGACTGCCGAAACAGCTCAAACCATTCAACGTATGTCAGCAGATTCTAATACATCTTCTGGCACTACAAATTTAGGCGCTTTATTAAAAGCTAAACTTGATCAACAAAAGCGTGATAATAATCACTAATGATAGTACCATTTGATTTTTTTAATTATTTGAAAATTTTATCGGTTTGAGATTGAATTTATAAAAGGCTTTTTAGCATACTATTTGTTTTTAATTTTTTAAAAAATACTTTAAATATTAAACAATATAAGCAAATCAAATCGAAATCAGTTTTAATTTAAGCTAAGCTACTCTTAATTAATTATATAATGTAATATAATTATCTAAAAATGTAACCAATATTATGGTTTATTATATCTAAGGTATATATTGTGTCATATCTAGCTTGGTTTTTTCGTTTTTGCTTACTTCTTTTAATATTGTTATTTTCATTGAAAAATCTTAATCCTGTAGTAATTAATTTCTATGGAGATTATTCTGTTAAAAATGTACCATTGATTATTGTAATATTACTTACATTTTTTATTGGTATTTCAATTGGACTAATAATTTTTTTGCCAGAAAAAATAAATAATCGACTTGAGATTGCTCGTCTTAGAAAACAAATTGAAAAACTAAAAAAATAAAATGAAATATAAAATTCCAGATAATTTGAAGATTTCTTCATAATTATGAAAGACTTACTTATGTTTTAATAAAATATAGTCTAATAATTTGTTAATTAACTTTTAAGATATAGAATCTAAATCTTCATTTAATACATCGATTACTATGAGTAAAATGCTTAATAAAATCTAATTATTACTTTCCAAGTATTATTCTAATTCAATTGAAAATAGTCAGACTGAATTAATCTTTCTGGATTAATTGAAATTCAATTTCTTCTTGCACATTACCAGGACAACATCTCTAAAATGTCAAAAGCATGATAAGTTGTAATAAATATGGAAACTAATTCTAATTAGTAATTAGAAAACACAGAAATAGGATATCACACTATGAATATCTAAAATATTGCTTGTAAATATTTAATATTTATTTAATTTAATTCTTATGATATCTAAATATGATTGCAGACTATTCTAATATAGAAGACATTATTGGTAATACACCGTTAGTTTGTTTGAAACGTATACCTGGTTTATTGAACTTAAATCGAGGCAATATCTTTCTAGCCAAACTTGAAGGAAATAATCCTGCTGGTTCTATAAAAGATCGTTGTGTATTTTCTATGATTAAATATGCTGAAATCAGAAAAGAAATTATGCCAGGCGATACATTAATTGAAGCCACAAGTGGTAACACTGGTATTGCATTAGCTATGATCGCGGCAATACGTGGATATAAAATGATATTAATAATGCCAAAAAATTTGTCAATTGAGCGTCGTTCAGTAATGACAGCTTATGGCGCTAAGATTATTTTAGTATCAGAAAGTAAAGGTGGAATGGAATATGCACGTGATTTATCTATGGAAATGGAATTAAAGGGCGTAGGAAAAGTATTAAATCAATTTTCTAACATTGACAATCCTCGGGCTCATTTTGAAAAAACAGGACCTGAAATTTGGGAGCAAACACAAGGAAATATAACACACTTTATAAGTGCTATGGGTACGACTGGAACGGTTATGGGTGTTGGTTCTTATTTAAAATCTCGTAATAAAGAAATTCAAATTATTGGCGTTCAACCCGAAGAAGGCTCACAGATTCCCGGAATACGCAGATGGTCTAAAGATTATTTGCCTAGTTTTTTTAATAAAGATTTGATTGATTCTTATGAATTCGTTAATCAAGATCAAGCTGAAAAAATGGCGCGTCGTTTAGCATGTGAAGAAGGAATTTTCGCAGGAATATCGTCAGCCGGATCTTTAATTGCAGCACTACGTATCGCTGAAAAATTAGAAAATTCTATCATTGTATTCATTATTTGCGATCGTGGTGACCGTTATCTTTCAACTGGTGTTTTTTAATCTGAATTAATAATATTACCTGATAATATAATTATATTATCAGGTAATATTTTACCTAGTTTATCTACTAAAATAGCTATCAAAATTACCTATCGATAGTTTTAAACATTTTTGATAAAGCTTGTTCTATTAGTAGTAATATAATAGAATATTATATTAATTTTGTTGTAGTAAATACTATGTTGATCACATAGTATTTACTTGAAATAATTAACAGATTTTAAAATAAGAATAGAAGGTTAGTTTTATGAGTCAATTATTTTTAGGTGATGTAGCGCCGGATTTTCAACAACAATCTTCCGATGGTCTAATTCATTTTTATGAATATCTAGGTAATGATTGGGGAATCTTATTTTCCCATCCTGCAGATTTTACTCCTGTATGTACTACAGAGCTCGGTTACACTTCCAAAATATTTAGTGAATTTAATAAAAGAAATGTAAAAATCTTAGCATTATCAGTAGATAGTGTTGAATCTCATATTCAATGGATTAAAGATATAAATGATACGCAATCAACAAAAATAAACTATCCAATAGTAGCAGATATTGATCATAAAGTTTCTAAACTTTATGGAATGATACATCCTAATTCAGATTCTTCATTAACAGTGCGTTCTGTTTTTATTATAGATCCAATTAAAAAAATCCGTTTAATCATCACTTATCCTGCTAGTACCGGTCGTAATTTTAATGAAATATTAAGGGTTATTGATTCTTTACAGTTAACTGATAATTATAACGTTGCAACTCCTGTAAATTGGGAAAATGGTCAAGACGTTATTATTATTCCATCTATTCAAGATAAATCTGTTCTTAAAAGAGAATTTCCGAAAGGATACGAGGAAATACGTTCTTACTTAAGAATAACACCTCAACCAAATCACTAATTAAGGCTTAAATCCTATTTAGATACATATAAACAATAAAGACTAATTTTATTCTTTATTGTTAAATTATAGAGATATATAGGTAGTAGTAAATCTTAAAAATTATCATTCATTAGTATTTAATAAAGAATTTAAAATTGAAGGATTTTCTGTGAATCTAATTCATACTTTAGAACAAGAAGAAATTAAACGATTAGATAAAATGAAACTAGGCGATAATTTAAAACTAAAACCAAAATTTTCACCTGGTGATACTGTCGTTGTTAATGTTAATGTTATTGAAGGAACGCGAAAGCGTATTCAAGCTTATGAGGGTATTGTAATTGCGAAACGCAATCGTGGATTGAATTCTTCATTTTCTGTAAGAAAAACATTATCTACCGAAGCAGTAGAACGTGTTTTTCAATTATATTCTCCTCAAATAAAAAGTATAGAAGTTAAGCGATATGGAGATGTTCGGCGAGCTAAACTGTATTATCTTCGCTCTCGTTCAGGCAAGTCTGCTCGTATTAAAGAAAAAATAATAAATAAAAGATAAAAGTTAAGATAACAATTCATTCATATTTTTAATCTTTATTCATAATTTATATTTTAATAATTTTTGGTAAAATTATTAAAATAAGATTTTTAATTCTTCACGGATTAATTTTCGAATTTTTCTTTGAAATACAGATTTCTCCATTAAATTATTTAAATAAATAAATTATGTTTTTATTAAAAATAAAACAAAGCGGTATTATTTTAATTGGAGTCATTAATACTTATATGTGAACTTTTATACTTATTAAAAGTCAATATCAATTAAGGAGCAATAGATTACATGACCCAGAATGCAAATCGGCTAGTTTGGCTGGATATGGAAATGACAGGTTTAGATCCTCAAAAAGAAAGAATTATTGAAGTTGCAGTGGTTGTTACTGAACCCGATCTTACAGTAGTAGCTGAGGGACCAGTACAAGTTTTATATCAATCTGATACTTTATTAAATTCTATGGATAATTGGAATAAATCTACTCATGGTAATACTGGATTAATTGAAAAAGTTAAAGCTTCAAAAATTACAGAATTACAAGCTCAAGAAACTTTATTAGATTTTCTAGTTCAATATATTCCAGCAGGAAAATCACCACTATGTGGTAATACAATTAGTCAAGATCGTCGATTTATGCTTGCATATATGCCAAAGTTAGAAAATTTCTTTCATTATAGAAATCTGGATATAAGTACATTTAAAGAACTAGCACGCCGTTGGGTCCCAGGAATTTATAAGGGATTTGAGAAAAAAGTACGACACGAAGCGTTAGCTGATATTTATTCATCTATTGATGAACTCAAATACTATCGAGAACATTTCTTAAAAGTATAAGAATACGATTCTTTCAAGAATATATAATTATAGTAGTTATAATGTAACATTATAACTACTATAATTATATATTATATTCTATTACAGATTATTATGAGAGATTGTTTGAGCAAATCTAGTTCGAAATTTTTCAACGCGACCAGTCTCAACAATTTTGTTCTGTGTACCAGTATAAAATGGATGTGATTCGGATGTAACATCACATTTTAAAAGAGGATATTTTTTTCCATCAATTTCTATTTCTTCATTTGTTTTAGCTGTGGTACGAATAATGAATTTTTTGTTAGTTTGAATATCTAAAAAAACAACTTCACGATAATTAGGATGAATATTTTTTTTCATAATCTCATTTAAAAAATTTTGTAGATTTTTAATTAAATAAAAATTAAATTAGGGTTTTATAATCAACATTTTGATTATACATGAATTTAAAGGATATTATTATTTAATAAGGTATATAAATTTGAATTATATTTCTAATTTTTAATTAATTTCTTTACAATTTTATTGATGATATCCATTTAATATTAATCTTGTTATGAACATTTCATTGTTATGAACACTTCAATTAAAAGAAATAATAACTGTGTAGAAATAATTCTAGCCCAACCCAGGGGATTTTGTGCTGGTGTGAATCGTGCCATTAGCATAGTCGAAAAAGCATTGATTTTATATGGTGCTCCAATATATGTAAAACATGAAATTGTACATAATAGTTATGTTGTTGAATCATTAAGAATGCGAGGAGTAATCTTTATCGAAAAACTCTGTGATATTCCAGATGGAAAAACCGTAATTTTTTCGGCTCATGGTATTTCTGATAAAATAAAAAAAGAAGCAGAAACACGTAAATTACGAGTATTAGATGCTACTTGTCCATTAGTAAAAAAAGTTCATGCTGAGGTAAAAAGATTAAATAAAATTGGAAAAGAAATAATTATGATTGGCCATAAAGGTCATCCTGAAGTTGAAGGAACACTTGGGCAAATCAAAAACGGTATATATTTGATAGAAACACTCAAAGATATTGATGAATTGAAAGTTATAAATTCTGATCAATTAGCTATTGTAACTCAGACAACATTATCTATAGATGATGTTGATATTCTCCTAATAGCTCTGAAAAAAAGATTTCCATTTATTTTAGAACCAAAAGATGATATTTGTTATGCAACACGAAATCGACAAAATGCTGTTAAAATTCTTATGAATGATTGTAATCCAATTCTAGTAATTGGAAGCAAAAATAGTTCAAATGCTAATCGTCTATATGAAATGATAAAAAACAAAGGAATTTGTACATATTTAATTGATAATGTTAAAGAAATCAATCTCAGTTGGCTATATGGTAAAAAACGTATTGGTATTACATCTAGCGCTTCTACACCAGAGATTTTAGTAAATCAAACCATTGAGACAATTAAGAAACTTGTAGGTTCAATATCAATACATACTATACAAGGCCCTGTAGAAAATATTTTATTTCATATTCCTAAAATAATATCTAAACAAATCAGTTAATAACAGAGTTAATATATTCAAAATAGAAAATGATGTTCAATTGAAATTGAATCAAAAATAAATAGAGAAAATTGGAATTTATGTTTGAAAATAAAAAATGTAGCTAAATTGATTAATTTAATTAAAATAAAGAATCAAAATATTTGTTAAAAATTTTTTAATTTACAATAAATATATTAAACTTAAATATAACAATCTAATTTGGAATATCTATTTTTTGTGAGTGGTGCCGATAAGAGGATTCGAACCCCTGACCTTCGCGTTACGAATGCGCTGCTCTACCAATACTAAGCTATATCGGCAATCTAAAATTAAAATATGGAATTTTCAATTAGGAATTGAACTGTTAACGTTAATAATTATAAATATAAATTTCTTTTTTGTGTGATATTCGCAAAAATTTTACAATTTTTTACTTCTTTGTTAATTTTGATACAAATTCATCTTGCAATATATCTTTTTTTAGGCCAATATTCTGTTATTTAATTAATCCCTGATAGCTCAGTTGGTAGAGCGACGGACTGTTAATCCGAAGGTCGCTGGTTCGAGCCCAGCTCGGGGAGCCAAAATTTTAGATTAATTATTTTATAAATTTGTTTAATGTTAAAGAAAGAGTCCTTTTTTCAATCTGTTTTATGTTTCATTCTTTCAAATTTCTATAGATAATAGAATATATCTAGATATTTTTTAGTTTTTTCTTAATAGAAATTCCTGTCAAAATGTTTTTATAAATGTAATTATGTGTGACATTGGGTATAGAAATATTTTTTAAAATAGTCCCTTTGGAATTACCGATCTGTAGTTTTACTATAAAATAGGTTTTAAGAAGCTATATCAGAATCTTTACTGAATCTATTTCGATTTTGAATATTTTAAATTCGGTGTTTGAACTTAAAAATTTTAGTATTTCATACCGAATGAAATTTAATCCTTTAGTAGATATTCCTTCTAAAGCCATATTAGCATAATCATTTCTAAAAATAATTTCATAATCAATCTAGTAAAGCCTAGAAATTTAGAAATATAATATTCAAGCTGATGCATAGCTACAAATTTTAAAATCTTGATCTTAGCAAGATATTCAGTGTTTCTCTGAACATAACAGTTAAATATGTATATCTAAAGAAATAGATAAATTTGAAGTAGAAATTTATAAATAAGAAAAGATTTAGGATCTTTATTTTCTTTTTTATCATCTTCGAAAATTAAATAAGCATATTTTTAACTGTTATGCAAAATTTGAGATCCTACTCAGTATTCTTTCTTTTTTGAAAGATTAAATAAAAGAATTGACAAATGATATGCAATTTTTAATGCAAATTCTTTTTTCTTTCTAGATTACGGGTTTTTAAGATTTAAAATTTGTTAGGAGTTGCGTAAGTGATAATAGATATATCTATGCATAGAAATGTGCATCACATTGATAATCTTTCTTCAGAAACTTTACAGTCTGTTAAGAATACAAAACAGGATATGAAAAACAATAATATATCAATATGTAATCAAAATAATAAATCGCGTCCCAGATTAGGAAATCTTCGAAATAATTGTAATGATTCATCAAATGAACGATTAGTTCAAATAAAAAAATCTTCTTCTAATTCTTCTATAGCTAAAAATAAATCTCCAAGAAAAATTAACAAACGAGATATAGAAGAAATTCCCCCTTACTCTTATTTAAAAACTTTTCCATATATAGAACAACGTTTAGGAAAATATCTGAACAGTGAAATTTTAATGCCAAAATTATACAAGATACTTGAACTGGCTAAAATTGGTTCATATAGAGAAATAGAAGAATTAATCATAGCTGGTCGAATATCAATAAATGGCGAACCAGCTCATGTTACACAAAGAGTTGCACAGGGTGATCTTATTCGAATAAATGGTCAATTAATTACTCAGTTAGATATTAAAAATATACCACGTATTATTTTGTATTACCAATCTATTACTAGCAATAGTACTGAAAACCTTGATAATTTTCAAAATAATAATTCAATTTGTTTGCCAAAATTACGCAATGGAAAATGGATACCAATCTTACATGTCAATCAAAATATAGAGGGATTACTAATTTATACAACATCTAGTGATATAACTGATCGAATCTATCGTTTTTTTCATCAAACTGATCAAGAATATCTAATATCTGTAGCAAATAAAATTGATACTTTAGAAGCTAAATCATTAATTAACGAATCAACTATAAATAATAAATTGATCTCACTCAATGATTTGGATCAATTAGGATATGATGGAAATAATTATTGGTATCGCGTTATATTACGAGGAAACCCTAATTTTGAAATAAATAGTCTTTTCGAAAAAATAAACAGTATAACAATAAATCGTTCAATTAGAACAAGATTAGGTAATCTCGTATTACCATATTACCTTCGTCAAGGTCATTGGAATGAATTAAAGAAAACTGTAGTTGCTGCTTTAATGATCCAATTAGGTTTATTAAAAAACAGATATAATCCAGAAAGAATCGGTAAAAATCGTTCTAGACAACCTGAATCTCATGATAGTGCTTTGCCTCCTGGATTTGGTACTATCAAAAATAATGGCACAAATGGAGCTAGATTAAACAAAATAGGAAGTACTATTCATAGTTATCATCAAGATAATAAAATTCTCAGAAAAATCGATAAATTTTCTTCAGATCCATTCTGTACAGGTTTAATGATAAATGGTGGATATGCCAATGGTTATCCAATAACAAATGATAATTCTGCAAAGTTTAAAAGAAATAAAAATGGATTTAAAAACCAGAATTTTTCTGAGAAAGGGACTATCAATTCACATAATTATATTAGAAATCTGCAAACAAAGAAAATAACAAAGACAACAAAAATGGATGGAAATAAAAAGAATTTGAATAATAAGTATATTAAAAGTAACGATGCACAACCACGTGAACCATTAGCCCATGAATCTTGCTTACCTTTCTTATACTCTGATAAAGACAAAAATCGTTAGGGAGCTTGATATATCAAACAAATTTTTCATTTGTCTGTTAGAATACTAAATTTGTTTATTCATTATATGAATGAACGGCGCTAAATAGATTTTTAGAGAGATCTATTTTTATAATTTATATTTGAATAAAAAAATCTAGTATATAATACTAATCAATATATATAAATTGTAAGAATTTTATTAGGTGTATGTAATATAATAAGTATTATGTTATGTTGGAATTTTGATTCTTAAATGAATAATTTTATAGCAAATATCCGAAAATCTCGATCAGGAAATCATTAAACCAATTTTTGATTTAATACAGATCAGTACTTGACCGACCATCATTTATGACAGACTTATTTTCTTTAACTAAAAAAATTTTAGGTGATATGGATATTGAAGTTATCGATGTTAGTTTTTCTGCTTCAGGTCTTTTACTTATAGTTATTGATAGGATTGGGGGTATCTATATTAGACATTGTGAACAAGTTGCACGACAATTGACACATGTATTCAATGTTGAAAATATTCAGTATAAATGGCTTGAAGTTAGTTCACCAGGTGTCGATAGACAATTAAAAAATGAATCGGATTTTTTATCTTTTTTAGGTAAAAGAGTTCAAATTAAATTTCGAAAGCCAATTGATGATAAAATCATCTTATCTGGTATCCTTATCAATTCAGATCCTTCGTTGATTCCTTCTAAAAAATGGAAGTCAAACTCAGAGAAAATTATATTTTATCTAAAATCTAACATAGACAAACATAATACTAAAACCATAAAATTTACAATCGATGAAGTCGATTTTGCAAAACTAGATCCTGTTCTTGATTTCAAGGGTAAAAAGCGATGAATCGCGAAATTCTTTTATTAGTTGATGCGTTAGGACGTGAAAAAAATGTCAATCGTGAGGTTATATTTAATGCATTAGAGAATGCATTAGCTTCTGCCATGAAAAAACGTTTTAAAGATGTTGCTGAGATTCGTGTTTCTATAAATCGCGAAACAGGCAATTATGAAGGTTATCGTCGCTGGTTAGTTGTTCCAGATGAAGCAGGATTACAAGAACCAGATAGTCAGGAATTATTATCAGACGCAAAAGAAATTTATCCAAATATTGAGGTAGGTGAATATATTGAAGAACTTTTAGAGCCAATTGAATTTGGGAGAATCGGAGCACAAACTGCCAGACAAGCAATATTGCAAAGAATTCGTGATGCTGAACGCGAACAAATATTGAATGACTTTTTAGATCGGAAAGAATCTATTATTTCTGGTACAATAAAGCGCATGGAAAAAGGTGATGCAATCGTAGAAATCGGTAAAATAGAAGCTAGATTGCCTCATTTGGAAATGATTCCAAAAGAAAATATTCGTATGACAGATCGTATAAAAGCATTTGTTTTACGAATAGATCGTAAAGCGCGTGGCCAACAGGTAATTCTTTCTCGAACAGCACCAGAATTTATTCGCTATTTATTTGAGAATGAAGTACCAGAAATCGAACAAGGATTGTTAGAAATTAAGTCTACATCACGAGATCCCGGAATCCGTGCCAAAATAGCAGTTATAGCTTATGATAGGCGTATTGATCCTATTGGTACTTGTGTTGGTATTCGAGGCTCACGTATTACAGCAGTACGTAATGAATTAAACGGAGAACAAATCGATATTGTATTATGGTCTGAAGAACCTGCGCAATTTGTAATTAATGCACTAGCACCAGCTAATGTGGATTCTATATTTGTTGATGAAGAGAAACACTCTATGGATGTAATAGTTGATGAAGAAAATCTACCTAAGGCTATTGGATCTAAAGGTCAAAATGTTCGATTAGCATCTGAATTAACTAACTGGAAAATTAATATTGTAACTCAAGAGGAGAATATAAATCGTAAGGAATTTGAACATACTACATTGCATAAAGTTTTTACTAGTAGATTGAATATAGGAAAAGAAATTGCTGATACTCTTATTAATGAAGGATTTACTAGTATTGAAGAAATCGCTTATGTTCCAATAAACGAATTATTAGAAATTAAGAAACTTGATAAAAATGTAATTAATGAATTACGTATCAAAGCACGTGATGTACTTCTTACTGAAGAAATTAAAAAAGAAGAACATTTGAAAACAGTACAAGATTTGATGGAATTATCGTTAATAACTCCTGATTTAGCAGTTAAATTAGCTGAACATAAAATTTTTACTAGAACCGATTTAGCCGAACTTTCTACAGATGAGCTCAGTCAGATTTCCAATCTGACTGAGAAAGAATCTGGTGAATTAATTATGCAAGCTCGTGCATATTGGCTTGATAAATGTTAGATGTTTTTCTTGTAATTTTTATACTAGTTTGTAATCTTAAATTAGTGTAATGTTCTTTCAAAAGAAAATTTGAATTTACTGTTTATTTTACAGTAGCATAATATGGAAGAAATTTTAATGTCAAGTAATACTGTTGCTCAGTTCGCTATCGAACTTAAAATGTCTGCTGATTTGTTATTAGAACAATTGCGTACAGCTGGCGTGTACCTTGAATCAGCTAATAATTTTATTACTGATATTGATAAATCAAGATTACTTGAATCTCTACAACGTTCTCATGGAGAAGTTTGTGATAAAAAAATTACGCTTACACGTCGTGAAACATCTGAAATCCGTCAAGCTGATTCAATGGGACGAGCACGGACTATTCAAGTAGAAATTCGAAAAAAACAAACTTTTATTAAACATGATAATAATGAGAAACTAATATCAACTAAACAAGCAAAACAATTAGAAAATCTTTCAGTTAAAAATTCTGCTATTGTTGAAAAAATAGATGTGCCTAAAGATAATTCTTTAGAAAATAAAAATATAAAAGTTCCAGAAATACTATTAGAAACAAAAAGGTCTTTTCAAGAAATTCAAAACAATGAGTATTGTATAGATACTGAACAATTTATTAAAAATCCAGATAAAGAAATATCTGTTTCTGCATCTGTGATGAATAAATTCTCAGAAAAATTAAATCTTACTCTATCATCTAAAGTAGATCAAACGATAAAATTAGATCAAAAAATAATACAGGTAAGAAATTCTAATGTTGATACAGAATCAGAATACTCGAATATAAATCCTAAATGCTATTCTTCTTTAAAAGAGATTCCTGATTTAACTCATTACAAATCTTTACATAAAGACTATGATAATAAAAATCCCGATAAAAAACTAGCTTTAAATCATAAAAAAGATAATAAAACTTCTAATTTAACAATTAAGAAAACTAATAAAAATTCTGAAAAATCATCTAATCTAGATGATAGCTCTACTTTGAAAAATCAGACTGATAAAAATAAAACTATTCTACATCGCACAAATATCAGAAAGGATGATAATATTTCTAATAGGAAAGTAAAATATACTGGAAATAAGAGAAAAAAATTACAACAGCGTAATGAAGAAACTAAAACACAAGGTTTCATTGTTCGGAAGATTCATGTACCTAAAACTATTGGCATAATAGATCTTTCTCATAAAATGTCTATTAAAACTACCGAGGTAATCAAGAAATTAATGAATCTTGGTAAGATAGTAACGATTAATCAAGCTTTAGATCAAGAAACAGCTATGATTGTTGTTGAAGAATTCGGTCATATTGCTGTAGAAGCTAAATTAGATAATCCAGAATTGTTTCTTGAAACAATCTCAAAAAATATAAAAAATGAAGAAATAGAAAAATTAAAACGTGCACCTGTCGTAACAGTTATGGGTCATGTAGATCATGGTAAAACATCATTATTAGATTATATTCGTCGATCAAAAACTGTTGTGAACGAAGCGGGTGGGATTACTCAACACATAGGTGCATATAAAGTAAAAACTAATCAAGGTTCTGTGACTTTTCTTGACACACCTGGTCATGAGGCTTTTACCTCTATGCGTGCTCGTGGAGTTAAAGCTACAGATATTGTCATCTTAGTAATAGCAGCGGATGATTCTGTAATGCCGCAAACTAGAGAAGCTATTCATCATGCTCAAGCAGCAGGTGTTGTTATTGTTGTTGCTATTACTAAGATAGATAAATCTTTTGCTAATTCAGATAAAATTAAGCAAGAATTAGTTATTGAAGGTGTTATACCTGAAGAATATGGCGGGCCTGTTCCTGTTGTACTGGTATCTGCTAAAACTGGAAAAGGAATTGATGATTTAATTGAGAATGTTTTATTACAAGCCGAAATATTAGAATTGGAAGCATCAGTTTCTGTTCCAGCAAGAGGTATCGTAATTGAATCTCGTCTAAGTAAAGGACGCGGGCCGATAGCAACTATCTTAGTACAGAATGGTATATTACAATGTTCTGATATAATTTTAATCGGATCTAGTTTTGGACGAGTACGTGCTATGTTAAATGATAATGGCAATACTGTGCAAAGGGCGGGGCCATCAACTCCCGTAGAAATTCAAGGTTTAACGGAAGTCCCAATAGCTGGTGATGAATTAATAGTGTTAAATGATGAGCGCAAAGCGCGTGAAATTGCTTTATTTCGTCAAAGCCAATCTAGAGATTCTAGATTGGCTTTGAAACAAGCAAATAAATCAAGCAATCTTGAATTAAGAGATGGATTGAAAATATTGTCATTAATTATTAAAACAGATACACAGGGATCACAAGAAGCTTTGTCAATGTCCATATTAAAATTATCTAATAAAGAAATTCATATACAAATAATTCACACTGCAGTTGGAAATATTACAGAGAATGATGTAAATCTTGCCATTGCATCCAATGCAATGATTTTTGGTTTTAATATTCAATCTGAGATTGGAGCTAAAAGATTAGCTGAATCAAATAATATTAACCTACAGCATTATAATATAATTTATGACATAATTAAAAACATAAAATCTATTATGTCAGGAATGTTAATTCCTGAAAAATTGGAAAATGTTATAGGGCTAGTTGAAATTCGTGAAGTATATAATCTTTCAAAAATTTGTAAAATAGGCGGATGTATGGTACTTAGTGGTATTATTCGTCGAGATTCGCAAGTGCGTTTATTGCGCAACGATATTATAAAATGGACAGGACAACTTGGATCATTGCGACGGTTTAAAGATGATGTCAAAGAAGTAAGATCAGGTTTCGATTGTGGAATCACTTTACGTGGTAACTCTGATATTCTTCCTGGAGATCGATTAGAAATTCTAGAAATTAAAGAGATTTCCAGAACAATATAAAATTCCATTCAATGTATTAAAATATTATGATTAATCATAAACCAAAATCGTCTTTTTCAAGAAGTACAAGAATTGCAACACAGATTCTTGTACTTCTATCAGATATTATTCATAAAAAAATAAATACTAACCAATTTGGTTTAATAACTCTATCAGATGTTAAATTAACTGCTGATTTTTCTTATGCAAAAGTATATTTTACTATTTTAAAACCTGAATTACAATTGATAGTTTTAGAAGATATAGAGGATTTCCTTAATAAAAGAGCAAATTGGTTACATGCTCGTCTATATAAATTATTAAATCTTCGAAAAATTCCTCTATTAAAATTTATTTATGATAAACATACTATCAAATGTTTTAGATTAAATTCATTAATTAATAAAGCTAATTTAACTAATAATCTATAATTTATTTTCTTTGAATGTATTGATTCTAACTTAAATAGTGAATAAAGATTTAGAAAAAGGATGATTAAAAAAAATAGAGAGATTATTAATGGCATTCTATTACTAGATAAGCCTGTAGGCTTGTCTAGTAACCGTGCTTTACAATTTGTAAAATCTCTTATAAATGCTAAAAAAGCAGGTCATACTGGAACTTTAGATCCATTTTCTGAAGGTTTACTAGTATGTTGCATAGGAAATGCTACAAAGCTTGCGAACATTATATTGAGATCTGATAAAGCTTATAAGGCTATTATGAGATTTGGGAAAGAAACTGATAGTGGAGATTTAACAGGTAAAGTTGTTCAAGAAGCTAGCCATTCTTTTTCAGGAGTGAATAGTACAGACTTACAAAAAGTGTTAAATGATTTTTTAGATTCTTATAAAGAACAAGTTCCTCCTATGTATTCAGCCATCAAACGAAATGGTAAACCACTATATCAATATGCAAGAAAGGGTGTTGAATTAGATCGACCGAAACGTAATATTACACTGTATCAGCTTGATTTATTATGTTGCAACGAACTTCAAGCAGAAGTTAATATAGTCTGTAGTAAAGGTACATATATTCGTGTTCTTGCACAAGATATAGGCAGGAAACTTGGATGTTTTGCTTATTTAACTGAATTAAAACGAACCCGAGTTGGTCCATTTTCTTTGGATTATTCTGTGAAATTGGAACACTTAAAAAGTGTATTAGACCCATTAGAATATTTGATTCATTTGGATAGATTACCAGATAATTTAATATCTGTTTTTTAAAAAATAAAAATCAAAGATGCATTTATTATTTTTAATTTTCTTATAAAAAAGAAATCACACAGTTTCCAACTATATATTTATATACTAATGATTATGATGAATTAAATTTTTAATAATATATATTATTGTAACGCCTATGATAACAAATAATAATTGAGGAATTACTTCAAGTATTGAAGATCTTTTTTCATGCATTTGTGGCATTAAATCTGCCATTGAAATATATAAAAAACTGCTAGAAGCAATCACTAAGAAATACGGAATCCATTCTCTATTTTCCTGTAGAAGAAAATAGCCGGTTATTCCACCGATTAAAGAAAATAAACTTGAAAACAAAATTAATGTAAATGCATGATAGAGCTTTAGACCTGCGTTCTTTAAAACTACAAAATTACTAAGTTTATGTGGAATTTCATGAATTGTAATAGATGCAGATGTTACTATACCAAGAGATGGATCAGTTAGAAATGCTGCAGAAACAAGTAAACCATCTGAGAAATTATGTAATGAGCTGCCTATCAGAATTAAAATTCCACCACGACCAGCTTCATTGGAATCGTATCCTTTGTGATGTTGATGTCCATCTCCTTCATAATGATGATTATGTCTCAGTAAAGAGATTTTTTCCAAAGCAAAAAAGCAAATTAACGAAATTAATATTAAATTAAATAGTATATTAGAATCATTATTATTATGATGATAAGCCTCAGGCAATAAATGTAGTAAACCAACCGATAATAAAATACCTACCGATAAGCTAACCATATGATGTAAATACTTTGAAAAAATTTTATATGCTAGCCAACTTGCTATGGACATAGCAATCAAACTGCCTATAATCGTAGAAACTAATAACCAAAATAGAATCATAATAAAAAATTGAGAACATAATGAAAATTATTAGAAATATCATTCTAGTCTATTCTAAAATAACGAGAAATAGATAAATGATCTAAAAAATACTTAAAAGAAAGAAAGTTTTTATAAAAATTTATTAATGTAATTGCCCCCAATTTTTTCCAATTTTTACTTTTGTTATTAAAGGTATACTAAATTGCGCAATATTACACATTATGTTTGGTATATTTTCTCTAATTTTATATTGCTCTTGTTTGGAAATTTCTAATATTAGTTCATCATGTATCTGTATAATGATTCGTGCTTTTAATTTTTCTTGATTAATCCAATTTTGGACCGCAATCATAGCCATTTTAATTAAATCGGCTGCTGTACCCTGGATTGGTGCATTAATAGCCATTCTTTCAGCAGCTTTTCTTTTCTGGATCGAATCAGAATTAATTTCTGGAATTTGTAATCGGCGACCAAACATAGTTTCTAAATAACCTTGCTTTCGAGCAAGATGACGTGTCTTTTCCATAAAAATGGCTATTCCAGGATAGCTATTAAAATAGCGATTAATATGGTTTTTTGCTTCTATTTTTCCAATACCAAGATTAGAAGCAAGACTTGATACCCCCATACCGTACATTAGTCCAAAATTAATTACCTTTGCTATACGCCTTTGATCTAAATTGACCATAGAAACCGGTACTTTGAAAATTTCTGAAGCTGTTATCTGATGAATATCTTTCCCAGCAAAGAAGGCATTTTTTAAATTAAAATCATTAGATATATGAGCCATGATTCGCAATTCAATCTGTGAATAATCAGCCGATAATAGCATGCCATATTCAGAGATAAATGTTTGACGAATACATTTTCCAAACTTAGTACGTACCGGTATATTTTGTAGATTAGGATTTGATGAAGCCAAACGACCTGTTATAACAGTTGTCTGTGAATAGTATGTATGTATTCTACCTGTATCTTGATTAATCATTTTTGGCAATTTATCTGTATAATTCGATTTTAATTTAGTTGATTTTCGATATTCTAATAGGATATTAGGCAATAAATATTCAACGGCAAGCTCTTTCAGAGTTTTTTCATCTGTTGATGGCTTTCCATTAAGTGTTTTTCGCAAGATAGGTAATTTTATATCTTCAAATAAGACTTTGCATAATTGTTTAGGTGAATTAATATTGAAATTCTTTCCTACCAAATTATATATTTTTCTTTCAAGTGAAAGGATTTCCTTACTAAGGATATTATTTTGTTTGTTTATCTTGTATAAATCTAATTTGACACCATTTCGTTCAATAATAGCTAATAAATCAGACATATCCATCTCAAGTGCATATGTTGCACTAAGACTTGGATTAGATGCAAGAATAGTCCTTAACACATAATTTATTTGTAAGATGATATCAGCTGTTTCAGCTGAGTAATAATGACAATTATTCGAATAATTTTGATTTTTTAAGTTAAGATTATTGTATTTTGTGCGATTATACCCTAAAAATCGCTGTATTAGGTTGTCAAGATTTACGCTTTGGCAAGCTTCCAATACGTAAGATTTTAACATAATATCATCGATAATACCAGTTAAATTTATACCATCGTTAGCAAATATGTGAATATTATATTTAGCATGATAAAAAACTTTATTCTTCTTAGAATCTTCTAACCAAGGTCGTAAAAACATTAAAATTTCATTTTTTGATATTTGTTTCTTAGTATCTAATTGTAGATCATCAGATAATGGTATATAGTAAGCCTTTCCAGGTTCTAAAGAAACAGCTATACTCAGTAGTTTACCTTGCATAAATTTTTTAGATGTTGTTTGGATATCAATTCCTACAAACTTGGCTTTTTTAATTTTACTTAAACATTCTTTAAGATCATTCCAATTAGTAACTAAACTATACTTTTTTTTTAATATTTTAGTATCAGAACTTTTATTTTCATTTTGAAGTTCTGATAACCACGAATGAAAATTATATTCAGTGTATAGCTTACTTAGATCTTGAAAATTGGGAACACAAGGTTCCAGTTCTTTAATATTACATATATATTGGCTTAGGTCACAATCGCATTTTACAGTTAACAGCCGACGTGTTAAATCAAATATTGGTATTGCTTTACATAAATTCTTTCCAAGAACACCTTTAATATTTTTTGCCATTAATGAAAGATTTCTTATTGATCCAAATTCATTTAACCATTTTATTGCTGTTATTGGTCCTACTTTCTGAACACCGGGAACATTATCAATAGCATCACCAACTAACATTAAGTACTCAACGATATAATCTGCCGATACACCAAACTTAGCTTTCACATTTTTTTCATCTAAAATTGGTCCATCAATATTATTTATCAATTTGATGTGATTATTTACTAATTGAGCAAAATCTTTATCATTTGTGAATATAAGAGTTTCTATATCACTCTTTGTTGCTAAACTTGATAAGGTTCCTATTATATCATCCGCTTCAAATCCATTAATACTAAATACTTTTATTCCTATGGATTCTAAAATTTGATTTAATGGTGAAATTTGAATCGCCAAATCTGATGGCATGGAAGATCTATTAGATTTATAATCCGGAAATATATCGTTTCGAAACGATTTTCCGTTTGCATCAAAAACACAAGCAATATATTCTGTTTTATAGGTTGAGATTAATTTACGTAGAATTTTTATAAAGCCGTAAATTGCACCAGTTGGTTTTCCTTGATCATTGCGCAGATCCGGCATTGCATGAAACGCACGGTATAAGCAATTCGACCCATCTATTAACAGTAACTTTTTCTTCATAATTATTTAAAATAAACAATATCTTATAAAGTAATTTTGTATTACCGCTTATTCATCTGAATGCAATGTAAATCACATTAAAACTAGACAAATAAGAAATCTTTTCTATTCTATTATTATCGCTTACGTAGTCGAATTGATTTTGGTGTAATTTCTACCAATTCATCTTCATTAATAAATGAAATTGCATATTCTATTGAAATCTGTATTGGCGGCACTAACCGAATAGCTTCGTCATTTCCAGATGCA
>CAZUGU010000011.1:0-25829 GCA_964620485.1 uncultured Burkholderiaceae bacterium | reverse complement strand
TTTGATTAATTCAGAATGTGAACCGCTTTCTAGAATTTCTCCTGAGTCCATGACGAAAATACAATCTGCATTTTGTATAGTAGATAAACGATGCGTAATAACTAAAGTCGTGCGTCCCTGCATTAAATAATCAAGTGATTTATACTGTCATGAACCTTATTAATTTTTTAAACTTAATTTATGATTTATCTTTATTTTCCTGAATTGAATCCAGTTGCTTTATATCTTGGCCCAATAAATATTTATTGGTACGGTTTAACATATCTTTTTGGATTTACTTTGATATATATATTGAGTTGGTTACGATTAAAATATGGCATTGAGAAACCAATTAGTTTTTCAGAATTATCTGAATTAATTTATTATGGTACATTGGGTGTAATTATTGGTGGTAGGTTAGGATATGTAATTTTTTATCAAGCGCAATATTATTTCAATAATTTGATTGAGATTCTATTTATTTGGAAAGGTGGTATGTCGTTTCATGGTGGAATGATCGGTGTAATTATAGTTATATGGCAATTTTCTCAAAAAAAGGGATTGTCATTTTTTTTGATTAGCGATTTCTTTTCTTCTCTTATTCCATTGGCTCTTGGAATAGGAAGAATTGGTAATTTTATAAATGGTGAATTATGGGGAAGACCTACAACGCTTCCATGGGGAATGGTATTTTTAAATGCAATGGATCGTATACCTAGACATCCGTCACAATTATATGAATCTATCTTAGAGGGTTTTGTTTTATTTGTTTTACTTCGGTGGTTTTCAAAAAGAAAACCACCGATTGGACAAATTAGTTCGATATTTCTCATTGGTTATGGAATACTGCGATTTATTGTCGAATTTACAAGACAGCCTGATAGTTACTTAGGTCTATTTATTTTCAATTTGAGTTTAGGTCAATTATTATCAATCCCAATGATTATTATTGGAATAGCTATTTATTTTGTTGCTCAAAAAGCAAAGAGATGTTTATAAATTTATAATACTTCTATGATGTCTAATAAACATGAAAATAAAATAATTTAATATATAATGTAAATATACAGCTATGGACTATATACTTAAAATAAGTAGTATTGAAACAAATGAACAAACAGAAAATTTTTAAGTTTTATTGAAAAAGTTTATCTTCTATAAAAATAGAAATAAAATATTGAAAATCTTATAAAGTATTCCTGTAAAGAATCATTAAATCTTTGTTAAATCTATTACTATTGAAATATAAATTTCAAGATTGCGATTCTTTAAAATATCTTTTTATTTTGTGAAATAACTTTTGATAATTCATTTAATGCTTTTATATAGACTTGTTTTTTAAATTTCACAACGATATTTAATGCATCCCAATATTGATTCCAACGCCAAGCATCAAATTCTGGTTTTTGCGATATATCTAAACATACGTTGCTATCTTTAGCTATTAATCGTAATAAAAACCAAATTTGTTTTTGTCCTTTATAATATTGTTTCCACTGATTTTTAATGAAAATTTTTGGAACTTTATAATGTAACCAATATCGTGTGCGACCCATAATGTGTACATCATTAGGTTTTAATCCTGTTTCTTCATATAATTCTCGATACATCGCTTGTACTAATTGCTCTCCATGCTT
The DNA here is from genome assembly GCA_964620485.1 of uncultured Burkholderiaceae bacterium. Classification (GTDB taxonomy): domain Bacteria; phylum Pseudomonadota; class Gammaproteobacteria; order Burkholderiales; family Burkholderiaceae_B; genus CAZTUH01. Next base: position 24,213 of record CAZUGU010000011.1, on the reverse strand, counting down.
AATACCACCTTGTGGAAATTGCCAAGTGTTTTCTTTGATACGTTTACATAAAAAAACCTCATCTTTTCGATTTAAAAGAACAATCGCAACATTAGGACGATACCCATTACAATCTAACATATTTTTTCCTAAAAATTATAATATGAAATTAATTTAACTATTTTAATAGTAGATATAATCAAAGTTTAATAATCAATATAATCAAAGCATATCGTGCATTCATGTATTCAACAAATTATCACATTCATACTTCAAAAGAGATTCCATCTGATGCTGAAATCATAAGTCATCAATTAATGATACGTGCTGGAATGATTAGAAAAATATCAAAGGGGATTTATACATATATGCCTCTTGGTCTAAGGGTATTGCGAAAAATTGAAGCAATTATACGTGATGAAATGAATAATGCCGGAGCAATTGAATTACTCATGCCAATGACTCAACCAGTTGAACTTTGGAAAGAATCCGGAAGATTATCGAAATACGGTTTAGAATTACTAAATTTTCAAGATCGTCATAAACATAATTTTGTTTTACAACCAACTTCAGAAGAAGTAATTACAAAAATCGCTCGCGATGAAATTCATAGCTATCGTCAACTACCTATAACATTCTATCATATTCAAACAAAATTTCGTGATGAACTTCGTCCTCGTTTTGGTCTTATACGTAGCCGTGAATTCATTATGAAAGACGCTTATTCCTTCGATTGCGATGAAATAGGAGCAAGAAAAAGCTATAATAATATGTTTAATGCTTATGAAAGGATTTTTAAACGGTTAGGGCTAAAATTCTGTGCAATTTCTGCAGATACAGGACCAATTGGTGGTACCATTAGTCACGAATTTCAGATTATGACAAATATAGGAGAAGATCTAATTGTCTATAATTCTAATTCTAATTCTGCTGAAAATCTCGAATTTGCAGAAGCGCCTTGTTTAATTTCTAAACGTGATATTCCAGTGCAATCAATATCTGTTGTATCTACTCCGGAAATTATAGATATAATGGATATTACAAAAATTACATCTTTACCGATTGAAAAAATTGTCAAATCCATAATGATAATCAGCAACTCAGAAAATGGTAAGGAGAATATTTATTTATTATTACTTCGTGGTGATCATGAGTTAAATCAAACAAAAGTAAAAAAATTGCCTGGATTAACCAATTTTCGTTTCGCAACAAAAGATGAAGTATTTAATTATTTCTCTTGTGATCCTAATTATTTAGGTCCATTTTCTAATATAGAAAAACCAGTTTGTGTTATTGCTGATCTTACCGTTGCAAAAATGTCAAATTTTATTTGTGGTTCAAACAAGCAAGGCACTCACTATATTGGTGTTAATTGGAATCGTGACATGCCAGAACCAGATCTTATTGTAGATCTTCGTAATGTTGTAGATGGAGATCCTGCACTGAAAAATAAAGGTATTTTAAAGATATGTAAAGGAATCGAAGTTGGTCATATTTTTTTATTAGGAACTAAATATTCGAAAGCTTTACAAGCTAATTTTTTAAATATCAATGGCAAATTATCTGCATTACAAATGGGTTGCTATGGTATTGGTATAACTAGAATAATTAGTGCTGTCATTGAACAAAATCACGATAAAGATGGTATGATCTGGCCAAGAAATCTTGCTCCATTTGAGATTGTTATTTGTCCAATTAATTGGCATAAGAATTATTCTTTACAAAAAATTACATTAGAAATTTACAATTCATTATATTCTCTTGGAATTGATGTAATATTAGATAATCGTGATATACGTCCGGGTGTAATGTTTTCGGAATGGGAATTAATAGGAATTCCTTTACGAATTTTGATAGGACAGCGCGATTTGGAAAATGGAGTTATAGAACTACAAGTGCGTCAAGAAAAATTATCTTTTAAAGTAGAAAAAGATGTAATTATCGAACGTATTCTAAAAGAACTTGAAAAACTTTAATATTTAAATCTTATTTGAATAAATGTAAGATTATACATCTAGCAAATCAATTTCTAACTAAATATTGAATATAAATATTATATTTTCTTAATCCTTACCTAAGTATTTCTGAGAAAAATTTTATGAAATCTGCATTTCAATTCTATTAATCTAATTAAATCATTTAATTAGATTAATAGAATTGAAATATATAAACTGTATGCATCTGTATTCATAATGCATGAAATATTTTGTTATAGATCAGCAATTGTCAAATTAATAAAATTAATTTTTTTAGATTAAAAAAGCGTATTCTATAAATATCTATTATATTGAATTGAGTGAAACACAAGTACAATTAAATTATGATTAATGACTATAACTCTAACTCAAAAATGATATGTTAAAATTCTACAGGAGATTTTAATATGCTTTTATTTTATGAAAATTGAATAAAAAAAAAGAAATTCTGTCAAAATTCCAAATTATTTCTCATTAGATATCGGAAATTCAATCAACATATCGTATCATAGTATGATATTGTGGTAATTTTAATTTAATTAAAATTTCTATCAATTACTAAATTATTATATAAATAATATTTAAATAGTATTTTTTTAGATAGTATTTTTTGCGTTTTTTGAGAAATAGAAAATAAAATTTTTTATAAAAATCATTTAATTTTGAAAAAAGTATATAGGACTCTTTTTATTTCTTAAGAAGGTAAAAAGGAAGAATTATGAGCTTAAGGATTGTAAATATCTTAATTATCTCTCTTTTAACTATTCCATTAACAGCTTGCAATTCTGTTTTTTTAAAACATACTAGCTTGACAAACTCAGCTCAGATTGCAAATTCAGAAGAATCTATCTTTAATCGTATATCTGAATCACTTCATCCCAAAAATATTTTGGAACAACAATCGATATTCTTTGATTTTGGTGATTCTTCAATACCTACACAATATTACGATTTATTGGAAATACATGCTCATTATCTAATAAATAATCGAGATCAATGTGTCAGAATAGAAGGAAATACTGATCAAAAAGGAAGTACTGAATATAATTTAATTTTAGGTCAGCGCCGTGCGGATTCAATTCGTCACGTGTTAACGACATTAGGCGTTAATGATAGTCAGATCGAAGTAGTTATTTTTGGAAAATCAAGAATACAATCAGATGACCTAACAGAAGTAAGTTTCTCCGATAATCGTCGTGTTGATATTATTTATCAATAATTAAGTTTTCATCATAAATTTCCTCAACTGTATTACATGACTAATTTTAAATGCAATCATATATAAATTTATCATTCATCAAATCAAATTTATTAATGAAATTTGTTTTACTGACTTTCTCTTACAATAAAGATACAAATATTAAAATATTATTTTTATATAGAAAATATATTCTTTTATGAAAAATATGTTCTTAATTTTATAAGATTTTTCTAAGTAAATTATTTGTAATATCAGATCTAAATCTGCTTATATCATAGAATGATTGAAAGACGCACCAAAAATCCAATTTATTTTTTACTACTTACTATTGATATTGATCAATTCAAAAAATTACAGTATATAGGATATATTTTTGTTATGATAGTAATGATAATCAAGTATTCTATATAGATCAAAAATATTAAAATTCCCCATTTAATAAAATAATTAAAATCGATGATAGAGAATATCATTCTATTTTTTATCATCTTTGACACGGTATACTAGAACAGCTGTATTAGCCAATGATAATACTTTTACTGTAACACTTCCTAACAACAAACGTGATAAACCACTACGACCATGACTACCAATAAAAATAAGATCGCAATTATTATCTGTAGTTGCTTGTACAATTCCATCAGCAACATTAAAGTCTGATACAGAACATGCATTTGCTTTAACACCAGCTGTTTCTGCTCGATCGAGAATTTGTTGAAGATATTTATTTGCTTGTTCTTTTGATGCATTTTCATAATATTCATCTGTAACAGCATAAGCTGCTGCCATACCATCAAATCCAATTGTAGCTGCAAATGGTTGTATAACATATAAAGCAATAATTTCAGCGCCTATAGATCGAGAAAATATGATGCCAGCGTTTGCTGCTTGAGCAGATAACATGGAACCATCTGTTGGAATCAAAATTTTTTTAAACAACATTTCATAAATCTCCAAAATTAATTAAACTAATAATCTTTTCCAGCATTCTAGTCTTTCAATATGATTAAAAATTGTGATATTCTCTCTACACGATTATGTTTTAATGAATACTGTTTCTTCTTAAAAATTCCACTATCTTGTATATTATATATTAAATGATAGTTTAAATTTATTGAATAATTGAATACAACGTGTTCCTGTACGACAATATGCAAGAATTGGCTTGGGTAAGACTTTTAATAATTTTGCAAAAACAATAACATCAGAATTTTTTATAGAATTAGCTATAACAGGTTGATATTCTATTTGCAATCCTATATTTTGAGCTGTTTGAATTATGGACGATGATGTAGGTTGGTTTAAAATATTATCTTCAAAGTCAGGTCGATTAATAATAATACTTTTATAACCCATTGATGCAATCATACTGATATCATCAGGTTTAATTTGAGAAGCTACAGAAAAATTTTCATTGATGAATTTAATTGATATATTCATTATAATTATATCTCTACATGATGAAAGAATGGATGAATTTTTTCATAAAATACCGACCTTATCATCATCAAATAAATTTGATTTATTTTTATGACTAAAAATGATGCATTTTAGGTTAAATTTTTCATATTCTATCTATTGGAAGTATATTCAGTGTCTAGGATTCAATTAAATATTATTCATTAATTGATGATTTATATCAATAATCTTTGAATCTGGAATTCTTAAAAAGAATACACTATGAAAGTGATAAGATGAAAAATTGTTATTTTTCATGTATTATTTTTTTCATATGTTACTTCTGTTTACTTTTTTTGAAACAATATTTAGATTTTATACTATATAAAATATATGGTAGGAGTATTAATGTTTTTATTTTTAATAAATATTAGATATCTAGTTTGGAACGAAACAGTATAAAAGGGCGTACTCCCTTTAAAGAATAATGGAATAATGATTGCAAATTTTTTACAAAATTTAGCTGTCATTTCTCATTTTAAAGCTTTATTCAAGCAAGAAGATTATTTTTTCATCGAGATTTTGGTGTATTTGTATTTTTTATAAATTTTATATTTTTTGCAAAATATTTATCAAAATTTAATTAATTGTATTCTATCATGAAAGGGCTCGTATGATTTCGCTTTCGCCTGCACAATCCCTTTTAGCTTGTTGTTTAATCCTTCTATTGGGCCGGTTTTTGACCACTAATATCAAAGTTTTATCTTATTATTGTATTCCAGATCCTATCATTGGTGGATTAATATTTGCTGCAACAAGTTTTGTTTTATCAAAACTATGGCATATTGAAATTTCTTTAGAAACCAGTATCAAACCAACTCTTTTACTACTTTTTTTTGGTTGTCTTGGTCTTACAGCTAAATTAAAATTGTTAGCTAAGGGCGGATCTCGTCTTTTTATTGTTTTAATGGTTCTTATCCCGTTTCTAATTTTACAAAATGCTATCGGGCTGGGATTGGCTGCTCTTCTAGATATGCATCCATTAATGGGATTAGTTGTCGGTACTGTTACACTAGTGGGTGGACATGGGACTAGTACAGCTTATGCTTCTCGCTTTGCTGATATTAATAATATTCAGGATGTTGTGGCATTAGCTATGACTTCTGCTACGATTGGATTAGTTCTTGGCGGAACTCTTGGTGGACCAGTTGCAGAATGGTTATTAAAACGTTATAAAATAAAAACACCAGTTTTAAATGATTCAGCTGGACAAAAGCCTAGTTCTGCTATCCAAGATAACGAATTAAATTTCGAAGTAAGTAATCCTTCTATATTTATTAATTCTATAGCTGCTGCACTTATTACTTTGGTTGGTGGAGCTTATTTATCACCTATAATCGATCGAACTCATATTAATCTTCCAAATTTTTTACTTTGTTTAGGATTAGGAGTGCTAATTCGGAATATAGGACCTTCTATTGGATTTCATCTTAATGATCGAATTACTGAGATTATCAGCACAATAGTTTTATCTATGTTTTTAGGTCTAACAATGATGACGTTGGATCTTACAAGTGCTGCTCGTTTAGCAGGTCCTTTAGCAATAATACTTCTTATACAATCTATTGTATGTGTTACATATTGTTGTATCGTTGTATTTAAAGTATTAAAATCTGATTATGAAGCAGCCACAATGGCTGGTGCATTTTGTGGTATATGCCTAGGAACTACAGCCACAGCTATTGCCAATATGCAAGCAATAACAAAATCTCATGGACCTGCACCACAAGCTTTTATTGTTATACCTATTGCTGGAGCATTTCTTGTTGATATTTTAAATGTCATTATTCTAACCACACTTATTTCTCTACCATTTGTAGGAGGTGTGTAAAAATATGAAGAAATATTCATTTCTATTTATTTTATGCTTTTTATTAACAGCTTGTAATTATCAACCTGATGCTGGACAACTTCGTGAAACTCTTGAACAAAAGTTAAGCGAAACATTTGGTCCAGAACGATTCAAAATTGCACAATTAATTCGTCGTGGTAGTGCGATAGATAATACTGCCAATCCTGATGAAAAAAGACGTGTTGTGTATTATGATGTTGTTTTAGAATTAAAAGATGATATTGAATTATGTACTTGGGATAAACCTGGTGCTGCAGCTTTAATTACATTAATGGGTGCTGGACCTAAAAGTATTACCGGTGTTAAATCGAATGGAAATAAAGCTGGAGATCGTATTATTGCACATGGTAGTGCTATTTATAGTCATATAGAAAATAATTGGAAACGTGTTGCTCCAGCTAGTTATTCTAATATTGAAACACCAGAAATTTCAAATTCCAATATACCGAAACCAGTATCTGATCGTTTAATTAGTGCCATAGAGAATATAACTAATTCAATGCCTCATACAATCTCTAATGAGGCTCATCGAGTTGTTCAACAGGAATTAGAACGTTCTTTAACTCGTATTAATGGTCGTTTAACAAGATTGCAAAATGGTTATCCGTTTACCGGTGGGCCAAGTAGAAGTGAATACCTTAATTTTGCACAAGCTTTAGCAAGTGTTACAAGTCATCAGCAAGTAAAAATAATACCATTAGCTACAAGTGGTAGTATAGAAAATATTGATTTACTCCGAAATGGAGATGCTATATTAAGTCTTGCACAGGCTGATTTTGCCTTAATGGCTTTTCAAGGAAAGGGGCCATTTGAAGGATATGGAGCTTTTAGTGAGTTACGTACATTAGGAAGTCTTTATCCAGAATTTGCACATATTGTTGTCCGGAATGATAATCAAATTCATTGTATTGATGATTTGAGAGGTAAGAAAGTTGCACTGGGATCTCCAGATTCAGGCGGACGTACGACAATTGAAAAAATTCTATCTGCTCATGGTCTAGAACCTTATATTGATTATCAAGTTATTGATGTTCCCTTTTCTACAGCTGTACAGTATCTCAATAGTGGTAAGATAGATGCAGCTACCCAAGTAATTGGCATACCAGCAAGCCCATTACGCAGCGCAATGACCCAAGCTAATTTGAAATTACTTTCATTAAATCAAACAGTTATCAATAAAATTACAAAAAGTAACCCAGCTATGTTAGCGCTTAGTATTGCGGAAGGTACGTATCCAAATCAGATACAACGCATACAGACCATAGGAACAGCAGCTCTGATGTTAACTACTTCAGATCTTACAATGGATGAAGCTGCGTCTATGGTGAATGCAATCTACCGTGCAGGACAAGATTTATTATCTGCAGGCTCTGCACAAGGTGCTCAAGTATCTGTTACAACATCAAAAATTGGATTAACAATTCCTATGCATATTGGTGCTATCGAAGCATTAAGAAAGATTGCACATACAACCTTTCCAAGAGCTGTAATTAACTAAATTATTTCGAAAATATTTGGTAGGTAGTGCTGGAATTGAACCAGCGACCTTTGCTGTGTGAAAGCAACACTCTACCTCTGAGCTAACCACCTTAAAATTATTCTTATTAAGAAATAAGAAATAAGATATTAATTCTGAATTTCAATAGGATTGATATTGTCTCCATATGGCTATATCGGCAGACTGTTTTTCCAAATCTTTTAGATAGAGTTCATGAATATGCAATTCTTCTCTTGTTGATTTTATTACAGGTAATTCTCTTTTATTAAGATTATTTAAAATTTCATTTTTTTCTAGTTTAAGAATTGGATCCTCTATGTCTGATAGCAATGATCTTTGATTTCGAGTCATAGCAAGCCAGACCATAGCTAGTAATTGTGAATCTAACAAAGCTCCATGCATTACACGATGTGAATTAGGGATTCTATACCGACCACACAATGCATCTAGGGAATTACGTTTACCGGGATGAAGTGTTTTTGCATGATCTAGAGAATCTAATATATTTGTACAATATTGTTTTAATTTTCCTTTCCCGACATTATTGAGCTCAAAATCAATAAAACCAACATCAAATTCTGCATTATGTGCAATAATTTCAGCTTTATTTATAAAATTTAAAAAATTTTCAGTAATATCGGAAAACCTTGGCTTATCTGATAAAAATTCTCGCGTAATACCATGGATTGCCAATGCTTCAGGATCACTATTGCGATCCGGATTAAGATAAATATGTAAATTATTTCCAGTAAATTCTCTATTTATTAATTCTACACAACCAATTTCAATAATACGATGTCCATCCTGATAATCTAGACCTGTTGTTTCAATATCAAAAAAAATTTGGCGCATAAATCATTATCCAATTCTTTTTGGAGATAAATATAGTTAAAAGATTTTTTCCAGATAAATTTTATTTTTCATAATATAACATTAAATTCAATTAATCAGTCATTTAATAGAGATGAAAAATTTAGAAATTTAATATCTTAATTATCTCTTTATTTATTTACATAAAAATTTCGCATTCACATTTTCCTATTTTAAAACATATAAAATATAAATCTTTTCATTTATAAAATTACTTTTCATGTATTAAATTACGTTAAAAATTAAATCAATAAAACATATCACCAATCTTGATTGAAAATTATATATCAATTGATTTATTCATTCCAATATTAGCTAATTTGTCTGCACGTTCATTTCCCATAATTCCAGTATGGCCTTTTACCCACCGCCATTGGACATTATGACGATTAACTTGGTCTTCTAATTCTTTCCATAATTCAAAATTTTTTACTGTTTTTTTTGAAACAGTTCGCCATCCGCGTTTTTTCCAATTATCTAACCACTCAGTTATACCTTTCATTACATATAATGAATCCGTATAAACAATAACATGACAAGTTTTTTCTAGTGTACTTAAGCCTTTTATAACTGCCAATAGTTCCATCCGATTATTTGTTGTAAAGATTTCACCTCCATATAAATCCTTTTCATAAAAATCCGAACGAATAAATACTCCCCATCCTCCTGGTCCAGGATTGCCTTTACAAGCTCCATCAGTCCAAATTTCAATCACTGAAATACTCATCAAATTAATTATTCCGTCAAATTAAGATCTTCACAACCTATTTATTATGAGCTATTCATTGTAGTAAGGGTTCTTTATATATCTTATGTTTTGATTTATAAATGGGAGTTATTAAAGAAGTATTGGTAATATGTTTGATTGCTGATATAATATATATCGCTCCTCCCCAATACCATAATCGACTGCCTACTGATTCAAACAGATACCATCTCTTGATCCACTTTTCTGTTAGGCAAAATGGTATATAACATCCAAAATATTTTGAGTCTATATTAAATGAAAGTAATTCTAACCAATTTTTTAATTTTCGAAATGATATTTGTTTAATAGGTAAACTATTTTCCAGATTTAATATACAAGATATACAATTATATAAACCCCATAAGCTCCAAGGATTAAAACCTGAAATTATTAATCGACCACCTGGAACTAAAGAACGCCAGGCTTCGCATAATACTGCATAAGGGTCGTTAGACCATTCAAAAATATGTGGCAATACTAATAAATCTAAGCTTTGTGATTTGAATGGCATATTTTCCAATTCAGATACAACATATACTTGCCAACGCTTTATTATTTCTGGTAATGGAAATTCTGTACCTAAACATCCTTTAAAAGGTATTTTATTAGAATCTAGGAAACTGTGTTCACCAAAACCAATTTGCCATGCTTGATACCCAAATATATTTGTAATTACAATATTAAATTGATTATGTTCCCAATTTAATAAATATTGACCTGGTGGTGTTTTGAACCATTTATATATTTCTTTAATTGGCAAACTTACTTTTGCCATATATATATCCTTCATATCTATATTTTTATAAAAATTACTTTATGTTACATTCTATAAAATATCATCTTTCAAGAAAAATATTCAATGGTATTTTCCCTATTCCTGCCTTTTCTGATAATTATATTTGGGCAATCATCTATCAAGGAATTGCAGTTATCGTTGATCCTGGAGAGGCTAAACCAGTATTTGATTTTTTAAGAAGTAACAATTTAAAGTTATTAGCAATTTTACTTACTCATTATCATCATGATCATATTGATGGTGTCTTAGAACTATCTTATAAAAATGAAGTAATTATTTTTGGTCCAAACAATAAAGAACAATTTCCCTATTGTGATATATATCTTAATGAAGGAAATTGTATTTCATTTCCCCATTTAGGTATTTCTTTTCAAATAATGGAAACTCCAGGTCATACTATAGATCATATTTCCTATTATGGTCATACTGCAAATTGTCCTAAAAGTCTATTTTGTGGAGATGCTTTATTTTCTGGTGGATGTGGCCGAATATATGGAAGTACATCAGAACAATTATTTTATTCTTTAAAAAAGCTTTCTGCTTTACCAAAAGAAACCAATATTTTTTGTGCACATGAGTATACTGTAAATAATTTAAAATGGGCAATAGAAGTCGATTCTAATAATTTTGATCTAAAAAGATGGTATGACCGCGCTGTCCAATTAAAAAAGGAAGGTTATGTATCTTTACCTTCTTCTATTGAAAAAGAATTAAAAATTAATCCCTTTTTAAGAACAAAATACTTTAGCATTTCTAATGCAGTATCAATTTATTTTAAAAAAAAATTTTCTACTGAGTTAGATGTTTTCTCTGCTCTAAGAAAATGGAAAGATGAATATTAAATAAAAAATGTAATAAAATTACACAGAATTTATCTTTTCTTATTATTTGGATGAATTAAGAATTAAATTATATTAAATGATAATTCTTTAAAAGAATAGATGAAAAAATTATGCTTCTAGCTAAATAATTTTTTATAAAGTTAATTTGTGATTACCATTTTTATAAAAAAGTTTAAATATTAGTTAGTGATGGAATATGAAAAATTAATCTAATTAATTAATGAATAATGAACTTAAATCTTGCTTAATAATTAAATTGTTAAATTTTTATAAGTTTGATAAAGAGAAATTAGTCATATTTAATGATTAATTCTTTGTTAGCTAATTTGATGAAAAAGATAAAAGAGGTATTTATATGGGTTTTTTAAAAGGGAAACAAATTTTAATTACTGGAGTTATTTCCAATCGTTCTATTGCTTATGGCATAGCAAAAGCGTGTTATGCACAAGAAGCCAATTTAGCATTTACCTATGCAAATGTTAAATTTAAAGAACGTATTATAAAAATCGCAAAAGAATTCAATAGTAATATTGTCCTATTATGTGATGTACGTGATGACAAATACATTGAAAATACCTTTTTAGAATTAGGAAAATTCTGGAAAAATTTAGATGGACTAGTTCATTCGATAGGATTTGCACCCCGTGAAGCTATATCTGGTAATTTTCTTGATGGTTTAACACGTGAAAATTTTCATATTACTCATGATATTTCTGCATATAGTTTTTCAGCAATGGCTAGAATTGCTTTTCCGTTTATGAAGAAAAGAAACAGTTCATTATTAACTCTCAGTTATTTAGGTTCAGAACGTGTTATAGATAATTATAATATAATGGGATTAGCAAAAGCTTCTTTAGAATCCAGTGTTCGATATTTAGCTAATGATTTAGGTCAAGAGAACATACGAGTAAATGGTATTTCAGCTGGACCTATTAGAACTCTTGCTGCTAGTGGAATTAAAGACTTTTTAGAAATTTTAAAATTTGTAAAAAGAAATTCCCTACTTCGACGAAATGTTACGATTGAAGATATAGGTAATACAGCTGCATTTTTATTATCAGATTTATCATCTGGTATAACAGGAGAAATTATTCATGTTGATGCAGGATTTTCTAATGTTATTGGTAATAAATAAAAAATACTGATTCAGCTTAAATAAAAACAATAGTGCTAGTACTAAAAGTATTAAAACTATATTAATATTAATTCTAAAGAATTTTCTTATTTTTCTTAGTGAAACTTTTAAATAACTTAGAAGTTCTATATCTTACTTACCAATACAAAAGCTAGAGAATATTTCGTTCAATAAGTCGTCTGTTGGTAACTTACCAGTAATATGAGATAGATTTTCATGAATTATACGTAATTCTTCGGCAAAAAGATCTAATGCTTGATCGCCATGCTCTGCATGTATTTTTGCAAGTTCTAAATGATTGGCAGAATTTTTTAAAATATCTAAATGACGTTTTCTTGCTAACCAAGGTGATTCTATATTGGTATTCCAACCAGAAATTTTTAACAATTCCATACGTAAAGTGTCCAAACCATCTTCATTTTTAGCAGAAATCATTATTCCTTCTTTAATGGAAGGAATAGAATTCTTTTTAAGTAAATCAATTTTATTGAATACTTTCAAAACGGGTGTATTAGCTGGAATACTTGATATAATTTCTCGATCAAATTTATCAGACATATTTGTAACGTCTTGAAGATGTAAGATAATATCAGCTTTTTTAATTTCTTTCCAAGTATTTTGAATACCTATATTTTCGATAACATCTTTGGTTTCTCTTAAACCAGCTGTATCAGAAATTCTCATTAGTACTCCATTAATTTGAATCTCTTTTATGATTTTATCTCTAGTTGTTCCAGGAATTGATGTAACAATTGCAGCATCATCTTCAGATAATGCATTTATTAAACTAGATTTACCAACATTTGGTCGACCAATAATAACAACATATAAACCATCACGTAAGATTATTCCTTGTTTGACATTCGAAAATAAAAATTCAAAATCACAACTTATAGAATATAATTTTTCCCTAATTTGATAAGTTTCAAGCAATTTAATATCTTCCTCTGGAAAATCTAAAATTGCCTCAACAAGTGATCGCAATTCAAGAATTGCTTTTGAAATTTTGTTAATTTTTAAGGAAAACTGACCAGTTAACGATGCAATAGCACCACGCGCAGCGGTAACAGTCGATGCATTGATTAAATCAGAAACAGCCTCTGCTTGAGCTAAATCTATTTTCCCATTTAAGAATGCTCTTCGTGTGAATTCACCTGGTTCTGCTAATCGAACTCCTATTTTTTGACCTAAAAAAATGCACAAATCAAGAATTTGTTGCAAGACTGCTGAGCCACCATGTCCATGTAATTCGAGAACATCTTCTCCAGTATAGGAATTCGGAGCTTGAAAAAAGATAGCAATGCCTTGATCTAATATTTCATTATTTTCTTTTTTAAATGGTAAGTAATATGCATATCGAGGTATTAAAGAAAATTTGAAAAAATTAATAATTAAATCAGAAAGATTATTTCCTGATATACGTATGATTCCTATACCACCATTACCAATAGGTGTAGAAATTGCGACGATAGGATCAGAATCTGACATATAATATAAAATTAGTGAAATTTTGATTTATTAATCTATTAAATAAACTGATATTTAATCATAGGGTTTTATTTAAGAAAAAATTTTACATATTTATTTAAGTTAGTAATTTGCGTGTAATAAACCATTGTTGTGTAATAGATAAAATATTATTGACACACCAATATAATACAAGTCCTGCTGGAAAAAAGAACATCATACTTCCAAAAACCAATGGCATTATCAACATGACTTTAGCTTGTATAGGATCAGGTGGGGTAGGATTTAATCGAATTTGCACAAACATAGTAATCATCATAACAGATGGTAGAATAAAAAATGGATCCTGTACCGATAAATCTTTAATCCATAGAATCCATGGAGCTCCATGCATCTCAACACTAGCTAACAGCACCCAATATAAAGAAATAAATACCGGAATTTGAATTAACATTGGCAAACAACCGCCTAATGGATTTATTTTTTCATTTCTATACATTGCTATCATAGCTGAATTAAATTTCTGCTTATCATTTTTGTATTTTTCTTTCAAGGCTTGTATACGGGGAGTTACATATTTCATACGTTCCATTGAACGATAACTTGCAGAAGCCATAGGAAAGAATAATACCTTTACTAGTATTGTTAAAAAAACAATTGTCCAGCCCCAATTACCTAAGAGTCCATGTATCAATGTCATGAGATTGAATAAAGGTTTAGCAATAATTGTCAAAAATCCGTAATCAACTACAAGTTCTAATCCAGGTGAAATATTTGCCATGGCTTTTTGATCTTGTGGACCAGTCCAAAGACATGAATGAATTTCCCTGGAAGAACCAGGATTCATAGCACCAATAGGTTCAATAGTACGAACAGCAAACAAGTTTTTGTTTTGATTAATTTCAAGCACTTCGTTTTGGCGTTGTGCATTATAAGTTGGAATCCAAGCTGTAACAAAGTAATGCTGAACAACAGCGATCCAACCATTATCGGTATTTCGAATATAATGAGCTTTATTTTTTCTAATATTTGAAAAAGATACTTTTTGGAATTTAGCTTCCTTAGAATAAATAGCAATACCAGTAAAAGTGTGATAAAAGTTAGAATTATTTTCAGAATCATTACAACTGCGTTCTAATTGAAGATATAAAGATGGTGAAACAATTTGTTGGCTTGTATTGATTAACTTATGACATACATCAATATTGTATTTACCTTGATATAAAGTAAAAGTTTTAATAACTTTTAATCCACCTGATTCAGCTTCAAAAGTAATATTTAGATCGTTACTCATATGTTCTTTCGGTTCGGAAATTAACCGAAATGGGGTATAATGAGTCGGAAAGTTTTCTCCATTTACTACCGAAGTACCAACAATGCCTGACTGAACTAAATATAACGAACTGGGTGAATAATTAATTAAAATAGTAGGTTTTCCATCTATCGCAGTATTTTGATACTTTAGGAGCTCGGATTGTACAATCCGAGCTCCTAAAGTATCAAAAGTTAAATTTAAAACATCAGTATTTATATTGATCAGATTTGAAATAGAATAACCTAATGGCTTATTTATTATATTATCTTTTTCAGACGAAGATTCATTTTTTGTTAACGATTCTGTTAGATGAGATACGGATGGAATTTCAGTTTTAGATATAGAAATAGGCTTATTCAAAAATTCTTTCTGTTCAGTTTGCCAATTATTCCAAAGAAGCAAAATTGAAAAGGAAAAAATAAGCCATAGGACAGTTCGTTGGATATCCATAAAATTTACAGAAAATACTTAAATGTTGAATGCCTAGGATTTTTTCAATCCGTTAGCCTAAATTAGTAGTATCAATTAATAGTATCTTGAGAATTATATTCAAGATGTTCTAGATTAATTAAGTGAGTAACAGAGTGTTTTCCGCCATTTGACCAAGGATGACAATGCAATAAGCGCCACATTGTTAAAAGCAAACCAAGTATTATTCCATAATTTTTAATAACTTGAATTGCATAATTAGAACAAGTCAATTCAAAACGACAATGAGATCCAAAAAAAGGACTGAAAATATACTGATAGAACCTAATTAAAGTCAGAATTACCATTCTACTGAATGATTTTGTAAAAGTGAGCATTAATTTCTTCTCGAATAACGCGTTTAAGTATTGTAAGTGAAACTGGAAAAATTTTAGTATATAAACGAACAACGTAATCATTTGCCGGTATTAAATGATATTTATTACGAAATATTTCACGTATTACTCTTTTTATTGTATTTCGTGTTACAGAAGTTTTTGCGAATCGTTTGGAGATAATGAGTCCAAGTCGAGGTTCTCTTTTGAAAAGAATAATATTATCATTGTTGTTATTTACTGTAATGATGAAAAAATTTCCACGAGCTACTTTTCTTCCTTGTAAAGCTGAACAAAACTCAGTTGTTCTATGCAATCGAGCTTCTGAAGAGAATCTGAAATTAGAACTAGAAATTAGATTCATACAAGAAAAAACATGATGAAAAAATAAAAAATAAGAACATGAAAAAATAAAAAATTAAACAACAGTTAAGCGGCTACGCCCCTTAGCTCGGCGTGATTTTAAAACTGCTCTTCCACCTGGAGATTTCATGCGTATACGGAATCCATGAGTACGCTTGCGTCGAATAACAGAAGGCTGGTAAGTTCGTTTCATTAACAATCCATAGAAAGTAAGATTTTCCTTAATTAATCATTATAAATCACTAATATAATGCAATAAATTGCATACAGGGCTAAATTAGATTTAGAACTTATATTAGTATAATTACAATTCAATAAGATAATTCTCTTATTGAAGCAATTTTTATTTTTTTTGTCAAATTCTCTTTATCTTTATAAAATTTAAAATACTAATGTAATGTATCAATGTTTGATTGGTCAAAGGATTATGTTTTAAAAATCGATGAATTATTGTTCTGCAAAATTCAAAATGTTTTAAAAAATTCAAAACTAATAAAAATTAAAAATCTTAGTTTTTAGCAAAAAAATAATAGATCTCTAAATTGATTGAGGGAAATGACTTTATAAAACATCTAAATATCTAGAAAGATAAAAAAATTAGAAATAGATTAGGTTTTATGGATATATTTGGTATTTTAATCTAATTTAGAGTTTCTGAAAATTTCTGAATAATTTTATTTTTATTTGAAATGAAAAAAGAAAATTGTTGTTAATAGACAACATTTAATTTTCGGATTTCAAAATATATCTTGGAAAGATTTTTATATCATATATCTGTATTTTTAAATTTGCAGTTTTTATGCATATGGATTCTGTGTTTTAATCTAATTTTCAATCCAAAAGTATATAAGGATTATATAAAAATATCCTCATTAATCCTACATCATGTAAAAATTAATTCTAAAAAATTTAGAAGTAATCTTTTCATAAAATTAGCCATTTAAAAAAACATTTATTTTTACAATTTTCAAGTTTTCAAATTTTAAAAAAATTTTGAGAAAAGTATTTTTGAGGAAAAGTATTTAAGTGCGCTCAGTGATTTTATCATTGAGCGCACTTAAATAAATAAAAGGAAACGTAATATCTTATAAATTTATAGGATTATTGCATAAAAAACAGAAAATCTTGAAAATTTTATTTGATAAGAAAAATTTGATTGTTAGTATTTAAATATTATTTTTATTTAGTATGCTAGTTATAAATTTTTCTACTCTGTAATGTTTTATGCATTACATGATCAAAATTTAAAAAATTAATTAAGTATCATTATAAACGATAATTTATAGGGATTATTATGCAATTTTTAAAAATTGCTCGAAATACATTAATAAAACCGCTGTCAACAGTAGTTGGAATAATTGATAAAAGACATAGTCTACCAATATTAACAAACGTTTTAATTCGAAAAAATGGCAATAGAATTTTCCTTATTGCAACGGATCTAGAAATTCAAATTCTAGTTCATACAGATATTACCGAAGATAATTTAAATGATATAGCAATAACAGTATCTGCACGTAAGTTACTGGATATTTTAAAGTCGTTACCAGATAAAGATATGATTAAAATGGAATTGACAGATCATAAACTATTGGTTAGATTCGGTAGGAGCCGTTTTGTATTGCAAGCGATAGTTGCAAATGACTTTCCAGTATTATCCTTACCAAAGTCGTGGGATATCTCTTTAATCCTTTCAGAGGGTAATTTGCGTTGCTTATTAGGTATGGTCTATTTTGCAATGGCACAACATGATGTTCGATATTATTTAAATGGAATCTTATTAAGATTTGAATCACTTTGTATACGCGCTGTTGCTACAGATGGACATCGATTAGCTCATTTTTCAATAAAATCTAATATTTTCAAAAATAGCAAATCAGAAATTCGAGATATAATTATATCTCGAAAGGCAGTCCTAGAACTATATAAATTATTAGATAATTCCGATACTATTGTTAGTATTGATGTCTCAAAAAACCGGATTCGATTTCAATTCAGAGATATTGAATTTATTTCTAAATTAATTGATGGTAAATATCCTGATTTTGTACGAGTCATTCCAAATGATTATACTCGTCATTTTATAATTCCTCATAATTTAATCAGGAATGTACTACAACGTATGTCTATTTTAACTACAGATCAATTTAAAGGTGTACGCTTACAATTAACAAAAAATTTGATAAGAATTTCCTGTATAAACAACGAACAAGAAGAAGCTCAGGAAGAAATTGATATTGATTATAATTATGAACCTCTGGATATTGGTTTCAATATAGCTTATTTGCTTGATTTTTTAACAAACATCAAAACTGACATAATCCGATTATCTATAATGCCAAATAAAAACGCTTCAGTCCTTATTAGTTTACCAGATAAGGAACAATTTAAATATGTTGTTATGCCTATGAACATTTAATCAAACTAAATAAGTGCAAATATTAGAAATACCAATGAATTTAGTTGATTAATGATTAATCTAATTAAATCTAAACTTAGACTAGAAACTATTTTAACTATTTTTAAAAAGTTATTATTTTATATGTTAAATTCAGAAATAAATAATTCCATGGATGAGAATAGCAATTATAATGCAAACTCAATTAAAGTCCTTAAGGGTCTAGAAGCAGTTCGTAAACGTCCCGGTATGTATATTGGTGATACTTCAGATGGATCTGGTTTACATCATATGGTATTTGAAGTGGTTGATAATGCTGTAGATGAAGCATTGGCTGGGTATTGCAATAGTATTACTGTTACAATATACGCTGATCAATCTGTTTCTGTTCGAGATAATGGACGTGGTATTCCAACCGATATTCATCGAGATGATGAATATGAACGAAGCGCTGCAGAAATAGTAATGACTGAATTACACGCTGGCGGTAAATTTGATCAAAATGTATATAAAGTTTCAGGAGGATTACACGGTGTTGGTGTATCGTGTGTAAATGCTTTATCAGAATGGGCAAAATTGACTATACGTCGTAATAATCGTATCTATCAAATAAAATTCCATCGTGGTAGACCCGTCTCGCCTTTACTAGTAATAGGAACTACTGAAGCTCGAGGAACGGAATTGCATTTTTCCGCTGACCCAGAAATATTTAATAATATTGAATATAGATATGAAATTTTATCTAAACGTTTAAGAGAACTTTCTTTTTTAAACAATGGAATAAAAATTCATCTCGTCGACTTAACTAAAGGAAAAGAAGAAACTTTCTCTTTCTCAGGTGGAATAAAAGCTTTTGTAGAATACATAAATCGAAGCAAAACAGTTTTACATAAAAATATATTTACAATCAGTACCGAATCCATCATTAACAATGTAAAAATTGGAATTGAAGCTGCAATGCAATGGAATAACACTTATAGTGAAAATATTTTTTGTTTTACAAATAATATTCCACAACAAAATGGAGGTTCTCATTTAACAGGATTACGTGCAGCAATGACTCGAGTAATCAATAAATATATTTCTGATAACGAATTTTCGAAGAAAAATAAAATTGAAACATCTGGAGATGATATGCGAGAAGGTCTAACTTGCATATTATCTATTAAAATTCCTGAGCCAAAATTTAGTAGTCAGACAAAAGATAAACTCATCTCTAGTGAAGTACGTACAGCTGTTGAGGAAGTATTTACGTATAAATTAGGAAATTGGTTATTAGAAAACCCTAATGATGCCAGAGTTTTATGTGAAAAAATTATTGAAGCAGCTCGGGTTCGAGAAACAGCTCGGAAAATACGTGAAATAGCTCGCCGTAAGAATGTATTAGAATGCACAGGACTTCCTGGAAAGTTAGCAGATTGTCAGGAAACAGATCCATCATTGTGTGAATTATATATTGTTGAAGGGGATTCAGCAGGAGGTTCTGCAAAACAAGGTCGTGATCGTAGATTTCAAGCAATACTTCCATTAAGAGGTAAGGTTCTTAACGTTGAACGAGCTCGTTTTGATCGTTTGCTCATAAGTGAACAAATTACAACTTTAATTACAGCATTAGGAACAAATATTGGATCTGATTTTAATATTGATAAATTGCGTTATCATAGACTGATAATTATGACTGATGCAGATGTTGATGGTGCACATATTCGTACTTTACTTCTAACATTTTTATACCGTCAAATGCCTGAATTGATCACTCGAGGACATATTTATATTGCTCAACCACCTTTATTTAGAATTAAAATTGGTCGAGAAGAACATTATTTAAAAGATGTTGAAGAAGAAAAGAATTTTATGTTGAATCTAATACTTAAAGATGCAACACTGATTACATCAGTATATGATGAACCAATTTCTGGTTCTAATTTGTTCAAACTAGTCAATCAGTACGTAACTGTTAACAACATTATATCTCGATTATCACGAGTAATAGATTCTAAAATTTTATTAGCTATATTTAATAAAGGTATAGTTATTAAATTGGATAATGTCCAGAATGCAAAGTATTCAGCTGATATCATTAAGCATATATTATATGATCCAAAATTTCCAAAAAACGTTAAGATAAATTCTCTATATAATGAAGAGACAAATCTATATTATCTAGAAATAAATCGTATACATCATGGAAATATTCGAACTAGTATAATTGATCAGGACTTTTTAAATGGAAATGATTATAATACTTTATTGGAAACTTCTAAAATTTTTATCAACATATTAAAAAATAACAGTATTATAACTCGAGGGAACGGCGAAAAGCGTAAGGAAATGAAAATTTCTAGTATTGAAGATGCTGTAAATTGGCTTTACAACGAAGCAGAGCGCGGCCTTTCTAAACAACGCTATAAAGGTTTAGGTGAGATGAATCCATCTCAATTATGGGAAACAACAATGAATCCTAAAGTACGAAGACTATTGCGTATAAAAGTAGAAGATGCTATTGCTGCAGATCAAATTCTTTCCACTCTTATGGGCGATGATGTTGAACCTAGACGTAGGTTTATCTTAAATCATGCTTTAACAGTAGGAAATTTAGATATCTAATTATATTTATATCTATTACTTCTAATCTATACTATATTATTTATTTTTTTTAAAAAGATTTTCTTTAGATGGATATTCAAATTTAAATCCGGTTTTACTATTACTTGAATAAACTAAAACAGCTTTAAATTTTCGTTTTGTTCGTGTAGAAATAAAATTGTTAAGTAATTCTGTACGACCATTTGACAGAAAATTAGATATTTGTTCATTTGAAATTTCTTGTTGTAGAATAATCTTTCTAAAATAGAAATCACACACTTTTGAAGGTCCAATCGATTTTTCACATAAATAATACATTCCATGTTCAAATACATTTGAAGAACATTTTAGACATTTTCCAACAGGAATTTCATTAGAAAAATCGATTGTTTTATTTTTTTCATTAATTTCAATTTTATCTCCAAAATCAAATTCTAGCTTATGTTTTTCATTAATAAGTAAGATAGCAGAAAAAGGATAACCCTTTTTGCTAAAAAATCCTTTAATTGGCCCAATCTTTTTTTTAGATAATAATTCTTCAGCTTCAAATAGTTCAAGAATTCTTTTTCCTGGATGTTTACTAATTGAAAAATCACATCCTATGCATCCATAACGATTGTACTTTTCTCTAACAACACCATTACATTTCGGACAAACTGTTTTCAAAATTGCGTAATTACCAGGAATTGTATCAAGGTTATATTTTTTGGAACGATCTACCATAACTTTCGTCATTTGAATAATTTCTTTCATGAAATTATCTCGATCTAATTTTCCTTGTTCAATCTTTTTTAGTTTTTGTTCCCATTCACCAGTTAATTCTGGTGAAGTTAATTCTGTAATTTTTAAACCAGATAAAAGGGCTATAAGCTGATTAGCTTTAGCTGTAGGAATTAAATCACGATCATCTCTACGTAGGTAATTCTCATTTATTAAACCATCAATAATTGATGATCTAGTAGTTGATGTACCCAGTCCACGTATAGATATAGCTTCTCGCAATTTTTCATCCTCGATGAATTTTCCTGCTCCTTCCATAGCAGTTAGCAAAGTTGATTCATGATATCGAGGAAGTGGCTTTGTATTAAAATTTTGAATAGTAATATTTTCAATAGAAGCTTGTTCTTTTTCTAAAGCTAATGGAAATTTATTTGTCTCAACTACAGATTCCTTTCCATAAATTTCTAGCCAACCTGGTTGGATTAATATTTTTCTCTCACTCTTAAAATAATGAGTTTTTACCTTAGTTAATCGTGTAATCACTTTACTTTTTGCAGAAGGGAAAAATACTGCAAGAAATCTTTTTAGTACAATATCATATAATTTCCATTCAATCTCATTTAAATTTTTTGGAGCTTGTTGCGTTGGAATAATCGCAAAATGATCTGAAACTTTTTTATTGTCAAAAATTCTTTTTGTAGACTGAATCCAATCATTTTCAATTATTATTTTGGCATATTTTATTAAATTGGATGGAATATTATGAAATTCCTTAAAAATGGAATTCACAGTATTTGATGCTACCAATACATAATCCTCTGGCAAATATCGAGAATCGGTACGTGGATATGTTAATACTTTATGTCGCTCATATAATTTTTGTACAATATTTAATGTATTACTAGCTGTAAATCCAAAACGTATATTAGATTCACGTTGTAATGATGTTAAATCAAAAAGGTTTGGCGGTGCTTGTAAGGAAGTTCTAAATTTTTCAGTTATGACTCCACTCTGATTTTGACAATCAAGCAGTATTTTTTTTGCATTGGATAAAGACCAAATTCTACATTCTTTATCATCGGGTTCTTTTAATTCATTTTTTTTTGATCCTAATTCAATCCAACAACCTTGATATGATCCATTTAATATATGAAAGGTAGCATGGATCTCCCAGTATTTTTTTGGAATATGAGATCTAATTTTTTCTTCACGGCTTGTTACAATAGCTAAAGTTGGTGTTTGTACACGACCTACAGTAGTTTTAAAAAAACCACCTTCTTTACTATTAAGAGCCGTCATAGCTCTGGTACCATTAATTCCTACTAACCAATCTGCCTCAGCGCGTGAACGTGCTGAATCTTCTAATGGTTTCAGAGATATGTCATCACGCAAATTTTTAAATGCTTCGATTATTGATAATTTGGTCATTGATTGTAACCAAAGTCTCTGAATCTTCTTTTTAATTCCAGAATATTGAATGATATAACGAAAAATTAACTCTCCTTCACGACCAGCATCACAAGCATTTATAATGAGATTAATATCTTTGCGTTTGATGAGTTTGATAAGAAGCGTTAAACGTTCAGATGATTTTTTATTAATCAACTTTAATTTAAATTCTTTTGGAATAATAGGTAAATTTTTAAAACTCCATCTTCCTTGTACAGGATCATTTGGTGCTATTAGACCTAATAGATGGCCTATGCTAGAAACAATTACATACTTTTCATTTTCAAAATAGTTTTCTATCCGTGTGAATCCACCTAAAGCACGAGATATATCCAATGCAACAGTTGGTTTTTCAGCAATAATTAGTGTTTTATTCATATAAACTATATTTTTCTAATAAATAAGATTATGCTGATAAATACAAAATGTACGGAATTAAATTTAAAAGGAAATAAGTTAGATTATATATTTATTATTTAATTATATATTTATTTTTTAATAAATATATAATCTAACTCTCAACATTGAGTGACACATCATCCTAAACCTATTCTCTGTCTGAAAAATAGGTAATTTAATTTCAAATTTCTTTTATTTAGCAAATCTTGCAAATATTAATATTGTTTAATAATTTTAAAATTAATTTTTAAGATCATATTTTATAAATACTATACTAGAAATTTTCCGATTCATCTCATAGAAATAAAAGTATTTTAAGTAAAAATCTATTAATTGATAATGAATAAAGATCTTTTAA
>CAZUGU010000010.1:0-28899 GCA_964620485.1 uncultured Burkholderiaceae bacterium | reverse complement strand
TTTGGTTGATTGATTAAATAATCCTATAAATTTATATTATGATAATGTTTAAATGTTTGAAAAAATTTATATATTCTATTTTCAATATTATATTTACTTGGATTAAATCGGCAGTTTTTCAGTAAAGTCAATTCTTATTTTTCCAACCTCTCAAAAAAAGATCAATTGATTGTCTGCGGCCTCCTGCTTTTTGCACTTCTAATAGACGAAGCAAACCACTTCCTGTAGCTATGTCAATAGCATTAGGTCCTAAATGTTGAATCATACCTGGTGAAACTGATACTTTCTTATCTAGAACTGTTGCGCGCCAGATCTTAACTGGGCTAGTAAATCCATTCAAGAAAATCTTTGCTCCTGGAAATGGATTAAAAGCTCGTATTTTTCTTTCTAATGAGGATGCACTAAGTGAGAAATCTAATATTGCTTCTGATTTTTGAAGCTTATTAGCATATGTTATACCAGTAAGAGGCTGAGGATTTGATATTAAGAATTGATTCATTCTTAACAATTGCAATGTTTTTTGAATTGCACAGGCGCCCTCATATGCAAGAATATAACTAAGCTCTTCCGAATTATGCCATGGACAAATCGAAACTATTCTTTCTAATAAGATATTTCCTGTATCTACACCTTCATCCATCTGAATGATAGTTATACCTGTTTGAATATCACCAGCTTCGATTGCTCGTTGTATAGGTGATGCACCACGCCATCTAGGCAATAAACTCGGATGGATATTCAAACAACCAAAACGTGAAAAATTTAATATCCATTTTGGTAAAATTAAACCATATGCTGCAACTATGATAATATCAGGCAATATTTGATCCAATTGAAATTTTAATTCATAAGCATCACGATGAATATCATTATTAAAAGATAAGCAGCGTGGCTGATAAACAGAAATACCTTTATTTAAGGCCAGTTTTTTAACTGGATTTGGAATTAATCTTAAAGACCGACCTGCTGGTCGATCAGGTGCAGATAAGACTAGTAGTACCTCGTATCCTGTAGAAATTATAGATTCTAAAACTATCCGAGCAAATTCTGTTGAACCAGCAAAAACTAATCTTATGGGATTATTTATCAATTTTTATAAATCTCCTGCTCTAGCTCTAGGTTTCTTAATTGCATTTTTATACGATTTTTTTTAAATTTTGATAGATATTCAATGAAAATCTTTCCATTAAGATGATCTACTTCATGTTGTATGCAAGTTGATAATATATTATCAGCTTCAAATGTATAAGAACAGCCATTTTCATCGAGAGCTTTACAGTGAATATAAGCCGATCGTTCTATATTTTCATAAATACCAGGTATTGATAAGCATCCCTCTTTATAGACTTGTTTTTTATTACTTTTCCAAATGATTTCCGGGTTAATGAGAACTTGCAATTTATTGCATTCTTTAGAAACATCAATCACAATGATTCGTTCATGGACATTAACTTGAGTCGCAGCTAGACCAATTCCAGAAGCGGAATACATAGTCTCTGCCATATTATGCAATAGTTTTTTAATACGATCATCTATATATGTAACAGGTTTAGCATTTTTATATAAACGCTGATCTGGATAATGTAAAATAGGAAGAATAGTCATATATATGAAATACTCATGTCATAATTCTCTAATATTAGTCAGTCATATATTGAATGACATTTTAGATATTTTAATAGAAATCTTAATATCATCTATTAAGTTAAGATTCTAGAAAAGATAATAAATCATTCTTATTCTTAGTTAATATTAAGTTACTATTTATATAGTCGTAAATAATAAATGGAGAATATTTTTATTTATTTTTAAATATCTACAATTTGGTTCAGTTAATTGAATTCAATACTTAATTATTAATTTCTATTAAAATGAAATATATTTTCTTAATTAGATTGACTTCAGGACATTTTTTATTAAACACATTAATATTTATTTCTTTTATAAAAATTTTATCCTACAAGAAAAATCATTATTTTATCGAAGTGGTGGCGCATACATTAATCCACCATTTATCCACAGTTCATTTAATCCTCTTTCAAGATTTAAAGGGCTTTCCTGACCAATATTTCTATTAAAAATTTCTTTATAATTGCCAACTTGTTTAATAATGTTATAAGCCCATTTATCGTTTAAATTCATACCAGAACCAGATCCTGAAATCTCTCCTAAAAAGTATTTGATATTTGGATCATAGCTTTTCAGTTTTATATCAATATTAGAAGAATCTATTTCAAGTTCTTCTGCTAAAATTGTAGAAAATAATGACCAACGTACTATATTACGCCATATATCATCACCTTGACGAACAAAGGGTCCTAATGGTTCTTTAGAAATAATCTCAGGCAATATTAAATAGTCATCGGGATTCTCTAATTTAGAAATACGAATTGAAGCTAAACCAGATGAATCTGTACTAAATGCATCGCAACGCCCTGATGAAAAAGCATTAACTGTCTCATTGAATGCATCAAAAATAACGGGTTTATAGCTTATATTGTTACTTCTCGCCCAAGCAGATATAATATTTCCATTAGATATACCCGATTGAATGCATATAGTTGCTCCATCTAATTCTTTTGCACTTTCTATTCCTAAAGATCTTGGAACTATAAATCTACGTTCATCATAAAAATTAATACCTGCATTCACAATACCTAATGTAGTATCACGTTGTTGAGTTACCGAAGTGTTATATGTAAGTACATCTATTTCACTAGATTGAAGAGCAATGAAGCGCTGTTGTGAATTTAATGGGACGATTCGGAATCGATTTGCATCACCAAAAATTGCCGCTGCAATTGCATGACATAAATCTATATCTAGTCCTCGCCAGATTCCCATAGAATCTGGCGAGGAAAATCCTAGTAAACCTGTCGTCGCACCACAAATTACGAATCCTCGATTTCGAACTATATCTAAAGTATTTGCTTGAACTATACTTAAATATATTGAAATATTTATTGCTATCCAAATAGAAAGAATCTTTAATAATTTCATAATATTTTTAGTTTTATTTTATAAAATTATAAAAGTAAACAAGAGAATTCTAAAAATACTGAATATTTTTAATAGTATGTTTCGGATTCTAAAACTAGATATAAAGAAAAACTAGATATAAAGATATAGAAACATTGCTGCATTATATAAAATGTAAAAAATTAAATCCGACAAGTAAAGTAAAAATGAATATATCATATTGAAATCTTTTAACTCGAATTGTTGATTATATTGATTATATTTTTATTGTTTTAAATGACTCTATAATCTAAGATATTAAATATAAAATTACCTTTTTTGAGAATCAACTTTTACTTTTTTAAAATATAAAGAAAATTAAATAAATCTTTAAACTGTAAAATACAGGTTTATCTTATATTTTATCATGATTCAGTTATCTATTTTTCTTTATATTTTCTATAAGTTTTATCAAAAATCCTATGTAAAGAGAATTACAATGCTGTAAATTGATTACATTCTTTCAATATCTTAATACTTACAGTATTCTAATGAAAATAAGATAGATTGAACTATCATTCATATTTAATTTGTTTAGCTTTTTATATATTTTAATAATTTACAATTTATTTTATTTTTGAAAAAAATTAGAAAAAGTTTTTTTGATTATTTCAACGAACAAATATTTCTTCTATTTCTTGATTTTTACCTTTATTAGTATATTAAATTATGTCTATTGATTATTTGAAAAAAATTCTTAAATCTAGAGTGTATGATGTTGCTATTGAATCTCCACTTGAAAAAGCAATAATACTGAGTCAGCGAATTGAAAATAGTTTATTACTAAAACGTGAGGATACACAACCAGTATTTAGTTTTAAATTACGCGGTGCCTATAATAAAATGGTTAACTTAACAAGTGTAGAGCTTCAGAGAGGAGTTATTGCGGCTTCTGCTGGTAATCATGCACAAGGTGTTGCATTAGCTTCTAAGAAATTAGCATGTCATTCCATAATTGTAATGCCTATTACGACTCCAAAGGTTAAGATAGATGCTGTTACTCGACTAGGTGCTGAAGTAATTTTAATAGGGGAAAGTTTTACTGATGCATATAATTATGCACAAGATTTTGGAAAAGAAAAAAATCTCACATTTATACATCCATTTGACGACCCCGATGTAATTGCTGGTCAGGGGACAATAGGCATGGAAATATTAAGACAACATCCAGATCCTATTGAAGCTGTTTTTGTCGCTGTAGGTGGTGGAGGTTTAATTGCAGGTATAGCTACTTATATTAAACAACTTCGACCTGATATAAAAATTATTGGCGTTCAGACAGAAGATTCTAATGCAATGTTACGTAGTATTAGAGCAGGCCGACGTATTCAACTTAAAGATGTAAGTTTATTTCCAGATGGAACAGCGGTAAAGTTGGTAGGCTTAGAAACATTTAAATTAGTTCGTAAATATGTAGATGATTTTATAATTGTTAGTACGGATTCAATCTGTTCTGCGATTAAGGATGTATTTCAAGATACCCGTAGTATTTTAGAACCAGCAGGTGCTATGTCTATAGCTGCGGCGAAACAATATGTATCTCAAAAAAAAATTAAGAAAAAGACTTTAATTTCAATTGCCTGTGGAGCTAATATAAATTTTGATCATCTAAGATTTATTTCAGATCGCGCTGATGTTGGTGAAGTACGTGAAGCGATTTTTTCAATTTCAATGCCGGAACAACGTGGCAGTTTGCAACATCTTTGCAAACTCATAGGAAACCGTAGTATTACAGAATTTAATTACAGAATTTCTGATTTAAAGCGTGCCAATATATTTCTAGGATTACAAGTTTCATCCATGCATGATATAAACGAAGTTTCAAATAATCTTTGTCATCACGGTTTTGATATTTTAAACCTTTCGCATAATGAAATAGCTAAAACTCACTTGCGTCACATGATAGGTGGTCGTTCTTCTCTTAATTTATTAAATGAATCATTATATAGATTTGAATTTCCAGAAAAGCCAGGAACTTTAATACATTTTTTGAATACTATGAATTTAAATTGGAATATTAGCTTATTCAATTATCGTAACCAAGGTACAGACTATGGTCATATTTTGTTTGGAATAGAAATTCCTATATCAGATAAAAAAAAGTTTAAAGAATTTTTGAAAAAAACTACATATCGATATTGGAATGAAACTAATAATCCTGTATATAAGCTATTTTATAAATAAAATAAAGAATGTTAATTGAATTTATGTACTATTTAATTTATGTACTATTTTTATAAATCATTATTTAGAATCAATATCAAAAAATTACCGAAATATTCCATAAATTTTCTATTTCATTTAGAATTATCTTAAGAAAGTCTTCTATTTTTAAATCGAAACTCATATATTTTTATGAATTTATTTAATTTAATGATTTAAAAGATTTGATCAAAATGAATAATTAGATTTATTTGTATTAATTTGTATTATTCTATTAAAAACTATAGAATATATACTTTTATATACAGAAATCATTTATAAAAATAGCACTTTCATTATTTATCACAAATGATGCAATAAACCTTTTTCCAAATTATAGATATTTTTTACTGAATCTGTAGGAAGATTTGAATGAGTCGTAAGTATTACAGTTTTACCATTGACAGATCTTTTTAGATTAGAAAAAAAGTTGAACTCTGTAGAAGCATCTAATCCAGATGTTGGTTCATCTAATACTAAAACAGTCGCTTTTGATAATAATGTTCGAGCCAGACATAAACGTCTAGATTGCCCCTTTGATAAATTAGCACCTGTCTCACCAATCCAAGTATCTAAATTTTTAGGTAAGGATTTTATAAAATCAGCTAAATACACTATTTCTAATATATTCCATAATAATTTATTACTAGCATTAGGATTGCCTATTAAAAGATTGCTACGTACAGTTCCTTGAAAAACAGGTGCATCCTGACTTAAAAAAGAAATCCTACGATATAATTGTTCTTTAGAATAGTAACGTATATCATAATTGCCAAAAATAATACTACCGGTATTTGGTTCTTCCAAGCGTAATAATAAATGCAGTAGGGTTGATTTACCAGATCCACTGGGTCCTATAATTGCAATATGTTCGCCAACGTTAATATTTAAATTGATTGAATCTAATACAGATGGCATTTTATTAAATAATGGTGATTTGTAAGAAAAACTAACTTTACTGAATGTTATAATTCCCTTTTCAGGGATCCTTTTTAAGAAGTAAACATTTGGTAAACTGACAGGTTTATTTGTAATTTCAGATATTCGGGCAGCAGCATGTATAGATATACCAGAACGTATTGAACCTTCTAAAATAGAAGGAATTAATTCAAAAAAACCTAATACTGCCAATATTATTCCAACTAAAATTGGACTACTTATAATGTTTTTATCAAAGTTAAATATATCTAAACTAGACCATAATATTGCTAAGATACTTAATCCTGCTATGACTGTTACACAGAATTGACTTTTTGCAACTAATTTTGCTTGTTTTGTTTTTATTTTTTCTACTTCTTTAGATAGAAAATTGAATTTTTCCTGTATTTGGGATATTGCTTGCATGAGAACTAAATCAGTATGGCCATCTATTGTATCTAAAATAGAAACACGCAAATTTGCAATGTTTTCTTGAATGTGTAAGCTATGTTTTTTTGAAGATCTTAAAAAGACAATCGGTAAAAAAACACAAACTAACAGTAAAACAATAAATAAAATTATTGAAGCTATTGGCAACCATATCGCGATTACTAGCGTTAATATTATTCCTAATATTAACGCTACACATAATGGAGAAAATAACAGTAGAAATACACTATCTAATGTATCTATATCACTAATCATTCGTGATACTAAATCACCATTTTTATAATGAATTAATTGATTTGGATCTAAATATGTTAGAGCCTGGAATACAGAACAGCGTAAATCTTTTAATAAATACAAAATAAAAGTATGGCTAATTAACCTTTCTGAATAACGTGAAATTATTCGAATAAAAGATAAACAACGAATTAAAGCAGTAGGCACAAATAAATTAAAGATACCAATAGAACTAATAATCGCTGTACTAGTAATTAACCATCCTGATATACCTAATAGGTAAATACCAGCTAGCCCTGTTATCAATGTTAATAACAGGGCTAAAAATACTATTTTTTTTCTTCTTTGATATAGTGGAACTAATATAAAAAATAACAATTTCATGAAGTTTCAATGCGACCTTCTTTAAAGTACCATGTAATAGGTAATTTATTAGCAACTTCAATAGAATGCGTTACTAACAGGATGCTTCTATTCCTAGAAAAATCAAGAATTTCATTTATTACACGGAGTTGAGTTATAGAATCAAGATGCGCAGTTGGTTCATCCATCAAAATTAATCCTGGATTACATAAAAATAGACGTGCTATAGCTACACGTTGAGCTTGACCAGCAGAAATTCCATATCCGCCTTTTCCTAAGATAGTATTAAGACCTAGAGGTAATTTTTGTGTAAATTCAAGAATTTGAGCACGTCTTGCTGCTTCATAAATGTGTTCATTAGTAGCATTAGGTCTTGCA
The DNA here is from genome assembly GCA_964620485.1 of uncultured Burkholderiaceae bacterium. Lineage (GTDB taxonomy): Bacteria > Pseudomonadota > Gammaproteobacteria > Burkholderiales > Burkholderiaceae_B > CAZTUH01. The sequence continues at coordinate 21,336 of CAZUGU010000010.1, read as the reverse complement.
AGACGAATATTGTTTGAAATGCTATCAGCAAATAGATAAGGACGTTGACTAATTAAATGCACATAATTTCGTAGTGAATTCTCTTCCCAATCTAATATAGGTAATCCATTTAATTTAATTTGACCATGAATTTTTTTTAAACGAACAAGTGTTTCGAGTAATAAAGTCTTACCTATTCCACTATTACCTAGTAAAGCAATATGTCTTCCTGCAGGAATTTCAAATTTAGCATTTTTAAGCAATGGAACCTGACAATTTTTAGAATATAAATTGAGATTAGTGACACTAATTGCAATAGTATTGCAAGATTGATTATGATTATTAGGTAGAATATTAGTATTCTTTTGTTTTTTAAGATAATCTAAGTTATTTAGGTCTGGAATTCCTGAAAATAGGAATTTAATTTGTTCTGCTGCTGCATATGCGGCAGCACGATCATGATAATGCATTGCAAATCTTCGTAAAGGCATATAAACCTCAGGGGCTATTATCAAGCAAAATAGACCTATTTGGAAATCAAATGGTTTTTCTCTAAAAATATTTAAGAACCCTAAATAATTAAGCGCAATATATACTGCAACCCCTGCAATTCCTAAAGTTGAGAAAAATTCTAATACTGCTGAAGAAAGAAAGGCTATACGTAATACAGACATTGCATTTTCTCTTAAAGTTTCACTAGCATTAGAAATATATTCCAATTCAGATTTAGTCTGACCATAAAGTTTCAAAGTTGTTAATCCGCGTAAGCGGTCAGAAAAAATACCTGATAAACGAGAAAATGCACTTAGATATCTTATATTAACAATTTGGGCTCCCTTTCCGATTAGGATCATAAAAATTGGAATAAGTGGCATAGTGATTAATATGATTAAACCAATACTAATATCTAAACACATTAGTAAAACTACTAATAGAATTGGAAAAATAGCAGCGTTCATCATAACAGATAAATATTTAGAAAAAAAACCATCTAAAGCTTCTATTTGTTCAATTAAACCACTGGCTAATTCTCCAGAAGATTGCATACGAGTCCATTTAGGACCTTGATTTAATAAATGAGAGAATAAAATTTGTCGCAAAAAGCATTTTATTTTTTCAGAATTTGATTTTGAAACTTGTTCAATTAAATATAAAATTGTACCACGCAGGCTAATTAGTAAAACTATTTCAATAGTAATAAAAATGAGCTGAGATTTAGGTGCATTATTATTTATTACAATGCCATTTAGAATATAGGATAAAAGCCAGAGTTGAAATACTAAAAGAAATCCATTGGAAAGTGATCCAAGAATTGTGAAAAACAACGGCAATCTAATAATACGTATTAAGGTATTGAAGAATGGAATTTGAACTATTTTTTTAGGTTCTTTTGACATTTTGTCATTAAATTAAACATATTAAAAAATTTTATATTTTTTTAATATGTTTTTCACGCAATTCAAACCAAACCGCATTTAAAATGCTAAATACGCATGCTAAGCTTAAACCAAGAATCCAAGAAAAATACCACATAATAATAATTATTAATAAGAGTTAGGTGTTTGCATAACAGATTCATGGGTTATAGTTCCTCTTGTTACTCGATATACCCAGGAAGTGTATGCTATTACAATTGGAAAAAGAATAATCGTGCATAAAAGCATCACCCATAAAGTTAATAAACTTGAAGAGGAATCCCATATAGTAAGACTACTACTATAGTTTCCAATAGATGAAGGCATTAAAAATGGAAATAATGATATACCAATTGCTGAAATACTACCAGTAATTGCAAATGCAGAACTTAAGAAAGCTAATTTACGAAATTTTAAAGATAAAAATGCAAATACAAATATAGTTCCAATAATATATAAGCTTGGCAATATCCATAAGATAGGCCACTTTTCATAATTATTCAACCAAGCACCTTTTCTCATTTCAATAGTTTTCACAAGAGGATTTATAATCATATTCGGATCAATTTTATTTATAATCACATATCCATCTAATTCTGCAATCCAGATTCCACATGAAATAAATAATACCAAACTTATCAAGGCTGAACAACGTCCCACATTTCTAGCTTTCTTTTCAAGAATACAATTTGTACGACATGCTAAGAAAGCCATTCCATGCATTATTAACATTGTGACATTAAATAATCCCATTAATATTGCAAATGGCTTAAATAATTGATAAAAATGCCCACTATAGATTAAACGAAAAGTTTCCGGATCAAACTCAAATGGCATACCAAGCATTATATTCCCAATAGTTATTCCAAAGACTAATGATATTACTAATCCAGAGAAAAATAATAAAATATCCCAAGTACTACGCCATAAAGAATTTTTTATTTTACTACGATATTTAAATCCAACAGGTCGTAAAATTAATGCAAATAGAAGCAATAACATATCAATGTAGAAACTTGAAAAAAATGTAGCATATAATAAAGGCCAAGCAGCGAAAACTGCACCTCCAGCCGTAATTAGCCATACTTGGTTACCTTCCCATATAGGTGCAATTACATTGATCATAATACGTCTATCATTATCTGTTCTAGCAACAAAAGGCAACATAATTGCTATACCTAAGTCAAATCCATCCATAACAGATAAACCTATAAGAAAAACCCCAATTAGGATCCACCAAATTATACGTAAAACTGCATAATCAAGAAGAATTAAAGAATCCATTCGTATACCAAACTGAATAATAATTAATTAAATAAAGTCAACAATAAAACAATTTTTAACCAACAAGATGAGAGAATGAATCAGATTTAAATTCTGGTCCGCTTTTTATGATTTTTAATATAATTTTAATTCCAATAATAAATAAAATAGAATATAGCAATAAAAAAATTATGAGACTAATAGTTATATCAGTAAATTTAAGATTTGACGCAGCATAATATGTCGGTAAAATTCCTTCAATAACCCATGGCTGACGCCCAAATTCTGAAATAAACCAACCACTTTCTGCAGCAATCCATGGAATAGGTAGACTATAGAATGCCATTTTTAAAAACCATCGTTTTTTTTCAAGTTGATTGCTTGAGGCTAACCAAAATGAAAACATAAAAAATCCAATTAAATAAAAGCCTGCTAATACCATGACACGAAATAATAGAAATAAAGGTAATACAGTCGGGATTGTATCTAAAGCTGCTTCTTTTATATTATTTTCTGTTATTAAGCTCAAATCTGATTGATATTTTTTTAGTAACAATGCATATCCTAAATCTTTCCAAGTTCTATCAAATATTTCACGTGCTTCAATATCTCCTGAATCATTTCTTATTTTTTTTAATGCAGAATAAGCTATTAAACCCGTTCGAATACGTTCTTCCGTATTTTTGACTAAATCGTTAATACCCAACATTGGAGTGGTTAGAGAACGAGTTCCAATAATACCCATTAAATATGGTAATTGAATAGAAAAATCATTTTGATGCTTATTTTGATTCGGGATTGCAATTATGTTAAAACCAGCTGGAGCTGGTTCTGTTTCCCACATAGATTCTATTGCAGCAATTTTCATTTTTTGATGTTCGGTTGCAAGATATCCACTTTCATCTCCCAATATTACTACAGATAATGCTGATAAAAGACCAAAACTGGCTGCTACGATCATAGAACGTTTCGATAAATCTATATAGCGCTTTTTGAGCAAATAAAAAGCACTGACAGACATAACAAACATTGCACCTGTTACATAGCCTGCACTAACGGTGTGGACAAATTTTACTTGTGCAACTGGATTAAATAATATGGATTTAAAATCTGTCATTTCCATACGCATGGTATCTGGATTAAATATAGTACCAATCGGATTTTGCATCCATCCATTAGCAATCAAGATCCACAAGGCTGAAAAATTTGTACCAAGCATAACTAGCCAAGTTACAATTAAATGACTAATTTTAGATATTCTATTCCATCCAAAAAAGAATAAACCAATAAATGTTGACTCTAAAAAAAATGCCATTAGCCCTTCCAAAGCTAATGGTGCACCAAAAATATCGCCTACATAGTGACTATAATATGACCAATTCATGCCAAATTGAAATTCCATTACAATACCGGTTGCTGCTCCTAATGCAAAATTAATACCAAATAATGTACCCCAGAAAATTGTCATTCGTTTCCATATTGATTGACCAGTCATAACATATACAGTTTCCATAATGGCTAATATTGCGGATAAGCCCAGAGTTAGTGGTACAAATAGAAAATGATATAATGAAGTCACTGCAAATTGCAGTCGAGAAAGGTTTATCACAGATAAGTCGATCATTAAGATATCCATAAGAAAAAATTCAAATTGAAAATATGAAAATAATAATCTTTGGTCTTTGAAATTGAAATGTAATAAAAATTACAATTTTCCTATAATATAATTTTTTCTAAATAAAATGGAATTTTTTTATGTAAAATAAACCATTCTTAAATTTTAAATTAATGTAATCAAAATACTAACTAAATTTAACTAGAAACATATATTCTTATAAAAAAGACCTATTCAGAACAAAATGGAAAGAAAACAGAATAAAAAAATATCTAATCAATTGAAGATTGAAGTTATATCTGAAATTATATTCAATCTAAATTGAATTTTTTCATATCTGATCATCTTTCAAGATATAAATATTTATAGTACTTATCAAAGAATGAAATTAGCCTTATTAGATAAATATTATGGTAATAATGTCTCATAATGTCTCAATTATTGAATCATTACCTTTGAACTAAAAATCATATAGAAATTACTTTTATATATTTTTATTTAAATAAATTTATTTAGCTTTTATTTAAATTCTAATTCTATGTAAATAATTCAATATCGACTAACTTAATCATTTCCTATGAATTTAGATATAGGATATATTGAAAAGATATATTAAAGTTGACGTGTCATTCAATTTATATTGAAATTCAAACTATCCATTAATTAAGAAATCGATCAAGATATTTTTTTGTAAAAGTTGTTAACATACCTTTAAGATTTCCAGATCATAAGTAGACGATAGTGATATTGACAAGACTAGACATATAAGTAGAATAACAGTTACTTTATTCCTAACTACTAATATCACAGCATTTTTATACATGTGAAAGAAGCAATACATGTAAATAGCAATACATGTAAATGTTGATATATTAAAACACAATTCTTTAATTCTAATTTCATATATTGATTCGGTTTAAGAACTTCTAAAATACTATTAGTAATAAGAAATGGAATTCTATTTAATATCTATAACTGGACAGACAGAATCAAAAGCAAGATTTTAAGCAAACATTTGTTTAAATTTCAGTAACAACAAGATTTTTTGGATTAAGTTATGTTTTAGCAATTGATTTTTTACAAACTAAGTTTTTCTCACAATACTTTGAAGAACTTCATCCTAATAATGATATAGGAAATTGTCTATTGAAACGAGTAAAGATAATATATACATATTACATGTGGTATATATGGAATAAATAATCATTTATATATAATATATAGAAAATAATTATTTACCAATTGTAAAAACTGATATGTTTTTACTACTAGTATTATGTAGCGTTTATGAAAATAATATAAATATGATTATTATTTAAAATTTAGAAAAACATATAGGAAATATAGGAATTTTAATTAATATTATCTGGATAACCTTATATTAAAAATCCAAGATAGATACAATATACTATATTGTTTATTGCATGCTGTTTAACCTTTTTTTCTGAAAGTATTTAGGACAACAAAATAAATCGTCAGTACTTTACAATAAGTAAAGATTGTATCTTAATTGGTATTATTGTGATATACACAATTTAACAAATACTGGAATAATAAAACAAAATGAAAGTTACGAAAAAATCCACTGCACCTATGCATCCAGCTGAACTTTCAATTCTAACACGTGTAGCAGAACACGTAAAAGATCGTTGCGCATCAATAAAAATGATGATATTTGATGTAGATGGTATATTAACCGATGGCACTTTGTATTATAACGAACACGGGGAAACTTTTAAAAAATTTAATGTTTTGGATAATTATGGATTAAGACTTTTGATAGAAAATGGATTAATCGTTAATATTATTACTGGCCGATCTAGCTCTATTTTATCACGTCATATAGCAGAACTTGGTATTTCTGAACCCATACAAGGCGTTAAAGATAAAAAAGCTATTGTATTAGAGTTATCAAAACATTTTAATGTTCAATTTGAATATATTGGATACATGGGCGATGATCTTATTGATTTGCCAATTATGAAACGAGTGAGGTTTGCTGCTAGTGTTTCATCTGCACCGATTTATGTCAGTCAAATGGCACATTGGATATCAAAATACCCAGGAGGTCATGGTGCTGTGCGTGAATGCTGTGATTTGCTTTTAGCAAGCAAGGGATTACTAAGTGGTATTTTGTCCGAAAGAGATCCATTAACAAATGCCGATTCTAATATTATTTAATATTAGAAGAGATATAATAAGTATTATATGAGGAAGTATTATATGAGGAATGTCTCATTTATTATCATTTTTACCATTTTGTGTTTTCATTTTTTTGACTATATTAGTAGTTCTCAGAATACAAAAAATAAGATATAAATCAAAAATCTTAATTAGATTGGATCTAAATTTTTTATCGTGAACTCAAAACATAAAACATAAGAGAGTGTTTTATATACAAATAAATCAGTGTAATGAATATATTATGAGTTTAATTGTTATCATTTGAAATATTTTTAGATTATGTTTTTACCATTTAAATATAATATTTAACTTTAATAAATATAATAAAAATTATCAATGATGATCAGAATGACTAGATATGAGTGTTTTACATTAGATGAAATAAGTATGTTTTCAATGAAAATTAATACTCATATTTTCTATATATTTGATTAAAATAACAGTGATAATCTAAATCAAATTTAGTATAGTGAATAACTATTTTTATGGCTATCTGCAGATATAATTTTTACTGCTGAGCTGTTTGCATTGAAATAGATCTACTTAGATATTAAATAAAAAATGCAAATCTAAAAATAGAATAGACATTTAAAAAAATACCAAATTCTATGGAATTATAATTCATTAAATTAGGATAGATAAAAGAGATTTGATTTCTTCTTAAATGATTATTTAAATGATATTTATCATAAAAAATGCAAAATAATTAAAATTAAATTTTTATCCTGTCTAATAAAGTTAGATTTTTATTACACTTTCTAAGGAAATTATCATTAAAAACTAATGTTAGAATATATGTAAAAACTAGTTTTATATAGAATATTTCAATTATTTCTGGAGCTTTTAATTTAAAAAGGAAGAATTTTTGTTCTATTTGTAACGATTTATTGATCTTTAATTCAATAAAAATACAAAAATATTTAGAATTTTATAATAATAAAATTTGCTTTTCCAAGATTAAATCTTGATTGAGTCATTGAAATTAATCAAATATAAATCCATTACTTCATATAATTATCTTTTAATTTTTAGATTTTAAGAAAAACCATTTAAATACTACAATTTTATATATACAGAGATATATTGCGATAAAAGATATTACACTTTTTATCAAAAGCAGAGAATTCTTAAAGAAGTTATTATTTACCTGATTATAATTAGGTGAAACGATTAGTTTTTTATATTAATAATCGGATTAATAAACATGGATTCTAAAAATTAAATTAAATAATCAAATTATCAATTAATAACTATACTGCTGATGGAAATACATATTTACTGTAAGATATTTCAATATTAGAACTATAAATCAATTAGAAGTCCGATTCTTAATTAAAAAAAATGATCAATTAAAAACTTTGATGAATACTGAATAATCCACAAACTAATTAATATTAATTTGTAACATGTTTTATTTTTTTTATCTGGAGATAAATACAGATTTGTTGAATCTGTCAGGATCTTAGTTACAAATTCAAGATTTATATTCTATTATATTAAATCATTTCTAATATTGATTTCATCATTATAAACAAAATTTAAAAATTATTCATGATTTGATAACCAAAAATTTAAAGAAGCCTTTCTAGGAAAGAATTTTAAAATGTAAACTAATTTATTAGAAATTCTCTATATCAATATCAATACAATTAGCCATACGATTATAATCGTATGGCTAATTGTATAACTTATTAATTATATAACTAATTATTCAATTAAAAATTATTTGCTATACTATTTTTTTATTTTTTACAGAAATTTTAGTAAGTATATTTCCTCCGGTATATTTTTCTAATTTTTATAGAGAGATTTGTATGACTTTAAATATTCTCAATCGAAACCTAGAAATTAATTCAAATACTCGGGAATACGTAATTATGAAGTTTTCTAGAGTATTACGTCATTGTTCCAATATAGAAAAGATTCAAGTTACATTTTCGTCTGAATCTATCAAATATAAGGCAGAAGTTAATTTACATTTGAATGGAAAAGATATTCACTGTGAAGTAATACATAGTAATCTGCGTTCCGCAATTGATTCATTAGTTAGTAAATTTGATCAACAAATCATAAAATATAAAAATAAAATCCAATCTTTTAAACCGGATTCAGTAAAATACTTCTCTTTAGAAGACTAAAAAGAAAGAAAATTCATGTCTTTTTTTATATACAATCTATTTGTCATGTATACTGTAATTTTCACAGTATACATGACAAAGTATGAATTATTTATCACAGATCTTACCTATTAATAACATAGTCTTAGATTTATTTGTTACTAGTAAAAAGAGAGCTTTAGAACAAATTGGATTACTTTTTGAGAATCATCATGGTTTGGCATATTCAGTAATTTTTGATAGTCTTTTTTCTCGTGAAAAACTAGGCTCTACTGGACTAGGTCGAGGTGTAGCTGTACCTCATGGCTACGTTAAAGGAATCAAGAAAGCTATTTCTGCATTTATTAGACTGGAAAATCCAGTAAATTTCAATGCACAAGACGGTCAACCAGTCAATTTATTACTGTGTTTATTAGTACCAGAACATGCTATGCAACAACACCTAGATATATTAGGTGAAATGGCAAAAATTATGTCAAACGAAAATTTAATGGATGCATTAAATAAAGAAATCGATCCTATCGTAATTCATCGAATGTTAATCAATGAAAAGACTGACTCAATTTAACTCACTTGAAATAAATTAATAAAAACCGATTAACTTAATCAGTAAAAAAAATTATCATTACCACATGTAAGTAATTCTTAGAGTTTCTTAAAGTTTTCTCACATAGATAGCTCATATGGATTTCGTATAGAAATACTAAATTTAAACGCAATGTGATAATTTTCTAATTCAGTATCTACTTTAATATTTATGAATCTTTTAATTCCTAATTTATCAAATTTACCATAAGATAAATTTTACATGATTTAATTTGATTGTATTTATTTTATATAAATTCATTTTCTCTTATATTAATTATTTCTTAGCATTTTAATTTTTATAGAATTTAAAACCAATTCCATTTTGTGAATTGCAAAAAAATAACTAATTAAATTAATAAAAAGTAAAAAAGAATGAGAAATCACATAGTCAGTATTAAATTTAATAAGTTTATTATTTTTTAATTAATATGAATTATTTTTTGATAAAATTTGTCTTATATTTTTTGTTTTTAATAAAATTTATTATAATAATTCTTTCATACAAAAGTAAAAATTCCTTTCTTTCTAAATCTATATTCAGTTAAGGATCCATCTTTATCAATAACACGGTGAAAAGTAATAAAAAATAGAAATGGAATTCTTACTTATTGCATAAGTCTACTGCATGCACGGAATTAGGTTTTTGAATTTTACAAGCTAATATATAATGATATATACAATGATTATTAACAGTTTTATTATTTTTTATAATTATTAATAGTTTTTCCAAAACGTAAATTTTGTAACTCAAGAAATATCTCTTTTGAGACTGTGTGTCCTGCATTTTTGTAGGAACGTCAAAACATTTTCTTTTTCATCAAATCAATGTTCTAATCCTAGACAAGCCTGCTTGAATATTTAAATGATCTGCATCATAGGATTGTTCTGAAATAAAAAACTGATTTTTCTGATCAAAAATTTTTATTATTCTGCTAATAGACCTGCATAATTTGCAAATATTTTGTTCATTTTTAGACAGTATGTTTTTTCATAGAAAACTGTAATAATATCTGAAAACAAATCTATTTTCATTATTAATCGACCAATTATATACTATACTTCCTAGATAAAGCTGCATTGTATACTTTTTTATGTGAAAAACCTGTCACTTTTGTAACAATTTTTGTTGCATCACGTATAGATATAGTTTCTAGTAAAATATCCAATAAGACATTGATTTTTTGATCATTTAGAAGATAATCTGTCTTAAAATTTTTCAATACAGATTCAGTATTTTTATTTGGTGCATGTATAATTAATACATATTCACCCCGTCTATGATATAGATCACTATCTAACCATGATTTATAATCACTCAAAGGAAATGTTTTGATTTCTTCAAAACGCTTCGTTAATTCACGTCCTATAGTTATTAGACGTTCCGGACCGCATACTTTGAAAAGATCTTTAAGACTTATTGCAAGTCGATTCGGTGATTCAAATAGTAATATTGGTGCCGGTAATACACACCAAAAGTGAAGCCACTTTATTCTTAATGTTGATTTTGAAGGTATAAAGCCTGCAAAAATATACATTGGATTTTTATCTGTCGTAATTCCACTTCCCATTAATGCAGTATTAATCGCACTTGTTCCAGGAATAGGTATAACTTTATAGCCAGATTGACGTACCAAATTTACTATATGAGAGCCTGGATCACTAATCGTAGGTGAGCCAGCATCAGAGATTAGAGCAACATTCTTATTATCTTTCAGAACTGCGCAAATATCCTTTGCGATTTTTTTTTCATTATGTCGATTAGCTGTAATTAATGGTTTCTGGATTGCCCATGCATTCAGCAAGACCTGACTAACTCGGATATCCTCACAAGCAATAATATCAACTCTTGTTAAAGCTTGCCAAGCCCTTAAACTCAAATCTCCTAAATTACCAATTGGAGTTGCAACAACATAAAGAGTTGCTACAGACCATCTTTGTTTTGCCAAATGTTCGTTAATTTTAATCAATGTATTATTGTCTATTGGATAGAAAATATTTTGATTCATAAATTTAAATTACTATAAATAGTAAATTTTTATTAGATAAAATAAGAAAAATCTTATTCTTATTAAGATTAGACATATTGATAAATATATTAAAATACTAAATTCTCAAGTTTAGAACATCTTCTTAATTATATAGTATATTGCAACGTTTTATTTTGGATATGAATTAGAACTGAATATATTCAATTATATAATAAAACATTATGAGTCATGACTAAATTTTTTATATAATAAAACATTATAAACATTATGAGTCATGACTAAATTTTTAAACTGTATTGAAATTTAACATAATATTTATTTATAATGGATACTCATAATTTATTAACTCATCAAACGAATTTTTTCTAATTTTAATTCAAATTTTTTCTCTGTAAGAAAAAGAAAAAAGTAAATCTATCTACGTTTATTGTAATTTTGAAAATCGGATATTTCAGTAAATCTAGAGAATTCTCTTTAAGAGAACTATATTAATTATTAGTGTCTACGAAATAGAACTCTTCAAATAAAGTTTAGAAATGTAAATCATAATTAGAGAAATGTAAATCATAATTAGTAAAAGTGAATTTAAATAAATTTAAAATTCTTTTTAAGAATTTGTTACGATAAGATTATTCCGATCGGCTTTATATTTTCTTATGTCTTATGATTATATCTAACAATGATTATGATATATAACACAAAAGGAATTTTTTTAGAAATTCAGGAAAATTCATACATTTGATTAGGTCAATATTTGTTTAGACTGATATAATTCTTTCAATCAACAGGATTTTTGTATATTTGTTATTTATTTATTATTTATACTCAATGTTCAATAATCAGCATTAAATTATGCAAAATAAGATATCATGCACATGATATGATGGATTCAGGCACTTATATTCTTATATTGTATGATAGGACAGTATTTTATTATTAGAAGATCCAAAAATGGAAACTCCAATACAAAAAAGTACTATTAAATTTTATGGTTTTATCATTTTATGTCTTTTCAATATATTAAGCTTGACTGCTTGTACGCCAATGGTTTTTAGTGGAGCTGCTGTTACTGCAGCTATAATTATGGCTGACCGACGCACAACTGGAACTCAACTTGAAGACAGTAGTATTGAACTAAAAATTGAAAATCGGATTTTAAAAGAACTCAATAATGATATTACACGCATTACTGTTACTTCATATAATAGACATGTTCTATTAACTGGTGATGCTTCTACTAGAATATCAAAACAACAGGCTAGTCAATTGGCTAAGTTAGTTGATAATGTTATAACAGTAAATAACCAAATAAAGATTAGATCAACAGCTACACTATGTATACGTTCTCGTGATGCATGGATAGCATCTAAGGTTAGAACAGCATTGTTAAATGCAAAATATGTTCCAAGTGGGACAATATTAGTTACAGTAGATCATGGTATTGTTTTTTTGATGGGTCTTGTAACTAGAACTGAGGGTAGATGTGCTGCTCTAGTAACAGCTAATATCGATGGAGTGAATCATGTTATGAAATATTTTGAATATATTAACAGTAGTGAAGATCTAAATAAATCTATAGCAGATAAAATATAGTTGTAAAAAATATAAAAAATCGATTGTTACATTTTACTTTAAAAAAAGTATAAGTATATTCAAGCTAATTTCATATTGAAATATAACATATCATTAATTTATGGTTTCTTTTTAAGATTACTTTCATATCTAATTAAAATATAGATTTCCTTAATTTACACACATAATTTATTCTTCAATGACTGATATTTCTGATTATATAACTATACATACTCCTAATAAAAAAATTTCCATTTTATCAGAATTCTTACCTTATATAAAAAGATTATATGGTGAGACTGTTGTGATCAAATATGGTGGTAATGCAATGATTGACGAAAAGCTTCAAAGAAGTTTTGCATATAATATAGTATTCCTCAAATCAATTGGCATGAATCCTATAATTGTCCATGGAGGAGCCCCACAAATTAATGCTGTTCTAAAACGTATTGGAAAACAAGATACTTTTTTCCATGGTATACGTATAACTGATTCTGATACAATGGAAGTAGTAGAATGGGTTTTGGGAGGACAGATACAACAAGACATTGTTATGGAAATTAATAAAATTGGTGGAAATGCAATAGGATTAACTGGAAAAGATGGAAAACTGATTCAGGCGAAAAAAAAAATGATGACCAATAAAAATAAACAAGATGATCCAATTGATATTGGTTTTGTAGGAGATGTTGTCAAAATTAATTCCAAACTTATTAAAGCTTTGCAAGCTAATCAATTTATTCCTGTTATTTCACCTATTGGTTTTGGTGAGGACGGTATTGCATATAATATTAATGCAGACACAGTTGCTGGTAAAATTGCAGAAGCTCTAAATGCAAAAAGATTATTAATCATGACAAACACGCCTGGTGTATTAGATGTAAATGGTAAATTATTGAATAATTTATCACTAAAAAAAATTGATCAGCTCATTAAAGATAGTACAATTTCCGGAGGAATGTTACCAAAAATTTCTGCAGCACTGTATGCTGCAAATAAAGGAGTGGATTTTGTTCATATTTTAGATGGACGCATTCAAGATTGTTTACTTTTAGAATTGTTAACTGATCAAAATATAGGCACAATAATTACTCCAGACTAATTTTATATAAATAAGTTAAATATAGAATTAATTTTATAAATTTTAAAGAAATAAATATTTGATGTCTTATAATTTATGCATACCGTACATTATTTTTAATAAAAACGTACTTTCTTGGTAATTTTCATGATATTTCAGATATAATTAGCATCTCTATTTTAATAATCATATTTTTCTTATCCAATGAACAGATATCTGGTTTATTGCAGATCTTAGTTCTTTATATTTTCTAGGGAGGTTAAAATGATATTTTATTAGAATAATAAACAATAAGCAGTACAGCTAATTATATGCAATATATTGATAATGCTTGGGTATTTAACGAAAATAGACAATCTGAAGACACATATATGACAACATCAAATGCAACTTCTTCTGTTGAAGTAACTAAAAAATCTCCATTTTCTATTGGATTGATTCTCGGTATTTCTGCTCTTATTGGAGTACTAATGATTCCTTTTCCGACAGATTTACCCATTGCAGGTCAGCGCATGCTTGCTATTCTTGCTTTTGCTGTAATCGTATGGATATCAGAGGCTGTTTCGTATGAAGTTAGTGCAGTAATAATAATTACATTAATGGCTTTTCTGTTAGGAACAGCGCCTACTATTGCAAATCCAAATATAACATATGGTACCTCTACAGCTATTACCATAGCTTTAGCCGGATTTTCCAGTTCAGCTCTTGCTTTAGTAGCCGGAGCTTTATTCATAGCTGCAGCTATGACATTTACTGGATTAGATAAACGAATTGCTTTAATAACGTTAACAAAGATTGGAACAAGTACAAAAAGTATTATGATAGGCAGTATTATTATTACTGTTCTACTCAGTTTACTTGTACCAAGTGCTACTGCAAGAAGTGCAGCATTAGTTCCTATTATGATGGGAATTATTTCTGCTTTTGGTGTTGATAAACGATCAAATATTGCTGCGGGCATTATGATCATTGTTGCACAAGCAACCGGTATTTGGAATATTGGTATAAAAACTGCTGCTGCGCAAAATTTACTAACTGCTGGTTTTATGGAAAATATTTTGCATCAAAGTCCCACATGGTTAGATTGGTTTCTTGCTGGTGCGCCATGGTCTTTAATTATGTCCATAATTCTCATTAGCATTGTATTAAAAATATTACCTCCTAAAGCTGAAGAACTAAATAACAGTAAAGAGAAAATTAAAAAAGCATTACTCAAATTAGGTTCAATGACTGCTCCACAAAAGCGTTTAATGTTAGTTTCAGCTCTTTTATTGTTTTTTTGGTCTTCAGAAGGAAAATTACATAATTTTGATACATCTTCGACTACATATTTTGGATTAGTGCTTCTAATGTTGCCACGTATCGGTGTTATATCCTGGAAAGATGTTCAATCATCTATACCTTGGGGCGCTATAGTAATCTTTGGAGTTGGTATTAGTCTAGGTTCTGCATTACTAAGTACTGAAGCTGGTCAATGGCTTGGTGAACAAGTTATTTTGTATACTGGCCTAGATAATTTAGGGCCTATAGCAATATTTGCTGTTTTAAGTGCTTTCTTGATTGTAATTCACTTAGGATTTGCTAGTGCTACTGCATTAGCTTCAGCAATATTACCAATTTTAATTTCAGTTCTTACAACATTACCAGGTGATTTTAATCGTGTTGGTATAACAATGCTTTTAGGTTTTACAGTAAGTTTTGGATTTATATTGCCAATTAATGCACCACAAAATATGGTTTGTATAGGTACGAATACTTTTGATTCGAAACAGTTTGCTAAGGTCGGCATTTTACTTACTATAATAGGATATTTACTTATGTTAGTTTTTAGTATGACATATTGGAAATGGTTAGGATTAGTATGATATTAAAATTTGAGCTTTTCATATGAACCATTCTTTCTTAGATTTGGGGTTATTTATAAGCTAAGAAAGAATGGTTCATATGAAAAATATATAGATAATCTAATTATATATTCTTAATAATCAGTTGAGCTTAGCTTATATAAAGCTTTACTATCAGTCAGAAAAAATAATTACTTCTTCTTTTATTCTCTTTTATTTATGTATTCTATAGAATACATAAATACTTAATTTTAAGTAGTATTATTTGATTTAGTAGTATTATTTGATTTAAAAATTAGCTTTAGAAATTAATATTTTTTTAAAATTATTTTTTTCATGATAAGACTTTTAGAGAAGATATAAATTTATGTAAAGTTTTTCAAATAAATTATAGATTTATTTTTTAGAAACTTTTCTAGTTTTAGTTTTTCAGTTAATGCTCTCATAACTCTTTTTAGTATAATTGACGATATATTTATTAAGTTCATCTTTATCTATCCACTAATAGGAATTCAGGAATTATATTTCCTATTGAAATATAGATCAAATTAACTTTGACTGTATTATAAGTACTATAAATTATTCTGAATCAGAAATATAAATAAAAATGTACAGAATATAAAAATATATCATAGATAATGAACAATTTAACCATTTGTTTTATACAATATAATATATTTTAATATTCTACTGATTATTGAATAATTTTTGCGTAATCATATACTTCAAGATCTTTAAATTCTAGAAATAGAAAACATATATATTATGAATATAGATAAATATATTAGAAATGCTAGATTGATTATCATTCTATTGAAACATAGTTCTAAGTAACTTAAAAAATATCAAATATCAAGTAAATTAAGATTGAGTAATAAGAAAATATTAGAATAATATTTCTATATATCTATAAGAATTCTATAAAATGGAATTTTTATTTTTTATTAATTATACTAATCACACATTGTAATCACATATTGTGTTAATCATGCATCTTAAATTATGCACGTAAGTAACTTAATTTATTAAAAATTATAACTTCAATAATATTGGACTTTTTTAAAAATGATACTTAATCGAGAAGATATAAAACATATTGCTCAATTGGCTCAAATAGACATAGATATCAAACAATATGAACGTATTCAGAAAGAACTTTCCAATATTTTACTTCTTATCAAGAAACTTCAGTCAGTAGATACAACAGGAATTAAACCATTATATTATCCTACTTCTGCTGACATGGTAGTCTCACTTCGATTACGTGAAGATCAAGTTATTGAACTACATTCTCAAAAAAAACGTAATAAAATGCTTAATAATGCACCAGAAACTAAAAATCACTTATTTTTAGTACCAAAGATAATCAGAGAAAGTAAATGAAAGAATCTCCTATATACAATAATTTCAATGGAATTTCTGATATTCGAAATGCATTACAAAATCGTAAAATTAGTGCAGTTGAATTAGCAATAAGTGCGTTGGATAATGTAGAAACTTTTAACGAGCTTAATTGCTTCTTACATGTTGATAAGCAATTTACATTATCTGAGGCTAGAAAAGTTGATATAGCTATTGCTAATGGTACTGCTGGCCCTTTAGCAGGAGTACCTATAGCTCATAAAGATACGATTGTTACACGTAATTGGTATACCACTGCAGGCAGTAAAATGCTTCAGGGATATTTGAGTCCTTTTGATGCAACAGTTGTAGAACGCTTAAATCAAGCAGGTGCTGTCTCTTTAGGAAAACTCAATTGTGATGAATTTGCTATGGGTTCTAGCAATGAAAACTCTGCATATGGATCAGTTAAAAATCCGTGGGATAATAAGGCAATACCTGGTGGATCATCTGGTGGTTCTGCTGCTGCAGTAGCAGCACGCATAATTTATGCTGCTACTGGAACTGATACAGGCGGTTCAATACGATTACCTGCATCTATGTGTGGTATAAGTGGTATTAAGCCTACTTATGGAGTTGTATCACGATTTGGAATCGTTGCATTTGGCTCAAGCTTGGATCAAGCTGGTCCTTTAGCTCACAGTAGTTATGATTTATTG
The DNA here is from genome assembly GCA_964620485.1 of uncultured Burkholderiaceae bacterium. Classification (GTDB taxonomy): domain Bacteria; phylum Pseudomonadota; class Gammaproteobacteria; order Burkholderiales; family Burkholderiaceae_B; genus CAZTUH01. Next base: position 3,630 of record CAZUGU010000010.1, on the reverse strand, counting down.
GAATTACTTGATGTTATGAGTGGTTTCGATCCACGTGATCCAACAAGTCTGGAATATTGTAATAATGTTCGAAATGAAACTGGTCGTATACGTGCAGAATTTAATTACAATAAGATGAATTTTAAAACATTTAATAAAAAACCATTAAGTGGAATACGAATTGGTGTCCCGAAAGAATATTTCGATGAAAATTTAGCAGCTGATGTTGCATGTAAAATTGAGAATGCTTTAATCAAATTGGAAAAACTTGGTTCGAAAATAATAAAAGTATCACTGCCTCATACTCAGTTTGTTGTTCCTACATATTATGTCATTGCTCCAGCTGAAGCTGCAAGTAATTTAGCCCGTTATGATGGTATTAGATACGGATACCGTACGCAATGTTACAGTAGCGTAGAAGATATGATTTCTAAATCTCGTTCAGAAGGTTTCGGTGAAGAAGTAAAACGTCGTATTCTAATGGGTACCTATGTATTGTCTCATAAAAACTATACTTCATATTATTTGCAAGCCCAGAGATTAAGGACATTAATTTCAGAAGACTTTCAAAAAGTTTTTTCAAATCAGTGTGATATTATAATAGGACCCGTTGTTAGAAGTGTAGATAGAAATCTTAATCAAAAAAATGAGGATCCGACACTTGATTGGTTAAATGATATTTATACATTAGGTAGTAATTTATCTGGTCTACCGGCAATGTCTATACCTTGCGGATTTAGCAAGTTATATCAGTATCCTAGACCAATCGGTTTACAAATTGTTGGAAATTATTTTATGGAAGGTTTTCTTTTGGCAATTGCTGATTGTTATCAATCTGTTACTGATTGGCATCGATATTATGTAACTAAATGAAGAAAAATTATGACATGGAACATCACAATTGGTTTAGAAACACATATACAACTTTCTACTCAATCTAAAATTTTTTCAGGAAGCAGTACATATTTTAATCCAGAACCAAATTTACAAACTAATGAAATTGACTTAGCTTTACCTGGTACCTTACCAGTTATGAATCGACAAGTTGTTGAATCTGCAATACGTTTTGGTTTAGCAATTGGAGCAAATATCTCTCCTTATTCACAATTTTCACGCAAACACTATTTTTATCCTGATCTACCTAAAGGTTATCAAATTAGTCAATTTGAATTGCCTATAATCAAAGGTGGTTCACTATCTTTCATTGTAAATAAAAAAAGAAAGACAGTTCATTTAATTCGCGCTCATTTAGAAGAAGATGCTGGTAAATCTTTACATGAGAATTATTTTCTCTCGAATGGTAAGGCAGGAAGTGGTATAGATTTAAATCGTTCAGGCATACCTCTTTTAGAGATTGTAACAAAACCAGAAATTCATTCAACATCTGAAGCCTTAGAGTATTTAAAAACATTACGTAATTTAGTGATGTATCTGAATATATGTAATGGGAATATGCAAGAAGGATCTTTTCGATGCGATGCGAATATATCTGTTTGTCAATCAGGAGATAATGAACTCGGCGTTCGAACTGAAATTAAAAATATCAATTCATTTCGTTTTTTAGAACGTGCAATTTCATTTGAAGCTCGTCGTCAGATAGAATTGATTGAAAATGGCAATACTGTAATTCAAGAAACACGTTTATATGATTCAATCCGAAATGAAACGAGGAGTATGCGAAACAAAGAAAATAGTCAAGATTATCGATATCTTCCTGATCCTGATTTACCAATGCTGACCATATCAACGGATTGGATTCAAAATATCAAATTAACTATGCCTGAATTACCAGATGAAAAACGATTACGTTTTATGTCTAAATATGACATACCGTATTCTGTAGCAGAAAAATTAGTTATAAATCATCATATAGCAGATTATTTTGAAGAAGTTATTAGATATGTACCCAAAAATCAGTATAGATTATGTGCTAATTGGATTATTGATCCTGTAATTACTATGTTAAATCGTGAGGGAAGAAATACTGGTTTTCCTATACCAATATCAAGTACTTCATTAGCTAAATTAATAAATCATATCGCTGATGAAGGCATTTCTAACAGTTCTGCTCGTATGATTTTTTCAGATATATGGCATGGAAAATATAATGAATCAATTGATTCTGTTATTGAGTCATATTGCTTAAAACAAAGCAAAAACTCCATGTTAATTGAAACAATTATTGATGAAATTATTATTGAAAACCCTTTTATTATCAAAGAATATCGCTTAGGAAAAACAAAAGTCCTAAATTCATTAATGGGTCATATTATTAATAAAATAGGAAAAAATATAAATTTTCAGAGAGTATTTGAACTTCTTAAAGAGAAATTAAATACTTAATTTCTCTTTAAGAAGTTCAAATAACCCCGTATTTATTGCAATAACTTACCATTTTTTGATAGTTTTCTGGGGAAAAATTTATATTTTTCCCCAGAAAACTTAAAATATCTGCTAATGATGTAATACTTATAATTGGAATCCCATAAATTTTTTTTAATTCTTCAACAGCAGAATATTTTGACAATTTTTTTAAATAATTAGTTCGTTCCATTCTGTCTATAGCTGCTAATACTGCAACTGGTTCAGCGCCTGCTGATCGAATAATTTCAATCGATTCATGCACTGAAGTGCCTGCAGTAATAACATCATCTATAATAATGATTTTACCTTTTAATGGTAATCCAACTAGTTGTCCTCCCTCACCATGATCTTTTATTTCTTTTCGATTGAAAACAAATGGAATATCAAAAAAGCAACCAAAGCCATTATGATGAGATGCTAATGTTATAGATATAGCTGCTACTAAAGGTATTCCTTTATATGCAGGTCCGAATAACATGTCAAATTTTATTTGAGAATTTAATAAAATTTTAGCATAAGAATTCGCTAGAAAATTTAATGATGTACCTCGATTAAATTTTCCCATATCAAAAAAGTATGGACTTAGTCGACCAGATTTAACCTTAAAACTGCCAAAACGTAATATACCTTTATTTATAATAAATCGAACAAATTCATCAGCATGATATGAAGTTAACATATAATTATTCCAAATATACTAACAAGTTAACCAATATTAATTATTAATATTCAACACTCATATTTACTCTAGGCAAGATATATTATATGGAAAATTTAATTATTCTATATGAATATTTTATTTAAAAATCCTAGTTATTCCATTATTTAATTAGAATATTATTAATTATACAATCGAACTATTAATTTGTTATAAACAGAAAAGAAAATATTAAATAAATTTAGAAACTAAAATAAGAAATAGGTTTATGAATATTTAACCAGAATTCTAATAATTAGAATTTATTGTGAAAATGTTCAAATTTTCACAATAAATCTTGTTTTTTATGTATTTTCAAATTTAAAATTTAAAAAATTAGTAAAAATATAAGTTATATTTGATATTTCAATATATTAAAGATTAATTATATTTTTCATAAAATTTAAATACATAATTAGAGTAATAAGGAACAAAAAATAAGGATTTTCAAAATAAGAATTGACTTTACTGAAAAACTGCCGATTTAATCCAAGTAAATATAATATTGAAAATAGAATATATAAATTTTTTCAAACATTTAAACATTATCATAATATAAATTTATAGGATTATTTAATCAATCAACCAAA
>CAZUGU010000009.1:0-17650 GCA_964620485.1 uncultured Burkholderiaceae bacterium | reverse complement strand
TTTGATTAATTCAGAATGTGAACCGCTTTCTAGAATTTCTCCTGAGTCCATGACGAAAATACAATCTGCATTTTGTATAGTAGATAAACGATGCGTAATAACTAAAGTCGTGCGTCCCTGCATTAAATAATCAAGTGATTTTTGAATTTGACTTTCTGATTCATTATCAAGTGCTGAAGTTGCTTCATCTAAAATAAGAATAGCAGAATTTTTAATTAAAGCTCTTGCAATTGCAAGTTTTTGTCTCTGTCCTCCAGATAATAATATTGCATTTTCACCAATACGAGTTTCCATTCCATTTGGTAAACTTTCTACAAAATCCAGTAAATTAGCTGCATTTAAAGCGGAACGTATTTTATGATTTTCATATGTTCCAAATAAGCCATATCCTATATTAGCAGCAATTGTATCATCAAAAAAAACTGTATCTTGACTTACTAAGGATAAATTTGATCTCAAATCAAATAGATCCAATTTTTGAATAGGTATATCATCTATTAATATATTTCCACTATCTGCTAAGATAAAACGAGCTAGCATGTTAATTAATGTAGTTTTCCCACTTCCAGATCGACCAACTAAAGCAACAGTTTGGCCTGGTTTTATTGTAAATGAAATATTCTTTAACGTCGGTCGATCTGAATTGGGAAATTGAAATTGTATATTACGAAATTCAATTTTTCCTTTTATAGGCCGAGTTAACATTTGAGTTCCTGAATTAAATTCTTGTGGCTGATCGATTAAAGCAAAAACATTTTGTGCTGCTGCTAACATTCTTTGCATTCTTCCTGTTACATTAGCAAGTCTTTTAATTGGATCAGGAATCTGTGCTACTGCTGTCATAAATGAAGCAAATCCACCAACTGTGAGTATTTCATTATTAGCCTGATTTAAGGCAACAACAATAATTAATGCTGCCGAAATTGCAATGCAAAGTTGTGTTAATGGTGTTAAAGCAGCATCAGCTGTTGCTGCTCGCATTGCAAAATGACGAAATCGACTGTTAACTAAATTGAAACGATTCTTTTCTGAGCTATAACCACCAAATAATTTAATAACACGTTGATTGTTGATTGCTTCTCCAACTACTCGTATCAATTCTGCGTTTATATTAATAGTTTCAAGACTAATAAATCGCAATTGTTTAATAAAAAACTTTGTGATTATTACAGTACTAAATAACATTGTAATGACAATTAGGGTCAATAACCATGATATATAAAATAAGACTGCAAGCAACGCAAGTACAACAAAAGATTCACGTATTAGAACAATCATAACCTCTGTTGCTATTCCAGTAACATTACTAACATCAATAGTAAATCGATTAAGTAATCTACCAGTCTCGCCCTGTTTGAAATAAAAATCTGGTAAGTTTAATAATCGTTCAAACATACTATTTCGCAAATTTTTCAATACATTATTAGATACCCATGCAAGCAAATAATAGCTAAAAAAATTGCAGATACCTCTTATAAAGATTAGAGATACTATAATTACTGGAATCCACCAGACATAAGAAGGTCTTTCACCTGAAAAACCTTCATCTAATAGTGGTTTCATAACTAATGCTAGAGTTGGTTGAGTTGCTGCTGCACTAGCCATTAGTATTCCTGCTAGTGCTATAGACTTCCAATAGGAATTAATATAGTTATAAATTCGTTTCCAGGAAGTTCCGGATATATCATGATAATTTAAAGATTTAATATTCTCGACTGATTTCAAAAGAAGGCACCTGATTCTGAGTTATATTTTCCAATTACAATTATTTTAATAACTTATAAATGATATTAATTTGAAACGACTTAAATATATGAAAACTTATATAAGTCTTCATATATTTAATATTTAAGATAGGTAAATAAATTTGATAAATCTGAATATATTTAAAGTTATCGAAATTTTATTAACATTTCATTTTTATCATGTGTATAACTATTTTACATATTTATATGTAATTAAAATAATTTTTTACTAAAGAAATATTTTTAATGAAATAAATCTCATTAAAATTTAGTCTTAAAAATGAATGTTTCATAATAAGAATCTATTAAAAATAAATCATAATTTATCTGTTATTTATTTGATATCTATTTTTATTATTTTCTATTTAGAAAAATCTAGCAGTACCAATTTAATAAAATTTAAACAGTAATACTAATAATTAAGTTCTGTTCTTAACATATTAAAATTTTGGCATATAAGATAGAAGCAATTTTGATATATTCAAGCAATTTAATAAATATGTTTAATAATTCAAATTAAAAGTATTTTCTTTTTTTAAATTAATTAAAAAATTTAAAATTAATCAAACTTTTTGAATCTTTTCTAGAAAATATTTTTTTTGAAAAATCTAACCTAATACAAACAGGCAAACAATATATATAAATTACTTATATTTAGACAGATATATAAAATATAAGCATGACGATCACTTTCATATTTTAAAAGACTCATACGCCTACTGCCTACTAAAGTATTATAATACTTTAGTAGGCAGTAAACTAGAGTAATAAGAAAATCTTATTTAGACTAGCTGAGTATTTTGTCCATTATCTACAAACTTGGATAGAATCTGATATTTATTTAGTTGCACAATTTATTTTTTAATTACTGTAATTTAGTATTCTGAATTGAATTTTCATATTTCAGATATTTTTTCATATTTCAGATATTATTTCTTTATTTTAACAACATAATTAGTATAATAATAAACTTGAAGATAGAATGTAATAATTTCTGCTAGAAAATTATCCGGAATGTAAAAATAAATTCAGACTAACGAAGACTAACAAATTATCAATTGGATATATAAACATCAATCTAATAAATTATTGTATATAAAAAAATACTAATAGTATCTCAAACACTATCCTAAAAATATCTTTACTCTATTTTTAAATACGATTCAGTTCTAAAATCAAATTTTAGAATATTGAGATAAATAAGTTAGTTATCTTTAAGGATTTAATATCACCATATTATAATTTAAATATTTTTCAATTAATTAAAGTAGTATTGTTTTTTAAAATTTATGTTGTTATTTTTGAATAGTTTAATTTATAAAAAGAAATCATCATCAAAATTAAAAGTTTATTAAAATTAAGAATTAGAAAAAAGGTTCTAATTGAATTTAATTTCCAAAAAATTTAATCTTTTCCTATTATAGAATCTTATTTTGATATATATGATTTGTCAGAGTCTATTTGATTGTTCAAATTTGATCCAAATTTAGATTCATAGGCCAATTTAAGATTACATAGTCTTTCTGCAATAATATACATACCACCAGAATAAGCATTGTTAAATACTCTTCCTTGTACAATAAGTAATTGATCTTCCTTTAAATAGTTTCTATATTTCCGATAGAGTTGATCTGATACTAAAACTTCAACTTGAGCGGTTTTATCATCTAATAGACCATATGTTACTTTACCTCGACGGGTTGTAACCACTCGCATACTGATTAAAACACCACTTATCCATTGAAGATATTTTTTAGGTTCAAGATTTACTAGTTTAAGTGGAATTATCCTTCTTACTTCATCTTTCCAATAATCAAACAAATGACCGCTAAAACAATAGCCCAATACGGATTTTTCTTCTATTAATTTAGTTTTCAGATTCCATGCAGAAATTTTACTGATTTGAACCGCAATAACATTACTACTATCATCACCGAATAAAGATGATTGATTAGCTTTATAATGTATTTGTTCTGCCGCTGCCATCGAAGTATTAACTGAAGCTAATAAAGCAGCACGATTTGATTCTATTGAATCAAAAGCTCCTGCTTTTATTAAGGCTTCAATAGTGCGACGATTTACAATATTTATAACACGACAGCAAAAATCAAAGAAACTTGAAAATAAACCATTCTTTTCCCTAGCTATCAAAATATCTTTAGCAACAGATTTTCCAACACCCTTAATAGCACCCAAACCATATCGTATTAAATTTGGTGGTTTTTTAAATTGAATATTTTGATCTAATACAGGTTCAAATTGGAAATTCGAAATATTAATATCTGGAGGTAAAACTTTTATTGAATTCTTTTTTGCATCATCACAAAAAATTCTAACTTTATCTGTATCATCCATATCTGATGATATGGTAGCTGCTAAAAATTCCGCAGGATGATGCGCTTTTAACCAAGCTGTCTGATAAGCAATCAAAGCATAAGCAACAGAATGAGAACGATTAAATCCATAACCTGCAAATTTTTCCATTAAATTGAATAATTTAATTGCTAAATCAGTTCCATATCCATTTTTTTTAGCTCCTTTTTCAAATAATATTCGATGTTTTGCCATTTCTTCGGGTTTCTTTTTGCCCATAGCGCGCCTTAATAGATCGGCCTTTCCTAATGAATATCCACCTATTAATTGAGAAATTAACATTACTTGTTCCTGATATACAATTACTCCGTATGTACTTTTCAATATGTTCTCAAGGTCAGGATGAAAGTAATCTACTTTTGATCGACCATGTTTGCGATTTACAAAGTCGTCAACCATACCTGATTCTAAAGGACCAGGTCGATATAGAGCTAACATAGCAACGATATCTTCAAAATTATTAGGTTTTAATTTTTTTAATAATTCCTTCATACCACGTGATTCTAATTGAAATATTGCAGTAGTATTTCCATTACTGAGAATGTTATAGGTTTTTTGATCATTAAGATCCAGGTCTTTCACATTAAAATGACGTTTTGATTCATTGAATTGACGAATATAACGTACAGCTAAATTTAAAATTGTTAGATTGCGTAATCCAAGTAGATCAAATTTAATCAGACCCAGCAATTCGATATCATCTTTATCAAACTGAGAAATCATATTGCTTTCTTGTCCAGGTAATTGACAATATAATGGGCAAAAATCTATCAATGCGCTTGGCGCAATTAAAATACCACCTGCATGCATTCCAACATTACGAATTAACCCTTCTAGCGGTTTAGCTAAATCAACTAATTTTCGTACTGTTTCTTCTTTTTCATAACGTTCTTTAAAAGAAGATTCATCTTTTAATGCACGATCTAAAGTCCATGGTTCAGATGGATTAAATGGAATTAGTTTCGATAAACTATCGCATAAAGTATATGGTAGGCCTAAAACACGTCCTATATCTCTTAAAACTGCTTTAGCACCGAACGTACCATACGTAGCAATCTGACTAACAGATTTTTGTCCATATCTAGTTTTAACGTAATGAATTACACGTTCGCGATTATCTTGACAAAAATCAATATCAAAATCTGGCATTGAAACACGTTCAGGATTTAAAAATCTTTCAAACAATAAATTATAATGTATAGGATCAAGATCAGTGATTCCTAAAGCATAAGCCACAAGGGAACCTGCTCCTGATCCACGACCAGGTCCAACAGGTATAGTATTTTTTTTACCCCAATTTACAAAATCTTGAACAATAAGAAAATAACTAGAAAACCCCATTTGTGAAATAATATTACATTCATGATGTAATCTTTCTTGATATTTATTAGATTCCTTCATTCTTTTATTCTGATCAGGAAATAAGGATAATAAGCGTTTTTCCAATCCTATTTCGGATAATTGGATTAGATAATCATTTAGTGAAATATTTTTTGGTGTTGGAAAATCAGGAAAGCTAAGCATTCCTAATGGAAGAATTAAATTACAGCGTTTTGCAATTTCAACAGTATTTTCAAGTGCTGATGGTATATCTGAGAAACGATCAATCATTTCTTCAGAGCTTAATAGATATTGCTCTTGAGTAAATCTTCTTTTTCGTCTAGGATCAGCTAGCATTTTTCCTTCAGAAATACAGACTCTTACTTCATGAGTTTGAAACTCATGAAAATATAAGAATTGGACTGGATGCGTAGCAACAACTGGTAAACCTAATTTATATGCTAGATTTAAAGCAGATTGTACATAGGCTTCATCGCCACTAAAACCAACTCTTTGTAATTCAATATAATAAGAATTTGGAAAAATTTTTGACCAATATTGTGCTGACTCTAATGCTAGATCTATATTTCCAGAATCTAATGCACATCCAACATCTCCGGCACGTGCTCCTGATATTACAATAAAACCTGGTAAATCCTTGAACCATTCCCGATGAATTTCTGCTTTTTCTTTACCTTTATTTACTGAAAATGCTTGAGTTAATAATTTACATAGGCTTCGATATCCCTGTAAATTACGCACTAGTAATAATAAGCGGTATGGTTTATTTATATTATGATCATTATGTATCCACACATCACAGCCGACAATTGGTTTAATACCAAATTTTCTTGCGTTCTTGTAAAATTTAATCAGTCCAAAAATATTGGAAAGATCTGTTAATGCTACGGCTGGTTGAGAAAAATTTATAACTTGTTTAATTAAGTCTTTAATACGAATTAAACCATCCACAATAGAAAATTCTGAATGGACACGAAGGTGTATAAAAGGTGGTCTTTTACATGCAAAAATTTTAGGCATAACTAATAGGGTTTGATTTTTTATATCAATTCATTACAGGTAATTATAAATTAACTCTATTTTAACAATCTTAACAAAATATTTAAGAATGTTATTCTTATATCTTTGATTCAAATAGGTAAAATAATGCTATATTTTAAAAAAATTTTTCAAATTAATTAAAAGAGAAAAGAGAGAAAAGAGCGATTAAAAATAACACTAAACCATAATAGAATCTCATACAATATTTTCTTTCGATTTATTAATTAATTCTTTAAATTCTTTAATACTTGAAGAAATATATATATATGTATATATACATGTTCTCTTATATTTTCTAGAAAAATTGCTTGATTTTATTCCAAGACTTATATATTGATTTTATTTTTATTTTAAAAATAGATTTTAAAAAGCAGATAAAAAAAGTAACCTTCTCTTTTAACAAGTATTTTTTATATGTCATATTTTTTCTTTTATTTTATAATGTTAAAAATTTTTAATAAATATATCTGACCTATGCTACAGAAAAAAACTAATACCGTCTCTGCACTTGAAGCGCCAGAATCTTCTCCTGCTCAGTTTGTTCGATGGTTTCGAGAGGTAGCTCCTTATGTGCATGCATTTCGTGGAAAAATATTTGTAGTTGCATTTGGTGGTGAACTCGTACAAGCTGGTGTACTCAATTCATTAGTACAAGATTTATCCTTATTATCTTCGTTGGGAGTTCGTTTAGTACTGGTTCATGGTTCACGTCCTCAGATAAATGAACAATTACGTTTAAAAGAATTTACACAACAATTTGGAAGAACTTTAATTCCAACGAATTCAGCAGAATTAGAATGTGCAAAAGAAGCTGCTGGAAAAATTCGACTTGACATCGAGTCAAGCTTCAGTCAAGGTTTACCAAACACACCTATGTCACATTCACATATTAAGGTTATTTCTGGAAATTTTGTTACAGCACGTCCGACAGGAATTCTAAATGGAATCGATTTTCTACATACTGGACATGTACGTAAAATAGATGTGAACGCTATAAACCGTGCAATTGAAAAAGTTTCATCGGTAGTATTATTATCTCCATTAGGATTTTCACCGACAGGTGATGCATTTAATTTAATCATGGAAGAATTAGCAACTCATACCGCAGTTGCATTGGGTGCTGAAAAATTAATTTTCCTTTTTGATTCAGCTGGTATATATAATTCTGATGGTTCAGTTGATACTGAGCTTACCCGTGCTGATGCAGATATTTTATTGAGTAAAAAATCACTAAATGAAGAAACTAATAATTTTTTAAAATACGCATCCTTAGCTGTCCGACAAGGTGTATCTCGTGCGCATTTATTGCCTTATTCATTAGATGGAAGTGTTTTATTGGAAATTTTCACCCATGATGGTGTAGGTACCATGATTGTAGAAGATACTCTTGGTAATCTGCGCGATGCTACTATTGATGATGTGGGAGCGATTATTAGTTTAATAGAACCTTTTAAGGTAGATGGTACATTAGCACCACGATCAAGAAGCATAGTAGAACGTGATGTTGAGAAATTTACAGTATTAGAACATGATGGAATTATTTATGCCTGTGCAGCACTATATGAATTTTCAAAAGAAAAGATGGCTGAAATGGCTTGTTTAATTGTACATCCTGAATGGCAGAGTTCTGGAGAAGGTGAATTACTTTTACGTCATATAGAATCACGAGCTAGAGCTATTGGTATGAAAAAACTTTTTGTACTTACAGCACGTACCTCACATTGGTTTCTAAAACGTGGCTTTATTCATGGAAATATTAATGACTTACCTCAAAAAAAACAAATCCATTACAATCGTGCACGAAATAGTTTTGTTCTTATTAAGAAATTATAGCACTATCCTCTATTTTCTATTATAATTATCTATAATTATAAGTTATAAACTTTAGATATATATTTGAAAATTAATAAATAATAGAGTCTATAATTTTGTATAGACTCAATTTAATACAAGTTGCTTTATGTCCAGATCTATTTATTGTATCAAATTAAAACGGGAAGCTGATGGTCTAGATATGCCTCCATATCCTGGTAAAATTGGTGAGCGAATTTTTGAAAATATTTCTAGAGAAGCCTGGGAAGATTGGAAAAGTGTACAGACACGCCTAGTGAATGAGAATCGACTTAACCTGGCGGATGTACGAGCAAGACAATATTTACAAAAACAAATGCAAAAATTTTTATTTGAAAATATTGATGTTGAAGCTAGTGGATATATAAAACCTGATTAAATTTCTATAGAAATAGAATAGCTATTATTAGCTATCATCTCTCGTTGATATCTGTATGACGTATGTCAGTGCCTTCGACCATATAAATTACTCTTTCAGACATATTTTTAGCATGATCGCCAATTCTTTCTAACGCTCGAGCTATGAAAATAGTGCTGGTAGCTCGAGAAATTATGCTAGAATCCTTAGTCATGGTAGTAATTAAACGACATAAAATATCTTTCCATTTTTTATCAACTTCTTTATCGCTGTGGACTACAGCTTTTGCTTGGATTGAGTCTAATTTTTCGAAAGCACTTAATGATTGATGCAACATTTTTCTAGCAAAAATTGCCATATCTCTTAGTTCAGTAATCGGAATATATTGCGATTTATCTTTATAGATACGATAAGCTGTTTTGGCTATTTTTTCAGCTTCATCACCAGAACGTTCCATATCAGTTAACATTTTAGAAACTGCTAAAAGCATACGAAGATCAATCGCTGCAGGTTGGTGACACACCAAAATACAGCTTATTTGTTCATCAATTTCAATTTCGAAACGATTAACTTCTTTTTCTTGATCTCTGACAAATTTAGTAAGGCTAGTATTGCCACTAATCAGTACTTCAACAGCTTTTTCAATCATTGATTCGACTATATTGCCCATTTTCAAAAATTGGGAACATACATAATCCAAATTAATATCAAATTGTTTATTGGTATGTTCGAACATTTAGAACTTTTCCATATTTTTTCATAAAATGCTGTGGAATTATTAATGTAAAAAAGAAAATACATATATGTATCTATTATGACATAGATAATTAAATTAACTTCTAATAAGATAAAACAACATCAAAGCAAAATTACAGTTGCTGATTAGTTATAATCTATTCTAAATAATATATACCATTTTGTGTAGCTAATATTGCTACCACAGTAGTATTCCTATTAGGAAATAACCCACAACTAACAACACCAGGTATACTATTAATAGTAGATTCTAATGGAAGAATTGATTCTATATTTAAATTAGCCACATCTAAAATAATATTACCATTGTCTGTCGTGAATCCCGAGCGATATGTAGGTTTACCACCCAGATTTTCTATAGCACGTGAAACTGCTCTACATGCTATAGGAATTACCTCGATTGGTAAAGGAAACTTACCTAAACGAGTTACAAACTTTGATTCATCAACTATACAAATAAAATGTTTGGAAATAGAAGCTACAATTTTTTCATGAGTTAATGCTCCACCACCACCTTTAATCATATGTAAGTTTGCATCAATTTCATCAGCTCCATCTATATAAACAGTTATACTATCAACTTCATTTAGATTCATTATAGAGAAACCACGATCGATCAAACGAGCCGTACTTCTATTCGAAGTTGAAATGATTCCAGTCAAATTTTCTTTAAAGCATGATAAGTTATCTATGAAACAATCAACTGTTGAGCCAGTTCCTATACCAATTACTATATCATGTTCAATAAATCGTTCAAGAAATTTTAGAGCAGCATCTGCTGCTTGTTTCTTAAGTATTTTTTGGGTTAACATTTTTTACATTTTACATATGTAATTAATAAAGAAAACAGATATTTATCAGATCATCTAAGAATTAGAATAGAATTCCTCAAGAAACTTTTTCATTAAAAAAAGAAAATTAAATATACTTTAAATATAAATGAGTTTTTGAATAATAGAGTTATATTGATATAGTTAAAGTATAATACAACTTTGATAATTTAAACAAATTTTTAAATAAAGTTTTGAAATGAAGTTAATCTTCATTATTATTTCCTAAAATTTCTAATAATTGATCATCAGGAAGATTTTCTAAAGTTTTTAAGTTTCGCAACATAGCTCGAGAACGGACTTCAGTTTGTCCTAATTTGCTGCTTACTGTTTCTAATGTTTTTTTAACACTAGATAAAGATTCTCCAAACTTACCAAATTCAGTTTTTACAGCACGTAACACTCTCCAAATTTCAGAAGAACGCTGTTCAATAGTTAATGTCCGAAAACCCATTTGTAGACTATTAAGCAAAGCTGCTAAATTACTCGGTCCTGCAATACTAATTCGCATACCATGTAATCTATCGAGTAATCCTGGGCATCGCAATATTTCAGCATATAAACCTTCTGTTGGTAAGAACATAATAGCAAAGTCAGTTGTATAAGGTGGAGCAACATATTTATTAGCAATAAGACGTGCTTGAACTTCAACAACTTTTGCTAAAGCATTTGAAGCTATCTTGGCCGCCTCGGGATCGGCATTATCAAGAGCTTCTCCAAGTCTTTCATACTCTTCTTTAGGAAATTTAGCATCGATCGGCAACCATACAGGTGTTTCATCGCTTGCATGTCCTGGTAAACGAATTGCAAATTCAACCATAGCATCACTTCCTGGAACAGGTTTTATATTGCGACCATATTGATCTGCTGTCATACCATCCTCGATTAATCGAGCTAGTTGAACTTCTCCCCAAGTTCCCCTTGCTTTAACATTGCTTAATACACGTTTTAAATCACCAACTCCCGCAGCTAGTATTTGCATTTCACCTAATCCTTTATGAACTGCTTCTAAGCGCTCAGAAACGAGTTTAAATGACTCACCTAGACGTTGTTCTAGAGTTACATGTAACTTTTCATCGACTGTACGTCTGATTTCATCTAATTTTGTTGTATTATCATTTTGTAATGTATGTAAACGTTGTTCTAATATCTGTCTTATTTCTTGCATTCTACGATCGTTAATTTCAATTAAGCCTTGTAATTGATCAGAAAATCGTGTTGAAGATATTGCTGCTTCTGAACGTGTTTCCCGAGCATCACGTATTAAAACTTCTCGCAAATTTTCTTGAGATTTAATTAACTCAGAATGAATTACATGAGTTGATTCGGAAAATTCACTTCGTAGTCCGCGTTCTAAACGCGATAATCCATCAAGAAATGATGATATAGGAACATGATTTAATTCTTTCAAACGAAACCAAATTAGCATTATTAATATGAATACTAATAATATGCAACCAATTGATGAATATAATAGAACTTGATAGGCCATTATTATTCGCTTAGAAAAATTTTAAAAGAACTTGATGATTTTGGAAAAAGATTTTAGTCTAATTTTTAGTTATAAGATTTTTTAAATCTGAAATCTTACTTTTTTGTTTAATTTTTTAAATTAAGAGTTTTTATAAAAATCATCAAACACAATGATAGGTGTTCGTGAAACATTAAGACTAGAAATACTAATTATAAAATTTGAAATGAATTAGAAATTCTTTATAGTTGAATTCTAATATTATAATTTTTCAATTGAATTTTGCAAATTTTCTTACATGAAAACACTTTTCATAAAAGAAATTTGTAATTTATGAAAATTATGTAATATATAACATATATTATTGAATATTGTTTGATTTCTTTTTATAACCTAACAATTTAAAATTATTATTTAGTTTGGATTACACATAAAAAATGTATCATATACGATCATTCAATTGTCATCACTGAGTGAAATATTTATAGAAAATATCTAATCTAACAATATTCTAATATTTCTTTCTAGTGAAATGGTTATTAATATATTTCTTACATTTTGAAATGACATTTCATTTATATGAGAATCATATATAAAATATTTTATGTAATATTGCAAATTTTTATATTCTCTGAACGTAGAATACCTACACAAAACACTATCTAAAAAAAATTATATAGCTAAAGAATATAAATTTAAATATCAAAAATTAGAATAATATAGATATAGTGATATAACACTTCGATATAGAATCGATAGTAAATCAAACTAATGTATATTCAATACATTTTTATCATGGCATATTAATAAATATTCTGAAGTAGATAGGTAAAAAAAGACTGCATTAATATTTGACCATGCTAAATCTATTTTTTCTAAAAAATCTCACTTTTAATTTTGGAGTAGATAAAATGCAAAGATCTTTTTTATTTATAATATTTCTATCTACATTGATAGTATCTATTAGTTTTTCTACTGTTGCGCAAACTCAACTAAAAATGGCTTATGTTTTACCTAGCAATTCTCATTATGGTGCTGGAGCAGCTGCTTTATCTAAAGCTCTTGAGAGACTAAATAATGGAAAATTCCAAGTGCGACAATTTGCTAATAGTATTTTAGGAAGTGAAAAAGAGGTTATTCAGAGTTTACAGACAGGTTCTATTGATTTAGCTATTGTTTCAACAAGTGAAACCATGGGTTTTGTTCCAGAAACTGGTATATTTGATATACCATTTTTGCTTCGAGATTTACAACATGCACGTAATGTATTAGATGGACCAATAGGCCAGAATATTTTATCTAAGTTTTCACCTTTAGGTCTAATTGCTTTAGCTTGGGGAGAACAGGGTTTCAGACATTTAACTAATAATGTTAGACCGATAAAAGAACCGACTGATGCTGCAAATCTTCGAATACGTACAACAGATAATCCAGTTCATATTGAAGCATTTCGACAAATTGGTATTACCTCTATACCAATGCCATGGTCTGATGCTTTAATTTCTCTAAAAAATGGCACTATAGATGGCCAGGAAAACTCATTATCAGTCATTATATCTGCACAATTATCAGATACACAAAAATACTTGGCATTGACAGGTCATGTTTATGCTCCAGCGCTAATATTAGTTTCAGGAAAACTTTATAATAGTCTGTCTTTGGAAGAAAAATTAATTTTTAATCGAGCAGGTCAGGAAGCAAGTTTAAGTATGCGTCAATTTGTTGACGAATGTGAAAAAAATGGAATAGAACAGCTAAAAAAAGAAGGAATGCAAATCATAGAGGTAGATCGATCTGCTTTTGCAGCTGCAATTAATCCTGCTTATATAGAGTATTATAAAAAATTTGATAAAAGATTGATTGATGCCATACCATTTCAAATTCACTTTCAATAAAATCTGACAAAACATGGAGAATTTGAAAATATCTTTCTTAAGATAGATAAAATCTAATTAAGATTATATAAGAAAACACAACTTATTATAAGAAAACACAACTTATAAGAAAAAATAACTATACTTAGGTAACATAATTATTTTAGAAAACTTTAAATATTTTATCAAAATTATCAGAAATAGATTCAATATTATGATAAGTTTTATATTCATCTTGATTTTTTAAACTTATTTGAATCATTTAGTGAATTCTTCTAATATTTCTAATACTTTTACAAGTAGTAAAGCAAAGTATTTCAATTTGCAATTAAAAAAAATTAATTAGAAAAAAGTTCTTTCTAAGAATTACTATTAATATAATTATCTGCCATTTTACTAAGACTTATAGGTCGAATCATACTAGCTTGCCCAGCTGATCCAAATTGTTTGTAACGTTGTATACAAATTTTTTTAGCAGCTAATCTAGCTGATTGTAAGTATTCTCTGGGGTCAAATCGATCCGGATTTTCATAGAAAAATCGCCGAATTGCACCAGTCATAGCTAATCGAATATCTGTATCTATATTAATCTTTCGAACTCCATATTTAATAGCCCTTTGAATTTCTTCAATTGGTACACCATAAGTTTCTTTAATTTTTCCGCCGTATTGACAAATTTCCATTAAAAGTTCTCTAGGAACACTAGAACTACCGTGCATAACTAAATGTGTTTTAGGTAAAAGTGAATGTATTTCTTGAATGCGTTTGACAGATAATATATCACTGGTTGGTTTTCGTGTAAATTTATAAGCACCATGACTTGTGCCAATTGCAATGGCTAGTGCATCTACTCCTGTTCTTTTTACAAAATCTACTGCTTGTTCTGGATTAGTAAGTAATTGATCCAAACTTAATTGACCATCAGCACCATGTCCATCTTCTTTATCACCACTTAATCTTTCTAGAGAACCTAGACAGCCTAATTCACCTTCTACAGTCACTCCAAGTTTATGTGACATCTCAACAACTTCTTTTGTAACACTAACATTATACTCATAATCAGATACCGTTTTGCCATCCGTATATAATGAACCATCCATCATTACACTAGTAAATCCCAGATTTATAGCACTACTGCAAATAGCTGGAGACTGACCATGATCTTGATGCATAACTATTGGAATATTTGGATAAGCTTCAGAAGCAGATTGAATTAAATGTTTTAAAAAAATCTCACCGGCATACTTACGAGCTCCTGCAGAAGCTTGCATAATTACTGGACTGTCTACTTCTATAGCTGCTTCCATAATAGCCCAAACTTGTTCAAGATTATTAACATTAAAAGCTGGTATACCATAATTATTTTCGGCAGCGTGATCGAGCAATTGGCGCATAGAAACCAAAGCCATAAAATTATTCTCCTAAAAATGAACTATCATAAGAAAACACTAAATATGACCAATAATCTAAATTTCCACTATTCTACGAAAATTTTAAAAAAAAATCATAAAAACATTATCAGAATCTTGTTTAATATTTTTTAATAGTATAAAACTATTCAAAAATAGGTATTTATTGTAAAATCCATAATCAGTTTGTTTATTTAAAATAAGATTGATTTGATCAAATATGTTAAATATAGTCATAATAGTAACTGAGTTTTATAAGAGATACTATACTATCTTAGATTCACAGTATTTTTGATATTAAAACTTAATTTTTATGATAAAGATGATAAAGGGAAAAAATGGCAAAAGAAGAATTAATTGAATTAAATGGTATTGTTGATGAAGTATTACCTGATAGTCGCTTTCGGGTTATATTAGATAATGGTATAACAATCGGTGCATATGCTTCAGGTCGCATCCGAAAACATCGGATTAGAATCTTAGCTGGTGATCGTGTTACATTAGAAATGTCTCCATATGACTTAACTAAGGGGCGCATTAACTTTCGACACAAAGAAAAAAACTTATCTATATTAAATAATTCTCAAGGTATACGTCGTTAAAACTATCTCTAAATAGAAATTTAGAATTTTAATTCTTCCGCTTTCTTTTTCTTTTTATAAAGATATAAAAAGATACAAAATAATTTTGTAACTCAGAAAATAGTAATATTTTTAATCTAAATTCTATCAGAGGAATAAGAATCTTTTATCTTTTAGAAAATTTGATTCTAATTTTAATGTAATTATTTATATTAATTAAACGCGTTAGTTATATATATTTCATCAGAATTTTATAAGGATTCTTGAATAATTGATTTAATAGATAAATTTTCTATATCTAATCTCATAGATGCAATTACAAAATCATAACTAAAACAAGATAAACTTAATCTTTGTATTGAATTCACTTTTGGCAAGGATGTAATATTAACGTTTATATTTTTTACATTATTGTAAATTTCTGAAAAGAATGCTAATTGATCAAATCTTAACTGATGCCGTCAAGAAACCAGAATTCTCATTTTTTTAAACTGTTTAAATTTTATTCGAATTGTTAGAAAGTCATCTTGGGAAATTATAATTCCGACATGGAATATTATTAAATTTATCCAATAATAAATTGTTCTTTACTTCCTATAAATCCCTTATTCTTAATTTTAATAGATTAATTCTTCACTCGCGGCATCGCATAATACAAAAGGAATTCCATTCCGATATGAATAGAGTATTACGGCAATTTAGTATTAATTTAGTCAATATAATCTATGATAGATTTGTATTGATTTGTTAATATTTGTGATACATCTATCTAAAGATAGGAATTTATTTATGCATATTATTATGACATTTAGGATTGATAGTTTGAATATGTCTTTTCATAGATCTAACCTTAGATTGACCAATAAAACAACTAACTTGTTTAAATTTTGTTATTTATATTTGATTTAACTATATGATCTAAGCCAATCAGAATTAATTACCCTACCTTACATTAAATTAATGCTTCAGCTGTCCAAGAATTAACTCTATCTAATTCAACTATTGTTACATGCAATTTAGATAAATTCTGAAATGATCTAAATCCATATAATTTGTTTACACCATTTAATCGTCGATCAAGATTAGATTCATATTTATTCATATTAAATAATACTCATATTAAATAAAATATATAATGTAGCTAATTTAAAATATTTCTAATGATTTTTATTGTAAATTTATCCAAACTTACTATTAAGTATTAAATAGTAGAAAAATAAATTCTGATATGTAG
The DNA here is from genome assembly GCA_964620485.1 of uncultured Burkholderiaceae bacterium. Taxonomy (GTDB): domain Bacteria; phylum Pseudomonadota; class Gammaproteobacteria; order Burkholderiales; family Burkholderiaceae_B; genus CAZTUH01. The sequence goes on along the minus strand of CAZUGU010000009.1, from coordinate 786 downwards.
AAATTTTTATTTTCTTATAGAGAAAGTGTTCGATTCATTTCTGTTTTTATATATTTTGTATATTATTAAATCCAAAATTTAATTACTTGTGTACATTTTATTGATATTACTCGAGATCTTTAATAAGATGTTATTTTGAAGAATTCTTTCTATCCTCACCATTTGATCGATTTGCAATTTGGTTTAATAAAACTTTAAAATCTGAAGTTCTTATGCCTTATACAGTTACTCTCACAATTAACTGTTAATGCTGATAGCAATCCATAAGAACGGATTGTATTAATAAAGAATGAAAATTCCAATGATTTTATATTTTATACAAATTAAAAATCATGTAAAAAGCCTTGATTTATCTATTAACCCAATTGCTTGAATATTATTCTTTGAGCAATCTTTAGAACAGCAAATTCGAATAGAATGTAAGACAAAAATTGATTCAAAAGAATCAGATGATTATTATCAGAATTGTCCAATTTCCAATTGATTCACGCATTGATGTGTGAGCATGCATATCAAAGTCAACCAACTAGTTATAAAGAACTTACTTAAAAAACATGAACAAATATTTAGAACATGAACAAATTTTTAAAAAATATATGATAAACATTCGCTTAGACTAAGTTTTTGTGACAAGTATTGCTTGATACCAACTGTATTTGAATTTGGGCAAGGAGGCCAATCCCGACTTATATGATCGTCTGATTTATATATCAAGATAACTCTGATTGGAAGGATTATTCGTTTATTTCCATGATCGTTAATTTAAATTTTCTAGCAGAGCACAGG
>CAZUGU010000008.1:0-292987 GCA_964620485.1 uncultured Burkholderiaceae bacterium | reverse complement strand
CTTGGTGTTCAACACCGTTTCTAATTGTAGTTATTATTCTAACTTATTCACCCATAAAAAAACCACCCTAGGGTGGTTTTTTTATGGGTGAATAAGTTAGAATTCTAAATAATTATCTTATAATACTGTTTTAAGCAGATTCAAAAATTTAGGTAATAAACATCATTTCTTTTCATAAAGGAAAAGACTTTGCAAGGAACTATATTTAATATGAATTTAGAACAATACTTACCGATTCTATTTTTTGTTATGTTTTCTGGATTAATTGGAATTATTTTATTAATAATTGGATTTTTTTTTAGTCCAAAAGAAACGTATTCTGAAAAATTATCTCCCTATGAATGTGGTTTTGAAGCTTTTAGTGATGCACGTATGCAATTTGATATACGTTATTATTTGGTAGCGCTTCTTTTCATTTTATTTGATATTGAAGTTGCATTTTTATTTCCATGGGTAATTATTCAAGAAACCGTAGCTCCTATTGGTTTTTGGGCAATTATGATTTTTTTAAGTATATTAACCGTTGGATTTGTTTATGAATGGAAAAAAGGTGCATTAGATTGGATGTAAATAAAAACCTTTAAAGAAAAATTCGGATTTATTCAAACTTGAATAGAAAATTATAAATAAAAAATTAATTAGGCGATAAAAATATGTCTGAAAATAACAATATCCTTAATCATGGATTTATGACTACGAGCATAGATAAATTTATTAATTGGGCAAAAACTGGTTCAATGTGGCCAATGACTTTTGGTTTGGCTTGTTGTGCTGTCGAGATGATTCACGCAGGTGCATCTAGATATGATCTTGATCAGTTTGGTATTATGTTTCGCGCCAGTCCACGCCAGGCAGATTTAATGATTGTAGCTGGAACACTTTGTAATAAAATGGCTCCTGCTTTACGAAAAGTCTATGATCAAATGCCAGAACCTCGTTGGGTTCTTTCCATGGGTTCTTGTGCAAACGGTGGAGGGTATTACCATTATTCATATTCCGTTGTAAGAGGTTGTGACAGAATAGTTCCTGTTGATGTATATGTTCCTGGTTGTCCGCCTACAGCAGAAGCATTAGTTTATGGATTGTTGCAAATGCAAAATAAAATCCGCTTAACTAATACGATTGCTCGTTAATATTAATAAATGTTGCACAGTCTGATTTAGTTTTAGTTTTAATTAAATCTTAATTTTATCATTAATATTTTGTTCTTAATTATTAAATTATGGTATGGCTAATTTTGAAATACTTAAGTCGAATTTATTAGAAAATATTGGAAAAGAAATTATCTTGAATGAGGCTTTTGGAGAATTAACTCTAGAAATTCCGTCTCAAGAATGGTTAAGTACTTGTAACATTCTACGAATCAACAAAAGTCTAAATTTCGAATCCTGTATTGACCTATGTGGAATTGATTATTTAACATGGGGAAGCAATGGCTATTATCCTAATACAGATAATTTTTTCATGAAAAAATATAAAGCAAGATTTGCTGTCGTAATACATCTTTTATCATTACAATGTAATTGGCGTATTCGTGCTCGTACCTGGATTCCTGATATTAAATTTCCACTGATTGAATCATTAATAAGTTGTTGGCCAAATGTTGATTGGTTCGAAAGAGAAGCATTTGACTTATTTGGTATTATTTTTGAAGGTCATCCAGACTTGCGTCGTATTTTGACAGATTATGGATTCATTGGACATCCGTTTCGAAAAGATTTTCCATTATCAGGTCATATTGAAATTAAGTATGATCCTGAACAAAAAAGGATTGTCTATCAGCCAATTACAATTGAACCTAGAGAAATAACACCTCGAGTTGTCCGAGAAGATTATTATGGTAAATAAATTATGGTAGATATTAAAAATTATACAATTAATTTTGGTCCTCAACATCCTGCAGCGCATGGCGTTCTTCGTCTTGTTCTTGAATTAAATGGAGAAATTGTCCAGAATGCTGATCCTCATATAGGACTTTTACATCGTGCGACCGAAAAATTAGCTGAGCATAAAACTTATCTTCAAGCATTACCTTATATGGATCGTCTCGATTATGTATCTATGATGTGTAATGAACACGCATATGTAATGGTCATTGAAAAATTATTAGGAATTAAAGTGCCAATACGAGCTCAATATATTCGTGTCATGTTTGATGAAATTACACGAATATTAAATCATCTAATATCTTTAGGATCTCATGCTTTAGATATTGGTGCAATGGCAGTGTTACTTTATGCATTTCGAGAACGTGAAGATTTAATGGATTGTTATGAAGCAGTTTCTGGTGCACGAATGCACGCTGCTTATTATAGACCAGGAGGTGTATATCGAGATCTGCCTGACTTTATGCCAAAATATAAAAAAACTAGTAAACATCGTAGCAAAAAAGAAATAGATCGTATGAATGAATCCAGATCTGGATCACTGCTTGATTTTATTGAACAATTTACAGAACGCTTTCCAAATTGTGTTGATGAATATGAAACTCTATTGACAGATAATCGCATTTGGAAACAACGGTTAGTTGGAATTGGAATTGTTGATCCTGATCGTGCCAAGGCATTAGGATTTACCGGACCAATGTTGAGAGGATCTGGAATACCTTGGGATTTACGAAAGAATCAGCCTTATGAAGTTTATTCACTTCTTAATTTTGATATTCCGATTGGGCGTAATGGTGATTGTTATGATCGTTATCTTGTACGTATTGCTGAAATGAGAGAAAGTAATCGTATTATTCAACAATGTATTAAATGGTTAAAAAATAATCATGGTCCAGTAATAATCGATAACAATAAAATAGCTCAGCCAAGTCGTGTAAATATGAAATCAAATATGGAGGAATTGATTCATCATTTTAAACTTTTTAGTGAAGGTTTTCATATTCCACCAGGCGAAGCATATTCATCGATTGAACATCCTAAGGGAGAATTTGGCATATACTTGGTATCTGATGGTGCCAATAAACCGTACCGGATTAAAATCCGAGCACCTGGTTTTAATCATCTTCAATCATTAAATGAAATGACTCGCGGTCATATGATTTCAGACGTTGTAACTATTATTGGAACGCAAGATATTGTATTTGGTGAAATTGACCGTTGATATTTCAGTAAAATTTCTAATTAAAATTATTTACTATATGTATTTTATACAGACAGGTTAGATTATGCTACTTTCTAAAGAAGCTTATGAAAAAATTGATAAAGAACTTTCAAAATTTCCATCAGATAAACGGCAATCTGCCACTATGGCTTCTCTTGCAATTGCACAAGAAGAGCAAAATTGGTTATCAATAGAAATTCTTGAAGAAATTGCGAATTATATTGGAATTTCGCCAATTGCAGTTCAAGAACTTGCGACTTTTCACAGTATGTTTAACAATCAACCTATTGGAAAACATAAAATTTCTATCTGCACAAATTTACCATGTGCATTACGTGATAGTGAAAAAACAGCAGACTATCTAAAGAAAAAACTTGATCTGAACTGTTATGGATCAACAAAGGATGGTGAATTTACATTAATTGAAAGTGAATGTATGGGAGCTTGTGGTGATTCTCCAGTTTTAATCGTAGATAATAAACATATGTATGTTCGTATGACTACTGATAAGCTTGATAAGTTCATTGAAAATTTTCGAGATATTAAAGAATAGGAGAGTCTGAGTGTATAAATCAGACTTTTATAAGCAATTTTCTTATAAATCTGAATCAGATTTTTATCATGATTCAGAGTATTCTCTGTGTTTACATGGACGTCATATTTCTCCAAAGATTCTATCTGGAATTAATGGTTTAAATTGGAAAATAGTTGATTATGTAAAACGTGGAGGTTATGAAGCTTTACGTAAGATTCTTTCAAATACTATAAAACCAGAAGAAATAATTAATGAAATCAAAATATCAGGTCTACGTGGACGTGGTGGCTCCGGTTTTCCTACAGGTTTGAAATGGAGCTTCATGCCACAAGATTATCAAGGTCAGAAATATTTAATCTGTAATTCAGATGAGGGAGAACCTGGTACTTTTAAAGATCGTGATATATTACGTTTCAATCCTCATATGATTATTGAAGGCATGATCATTGCAGCATATGCATTGGGTGTTAGTATAGGATATAATTATATCCATGGAGAGATTTTTGAGGTTTATCAGCGCTTTGAACAAGCGATAGAGGAAGCAAGGAATGCAGGATTCTTAGGAAATGGGATTATGAATTCCAGTTTCAGTTTCCAACTGCACGCTTTTCATGGTTATGGTGCATATATCTGTGGAGAAGAAACAGCACTATTAGAATCTATTGAAGGTAAAAAGGGTCTACCACGTTTTAGACCACCGTTTCCTGTTAGTTTCGGATTATATGGTAAACCAACCATAATTAATAATACTGAAACATTTGCAGCAATACCATGGATTATTCTCAATGGTGGTATTTCGTATTCAAAAATTGGAAAACCAAATAATAGTGGTACGAAAATATTTTCCATTAGTGGAGATGTTAAATATCCTGGCAACTATGAAGTACCACTAGGTACACCGTTTTCAACATTGTTATTATTAGCTGGTGGTGTAAATAGTGGTAAAAAATTGAAAGCTGTTATTCCAGGTGGGTCCAGCACATCGGTTTTACCTGCTAATATTATTATGAATATAGCTATGGATTATGATTCCGTAGCTCAAGCAGGTTCAATGTTAGGTACTGGCGCCATAATTGTTATGGATGAAACACGTTGTATGGTTAAATCGCTATTAAGACTATCCTATTTTTATTATGAAGAAAGTTGTGGACAATGTACACCATGTCGTGAAGGAACAGGATGGATATATCGTATTCTTCACCGAATTGAGAATGGTCAAGGACAATTGGAAGATTTAGATTTACTAGATTCGATATCAAATAATATGATGGGTAGAACAATTTGTGCATTTGGCGACGCTGCTTCTATACCAGTTCAAGGATTTCTAAACTATTATAGAAATGAATTTCTGCATCATATAAAATATAAATCATGTATTGTTCCAAATTACTTATAGAATTTAAGGATGGAAATGATTGAAGTTGTTATAGATGGCAATAAAATAGAAGTGCCAATAGGTAGTATGATTATTGATGCAACAAAAAAAGCTGGTTGTTATATTCCACACTTTTGTTATCATAAGAAATTATCCATTGCAGCTAATTGTCGTATGTGCTTGGTAGAAGTTAATAAAAATCCCAAGGTTTTACCAGCTTGTGCGACTATTGCAACAAATGGTATGGTGATCAATACAAAATCGGAACTCGTCCGATCAGCTCAGCATTCTGTAATGGAGTTTCTATTAATCAATCATCCACTTGATTGTCCAATTTGCGATCAAGGTGGTGAATGTCAATTACAGGATCTTGCTGTTGGTTATGGTATATCTAGTTCACGTTATTCTGAAGAAAAACGTGTGGTTTTTCACAAAAAGTTAGGTTCATTAATATCTGCTCAAGAGATGAGTCGTTGTATTCATTGTACGCGATGTGTTCGTTTTGGTCAGGAAATTGCGGGTGTGATGGAAATTGGCATGCTTGGCCGTGGTGAAAAGTCAGAAATTTCATCATTTTTTGATAGATCTGTTGAATCAGAATTATCCGGGAATATGATTGATATTTGCCCAGTTGGCGCACTAACATCAAAACCATTTCGATATAGCGCTAGAACATGGGAACTATCTCGTAGGCGTTCAATCAGTCCTCATGATAGTCTTGGAACTAATTTAAATATACAAGTTAAAAATAATTTTGTTATGCGTGTTGTTCCATTGGAAAATGAAACAATAAATGAATGCTGGATTAGTGATCGTGATCGATTCTCTTATATCGGATTAAATAGTGATGATCGTATATCTTCACCTCTCATTAAGAATAAATATGGAAAATGGCAAGAAATATCTTGGGAAAAAGCTATAGAAACAGCATCTAAAAAAATCTTGCAAATTCGAGATAGTTTTGGATCTAACCAAATTGGTGCTATAGCTTCAGAATATGCAACTATTGAAGAATATACAATACTAGCTAGACTAGTGCGAGGATTAGGTTCAGAAAATATTGATTGTCGCTTACGTCAGACTGATTTATCTTTTGATTCAGCCTTAGTTGGGATTCCATGGTTAGGTATGCCAATTACAGAATTAAGCAATCTAGATCGAGTTTTAATAATTGGTTCATTTCTTTGTAATGATCATCCATTAATGGCACACCGCTTGCGTCAAGCTACTAAAAATGGGGCAAAAATTTTTCTTATTAATAGTATTAAAGATAATCCAAGAATGCCTGTATCTGAACAATTAGTTGTAGTTCCATCAATTTTACCGCGTGTATTAGCTGAAGTTTTTGTAGCATTAGCAAGGATAAAACGAGAAAAAGTTCCTGATGAATTTTCAGAAATTTCAGCTAATAAACAGAGTCAGAAAATTGCAGAAAATTTATCGGACGGGAAAAATATAGGTATATTACTTGGAAATCAAGTTACATTTTCTCCACAAGCATCTATTATTGCAGCTAATGCTGCAGCGATTTCTAATTTATTAAATGCTAGACTTGGGTTTTTAACTTTTGGAGCAAATACTATTGGAGCATATTTATCAAATGCTATTCCGAAACAAGGTGGAAAAACAGTTAAATCAATGTTTTCTGAGCCACTAAAAGCATATATCGTATTACATGCTGAACCTTATTTTGATGTAGATGATGGATTGCAAGCTTTATCAGCGTTACGTTCTGCAGATTTTTCTATTGCATTAACTCCATATCGTTCTACTGCAGAAAAATGGGCAAATATTATTTTGCCCATTTCACCATTTACTGAAACTTCCGGGACATTTATAAATGCAGAAGGTATTCCACAAAGTTTTTATGGAGTAGTTGCTCCATTTGGCAATACACGACCAGCTTGGAAAGCATTACATGTTTTAGCTAATCATTTAAAATTAAAAAATTTTAATGCCGAAACGTCAGAATCTATAAGAGATTCCATATTAAAAAATAATATTGGTAAACATTTATCTAATAATATTAGATCAAGTATTGGTTTAGGAATAGAAAATAAAGGATTAGAAAGAATTACAGATATACCAATCTATCGTTCAGATAGTATTGTTCGTCGTTCAAAACCTTTACAAGAAACAAAAATTTCAAAAATTCCATACTTACGTATGAATAATAAAACAATGACACTACTGAATTTAAAAATAGGAACTAAAGTACGAGTATTAAATAATTTATCTTATGTAGAATTAAAAGTTTTACAAGATGATAGAATAGCGGATCATGGTCTTTATATTTCAGCAACTTATGATGAAACAATTAATTTAGGTAGTTCATTTGGTACACTTGATATTGAAAAAATTTGATAAAACCAAGATTTATTTTGTAAATTACGAAGTGTTTTTATTTATTAGTATTCTATGCCATTATCTCCAATTTGGATTTTAATCAAAATTACTGGTATCGTATTATTAGTGATACTATGTGTTGCATATTTGCTATATTGGGAACGCAAAATGATTGGTGCGATGCATATACGATTAGGGCCAACAAGAGTTGGTTTTAAAGGTCTATTACAGCCATTTGCTGATGTATTCAAATTACTTACAAAAGAAATAATTATACCAAGTCAAGCAAACAAATTCATGTTTATAACAGCTCCAATACTAACATTAATAGCTGCTTTATCAGCTTGGTCAGTAATACCATTTGGTCCAGATATTGTATTAGCAGATATTAATATCGGAATTTTGTATGTCATAACTGTAACATCTTTTGGTATATATGGCATAATTATTGCAGGATGGGCATCAAATTCCAAATATGCACTTTTAGCTGCATTACGCGCTTCAGCACAAATGCTTTCTTATGAACTAACAATGAGTTTTGTGATAGTAACAGTTTTATTAGTTTCTAAAAGTCTTAATATATCTGATGTTGTTCTTGGCCAAACTAGAGGTTTATTCGCAAGCTTTGGTATAAATTTCATGTCTTGGAATTGGTTACCATTACTTCCATTATTTATAATCTATATTATTTCCGCTGTCGCAGAAACAAATAGACATCCATTTGATGTAGTAGAAGGAGAATCAGAAATTGTTGCTGGTCATATGGTTGAATATTCTGGAATAGCTTTTGGTCTATTCTTTCTCAGTGAATATGCTAATATGCTTTTGCTTTCTTCTATGGCATCAATTATGTTCTTGGGAGGTTGGTCTCCTCCTTTGGAGTTAACATTACTTAGATTTTTACCTGATTGGATATGGTTGGGAATCAAAACATTTTTTATTGTTTCTTTATTTATATGGTTTCGTGCATCATTTCCAAGATATCGTTATGATCAAATTATGCGATTAGGCTGGAAGATATTTATCCCAATTAGCGGTATATGGTTAATTATCATAATTATTTGGATGCAAACAAATTGGAGTATTTGGTAATGAAATCTTTTAAGAAACTAATAATTTTCAATATTATGAGAATTAAAGAACTTTTCAGAACCTTCTTGTTAATAGAATTATTTAAAGGTATGTTCCTAACTGGTAAATATTTTTTTAAAAAAAAGATCACATTATTTTATCCAGAAGAAAAAACACCCACTTCTGTAAGGTTTCGTGGCCTTCACGCTTTACGTCGCTATCCAAATGGTGAGGAGCGTTGTATTGCTTGTAAACTTTGCGAAGCAGTTTGTCCTGCTTTAGCAATTAGTATTGAATCTGCAGAACGAGATGATGGTTCTCGCCGTACGACACGCTATGATATCGATTTAACAAAGTGTATTTTTTGTGGACTTTGTGAGGAAAGTTGTCCAGTCGATGCAATTGTCGAGACTCATATTTATGAATATCATGGAGAAGTTAGAGGTGATTTATACTTTACTAAAGATATGTTACTAGCTATTGGTGATAATTATGAAAAAGAAATTGCTAATCGTCTAGAAGCAGATTCTATTTATCGCTAATCGTAATTATTACGCCATAAAATTCTATGAATTTCATTACTATTATCTTTTATATATTAGCAATAATTCTAATATTCTCTGCTTTCCGCGTCATTACAACAAAAAATCCGATTAATGCAGCCTTATATTTAATTTTAGCATTTATCGATGTAGCAATGCTATTTATATTGTTAGAATCTGATTTCTTAGCACTATTATTGATTCTAATTTATATAGGTGCAGTTATGGTTTTATTTTTATTTATTTTAATGATGTTAGATATTCGTCATAGTAATGTTGTCAATGGTTTTAAAACCAATTTACTTATTGCTGTTTTTATTGGATTAATTATGATTTTGGAAATCTCATCTGTATATTTAACAATATGGCATAACAGTAGAGATCTTAGCATTGTTGCAGTCGATAATTATAACAATATCCATGCAATAGGTTATCTAATGTATACAAAGTATATTTTTGCTGTTGAAATTTCTGCTGCAATATTGCTAGTTGGAATAGTTTCTGTAATTTCTTTAACAATAAAGAATTCTCACAATACAAAATATAATGATTCATCAATAGCTGTGAAAACTAAAGCTCATGATCGTATTCGCATGATTAAATTTCCAATTGAACAGGATGATGTTTCAAAATGAAATGATATTGCTTAATTAATTTTATGGAAAAGTATATATATGATGTTAACTCTGGCAAATTATTTGATTTTAAGTTCTATTATTTTTTTATTAGGAATTCTAGGAATATTTTTAAATAGGCATAATTTAGTAATTTTACTAATGTCAATTGAATTAATATTACTTTCTGTTAATCTAAATTTCATAGCATTTTCAAACTGGATAGGAAACAATTCAGGTCAAGTATTTGTGTTTTTTATACTAACTATTGCTGCAACAGAATCAGCAATAGGTCTAGCTATCTTGATACTTATATTTCGAAATATTAGTGTAATGAATATTGATGAATTAAGTAGTTTGAATCGGTAAATAAAGTATCAAAAAAATGTTCAGTATCTCTATAAATCTATGCTTTATTATTATATTAGCTCCATTAATTGGATCAATTCTTATTGGTCTGTTTGGAACTAGTTTTTTAAAATATCAAATGGGTCGTAATTCATCACATTTAATTGCTATTTTAGGGATATTAATCTCTAATATAGGTTCTTTAATAGTATTAATTGATGTGATTTCTGGAAATCAATATGATTTTCCTGTTTATACTTGGAACATAATTAACAATACCCAATTAAATGTTGGTTTTCTTATTGATCAATTATCAGCAATAATGATGTTTATGATCACATTCATTTCTTTGATGGTACATATTTATACAATAGGTTATATGTATCAAGATGATGGATATCAGCGTTTCTTCTCTTATATTTCTTTATTTACATCTTCGATGTTAGTATTAGTTATGTCTAATGGTATGCTCCAGCTCTTCTTTGCTTGGGAAGCAGTTGGTCTAATATCTTATTTATTAATAGGTTTCTGGTACCAGAAACCTAATGCTATTAATGCTAGTCTTAAATCATTTTTAATCAATCGTGTTAGTGATTTTAGTTTTTTACTTGGTATAGTTTTATTACTATCGAATACACAGACTGTTCATTATGCAAGCATTTTTAATTATGCTGAAAAATTGTTATTCATAAAAGTTCCAATTATACCAATTATATCTTTTGAATCTACAGTCCTAAATTTATCATGTATTTTCCTCTTTATTGGAGCTATGGGTAAATCAGCTCAGATACCTTTGCATGTTTGGTTACCTGATTCTATGGAAGGACCTACACCAGTTTCAGCATTAATTCATGCTGCAACTATGGTAACTGCTGGTATATTCATGGTCACGCGGTTTTCACCACTATTTGAACTTTCTGAAATAACATTATCAATTATGATAATAATTGGATCTATTGGAATATTATTATTTGGTATTTTAGGTATTGTCCAAACAGATATAAAACGAATAATAGCCTATTCAACATTATCACAATTAGGATATATGACAGTTGCCTTAGGTTCATCAGCTTATGCAATTTCTATTTTTCATTTGATAACACATGCTTTTTTTAAAGCTTTATTATTTCTTAGCGCTGGATCTGTCATCACAGGTATGAATCATAATCAAGACATTCGAAAAATGAATGGCTTAAAAGAATATATGCCATTTACTTGGTTTACATTTTTACTTGCAACTTTATCATTAGTTGGTATGCCACTTTTTTCAGGTTTTTATTCTAAGGAATATATTATAAAAGCAGCACATGAAGCTATAGTTCCTGGAGCAGGATTTGCATATTATTCAACATTAATTGGTGTCTTTATTACTTCGTTGTATTCCTTTCGTTTATATTTCTCGATTTTTCATAAAAGTGTTGATAAACCAATCCATATTAAACAAAATTTAAAATATGGTAATCAACCAAAGGAATCTTCTTGGTCAATTATATTTCCATTGTTGATTCTAGCAATTCCATCAGTATTGATTGGTATGCTAATAATAGAACCAATATTATTTGGAAATTTTTTCAATAAAATCATATATACTTCACCAACTCATATAAAAATGGATAGATTTAAATTTGAATGGAACGGGCAAGTTATTTTTTTATTACATGCTTTTAAAGAATTACCATTTTGGTTAATTATTTCTGGTGCATTTATCGCTTGGTATCATTGCATAATAAATGCAAAATATACCTATTTTGTTCAAAACAACTTATCATTTTTATATAAAATTTTAATAAATAAATACTATATAGATTGGGTTTATGAAGAGATTATTGTGCGTAACATAATAAAGTTAGGTGAATTTTTATGGAAAACTGTTGATTCTATACTGATAGATGGTTTGCTTGTCAAAAGCAGTGTTAAAATAGTCAATTGTCTAGCAAAATTCTGTCAGAACTTGCAATCTGGTTATATTTATCATTATGCATTTGCAATGATTATTGGTCTTGTTTCATTTTTAACTATTTTCTCAATAACCTATAGATAAATAATGTTTTTCTTAATTCCATGGTTGACACTTGCAATTTTTATTCCAATTATCTCTGGTTTGTTAGTATTAGTCTTGAGTTGTATAGGTTATAGAAATAGTTCTAGAATTACTGCTCTGATTGGTTCAATTTCTGGATTATTGATAGAAGTACCTATATTGATTAGATTTGATCAAACAGTATCAAATATTCAATTTGAACAGAAAATAACTTGGTTTGAATTTTTCAAAATTAATTATCATGTTGGTATCGATGGTATATCAATCTTATTCACCTTACTAACTGCTTTTTTTACAGTTATTGTCATAATAACAAGCTGGAATAGAATTAAAACTTATACTGATCAATACATGGCATTATTTTTAATTTTATCAGGTCTAATGATAGGTACGTTTGTTTCGCTAGATGGTATGTTATTTTATATATTTTTTGAAGCAGTTTTGATTCCTATGTATATTATCATAGGAATTTGGGGTGGTGAAAATCGCTTTAATGCAGCATATAAATTTTTTATATATACTCTAGTAGGATCTGTATTATTTCTAATTGCAATAATCTATTTACGAAATATTTCTAATTCTTTTGATATTCTATTTTGGCATAATTTTAAACTTAGTTATCTGGAACAGATTCTTATATTTTTTGCTTTTTTTGCAGCTTTTGCGATAAAAATACCAATGTGGCCAGTACATACTTGGTTACCAAGTGTTCATGTTGAAGCACCAACAGAGGGCTCAGTTATTTTAGCTGCTATTATGTTAAAAATAGGTGCATATGGTTTTTTAAGATTTTCCTTACCAATAGTCCCTGATGCATCTAAAAATCTATCTAGTATTATGATTACTCTATCTCTCATTTCAATAATCTATATTAGCTTAATAACCTTAGTTCAAAATGATATAAAGAGATTAACAGCATATTCTTCTATTGCTCATATGAGTTTTGTAACCTTAGGAATTTTTATTTTTAATCAATTTGGAATGGAAGGTGCTATTGTACAAATGTTTTCTCATGGTTTAATTTCTGGTTCTATATTTCTTTGTATAGGTTCATTATATGAACGTATACATTCACGTTTAATTTCAGATTATGGCGGAGTAATCAATACTATGCCTCAATTTGTAACATTTTTTACATTATTTTCTATGGCAAACATTGGATTACCCGGAACTAGCGGTTTCGTTGGAGAATTCTTAATTATTGTTGGATCTTTCAAATATAGTTTCTTGACAGCATTTTTTGCATCAACTACATTAGTTCTCGGAGCTTCTTATTCACTATGGATGTTAAAACGAGTTGCATTTGGAAAAGCATACAAAAATTCTATCAAAATTTTAGTTGATATTAATTCTCAAGAATTTCTAATTTTTAGTATTATATCGATTTCTATATTAATAATAGGAATATATCCAAGAATTCTTACTGATTTCATACATGTATCAGTAGATTCATTATTAGACCATGTATTCATCACGAAATTATAAATCAATTATTGAAGTACTGTGTATCCATATTTTGATATTCTTTTAGCTACTCCAGAAATTTTACTACTAATTTTTAGTATAAGTATCTTGCTTATTGAATTATTTAGTAGACATAAGAAAGAAGTATTATTCTTTTATATTAGTGAATTTTTATTGATATTTTTAATAGTTTTTTCAATTCTTCAATGGAAGAATAATATTATTGGTCAGGCATTTAGCAATACTTTTATAGTAGATGAATTATCTATTTTTTTAAAGATCATACTTTATATTAGTATAGCTATAACAATAGCTTATGGAAGAACCCATATTCAAATACGTAATATTTCTTACAATGGCGAATTGTACTTTTTAATTTTATTATCTTTGCTTGGACAAATGGTAATGATTTCAGCAGGAAATCTAATCATAATGTATCTAAGTTTAGAATTAATGTCTCTATCTTTATATTCTTTAATTGTTTTGCATCGCAATGATATAAAATCCATTGAAGCCGCAATGAAATACTTTATTCTTGGTGCATTAGCATCAGGTTTTTTACTCTATGGAATGTCCATAATTTATGGTTCTACTGGACATTTAGATTTAACAGATATTAGTAGATTTATAGAAATCAATAGTGATAAAAAAATAAATATAGCATTGATATTTGGAACAATATTTATTATTTCTGGACTAGCATTCAAACTGGGAATTTTTCCATTCCACATGTGGATCCCTGATGTTTATCAGGGATCGTCTACAATCATAACATTAATACTTAATTCTACCTCGAAATTTGCTACATTTTCTATTACTCTTCGTATTTTAGTTAGTGGATTACATGAAATTATAATAAATTGGAATAGTATGCTTATAACTATGTCAATAATATCAATAGCATTAGGTAATTTAGCAGCTATTTTACAGACTAATTTCAAAAGAATGTTAGCATATTCATCTATTGCACATATGGGATTTATATTTCTTGGATTAACACTAACAGTTTTTAATCAGAATAACTCAAATCTTTCTGAGATTGCATGCAGTGCAACTATTTTATATATTTTAGTTTATATTTTAACTAACCTAGCAGTCTTTGGAGTAATACTGCAATTATCTAAAGATGGTTTAGAATACCAAGAAATTGAAGATTTAAAGGGTTTATCTCACTATCGACCTGGATTAGCTATAATTATGCTATTATCAATGCTTTCATTAGCTGGAATACCGCCTTTAGTAGGATTCTATGCAAAAATATCTATTATAAATTCTTTAATTCAAACTGGATATATTTCGCTAAGTATCTTAATAATGTTATTATCTTTAATAGGTGTTTTTTATTATTTAAGGATCATTAAAACTATTTATTTTGATCAACCTATTTCACAATTAGGATCATTATACTTTTCAGGCCTCGTAAAAGGTTTATTATCAATTAATGGATTACTTATTTTATTAATAAGTATATTTCCTGCATTAATAATGAATACATGTATTTATATAGCTAGAACTTTTCTAGATTAGTCTTTTTTATAATATGAGAATGAATCTTTTATTTGTATGGCTATTTATTTTTATTATGATCATCTCTGCAAATATTTCATTTTTAATTGAAAGATTCTTATATATACTAATATATAAACTTTTAGAATGTCCGGAAAACCATTTACTCTTTGCTTTTTAAATTATTTTACCTATTTATTATCTATATAGATTGTTTATTAGAAAGCAGATTCTTTATGGAAAATATTAAGAAATGAGATTTTTATATTATTACATATGATCTATGTACAATTTTAAGGTTATCCAAGTTTCATATATCATTATTTAAAATAATCTTAAATTGGTTTGATTATTAATTTAAATTAATAATCAAACCAATTTAAGATACTATTTAAACCGATAAAGTTTATTGCATACCGCGCTCTATATCTAACAAGAGGTTTTGCATGATAAGCAACAGAATACTTAGCAATTTCAAACATTTTAATATCATTTGCACCATCCCCTATTGCAATAATTTCATTAAAATTAGCATTGCATTTTTTTGCAAAATTCTTTAAAAGATAAGCTTTTGCATTTTCATCTATAATCCGACCTTTTATATGTCCAGTTAAAATTCTATTAAAAATTTCCAGCGAATTTCCAAATGAACTGTCAAGATCTAGACGTTTGTGCAAGAGTTTTGTAAAAAATGTAAAACCACCTGAAAGTAGTATAATTTTGATACCTAAAGATTTAGCTACACTTATCAAGTTTTCTGATCCAGGATTTAGTTGCAAACGTTTTTTATAAACATATTCAAGAATATCTATATTAGTGCCTTTGAGAAATGCTACTCGTTCTCTCAAACTATTTGAAAAGTTTTTAATAATTCCTTGCATTGCATTCTGTGTAATAGTTGCCACTTTAGATTTAACTCCAATAATATCTGCAATTTCATCAATACACTCAATATTAATAAGAGTTGAATCCATATCCATAGCTAATATCTTAAAGTCTGATAAGATAATATCCTCAGGTATAAAAGCAATATCAATAAAATTATTTTCTGCATAATTTTTTACCATTTTTTTTGTATTTTTATCATATCTTACATTTAATAGACGAATGGTATTTGAATGAGTTTTTCTAATATCTTTAGCATATGAAATATTTGCTAGATAGTTTATTTGATTAGATCTTAATTTTGAAGATTGAATAATCAGGTTATACATATTTATTTTATATTAGATAAAAAGATCACTTTATTTCGATAAAATGTAGAATTTCACATATTGTTTTAATACGATCTTTAACTAAAGGTAAATTAATATCAATTTGTAATTTGTCTTGACCAAGGAATTTAATATTTTTTTTACATTGCATCAACTGAACGATCTTTGAAAGATCTATTTTAGAATCAGAATTAAACTGTAAGAGAATGCGAGTTTCATTACAATCAACTTTAGTAATATTAAATGGTTCAATAAATAACCTTAATTTATGTATCTCCAGTAAATTTTTTACTGGATCAGGCAATTTTCCGAAACGATCTATTAATTCTTCACTAATTTTAAATATCTCATCGTAATTTTTGATAAGAGCTAACCTCTTATAAATTGATAATCTTGCTGGAATATTGTTACAATATTCTTTTGGTAATAGCATGGGTTCATGCAAATTAATTGAACAAGTTGGTTTTTCAGATATTTCTGAATTGGTTTTTTCAATTCCTTTCAAATTATTGAGAGCCTCTTTAATTATTACACTATACATATTAAAACCTATTTCTTGCATATTATTACCAGATTGTGAACTACCAAAAATTTCACCGTTACCACGTATCTCAAGATCCTGTATAGAGAGATGAAAACCAGATCCTAGTTCGCTCATATTTTGGATTGCCTGTAATCGTTTCTTAGCATCATTAGTCATAACATCTTCATCTGGAATCATTAAGTATGCATAGGCTTGCTGATATGATCGACCAACTCGACCACGTAGTTGGTGTAATTGCGCAAGACCAAATCGATCTGATCGATGTATAATAATTGTGTTCGCTTTAGGTATATCGATACCTGTCTCCATAATTGTGGTACTTAATAATAAATTACTACGTTTTTGATAGAAATTTTTTACAACTTGTTCAAGTTCTCTTTCAGGCATCTGTCCATGTGCAATTGTAATATTTGCTTCTGGGACAAGTTTAGATAAATATAAATAGCGATTATGAATTGTTTTAATTTCGTTATGTATAAAATATACTTGACCTCCACGTTTTAGTTCTCTCTGAATTGCCTCTCGGATAATACTATGATCTTCACGTCTTACCAAAGTTCTAATTGGCAAACGATTTTGAGGTGGTGTAGCAATAATAGAAAAATCTCGAATACCTTCCAATGACATACTAAGAGTGCGTGGAATTGGTGTGGCTGTTAATGTTAAAGTATCTACATTAATATTTCCTAAATTCTTCTTTAATTTTTCTTTTTGAAGAACACCAAATCGATGCTCTTCATCTATAATGATTAGACCTAAATTTTTAAAATCAATACAGTCGGATAGAATTTTATGAGTACCAATGACAATGTCAATTGTACCATTTTTTATAGATTTGATAGCATAATCAATTTCTTTCCTAGAGCGAAACCGAGAAAGATTAATTATATTTATAGGCCAGCTTGCGAAGCGATCAGAAAAATTTTGAGTATGTTGTTCAGTCAATAAAGTTGTTGGACATAATAAAGCAACTTGTTTTTTATTATATGTAGCAATAAAAGCTGCTCGCAAAGCTATTTCTGTCTTACCAAATCCAACATCACCACAAATCAATCTATCCATTGGGTATATAGATTGCATATCAGTTAATACTGCTTCAATAGCAGTAGATTGATCAGTAGTTTCTTCAAAACCGAATTCTTTAGAAAAAAATTCATAATCATTTAATGGTATTTTAAAAGAATAACCTTCTTGTCCTACTCGTTTTGAATAAATTTCTAATAATTCTGCTGCTGTGTCTTGCGCTTTTTTTCTTGCTTTGCGTTTAGCTTTATCCCATTGATTAGAACCAAGTTCATGAAATGGTACATTATCAAAATTAATACCACCATATCTAGTTATCATATTGAATTGTGAGATCGGTACATATAAGCTAGTATCATTAGCATATCTAAGATGCATAAACTCTGATTCAGAATTACATATATTCATGTTTATTAATCCGTGATAACGACCTATTCCATGTTGGATATGCACGACGGGATCACCAGTCTGTAGATCAGATAAATCTTGAAATTTATCTGATAAAGTATTTTTATTTCTATATCCTTTCATATTTTTATGGTATTGTATTTGATCTGATTTTGTTTTATATAAATCATTCTCGGTAATTAATATTAATCCTAATTTAGGAAAAGAAAATCCATTTCTAAGTGATGCAACTAAAATACCAAAATGGCCATTATTTATAATAAATTCATTGAATGAAGAAGCTTGTATATCAGAAATTAAACCAAGATCATTAAACATTTTATATAAAATTTTTTTTCTTCCCAAAGAATTTACACAAAGCAAAATTTTTCCATTTTCCTTAGTAAGGAGAGTACGTAATTTTGAAATAGGATCTTCTGCTTGTTTTTTAATTGTAATATCAGGTAAAGAAAAAAAATCAGAAGAACACTCTTTATTAGTAATAGTTAGATATGAAAATTTCTCAATATTAGAATAAAAGGCATTGCGATTTATAAATAATTTTTCTGGATCAAGGATTGGACGTTCCTGATCATTCTTAAGAAAATTATATCGATCAGAAATAGTCTGAGTGTAATTACAAATGGTATAATCAACATTACCAAGAGTGATACAAATGGTGTTTTTTTGTAAATAATCAAATAGAGTGGATGTATGTTCAAAAAACAATGGCAGATAAAATTCTATACCATTAGAAAAAATTCCTTTTTTAACATCATTATACGGACCTGTTTTATATATTAGATTTTCTTTAAAAGCCTTTCTGAATTGCATACAAAAGAATTTCCTTGTATCTCTATCTGTAGGGAATTCTCTACTTGGTAATAATCTTACTTTTTCTACTCGATGAAGACGTCTTTGTGTATTTACATCAAAGTTATAAATTGATTCAATTTCATTATCAAATAGATCTAATCTATAGGGTTGATCTGATCCCATAGGAAATAAATCAATCAAACCACCACGTATGCAAAATTCACCAGGCATTGTTACTTGTGTAACATGTTTATAATTAACAGATGTAAGTTGAGTCAACAGTCCTTCTTTGTCTAATTTATCTTTTATTTTGAAAGAAAAAGCATATTCAGATAAAAATGTAGGAGGAGGAAGACGCTGCATTGCACTCATGATAGATATAATCAGTATATCTATATTTTGTCTTGTCAAATTATATAAGATATTTAGTCTTTCTGAAATTAATTCTAAATTTGGAGAAAATCTATCATAAGGAAGAATTTCCCAATCAGGAAATTGATATACTAGCAAGCTAGGAGAGAATATGAGGATCTCATTATATAAATTATCCGATTCTAAGGAGTCAGCTACAAAAATAACTAATGGGCAATTACTATAATTGGCTAAATCTGCAATTAGCCAAGAATTACTAGAACCAGGCTGTCTATCTTGTGTAAATTTTTGGTTTTTTTCTAAAGAAGAAATTATTTCATTACACAAAGGAATTTGTGATCTTGATTTTATTGATCTTGATATTGTATTCATAAGTTATATGGATGCATCATTGTTAAATGTTATTTTGGTGTTATACATGAAAAATTTTTTGGTTGCAATTGTACCAAATGCTG
Organism: uncultured Burkholderiaceae bacterium; assembly: GCA_964620485.1. GTDB lineage: Bacteria > Pseudomonadota > Gammaproteobacteria > Burkholderiales > Burkholderiaceae_B > CAZTUH01. The sequence continues at coordinate 273,226 of CAZUGU010000008.1, read as the reverse complement.
GTATTGGTAATCGATTTTCGATTACAGTTCCTAAAAAAGATAATAAAATTCCAAAACAATATTGGACCCTTGCAGGAGTTCCAGTACTACGTCATACAATCCTTGCTTTATTAGCTGAACCACGAATCATGCGTATTGTAGTTGCTACCTCTAAAGAGGATAAATTGGTTGAAAAAACCTTAGAAGGTTTACCAAAAATTATAATAAAGAGATGTGGCGGATCTACACGTGCTAAAACTGTTATGAATGCTTTATTAGACAAAAGTCTTTTTAATAAAAATTGGGTCTTAGTACATGATGCTGTACGACCAGGTTTGCCTCTTATATATTTAAGTAACTTAATTGATATATGCTTCAAAGATTCAGTCGGCGGTATACTAGCTATGCCGATCATAGATTCTATTAAAAATGGCCAGAATCGCATTAATAAAGTATTAATCAATCGGAAAGATTTTTGTTTAGCTCAAACACCACAAATGTTTCGAGCCGATATCTTAAAAAGATCATTAATAAATTTAATAAAATCTAATATGGATATACCGGATGAAGCAACTGCTATAGTAGAAAATGGATATAGACCCTTATTATTAAGAGGCACGCTTCGTAATTTTAAATTAACTTGGTATGAAGATCTTGAAATCATGGAGAAATTACTATGAATTCCACTTTACGTATAGGGCAAGGATTTGATATTCATGCTCTAGTTAAGAATCGTCCATTAATCTTAGGTGGGATAGAAATTCCATATACACATGGATTATTTGGTCATTCTGATGCAGATGTACTTCTACATGCAATTATAGATTCCTTATTAGGTGCAGCTGGTTTAGGTGATATTGGTTTACATTTTCCTAATACTGAACCAATTTATCAAAATCAAAGCAGTTTAAATATGTTATCCAAAATAATAACAAAAATTAATGAAATTGGATGGAGTATTGTTAATCTTGATACAACCATTCATGCACAAGAACCCATTATAGCACCTTACATATCAGGAATGATTGAAAGAATTTCAGAGAATTTAAAAATCCATAAATCACAAATTAACATTAAAGTCAAAACAAATGAAGGATTTGGATATCTTGGTAGGAAAGAAGCTATATCAGCTACAGCAATAACTCTAATTAATAAAACAAGTTATCTTAATAAGATAGACTCTTAATTTTATTAGGTCTTATTATTTATTTTGTAATTTACCTACTTATTTTAAGTACTTGAGATACAGCATTAACCACAGAAACAATACGACCTATATCACGCAGTTTTTCTAAAGTGAAACCAGAGTTTCTTAAATTTTTATAATGTGCTTTTGTGCATGCTGAACACTTTCCAACAATAGAAGAAGCTAGTGCAAACATTTCAAAACGTTCTTTTTGAATATATCCATGAGTCGAATATGAACCCATACGAAGTTGAGCAGGAAGTTCTTGAAATTTCTCTTCATCTACCATTCCTACATAGGAATACCAAATATTATTCATTCCCATAAGTGAAGCAGCAATAAGTGCAGCATTTGCAATATTTTCTGGCAAACTCTCCTTAAAATTCTTAACTAAGAAAGTATCTCGAATAGAAAAGGAGGTTGCTAGCGCAGAACCCAAAGCCTCTTCAATATCTAAAGAAGAATGTTCAATAACAGAACTAAGATTAAGTCGAATATCTTTAGACCAATCCGGCAAATCTGCACTTATTATCTCTATGCATTTCATGATTATATAGTTTTTCCACCAATAGAACGATTACAGGGACACGATTCATCAGTTTGTAATGCATCGAGTAAACGTAAAATTTCAATAGGATTTCTACCAACATTCAAATTATTAACAGAGACATGTTGAATGAAATTATTAGGATCAACAATGAATGTAGCACGAAGAGCAACGCCATCATCTCTATGTCGAATGCCCAATTGATCTATCAAAGATCCTGTAATATCACTAAATTGATAATGGGCTAATCTATTTAAATCTGGATTTTCTCGACGCCATGCTAACTTCACAAATTCATTATCAACTGATCCTCCCATAAGAATGGCATTTCGATCTAAGAAATCATTAACTAACTTATTAAATCCTACAATTTCTGTAGGGCAGACAAATGTAAAATCTTTTGGATAAAAATATATTATTTTCCATTTATCCGGAAAAGAATTTTCTGTAATGCTTTCAAAAGCAGAAATTTCATTTTCTTTATGATAATTAAATCCTGGTTTAACACCATTAATTTTGAATGGCTCTAATTTATCTCCAACAGTTTTCATATGAAATCCTAAGTTTAGAAATCAAACAATCCATTAATTCTTTCATTTCCATAGATTTTATCAAATTTTTTTAATCTAATAAAAACAGAGATAACTCTACTATACTGTGTTAATAAATAGTAAATTACAAATCTCTGAAAACAGAAATAAAGCGCTTCGAAAATTCTATGATTTTTGACTTTGAATGTCAAGTTAGTCATTAAAAGTAATAAAATACAACATATTCTTTTTATTGAAAGAACTTTTAAAATTTGTAACCGAATGAAAAAATTATTTTATTAATTTCTAAAGAATTTTTCACTACAGTGCCGCAATAAATACAAAGTATTCTTATTTATATAATCTTAATTATAAACTGAAGTTTATTTTTTAGAAACGTTAGAAATACATTAAGTTAATTTGATTAGACTAAAATGATATTTGTTATTAAACAGTTTTATTCAATTCATCTTAATTGTTTCTACAATAAAGTAATTAAGATAAAATGATCATATTCTATCTATATTAGATATGACTTATAGAAAAATATTTAAATAAAATGTAAAAACTTAATAAAAATTCAACTTAATTATAAATAATAATTATTATTATGATGATAAATTTAATAGCTTTTGAAACTGCTTCAATATTTTGGAGTGTTGCAATTTTAAAGTTTAATACCAAAACTGAGGATATGTTTTTTTTTGAATATGAAACTTCAGAAGAAGAGGATAATATCGAATCTATATTTTCAATAATCGATAATTTGCTTATAAAAGCAAATTTAAGTATAGAAAAATTGCAAGCAGTAACTTTTAATCAAGGACCAGGCTGGTTTACTAGGCTGCGTGTTGGTTGTAGTATAGCTCAAGGTATAAGTTTTGCTCTAAATATTCCTATATTGCCTGTTATATCACATCAAGCCGTAATTGAATTAGTAGAACCTAATCTAAATCAAATAGTTTTTGTAGCTTTAGATGCACGGATGAATGAAGTTTATTTAGCAGCATATCAAACATGTTTGAATACCAAGAAATATCCTATTTGGAATACTTTACAAGAACCTATATTGATTTCTATTTATGATGTAGAGCAGTGGATTATTTCTAAACTATCTTATTGGTCTTCATACTCTAATCTAGAACTAGAACCATTATTAGCAGGAAATGGATGGAATATAAAAGGAATTGATGTAAAAAAAATTTTAATAAATTGGAAACGATCCGCAGATCTAAAACCTAATGCACGCTCAGTAGCTAAAGTTGGAAAACAGATGTTCTTACAAGGAAAATTTAGCATACCAGATAATGTAACTCCGCTATACATTCGAAATAAGATAGCACTTACTATTTCAGAACGCAAATATCTTAAAGAAAAGTTCATAATTTCTGAAAAATAGTCTTTTTAAGAGATTGTTCATAATATCGTAATATATATGAATATATTATAATTTTTATTCAGTCAGTAATAATTAGAAGAAATATGAAATTAATGAATATGCATTGATTTGCAATATGCCTAATTTGTCAGACATATTATTCTGTTTCAGATTAGTTTTGATTAATCAATCTTTTTATTTTCAATGATCAATTACAAAATTAGTGTATTATTATATCTGAATCACTAATTAATCTGAAATTAAAAATAAGTCCTATTTTTTAAGGGTTATTTCATATTGAAATAAGTTATTTAAAATTAATATTTTAAATAATCAAAATTCTTTATTTTGTATTTATTTATAACTTATTCAATTTATTTTATTTATTAATCGTTGTAAATCAATGGCTAATTGGATTCCATTAAATATCAATTCTTTACAGAAATTATGGTTAGAAGAACTAGGAATAGAAACAACTATATTTCCTAATTGGAAACTTCAAAAATTAGAAGAATTACGGCCTTCTTTCTTATCTAAGAATCATAGTTATTTTCCAATAATCAATAGTAAATCATCTATCGTTTATAATAAACAGTCATTAAAACAGCAATTCATTTCAAATAGAGCAATAACTAATGATTTTGAAAGATTACGTCATTTAGTTATGACATGCACAGCTTGTAATCTTTGCAAAACAAGAAAAAATGTTGTTTTTGGTACAGGCAATACAGAAATTCGTTGGATGATTATAGGGGAAGCACCAGGTGAAAAAGAAGATTTAAATGGATTACCATTTGTTGGACGTTCTGGTAATTTAGTTGATGAAATGTTAGATGCAATTGGTAAAAAACGTAAAAATAATATTTTTATAACAAATGTTGTAAAATGTCGACCACCCGGAAATAGAAATCCTAATTTTCAAGAACTCCAAACATGTAAACAATATCTCATGAGACAAATTGAATTACTTAAGCCTGAAAAAATCTTTACTATGGGACGGTTTGCAGCTCAGGTTATTTTGAATACAAATACTTCAATAACTAATCTACGTGGAAAGACGCACTATTTGAAATTAAATAATGGAAGCATTATACCTGTTATAGTTACTTATCATCCTGCTTTTTTATTGCGTAGCCCTTCAAATAAAGCATATGCTTGGGAAGATTTAAATATTCTTAGAAAATAAAATAATTTAATCAAATATTTTCCGATACTGAATATGGAATATTCTTTAAGATTTTATGTCGGAGATCTTTCATTTCTAATTTTATATCTAAATTAGAAGTGCTTTATTATACATAATATATAAAAGTTTAATAGGGATTAAAAAAAATATGAACTTAGATTTTTTAATGATATGTATAAGTAAATATGTTTTTTAAATTTCAGTGAATTACAGAAATTTTTAGAATATAAATTAATTATATTACAGATTAGAATTTAGCTAATGTTTAAGCCTAAATTATTTTATTCTTCTTATTTTTTATCTAAATTACCAATTAGAAATTAATTAATTGCTAATTAGTTTTAATATTTTAAGATAATTTTATTAAAAATAAAGATTATGTCTTTATGAAATATGCAAATTTTATTTTTTAAAAATAAATAAATCTCGGAAAGTTGACATCAAATAAAAATTATAAAATAAAGACTATTTAAATAAATATAATGTAATAATTAAAAATTATTACATGATTATAATAAATCTTTAAATTTTCAAATTAAAGATTTATTATAATCATGTTCTGTAAGGCAATATTAAAATAAATTGTAGCGTGAAACTAAAATAAAATAGAAAGATAAATCGTTTTTACAAAAAATGGAAGCTTCTTTTACTTATTGGCTATTTGAAATGGATTTTTTATCAAAAGCATTTAATTTCGTTATATCTAAATATATATAATAATTAACTAAAATTTACAATTTTAATTTATAATGAAATAAGATCTAGTTTAGAAAAAATTTCCTGTTAAAACATAAAATTTTGATGTGAATAATATTTATTTATAGAACTATATTTTTAATATTCTAATATATTTGACTCATTTTATTTATAACTTGATATATCGAGTTCTATATTTATTTCTTAGTTTGTTAAAACCATTAAATGGAATTCAAAATAAAAATCGATTATTTTTAATGATTGATCTAGTTTATTTGTTCGAGTAATGTTGTGATAAAAATCAGCAGAGTTGTATTTTCTGTCTGTTTCTTTCAACGCTTAAAATATTTTAGAAAGATGTATAAACTTCAGATTGGATTAACCGTCCTAGGTACATTAACTTTATTATTTGGATTTAATTTATTGCAAGGTTTTCGATTAAACAAAATGGGTTTCTCTATCAAAAAGAGACGATCATTAATATCAATAAATAAAAAATTGAATGATGAAGATCATTATTACAATTATCAATATAATGAATACATTGATGAACCTGATCCTGGATGCGAAGGAACAATAGGAATTACTTTTAACAGAATTACCAAAGGTATCAATCTATTACCGTATATAGAAAGATTATATAGTATCAGATACAAACCTATAAGGATATTTATGAAAACTAAGAATGGTAAGAATCGTTTTTATATTCATCCTAATGAAATATATACTTCAATGCAAGTTGCAATACTTTTAGCAAATCGATCAGGGCCATTAACTGCAATTCAATGGTCAGAAACATGGAAATGCTTACAAGATATGACAAATTATTTTAATTCTTCTATTGATATTCCAAATCAAGAAATAATATTAGACAGAGCAAATCAACTTGATGCATTATGTAAGATTTTAGATTTTCAGATAGTTCTAACCTTGATACTTAATAATCCAAAATCAGGAAGTATTATTTTAGATAAAGCATATAAATTTGGTTTTATATTTTTTGAATCAAGACTGATTTGGTTATCTAAAAATGGTTCTGTATCTTTCTATTTAGAATCTAAAGATAGCATACTTTCTGACACTAATACAAAAAATAATATTAGATACCTAAATCTAGTTTTAGATATACCAAATTCATTTCCACATTCTAGATTATTCGGATATATGGTTGAAATAAGTCGTAATTTGGCAAATTTTCTAGATGCTAACCTTGTTGATGATCAGGGTAAAGCTTTATCTTATGGTATTGAAACAATTGTTGATAATCAATTACAAAAAATTTTTCAGAGTTTATACCAAGCAAATCTTCCCGCTGGAAGCTTAAGGGCACAACGGGTTTTTTCATAAAAATATCATCATGGACTATTTAGAATCAATACGAGAAAGACTCAATTTCTTGTATAAAGAAATCAATAAACATAATAGATATTATTATATTGATAATGAACCACGCATCAGTGATTCAGAATATGATTCTTTAATGTACGAATTGATAAAAATTGAAAAAGATTATCCACATTTAGTAGATTCTAACTCTCCAACTAAGAATATTGGTATAAAACCACAGAATTCATCTAATAATATCGTACACACTGTTCCGATGTTTTCTCTAAATAATGCATTCAATGAAAAAGAAGTACAGATGTTTGATCTTCGTGTGAAGCGTTCTTTATGTCAAGCCCATATATTAAATTCTAATCAAGAAGTAGATTATTTCTGTGAATTAAAATTAGATGGTATAGCTATTAATATACGTTATGAAAATGGAAATTTAATATATGCAGCAACGCGTGGAGATGGTCAAATTGGTGAAGATGTTACAGCTAACGTTTGTAAAATTAAATCCGTACCTCTAAAACTTTCAGGAAAGATACCGAAAGTTTTAGAGGTACGTGGTGAGATTATAATGTACAAAAAAGACTTTGAATATTTAAACTCTTTTCAGAAGCTTTACAATAAAAAAACATTCGTCAATCCTCGTAATGCAGCGGCAGGTAGTCTAAGACAACTAGATCAACATGTCAGTTCAAATCGTTTCTTACATTTTTTTGCTTATGGATGGGGAGATATTCAATTAAATAATAATAAAAGTAATTTTTATAAACCTGATCTAAATTTTTTTCAATCCAATCTACCATTTTTATCGCATGAAATGATTTTAAAATGGTTAAATTCTTTAGGACTACCTATAAATTGCAAATACAACAAACATGTTCTAGGTCTAGAAGGTTTATTTGATTTTTATAGATTAATTGAAAAATTACGAGCATCTTTACCATATGACATTGATGGAGTAGTTTATAAAGTAAATTCTCTTATAGCACAAGACAATTTAGGTTTCTCCTCGCGAGCACCAAAATTTTCTATAGCACGCAAATTTTCTGCAGAAAGAGCTAATACAGTATTGTTAGGAATTAGAATAAAAGTTGGTAGAACAGGTGCGATTACACCAATAGCAAATCTAAAACCGATATTTGTTGGTGGTGCTATGATATCTAGTGCATTATTACATAATGAAAATCACATTCGAAATAAGGATATACGCATTGGTGATGTAGTAACGGTGCGTCGTGCAGGCGATGTAATTCCTGAGATTATTGGTCCAGTATTGGAGTTACGATCTAATAAGACAATAGAATTTTCTATGCCAAAATTCTGCCCGATTTGCAAATCTGCTTTAAAAAGATATAAAAATGAAATAATACTACGATGTACTGCTACTTTATTTTGCAAAGCTCAACGTAAACAAAATTTGATACATGCAATTAGTCGAAATGCCCTTAATATTAGAGGATTAGGTATAAAATTAATTGAACAACTTTTCAATCGTAAAAAAATTAATTCCTTAGCAGATATTTACAATTTAACGCTTCAAGACTTATCTGATTTGAAACATATGGGGGAAAAATCTGCCAAAAATTTATTATATGCAATTCAATTTTCTAAAAATCCAAGATTAGAATGTTTTTTATTTGCCTTAGGCATTCGAAATATAGGAATAGTAACTGCAAGAGATATTGCTAAAAAATTAGGTAATATTGAAACCATTATGAGAACAAGTAAGGAAGATTTAATTTCAAAATATCATTTTTCTCATCTTGTAGCATATTCAATCCGAATGTTTTTTAATGAAAAAAATAATTGTGAAATGATTAAATTTCTTCAAAATCAGGGAATCCATCCTACAGTTTATAAAAATACCTATGAAACCTATTTAAGTGGAAAAAATTTTGTATTAACCGGTATAATGAAAACATTACCTCGTAATAAAGCAACGCAGTATATTCGTTTGGCTGGAGGAAAAGTACACAATCATGTATCAAAGAATACAACCTATGTAATCGTCGGTCAAAAACCAGGTAATAAATTTCAATATGCAAAAAAACTTGGTATAGAAATCTTAGATGAAAACGATTTCAAATCATTACTAAGAATTAGTTAAATAAGTCAAGTCCGTTTATATAAATATAAGATAATTCGATTATTTTTCCAAAACAATCGAATTATCTCGAAGATTTTTTTGATAATGTAGTAACATTCTCTGATGTAGTATATTTTCAATTTGGGAACGTACTTGATCTAAAGATGGAAATTCTATAGAACGAATATCTTCTAGATGAATAATATGCCAACCAAATCGTGTTTGTATAGGTTGATTAGTTATTTCATCTTTATTCATATTTCTAATTGCTTCTGCAAACGATTGCTCATAGTCATCTAATGTGATCCATCCTAGATCGCCATTTTTTTCAGCACTACCAAAATCTTTAGAATTTTCCTTAGCTAGGGAACCAAATTTTTTTCTATTTTTTTTAATTTTTTTCAAAATTTTAATAGATTCAGTTTCATCTTTTGAAAGAATGTGACGAATTTTAAATTCTTCAATATTACCTTTTTCTTTCTTAAGTTTATTGTATTCAGTTTGAATCTCTATATCCGAAATTAAATTATTATCCAAATAATCATCCATTAAAGCGCGTACTATAATGCTTTCTCTTGCAAATTCTAATTCATTTTGAACATCAATTCTTTCCGGAATACCAATCTTATTTGCTTCTTGTAAAAAAATCTGTCGATTTATTATTTCTTGTTTAACTTGTTCATGTAATTCTTCTGAATCAACAGCACCTTGATTTAGCAATAATTTTATAAACTGATCTACGCGTTCATAAGTAACTGGTTGACCATTTACTATAGCAAGATCTTGACTAAATATAGTAAAACAAATAAAAAGAAAAGCACTAGAAATTATATATTTCATAAAATTATTTTTTTATCGAAGCTTTTGTATTTAATCTTAAAGCATGAATAGGAAATGGAATCAAATCATCTAATTGATGATATATTAATCTATGCTGTTCAACAAATGACAAATTGGAAAAATGAGAAGATATTATATCAATATAATAATGTTTTGCATTTCTTTTATTATCATGATGATCAATGTGATACTTGGATTCATCTTTGATATCTAATATATCAGGATTTAATTTACTTAATCGGATGCGTATAAGCTCACTGATTTGATCGGATTTATCTTTCATATTAGTTTAATAATAATATTGATGAAAAGTTTCTAAAACATAAAAAAAACGAAATAAAAGAATCAATAATAAATTCTAATTTGCTATTTTTTGTTTTCTCTTATTCTTTTCTTTTTTTATAATCCTTTATAACATAAATTTAATATTAAGTAATCATCTATATCCTAATAACATTAGATCGATTAGTTTTTTTTAAATACATATTTATTAAATTTTTATAAACTAGTTTTTAATGATATTTGGTTTCTATTTCTTAAAGTGAAAAATAGAACAATATACTAAATATATAAAAAAAGATATCATCAACCATTTAATTACTTTCAAATAAAAATACTTCTTACCTATTTTTGATAAAATTTGAGAAGAAATTTTTTATGGTTGTTAAAATTAAATACTGAACTCATGATCATGTTAGGTATTTATATATCAATTTTCTTTCGTTTTAATAGATAAAAAATAAAAAAGATAAAAAATAAAAATTTTGTAGATAAGTTAAAATAAATAATTTCAATATTTATTAAAATCTATTTATTTTAAATGTTTTATAAACAGTAATGATGATTAATTTATTCATTAGATTAGATGAATTTTTTAGAAAATTTCATTAAGACAAATATGAAAGGATTTTCAATATGATCATTATCGTGAAATGATGTAATAATATTTAAAATTTTTTCGATTGATTATTGGCATTACCTTGTTTCTGAATAAAATTTCACTCATAATTCTTTATTATTAGAGTATTATTCTCTATGTAGAAATTTTCTATGTAGAAATTTACTAGTTTCTAAAAAGAAGAATTGGTGGGTTTTTATATAATTTTGAATATTTTTAATGAATTGATTAATTTATATATTTTATTACATTTAAAATACGGAAACAACTTATCTTCTATTAAATTCTAAATTTAAATTGGAAAAATTATACATTACAATTAAATAGAATGTATAACATGTTCTGTAATATAGTAATATATTATGAAAAGTCTATATGATATTCCATCTCCAGCTAAGATTAATTTGTTCTTACATATAAATGGATCTCGGCCTGATGGCTATCATATTTTACAAACAGTTTTTCGTTTTATTAATCTAAATGATATACTAGGCTTCGAAATACGTTCTGACGGAATAATTAGTTGCGAAACCTCTCTATCCATTGAATATAAACCAGAAAATTTAATAATACGCGCTGCTCGTATATTACAACAAGTAACTAGAACACATCAAGGAGTACACATTACATTAGAAAAAGTTATTCCTCAAGGAGGTGGTTTAGGTGGTGGTTCAAGTAATGCTGCGAGTGTATTAATTGTGTTAAATCGATTATGGAAAACTAATCTATCTCGTAATGATCTAATGAAATTAGCATTAAAATTAGGTGCTGATATTCCTATTTTTATTTTTGGTACTTCTGCATTTGCAGAAAATATTGGAGAGTATTTAAGTACTGTTATTTTGCCGAAAAAATATTATTTGATCTTACAACCTGATGATAACGTTATAACTGCTAATATCTTTTCAGATAAAAATTTGACAAGATATTCAAATTACGTAAAACTAAAAGAATTTCTAGATTTTTCTGATTCTTCTTTTGGCAGAAATGATTTGGAGGAAATTGTTTATCATAGACATCCAAAAATACGCAAGACTGCTCAATGGCTTATTAAGTATGGAATAAAAAATCGTATGTCAGGATCCGGCTCTTGTTTATATGCAGAATATACCGCTATTAAGGATGCAATTTTAGCAAAAAATAAGATAATTGCTGCAATGCATAGTAACAGTAATGATATAATTAATCCACCACCTCAATTTCGGTTGATGCAGATTTGTTCAAGTCTGTCTGAACATCCCTTACGGGGTTGGATTATAGATAAAAAGTAAGAAATTAAATAAAAAAATCATTGGGGAATAGCCAAGTTGGTTAAGGCACCGGATTTTGATTCCGGCATGCGAAGGTTCGAATCCTTCTTCCCCAGTTTATATAATATAATTTAGGAAAAATATTTAGTAGTACTGTAAATATAATTTTAACTTTGTAATTTTATTTTTATATCGTTATTTCTCTTTTCATACTTCTATTTATCTAGAACAAAAAACGGTTTTCTGTAATGGTAATCAATAATTTTTTAATTTTTACAGGAACAGCAAATACGCAACTTGCTATAGATGTAGCAAATCATTTAGGCATATCATTAGGCCGAGTAATAGTTGATCGTTTTTCAGATGGAGAAGTTATGGTTGAAATTAATGAGAATGTCCGTGGTAAGGATATTTTTATTCTACAGCCTACCTGTTCTCCAGTTAATGATAATCTCATGGAGATTATGCTTATGGCTGATGCTCTTCGAAGAGCATCAGCCAGTCGAATAACTGCAGCTATTCCTTATTTTGGTTATGAGAGACAAGATCGACGATCTCATTCTGCAAGAGTTCCTATATCTGCAAAGGTTATCGCTAATATGTTACAAATTGCTGGCATAGATCGAGTTTTAACAATGGATCTACATGCTGATCAAATTCAAGGATTCTTTGATATCCCTGTTGACAACATATATGCGAGCCCTGTATTAATTGGTGATATCTGGCGTCAAAATCTTTCAAAACCTTTAGTAGTTTCTCCTGATATTGGCGGTGTAGTCCGCGCTAGAGCTATAGCTAAACAGCTTGAAATAGATTTAGCAGTTATAGATAAGAGACGAGCTCGCGCTAATGTATCTGAAGTTATGAATATAATTGGTGAAGTTGATGGAAGAACGTGCATCATTGTTGATGATATGGTTGATACTGCTGGAACTCTTTGTAAAGCTGCTCAAGCTTTGAAATCTCGTGGTGCAGTAGCTGTATATGCTTATTGTATCCATCCAATTCTTTCTGGATCTGCTATTGATAGAATCAATAATGAAGCTCTAGATGAATTAGTAGTTACTAATACTATTCCATTATCGGAACACGCTATGAGTTGTAAAAAAATTCGTCAATTATCATGCGCAGCATTATTAGGTGAAACTATTTTACGAATTTCAAATGCTGAATCAGTTAGTTCATTATTTGTTGATTAAATTATAAATTTAAAGAATGTTTATATGTATCTTTGTTTATAAACTTCTAATTTATAGTTATTTTTTAATAGAATATTTCAGTATGTCAAGAATCCTAATACGATTCTTATATTTCTTTTTGGAGTCTGATAAAAATGAAATTCAGTGCTGTAACGCGTATTGAACATGGTACTAATTCAAGTCGTCTTTTAAGACGACTTGGTTTTATTCCAGCCGTCATTTGTGCTAAAAATAGCAAATCAATTCATATTAAACTTAATCACAACGAAATTTATCATGCTTTAAAAAAAGATGAGTTTCATAAATCAGTTCTTGAAATGCAATTAACGGATTGTAATATATATGAACGTGTTTTATTGCGATCAGTTCAGTGGCATCCTTATAAAAAGCAAATTTTGCATATTGATTTTCAACGTGTTGATTAGAATCAGATTCTAAATATAGAAATATCGATATTTTTCTTAAATTCAGAAATCTTTCCAGCAATTAAATCAGTCATTTCTGGTATGAAACATCTTATTACGAAAATTGATATTTTTTGTTTATCTGAAGTATTATCTAAGTATATTGAATTTGATTTATCTAAAATCAATATTGGAAATAATTATCATTTATCTGATACCTATTTACAAATTGGTATTAAATATAACAATCATATTATGGGTAATAATTCTTTATGAATCTCAGTAGTTACAAAAAATAATAGGAATACAAATTTAAAGATTAATTGTCCTATTAATAGGAAAGTTTATATGTCAATTCCAATATATCTTATTGTTGGATTGGGAAATCCAGGTATTAATTATGAAATGACCCGTCATAATACTGGATTTCGAATGATTGATATCATTGCAAAAAATTTAGATATTGTTTTTAAATTGAAAAAAAACTTTTTAGGATATCTAACTGAAATTACTATAACTGATGGAAAGTTACTTTTGTTTAAGCCAATAACATATATGAATCAATCTGGTCAAGCTGTAAGTATAATAAGTCATTTTTTTAAATTAAATCCAGAAAAAATTTTAGTTATACATGATGAGCTTGATCTTATGCCCGGCCAATTAAAAATTAAAAAGGGGGGTGGGCATGCTGGACATCGTGGGGTAAAAAGTATTGAAATTGCATTAAATAATTCAAACTTTTGGAGATTAAGAATTGGAATTGGTCATCCTCGTACATTGGGTCTATCCCAAAAAATTACTGATTTTGTATTATATCCCTCACAAAAAAGAGATCAAGAATCTATTGAAAAAGTAATTTCTTTGAATTGCAGATTAATTTCTAATATTTTGACAGAAGGATTCGATATGGTAATACAGAAATTATATAGTAATAATAAGGTTTGATTTTATCAATGACTACATTAAAAAATAATCATTCATTCTATTCAGAATTGGCAGATTGCTGGCTTTTTATAAAAAATCCAAGATTTATTCCTAATAATTCTAATAAAATGGATTTTGTTTATTCTCCAATATTAGATTTTTTACCAAAAATTTATTTTAAAAAACTATTTTTATGGGCCATATTTTTATGGACAATAAATCTGTTAATTTTTAGTCCAATTACGATGTTAATTGTAAATAAAACAGGTGTACAACATAAATTGGATATTTCTAATATTCCATGGTTAACTGCAATTTTATGGGCACCTATTATTGAGGAAATGTTATTTCGTTATATTCTATGCCGACCAGATCAAATAATCTATTTATTTCCATTTTTGATACCTATATTTTTATTAGGTCCTAAACCAATTTCTATAATTATTTTAGGGATTATACTTATTGGAATTTTTTATCCATTTGGACAACCAAAACATTATAAAAAGACATTTTATTGGAATACATATTCCAATTTTTTCCCTTGGATATTCCATATTGTTGCATTACTATTTGCAAATATACATCTGTTTAATTTTGTTTTAAATGAAATTACTTTTATAACATTACCTCTTTTAACTTTACCACAATGGATAACTGGTTTAGTGTTAGGATGGATACGCATAAAATTTGGAATTGGTTCATCCATAGTTTTACACGCTATTTTTAATATTGGTCCCATATTAATTATTTCTTTAATAATTAATATGTATGTTCTATTTTAGTTTTCTAAATATAAATTTATCTATATTTAAGAAAGGAATTATCATATGATTTTGCGTTGTGGTATTGTTGGGTTACCCAATGCTGGTAAATCCACTTTGTTTAATGCTGTAACAAACTCTTGTGTTACTGCTGATAATTACCCGTTCTGTACAATAAAACCTAATTTTGGAGTTGTAGAAGTTCCAGATTTACGATTAATAAAATTAACTGAATTAATTAAACCTAAAAAAACTATTTCATCTGTTATTGAATTAGTCGATATTGCTGGTTTAGTATCTGGGGCAAGTATGGGTGCAGGATTAGGAAATCAGTTTCTTTCACATATTAAAAATGTTGATGCAATTCTTAATGTTGTTCGTTGTTTTGAGAATGATAAAATAACTCATGTTTCTGAAAGAATTGATCCAATAGATGACATCAAAACAATTGAAGAAGAATTAATATTATCTGATATTCAAACAGCAGAAAAAGCTTTGAAAGCTCTGTCAAAAAAGGAGAATACTAAACAATTAATAAGGATATTAGGAATATGTCTTACTCAATTAAATCAAACAAAACCAATTCGTGAATTAAATTTTTCTTCTTATGAGAAATCTTTAATTGAATCAATATCGTTTTTAACGATTAAACCAATCATGTATATTGCTAACATTAGCAATGATAGAATTAGAAATATACATCTATTAAATCATTTATATAAATTTTTTGAAAGATCGAACATACCAATTATAGAAATTCCTGTTCTTCTTGAAGAAGAAATTAGTAAATTACCTAATCCTGAAGATCGTCTAGAATTTTTAGATGATTTGAAAATAGAAAAATCAGGATTAAATCATTTGATAAAAACTGCTTTTAATTTGTTAGATTTACAAACATTTTTTACAGTTGGCCAGAAAGAAGTTCGTTCTTGGGCAATACCCAAGGGAATGAAAGCTCAACAAGCAGCAAAATTAATACATACGGACATTTCACGTGGTTTTATTCGTGTACAAATTATTGATTATAAAGATTTCATTAAATATAATAATCATATAGGTGCCAAACAAGCTGGAAAGATGCGTGTGGAGGGTAAGGAATATATATTAAAAGATGGTGATATAGTAAATTTCCTATTTAATGTTTAATTAAATAGGAAATTTACTATTGCGCTGACTTATGATTTTCAACTTAGAAAAAATAAAAAGGGGGGTTAACCCCCCTTTTTATTTTTTTTGGAAATGAACTAATAATGTTTCTTTTTGAATAAATCAGAAATCCATACCACCCATACCACCCATACCACCACCTGGCATAGCTGGTGTTGCAGGAGAAGGTATATTATTAGATTTTTCTTCAACTAAATCCACAACAGCTGCTTCTGCAGTCAATAATAAACTAGCAACAGATGCTGCATTTTGCAATGCGGTACGAGTTACTTTAGTTGGATCAAGAACACCATGCTCAACTAGATCAGTATAAGTCCCAGTAGTAGCATTATAACCATAATTACCATGTCCACTTAATACATTATTTACAACAACACTAGCTTCTTCACCAGCATTAGATACAATAATACGAAGTGGCTCTTCTACAGCACGTAAAACCAAACGAATACCAGCATTTTGATCTGGTGTTTCACCTTTTAAATCAGAAATAGCTTGTTTTGCACGCAATAATGCCACACCACCACCAGCAACCACACCTTCCTCAACGGCTGCACGAGTAGCATGTAAAGCATCTTCTACACGAGCTTTTTTCTCTTTCATTTCGACTTCAGTAGCTGCACCAACTCGAATTACTGCAACACCGCCTGCTAACTTAGCAACACGTTCTTGCAATTTTTCTCTGTCATAATCAGAAGAAGCTTCCTCAACTTGAACACGAATCTGCTTGACGCGATTTTCAATTGATTTACTATTACCAGAACCGTCAATTATTGTAGTATTTTCTTTAGCAACTTCAATACGTTTAGCTTGTCCTAATTCTGCTAAAGTAGCTTTCTCTAATGACATGCCAGTTTCTTCAGAAATTACGATTCCGCCAGTCAAAATAGCAATATCTTCAAGCATCGCTTTACGACGATCACCAAAGCCAGGTGCTTTAACAGCTACTGTTTTTAGGATACCGCGAATACTATTTACAACCAGGGTTGCAAGTGCTTCTCCTTCAACATCTTCAGCAATAAGCAATAGTGGTCGACTAGATTTTGAAACTTGTTCTAACAATGGCAATAAATCTCTAATATTGCTAATTTTCTTATCAAATATCAAAATATAAGGATCATCTAAAGCAGCTACTTGTTTATCTGCGTTATTAATAAAATATGGCGATAAATAACCACGATCAAATTGCATGCCTTCTACAACATCCAACTCATTTTCTAATGATTTTCCATCTTCAACAGTAATAACACCTTCTTTACCTACTTTATCCATAGCCTTTGCTATAATATCACCAATTGAAAAATCGCTATTAGCCGAAATAGATCCAACCTGAGCAATTTCTTTATTGGTAGTAATAGGTTTAGATTGATTTTTTAACGCAATTACAGCAGCATTAACTGCTTTATCAATGCCACGTTTTAAATCAATAGGATTAAAACCTGCCGCAACATATTTTAATCCCTCTTGAACAACAGCCTGAGCAAGTACGGTAGCTGTTGTAGTGCCATCGCCTGCATTATCAGATGTTTTAGATGCAACATCTTTAACTAACTGTGCCCCAATATTTTCAAATTTATCTTTCAATTCGATTTCTTTAGCAACTGATACACCATCTTTTGTAACAGTTGGAGCACCAAATGAACGTTCTAAAACAACATTACGTCCTTTTGGACCTAAAGTAGTTTTAACAGCATTAGAGAGGATATTTACACCTCGGACGATACGAACACGAGCATCATCACCAAATAAAATTTGCTTGGCAGCCATTTTGAGCTTCCTTGGAAAAATTTATCTAATTACGAAATTACAGCAAGAATTTCATCTTCACGGATGACAAGTAATTCTTCACCATCTACTTTAACAGTCTGGCCAGCATACTTGCCAAATAAAACTTTTTCACCTATTTTTAAATCAACAGGTAAGGTTTTTCCATCTTCAGTTTTCTTACCAGAACCAATCGCCAAAACTTCACCCTGATCGGGTTTTTCAGCAGCACTGTCAGGAATAACGATACCTGAAGCAGTTTTGCGTTCGTTTTCCAGGCGCTTTACGATTACACGATCGTGCAAAGGACGCAGGGACATAAGAAACTCCTATTCTTATAATTAAATTAAAGTTGATAAAAGAAAGAATATCTTAACAATGAATAATTAACCACTTACATCAGTACATAAGCATTGTGAGTTTTTTATCCAAAGCCATTACCATTAATAATAAGGCCAATATCAGCCGATTCAAGAGGAATGAAAAAAAATGTATATATTTTATTAAAAGTCAAACCTCCTTTTTTTTATATTGCTATATAAATCAATCTGGCTTTTCAAATAAATTGAATTATATTTGAAAATATAATTCAATTTATTTCTTAAGAATTTTGTAAAGAAATTGTCAAAGCTTGATCAATATCAGCTATGATGTCGTCAATATGCTCAATACCTACTGAAATTCGAATAAGACCTGCTGGTACACCAGCTTTGATTAATTCATTTTCATTCAATTGACGATGAGTCGTAGACGCTGGATGACAAGCAAGAGATTTTGTATCACCAATATTAACTAATCTAAGAATCATATTTAAAGCATCAATAAACCGTTCACCAATTATCCGACTCATATGATCTGAATTAGCTTTAATGATGAAACTTACAATTCCTGAAGCATAGCCATTACAAATTTTCTTGCAGATTGAATTGTAAGGACTGTTTGGTAAAGCTGCATAATTGACGCATTTGATCCTAGGATCTATGTCTAAATGTTTTGCTAAAATTAATGCATTGGTACAATGTCGTTCCATGCGTAATTGAAGTGTTTCAAGGCCTTGCAATAATAAAAATGCACTTTGTGGTGATAGGGCAGCTCCAGTATTACGAAGAGGAACTAAGCGAGCTCGTGCAATAAATGCAGCTTGTTCGAAAGATTCTGTATAAATTATTCCATGATAAGAATCATCTGGTTGGTTTAACATTGGAAAGCGATTAGGAGACGATTTCCAATCAAATTTCCCATGATCAATTATAATTCCACCTAGAGTTGTACCATGCCCACCAATATATTTGGTAAGAGAATGTATAACAATATCTGCTCCGTGTTCAAATGGACGACATAAAATAGGAGTAGGAACAGTATTATCAACAATTAATGGAATACCATGATGATGCGCTAAATTTGCTAATTTTTCTAAATCTACTACATTTCCAGCTGGATTACCAATAGATTCACAAAATATAGCTTTTGTTTTTTGGTCAATTAGTGCCGAAAGTCTTGAAAGATCTTCGCAAGAATCCATACGAACTTCAATACCTTGATTGGGTAAATTATGCATGAATAGATCATATGTACCGCCATATAATTGACTTACACTAACGATATTATCACCACTTTTTGTTAAAGTCTGAATAGCATAGGTAATTGCAGCCATTCCAGAAGCAAGTGCTAATGCGCCAATACCTCCTTCAATAGCAGACATACGCTGCTCCAAAACATTATTAGTTGGATTCATGATACGCGTGTAAATATTTCCATTTACCTTTAAATCAAATAAATCTGCGCCATGTTGTGCATTATCAAATGTATAGGAAGCAGTTTGATAAATCGGTACAGCAGCTGATTTTGTAGTATTTTCTGATTGATAACCATGATGAAGCGCAAGCGATTCTAATTTCATAAAGCACTTTCCTCATAAACAGAGATCAAAAAAAATGAATTAATAATTAATGAATCAGATAAGAAAAAATAAATCAAAATTAAACATAATAAGAAATCTTCAAATTGATTAATTATATTTGTATATTTGTTTGAACAAGATCACAGTGAATTTACGATTTTTCCAATTGGAGTAAATACGATTTACAGGATCTTAAGAGATAAAAACTAAAATTATGTCTAAAGTATTCTAATTTTATTTTTTTAGCTATAAATATTTACACTTATTTATTATATTCGTTGTTTATTTTTTTAATCCTGTCAATCAGGATCAAGATTAAAGAAATGTTATAGTGCAATATAGTTATATTTTTATATTTTTATAAATGATCAAAATTATGTAGAAAAATCTTGAGGTTTTATTAATAATATAATTAATATTTTTTATTATTTGTAATAGAAATGGAGTTAATGTCCTATATCCAGATTCTAATTTCTTTAAAAAATTACTTTCTAATGAAATTAATTATAAAAAATCATTGAAATCTTCAATTTAGAGATATAAACAATTAATTATTAAAAAATCTTGCATGGATTGGAAATATAAAAAAATTCCGATAGTAATTATTTTTATAATTATCTTTCTGATAAAATTTCTGAAATTCATAAATATGAAAAATTCAGAACAATAAGTAAAAATTTGAATGGCTGTATCCAAATTTATCGATATAAAAACTTAAAATAATGATAATCTATTTGTATTGCCTATATTCAATAAATTATCTGAAGTTTCAATGAACGAAAAATCTTTTAATTGAAAAATCTGAATTCCAAATTGATTCAAAGATATAGTTCAATTTTAAAAGTATTAATTTAAACAATAATTTTATAAAAAACAGAACAGTGAACCGATTTCAGTTTTATTGTTCAACATTTTATGCCATAAGAAAATTAAGTTTGAATTTTAGATTCAAAAATGGAATTCATTTTTCACGATATTACGATATATAAAGAATAAAGAAAGTGAATATATTCAAAAAGAGAATTAATATATCCAAAGGAATTTTGATAAGATCTTTTTTATGAAATCGTATTGATTTTATCTATTAATAATGAACTAATCTTTGAAAGAAATACAAAATATCCTAATAATTCTTTGATAAAATAAATTATCTAGTTTTTATATATCTTACTACAATTAATTAAAATTATTCTTATAAAGATTATAAATAAGAAGTAGTTCAAATTACAATTCTTTTCAAAGTTCAAAAATTTAATCAAAATATCTATCTATATAGACAATTTTTAATTGAGGTTTGAGGTTGAATTTTTTCAATACAAATTATAATAATTAATATGCTATTTAGTTAGATTAACACGTTTTGAACGTATTTTTATTACGAATAATTAATCTGTGATTTATTAAAAAAGGTTATTATTATCAAATAAAGACAATGATAAAAACTGTTCTGGTATTTCAATTATATCTAGAAATGCTTTGTAAACATTCCAAAGATTTCTGTATCTTCATAAGATATATAGTATTATTGTTTATACTAAACAGTGATCTATATTATTATTAAATATTACAATATCATCTATAAAAATTATGAGGCAATAAAACGAAATAGATTTGTCATAACCATTCAATATTCGATTTTTGATAAGAAAATTCATATTTATATACTCTAATATACTCTAAAATTTTAAAAAATTATTTTTTAGATCTTCTTTTTAAATCGTTAAAATAATTCTATGATTAGAATAGAAAATAACTATTGTTAGATAGTTAAAATTGTTGTCTAAAGACATGAACGTGATATATTTCAGACTAAAATAGGTATGTCATTGTTTTTCCCAAATTGAATTTACGAATTAAGATCATTATGTTTAGATAACTATCTTATAGATTTGCTAAATAAAAAATATCCCGAGATTATTAAGATTTATCAAATAAGATCCTTGAGATCAATTTTCAAAAGGTATGAATAAGTGAATAGTTTTTATCAGAAATATTTATTTCAATTTTTTATAAAAATAATATTATTATTTATATTTTCTATATTTACACAAACTCATGCTGAAAATAACAGCATTATGTCATATACAAATAGACAATATCTTGATGGAATTGCCGCTATAATTAATGATAATATTATTACAGTCTCTGAGATTCAAGATTCTATTGTCGATACTGAAAAAAAATTGTGTAACTTAAACATTGATATATCAAATAAATCGGAAATACAGAATCAAGTACTGAGAAATTTAATAACAGAAACTCTCTTACAACAAGAAGCACAGAAAATTGGAATTGATATTAGCGATTATGAATTAGAACAAATTATTAAATCAATAGCCAAAAATAAAAAAATCTCTATAAATCAGTTATGTGACGAAATTGAAAGAAATTGTATAACTTGGAATAGCTATAAAAAAAATATAAAAAAAATTCTTGTTATGAAATATTTGCGTCAGCATCTTATTGAACCAAAAATTAAAATATCGGAAGGAGAAATCGATTTTTTTTTAGAAACCCAAAATAAGTCTCAAAAAACTACACAGCCCATATCTTATACTTTATCGCAAATTTTAATCCGTATACCTGAACTAGCTACACCTGATGAAATAGATTTTTTAAAAATAAAAGCAGAATCTTTACTTGAAAAGATAAATAATGGTGCTGATTTTTCAGAAATCGCAAACACATCATCTGATGATCAAGAATCATCAGATGGCGGATTTATAGGAACAAGACTACAGACCAATTGGCCAGATTTATTTGTTAATGCTGTTTGTAAATTGCAACCTGGACAGGTTAGTGAAATTATACAAAGTAAAAATGGTTTTCATATTCTCAAATTGATCGATCAAAATGAAAGAATTACTTTTGAAAAAAAAATTCAAACAGAGGATCAGTTATATGAATTTGATAAAAATCAATTTGAAAAAATTATTCAAACAAGAGTCAGCCATATTCTAATTAGATTATCAGAAGTTACGAATACAGATCAAACTAAAAATTTTCTTGAATCAATTCGAAATTATATATTGTCCGGTAAATCCTCTTTTGAGGATATGGCAATTCAGTACTCACAAGATATAACTGCTTTGCAAGGAGGAGATTTAGATTGGGTTAGTCCCGGACAAATGATTCCAGAATTTGAAATTATTATGAACTCTTTAAAATTTGGTGATATTAGCAAAATCATTACTTCACAGTTTGGATATCATTTAATTCAAGTAAAAGAACGTCGTTTACAAAATATTCCTAAGGAAACACAACGCATGCAAGCACATCAAATTTTAAAAGAAAGACATATTCAATTATTGTTTGATAATTGGTTAAAGAATTTATATAACGGGTCTTTTATTGATATTCGCATATAATAATGAAATAAAAAATAATAAATAATTTAAAATCAGATAAGTATCATATGTCAAAAAATCAATTCTGGCGTAAGAATTCTGGCCAACATTTTCTAATTGATAAGTTTTTTATTAATCTTATCATTCAAACAATCTCTCCTAGAGAAAATGATTGTATAATAGAAATCGGACCAGGATTATCTGCATTAACTAAGCCTCTTCTTAGACATCTAAAACATTTAATTGCTATTGAAATAGACAAAAAATTAGTTGAAAAATTACACAAATCTTTTTCTAAAGAAGATTTAACGATCATTCGAGATGATGTTTTAAAAGTTGATTTTAGACAATTTGGAAAATCAATACGTGTTATGGGTAATCTACCATACAAAATTTCCAGTCCTATTTTATTTCATCTAATGCCAGCAATACACTTAATTCATGACCAACATTTTATGCTGCAAAGAGAATTAGTAAATCGAATGGTTGCAAAACCATCAAACCCAGACTATGGAAGATTATCAATTATGGTACAGTCATACTATCAAATCAGTAAAATCTTTGAAGTTCCACCAGAAGCTTTTAATCCGCCTCCTAAAGTTTTTTCTGCTTTTGTGCGTATGATACCTCGTTCTGCTAATTCTTACTCTAAACCAAGAAATTTTACTATATTTAAAATGTTAGTCACTAAATCTTTTTCACAAAAAAGAAAAATGTTACGTCAATCGCTTAGTCATTTAACAACCCATATTCCATGGGAAAAATTAGGAATTGCTTCTACAGCTCGTCCTGGAGAAATATCAGTTGAACAGTTTATTAATTTATCGAATTCAATTGAGAAAATACCAACAATAATGCAAATAATTAGGAGTGGAATTAATTTCAATTAGATATTTTAGAATTTAAACTAAAAATAGTGTCGCTAAACCCAAGAAAATAAAAAAACCTAAAGAATCAGTTGCAAAAGTTAAAAGTACAGATGATCCGATAGCAGGATCTTTTCCAAATCTAGCTCGTAACATAGGAACTAATACACCAACTGAAGCACCGACAAGCATATTGCAAATCATAGCACCCATCATAACTAAAGCTATTGGAATAGATCTAGATATTGCCCATGCAAACACTGCTGCAAAAAAACTGCCACATGATCCTACTAATAGTGTAACGAGTAATTCTCGTCTAACTAATTGCCAAAGACTACGCCCAGTGATTCGTCCCATAGCTAAAGCTCTAATGATCATAGTCATGCTTTGATTACCGGAATTTCCACCAATTCCTGCAACAATAGACATTAAAAATGCTAGAGTAACAATTTGACTAACTGTTTTTTCAAAACGAGAAGCAACAATAGAAGCAATTGTAGCTGTACACAAATTAAACAGAAGCCAAGGAGCTCTATTACGCAAAGCCATAATAATAGGAGCAAATATATCTTCTTCTTGCAATCCTGCACGAGACAATGCTTGTTCTTGAGAAGCTTCTTGAATAACATCTACGACACTGTCAATTGTAACACGTCCTATTAATCGATTTTGATTATTTGTAACAGGTGCAGACACTAAATTATAACGTTCAAATGCACTTGCTGCATCAGAATCAGAATCCAATGGATTTAATGTTAAAAAATTACGATCCATGACAGCGCTTACATCAACTTCTGGTTCGCTAACTAGAAGTTTTGTTAATTTTAAACTGCCTTGGATTTTATCTTGTCGATCAACTACAAAAATTTGATCTGTGTGATCAGGTAATTTATGCAATCGACGTAAATAACGTAAGACAACCTCTAATCTTACATTTTCACGAACTCGAACCATTTCAAAATCCATAATAGAACCAACACTATCTTCTGGATAGCCCATTACTTCGATTAATTGGTCCTGTTCTTCTTTTGTTAATCCTTTTTGTACTTCAGAAACTACATCTGGAGGAAGATCTGGTGCTAAGTCAGCTAATTTATCAGTATCCATATTTTCAGTTACTGCAACTAAATCTTGACGATTCATTGCTTCAATTAGTGATTCTCTGATCCAATCTCCAACTTCGATTAAAACTTCCGCTTCGTGGCTCTGACTTACTAAAGCCCAGATAGTTTGGCGTTCATTTTTAGGAAGAGATTCCAGAATAAATGCAATATCTGCAGGATGTAAGTTATTTAAAAAAGCATGAAGTTCCACTTCATGCTTTTTTAAATTTAAATCATCGGTAATTTTCAAATTATTTACATCACTGATCTGATTTTGCAATACATCTTTTTCAAATTGATATTTCAATAAATATTTCTGAATCTCCGATAAAGCATGTTGTGCATCTTCCGGATCAAGTCGTCGACGACAAAGAACAGATTTATTCTCAGTAACAATTGATTGATTCATTCGTTTATCTATAATAGATAGAAGGTTAATTCAAATAGTTTGATCAATTTATCATTTTTAACTATACGTTATAAATTATAAGTTATATTTTAATAATTTATAATTGAAAAGGTATGAAGTATCTGAAATTTCTTAACTTAATTGAATAAAAATTCTTTTTACAAAAATATTTTGTGAAACATAAATTTTTTTATTTACAAATTAGATTTCAATCTTAACAAGCTATATCTTTAATAAAGATGTAGTATTTTATTTATTTAAAATTATATTATATTATGCTAGTATTTTTTGTATTAATTAATAATAATTAACAAATTAGACTTATAGTTGTCATAATAAGCTTATCCATTATTTATAATATATTCAAAAAAATTAGGATTGTATCAATTAATTTGTAATAATTAATTGATAATTTTATTAAAAGATACAATATCTTAAAATTACATACTCGATTATTTATTTGAAATATGTTAAAATTCTTTCTAATCTGAGGTGTTAGCTCAGTCGGTAGAGCAGTTGACTTTTAATCAATTGGTCGCGGGTTCAAATCCCTCACACCTCATTTATTTCTAATTTGGCGTCAAATTTAGAGTTATTTTAATTATTAGTTTTCTTTATCTGTTTATATTGGTTTATATTGTTATATTTACTTTTATATAAGAAAAGTCTGGCAATTTTATTTTTTATTTCTTTTTATTTCTATTTGTGGCAACTCCAGCTGATGCTGTTACAATTGCCGCAATCGCTATCCATTGCATTGAACTCAAAGATTCGTTGAGAAATAATAGACCAAATATTGCTGCAAAGGCAGGTTCTAGACTCAATAGTGTACCAAAGGTTCGAACTGGTAAGCGTGTGAGTACATACATTTCTAAGCTATATGGTATAGCACTTGATAAAATAGCAACTCCGATCCCTAATGGCAAAGTACTAAATGAAAAAAGTTTGATGCCTACTTGTGAAATACCAATTGGCAAAGCCACTGTAGCAGCAATGCTAACCGCGATAGCCACAGTACGGGGTCCATGTATAGTTCCAGCTTTTTGACCAAATATAATGTACATTCCACAACATAGTGCAGCACCTGTAGCATATAAAATTCCTATTGGATCTAAGTTTAACGGTGTATTTAAACTAACTGGTAATAAAGTAGATAATCCAATACAAGCTAATATTATCCAAATAAAATCAGTTAGACGACGTGATGTAAAAACTGCTACTGTTAATGGACCTGCAAATTCAAATGCGACTGCAATTCCTAACGGGATTGTACGAATAGCCATATAGAATAAAAAATTCATCCCACCTAAAGCCAATCCATAAAATATAATAATATACCAAGCCTTTGGAGCTAATCTTACACGCCAAGGACGAAAAAAACATAATAAAGCAAGTGCAGAAAATAATAATCGAAGTGCTGTAGTTCCTTGTGCTCCTATTAAAGGAAATAAGCTCTTTGCTAAAGAAGCACCAAGCTGAAAAGATGCCATCGCAGCTATTAATGCAAGAATCGGTATAAAGGTAGAAGATAAATTAGGATTGATTGAACTTAATTTAGACATAGAAAAATCAAAATCTGAAAATCAGATTAGATAAGAAACAGTGAAAACTGTATTGGTTAATGTATGAACCATTAATACTATACCTAATAGAACAAATTCTGTTGATTAGATATATGTAGTTAGTCATATTTTTATGTTCATCGAAAATTATTAATATGTAAATAAAAACCTAAAAGTTTTGTCCAATAAAAATATTATTTAGATTTTTTTATTACAAGTCTAAATAAAAAATTATCTATCTGATATAAAACAAAAATAATAAACCATATCTGCAATAATTTTAATATTTAATAATATACTAGTCTTTAATTAAAGATTACATATTATGGAAATTATTTATAACTATATATAAATATATATCAAATATTATTAATCTACAAAGTCATTAGTATAATTGCCATGATTGCTAGTATTAAACCTAGATAAGTTAATTTGGTTAAGGATTCATTGAAAAGTAATTTACCTATAAAGGATCCCAATATAATAATTCCTACGTTCATCATAGAGTAAATCATAATAGGATTATTAGGTAAATATTTATGAGTATTTATATAAGCTAGAATATTGCTAAAATTGATAAAACCGAGAATAATACCAAAAATCATATTTTTTATTTTCCAATAAATAACCCCATTCTTACATATTAGCAGATTTGCTAATGTTAATAGACAGGAAATTCCAAAAGAAATAAATAAAACACTTGGGATTTCTATTTCAACTTGTGATGTTATTTTAAGCAAAATATCAATTATTCCATAGCCAATACATACTAAAAGTAACCATTTCCAAGTATATATTCCTGTGTTTTTTTTAAAAAAATCAATTTTATTTGAATATTTATTTAGCAAACAATTTAAGGAAAAGAACGTTAAAAATATAGCAAATAGCTTATTTATTGTAATTCGTTCATTGAAGAAAAAGAATGAAGTTAGTATGCTAAGCACTAATGATAATCTTTGAGCCAATTCGCTTCGAATCAAACCAAAATAATACAAAGATTTTTCCATAGAAATAAATACTAGTGGTAATAATATGCCAAGAAAAACAGAAATAACCCATACTAGTTTATTTTCTATAAATAAATAAGTAATTGAATAATTAATTCCTTCAGAAAAACACAACCAACACAATAGCATTGCTGATAAATAATTACCTAGAATAACCTGTTTTATTTCAATATTATAAACTCGTACCTGTTTTAAAAAAACAGAAAATGTTACGTTACATACTATACTGATCAAAAAACATATTATCCCTAATGATATTGACACATTAATTTACCAAAAGATCTTTAGAATATTTATTCTATTTGTATAATCAAAAGAATTTTTATGGTAAGTTCTATTAATTTATAATTAGATATCTATATTCTTTCTTTGAAATTTTATAAAATATCAAAGAAAGAAAAAATGAAAGATCTTTTTGCGGAGCGAACGGGACTTGAACCCGCGACCCCCGGCGTGACAGGCCGGTATTCTAACCAACTGAACTATCGCTCCGAATTGAAAAACCGTCCCCTAGGGGATTCGAACCCCTGTTCCCACCGTGAAAGGGTGATGTCCTAGGCCTCTAGACGAAGGGGACTATGAAAAAAATCGTGGAGATAAGCGGGATCGAACCGCTGACTTCTTGCATGCCATGCAAGCGCTCTTCCATCTGAGCTATATCCCCTTAAAAAATAAGAAGATCCATCTAATTACTGATAATTATCTATAAAACTTCATTAATATTAAGTTACTAATATTTGAAACTATACCTAAAGTAGAGATTATTAAATATCAGTATCAGCAATTTTGCATGAGTTTTTCATGATATGCAAGTAAAGAGTTAATAATTTTATTAAAAATTATTTCTAAATATATTTTATTTAATACAATCTTAATACAATCAAAAAATTCGTAATGAAAGTTTTCTTAGATATATTGAAAGTTTTCTTAGATATATTATTAACTTAATATTTTATAGAAAATTTGATCAAATAGTATATTAATAAAAGTTCTTAATTAATTAGTATTTAGTGTTTTTTATTTTCTTAAGAAATTGTTCTTTAAATGATTTAACTTCATTAGAATGCCTAGATCAAGCAAATAATTTGCAGAAAATAGTATGGTTAAATTTTAGATTTTAAAACAGGAAATAATACCTATAATAGATATTAAATTTTTACATATATACTTTTAATAATTAAGAATTTAGATATAAATTATCTAGAAATAAATGTTTATATTCTGTTTATGTCATGTAATGAGGTAATAAGAATCTAATGATGATTGCATTATATAAATCGATAAATTAATATTTAAATAATTTTTCTAAATTTCAATAGTGAAGCATTCTAAGATATAAAAAACATCTCCAATCCAACTAAATGTAGTTGGATTGGTTTTTAATTTGATTAAAACTAAATCTTTAAGGATGTAATAACAATAAATAGCAATAAAAAATATCTTCTTAAGTTAGATATTTTGAGATATAACTAATTAATCTAATCATCTAATAATTTAAGTAAATCAATTAAATGCGATCTATAAAATTAAATTCAACAGTATTAATAATGGTATTGTTTGCTAATTTTTTTCTATCAGATTTGATTGAAGATTGTATAATAAAATTTTTAAAAGATTCTAATTAGTTTTTATAATATATTAATCAGTAGTCTAAGTACGGATCGGCTATATTCATAGATATTAAGATTTTTGATTCTAAACTTTCCATGCAAATGGCATCTTCATTTTTAATATGATCATAACCAAGTGTATGTAATACACCATGTATTACTAAATGTGCTGTATGGTCCAAAAAGCATTTATTTTGATTAAGTGTTTCAATTAATAGTATTGGTAGACAAATTATAATATCGCCTCGCATTATGTCTAACGGATCAATTCCATATTCAAAAGCTAGAACATTAGTAGCGTAATTCCGTTTTCGGAAATCATTATTAAGTTTTCTACTTGTATCTATATCAACGAAACACAAATTAATTTCTATTTTTTTAGCTCTAATCAATAGAGGACAATTTTTTTTTATAACAAAATTAAATGTTTTTAGTATCCATTGTCTTATTACTTCCACAGGTAAATCAGGCATTGGAATTTGATAATCTATTAATAGACCTATTTCTAGATCTCTAGACTGCTGACTTTTTCCTAGATTTGATGCAATCCAATTGCATTTGATAGTGTTATGTTTGATCATAATCTGCTCATAATTTTATTATGTCGATCAAATTTTACTGATTGCTATGGTTTTAATTTAGCATACAACGTATTAGTATTAACATGTGTAATGGTTACATCAACAATTTCTCCAATTAGATTTTTTGAAGCTTGAAAATTTACAACACGATTATTTTCAGTACGACCCATCAGTTCATTTGGATTTTTTCGTGAAAAGCCCTCAATTAATAGGCGTTGATCTGTTCCTATCATGGATTTCGATATCTTATAAGCTTGTTCTTTTATAAGATTTTGTAATACTTCTAATCGATATGATTTTTCTTCATTTGATACATTATCTTCTAAAGAAGCTGCTGGTGTACCAGGACGACGTGAATAAATAAATGAAAATGCTGTATCAAATCCAACCTCTTCAATAAGTTTTAATGTTTTTTCGAAATCTTCTTTTGTCTCACCTGGGAATCCAACAATAAAATCAGAAGAAAAAGTCATATTCGGCCGAATAGCACGGAAGCGACGTATTATTGACTTGAATTCCATAGCAGTATAACCGCGTTTCATAGCTGCTAAAACCTTATCGCTTCCAGATTGGACAGGTAAATGTAAAAATGATACTAATTTTGGTAATTTTTCATAAATATTAATTATATTTCGCGTCATATTTCTAGGATGTGAAGTTGTATATCGAATACGTTCAATTCCTGGAATTTCATGTATATACTCAAGTAGCATAGCTAGATCAGCAAATTCAGTATCATTATCTAATGGTACTGAATAAGCATTTACATTTTGACCCAATAATGTAATTTCTTTGACACCCTGAATAGCTAGATCAGCAATCTCCATCAATACATCATCAAATGGGCGAGATATTTCAGTACCACGCGTATATGGAACAATACAAAAGCTACAGTATTTATTACAACCTTCCATAATTGAAACAAAAGCAGTTTTTCCATTTACATGAGCTAATGGCATATTATCGAATTTTTCTATTTCTGGAAAACTAATATCAATTTGTGGAGTCTTATTTATTTGATAATTTTCAATAAGTTTAGGCAATCGATGTAACGTTTGTGGACCAAATACGATGCTGACATAGGAAGCTCTTTTAATGATATCTTCGCCTTCTTGACTCGCAACACATCCACCAACAGCTATGATTAATTCTGGATTAATTTTTTTTAAATATTGAATTCGTCCTAAATCTGAAAATACTTTTTCTTGTGCTTTCTCACGAACTGAACATGTATTGAACAGTATGATATCTGCTTGTTCTGGTTCATGTACTCTTTCTATCTTATAGTGTACATTTAATATATCAATTATTTTTTTTGAATCATATTCATTCATTTGACAACCAAACGTACGTATGTAAAGCTTGCAATTAAAAATTAATGATTTTTTAATTGATGCGCTATTAAATGATGAAAGATTTTTATATTTCAGAATAGTTTCTTGCATAGAATAATATTATTTTATTAAATGTTTTACAAAATTCGAAATCAATCCAATATACCAATATAATAACAATGTTATGTAAACTAAAATTAGTTGAATTGAAATTTCATTCAAATTATTTTTTTCCAAAAATAGTGAGTTTTTAATTATTTTGATAATGCTTTATCAGTATAAATCCATATGAGAAAAGGACCGGTTACAAAGATAGATGAATAAATTCCGATCCAAATTCCTATTGTAAGTGCTGTAGCAAAATAATGTAAGGGCTGTCCACCAAAAAACAGCATAGATGAAATCATAATTTGAGTTGCAAAATGAGTAATAACAGTTCGAGAAATGGTTTGTGTAATAGATTTATTAATTATATGCTTAAAATTATCAGTTTTTCCTATCGAAATATTCTCACGTATTCTATCCATAATTATGATTGATTCATTTACAGAATATCCTAATGCAGTCAATACACCTGACAGAGTAGATAAAGAAAATTCCCATTGAAAAAATGCAAATAATCCTAGAACTACAACAATGTCATGTAAATTAGCAATAACTCCAGCAATGGCAAATTTCCAGTTAAAACGTATTCCTAGATATATTATCATTCCAAAAACGATGAAACATAAAGATTTTAGAATATTAGAAATTAGCTCATCTCCAATTTGAGGTCCCATAAATTCAGTGCGACGAAGTTCTATTAACGAATTAATGTTTTCTTTTAAAGAATTTATTATAATTGCACCTTGCATATCAGCATTTCCACCTTTAACAGAAGTGGGTAAACGAATCATAAATTCATTAGATGAACTAAATTTTTGAACATGAAAATCTCTATAATTTAATTGTAATATAATTTTACGTATGTCATCTATTGATATATTTTGTTCACAATTAATTTCCATAATTGTTCCACCAGTAAATTCAATAGATAGGTAAAAACCGTATATAAAAATGAAAAACAAGGAAAAAATAAAAGTAACAATACTAATTATATTGAAAGAAAACTTATAGCGCATAAATGGTATTGTTTGACGAACTTTAAAAAATTCCATACTTATTTATTTTGAAATAAAGTTCAAATTAATTTCTAGATAACCTCCATCTCTATTGTTCTATATAGAGATGGAGGTTATCTTCTTATATTTTCCATACCAAAAATTTGTTAGAGCATATACACTTATTACTGATGAAAATATCGATGTAGCAATTCCTAAACAATGAACAACTGCAAACCCTCGTATTGGACCAGAATCGAAGATTAACAATCCTAACCCAATAATCAACATTGTTAAATTTGAATCCAATATTGTACTCCAGGCATGATCAAATCCATTAGAAATAGCTCTTCTCGGTCTGATACCATTACGAAGTTCTTCACGAATTCTTTCATTGATTAAAACATTTGAATCAATTGCTATACCTAAAGTTAATGCAATAGCTGCTATACCAGGTAAAGTTAGAGTTACTTGTAACATTGAAAGTAAAGCACATAGTGAAAATAAATTAATGATTAATCCAACTGAAGAAAATAAACCAAAAAGTCGATAGTAGAAAATGATAAAAATACTAATAATGATAAAACCATATATCGTTGATTTAAATCCATTTTTTATATTTGTAATACCTAAACTGGGACCTAAAATTTTTTCTTCAACAATTTTCATGGGTGCTGTTAATGATCCTGAACGCAATAAAAAGGCAATATCAACAGCCTCTTTATTATTTATAAATCCAGAAATTTGAACTTGACCTCCAGGAATTTCACTACGAATCACGGGAGTTGTTATTACTTCAGCTAGATCATTTTCAAATAGAATCACAGCTATTCTTTTATTAATATTATTTCGTGTAAAATTTCGAAAAACCTGTGAACCTTTTTCATCAAGTGTTAAATTTATTAAAGGTTGACGTGTATATGGATCATATCCAAGCTTAGCATCACACAGATTTTCTCCAGTTAAAATATTGTGCTGCCGAACTAAAATTGTTTTGCCATCACGTTGTGTGTATAAATCAAATCCAAAAGGTACGTGATCGCTTTCTGTGACTACAGATGAATCATCTATAGCTCGTATTTCTAATATAGCAGTACGACCTAATAAATCTTTAGCTCTAATTATGTCTTGTGTTCCAGGTAATTGGATCATAATTCGATCTGAACCTTGTTGTTGAACAATAGGTTCAGTAATTCCCAATTCATTAATTCGATTACGTAATTTTTCTATATTTTTACGCAATGCATCTTTTTTTACAGATGAAATTGTTACAGGATTAGGTGTTATAACTAATTGAGATCGTCCTGTATTTTCTATTTTTTTTAATGCAGTATTTGGTAATTTCATATGCAATAAAGTATTAGCATTATTGCAACTTTCAAATTTTGGAAACGATATTATTAAATCGATTCCCAATTTTTCAATACAAGTAAATTGAATTTTTTCATTTTTTAAGTATTCTTTAATATTTCCTATTAATAAATTATAATAAGAATCTAATGCTTTTTCTGTATAAACTTGGAACACAAGAAGTACGCCGCCACGCAAATCTAATCCAAGTGACAGAGGTCTCGGCTTAAAGAAACCTAAATTTCTCATAAATTTTGGTAATGCATGAAATGAATTTAGTGAAACTATATAATCTGGTTTATAAATATTTTCATTCAATGTTTCATGTAATAAATTACAAATTTGGGATTGCATATCAGTTTTTTGGACTCGAATAATTACTGTAATTCCGGATTTATTATACTTATCCAAAAAAATTTCATCTATTTCTAATCCAGATTTACTTAACGTTTTCTTTATTTGACTTAGAATTTCTTTATCAATTGGGTAAGACAATCTAGTACTAGATATTTGTATCACTGGATAAAATCCATACCAATTTGGTAAGGTATATAAGAAAGAGATAAGTATGACAATAAAAATTGTTATATATTTCCATTTATAATAACGATTCATTTCTAATCATGTAACATTTCATTAATAAAACATCATCTTTAATTCTGATTCTAAGTTTAAATCAAAATTTAAAATGATGTAAAATAAATAAAAAAGCTTTTATAATTCCTTTATTGTACCTTTTGGTAATATATTTAAAACGGCATTTTTCTGAATAATAATTTCAATGGGTTTATTGGAAATATATGCTATTTCCATTATTAAATAATTATCTTGTATTCGATTAATTCGACCTAAAATTCCACCAGTTGTTACAATTTCGTCATTATTAGTCAATCGGGAAATTAAATTTCTATGATCCTTTTGTCGTTTAGCTTGTGGGCGAATAATTAATAAATAAAGAATTGCAAATATAAAAATAATTGGTAATATATTACTTATTAAAGTGTTACTTTCTTGAGCTTGAAAAGCGTTTGCAATTATTGATAAAAAATCTTTAAGTAGAAACATAACTTATAATCATCCCATTATTATTTTATTTAGAAAAATTTTTATATTTTTTTATTTTTAAAAAATCGAGAAAATATATTTAAATAATTAACAGTATTAATTTTTATTTAATATTGTATCTGGCAATATTTTTGTAATTATATGAATTCAATTCTCATTGATCAGTTTTCTAAATTTGCAAGTGGCCTTATTTAAAATAAAGGCAATTAAAATACATACATAATTAATTATTAATTTTTCTAAAAATTACATCTTTTAAAACTCCAGTAACTAAATATTTACAAATTTTTCCATTTAAAGTATGGATAATTTGCACAGAAAGTTTTGCATATAGCTTAATGATTATTTTATCAAAAGTAATTAATAATTTCATAGAATTATAAAAATATTTTACTTAAAATGTCGTATATTCAGATATCAAATTCTTTCAATATATTATTTACCCGATTTTTAACATTAGGATCCATTCTAATTGGAACTCCCCATGTTCTGCATGTTTCACCAGGCCATTTATTAGTAGCATCTAAGCCAATTTTTCCGCCTAAACCAGTTGTAGGAGATGCAAAATCTAAATAATCAATCGGAGTATTTTCTACAATAGTAGAATCACGTGCCGGATCCAAACGCGTTACAATTGCCCATATTACATCCGACCAATTACGTGGATCGATATCTTCATCGACTACAATGATGAATTTTGTATACATAAATTGCTTAAGGAGACTCCATAAACCAAACATGACTCTTTTAGCATGCCCGATATATTGTTTTCTTATCGAAACAATCGCAAGGCGATAACTGCAACCTTCAGATGGTAAATAAAAATCAACAATTTCTGGTAATTTCCTACGTAACAATGGAATAAATATTTCATTAAGTGCAAGGCCTAAAATTGCAGGTTCATCAGGTGGTTTTCCAGTATAAGTAGAGTGATAAATTGGATTTCTTTGCATAGTAATACGATCGATAGTAAATACTGGAAACCATTCTCTTTCATTATAATAGCCAGTGTGATCTCCATATGGTCCTTCTAATCCCATTTCGTAACCGATATTTGGAGGAGGACATATATTTTTTGGTACAATTGGTTCGATGGCATTTGGATCCGAACTGGGTAATATATTTCCTTCTAATATAATTTCTGCTGATGCAGGTATTGATAAATCATTTCCTATAGCTCGTGTTATCTGCGTTCGTGAACTACGTAACAATCCAGCAAATTGATATTCAGATAAATTATCAGGAATTGGGGTTACGGCGCTAAGCATAGTAGCCGGATCTACACCTAATGCCACAACAATTGGGAATGGTTTTCCAGGGTAAATTTTAGTATGATTATAAAAATCCAATGCTCCACCACGATGAGGTAACCAACGTAAAATGAGCTTATTTCGAGATAAAGGTTGTTGACGGTAGATTCCAAGATTTTGTCGAGAAGAATTTGGATTTTTCGTAATTACAAGTCCCCAAGTTATTAACGGACCTATATCTCCGGGCCAACAAGTTTGAATTGGTAATCTAGATAAATCTACATCATTATTCTCTAATATAACTTCTTGACAAACTGCACTAGAGATACTCTTTGGTTTCATATTCCAAAAAGCATTTTTTAACATTGATACTGTATTAAATGTATCACGCAAACCCTTTGGAGACTCTATTTCTTGTAATAAAGCAAGTAATTCACCGATCTTGCGAAGAGCATTGACATTTTTCATGCCCATACCTAATGTAATGCGTTTTATTGTTCCAAATAAATTCGTTAATACAGGCATCTCTGCATGCTTTCCTAAATGTAAAACTTTTTCAAAAAGCAGAGCTGGTCCCTTTGACTGTAAAACCCGATTAGATATTTCAGTTATTTCTAAATAGGAAGAAACTGGAGTTTTAATCCTTTTTAGTTCATTTTGAC
This sequence comes from uncultured Burkholderiaceae bacterium, assembly GCA_964620485.1. Classification (GTDB taxonomy): domain Bacteria; phylum Pseudomonadota; class Gammaproteobacteria; order Burkholderiales; family Burkholderiaceae_B; genus CAZTUH01. The sequence continues at coordinate 235,953 of CAZUGU010000008.1, read as the reverse complement.
ATTCAAGTTGAGATAAAAATTCTCGAAGATTAGAATATTTCACTGTACATTAGAAATTAATAAAATTCCCATGCTATCATTTTAAAAAAAATTGGTCAAAATAGAAGTTAAAGCAACAATTAATTTCAAAAGTATCCGAATTTAATTAATAATTAAATATTCAAATGAAATTAATTTCATTAAACTAGATTCTAATTAGGAAAAATTATTAAATTTTTAAATAAATATTAAAATCATTTAATTTATATAAAATAAATCATTTAATTTATATAAAATTTTTTTTGTTCTTTTTATATCTGTATTTCTTTATCATCCATGAATTACTAATATAGTATGAAATGTAATATGAAATGATTTAATAATCTGAATAGAAAAAAGATAACTTACCAATTGATTCATTTTGATATTTTATAGATAAAAAATATCCTTATTAAGGATATCAATGATTTCACTTGGAATCTTCGAAAAATATAAAAAAATATCTTTTCTAGTCTAAGTCTATTAGACTCTGATATTATTTTTGATTATTCTGATTAAAATAATACATTTTAATTTTAGACAATCTATTTTAAACTATAAAATAAAATTTTTTTAGTTGTATGGTTTAATTGTATAGTTGTCTTTAATTGCTTTAAATTATCCGTATAAAAGTTAAATTAATTGAGCTTAATAAGAATAAGCATATCATCTAGATAAATTTCAATTGTTCTGATTTTAATACTTGATTTTTAGTAAAGATTTGATTTTTATCTCTTTATTAGATTTTATTCTCTTTATCTTCTAATTTAGAATTATTAAGAAAATTTTATAAGTAGCGTTTATGTATTTTGCTATAAGGAATTTTTATTAAATGAACAAGATAATTTTTGATGAAACTATTTTAACGGATGCGCTTCGCATCCTATCTATTGATATCGTACAAAAAGCTAATTCTGGCCATCCCGGTGCTCCTATGGGTATGTCTGAAATTGCTAGGGCTTTATGGATGTATAACTTACATCATAATCCATCAGACCCTTCTTGGTTTAATCGTGATCGCTTTATTTTATCAAATGGCCACAGCTCTGCATTAATTTATGCTTTGTTACATTTAACAGGCTACAATTTATCTATTGAAGAATTAAAAAATTTTCGTCAGTTATACTCTCAAACACCTGGACATCCAGAAGTTGGCATTACTCCAGGTATTGAAACTACAACAGGACCCCTTGGTCAAGGACTTGCAAATGCTGTTGGTATGGCATTAGCAGAATCACTTTTGGCAGCCGAGTTTAATAGACCTGGATATGATATTGTTAACCATTATACTTACGTATTTGTAGGAGACGGTTGTCTAATGGAAGGCATTTCACATGAAGTTTGTTCATTAGCGGGTACTCTTAAGTTGTCTAAACTTATAGTTTTATATGATGATAATGGTATTTCAATTGATGGACAAGTTAAAAACTGGTTTTCTGATGATACTGCAAAACGTTTTGAAGCTTATGGTTGGAATGTCATTGGTCAGATTGATGGACATAATGTAAATATTATTGATTCTGCTATAAAAAAAGCAAAATTACAGTCTTATAAACCAACACTTATAATTTGTCGTACAGTAATTGGAAAGGGCTCACCAAATATGGAAGGTACTAGCAATGTACATGGCTCACCATTAAGTAAAGATGAAGTAATTGCAACACGTAAAGCTTTGGGTTGGATTGAAGAACCTTTTATTATTCCTGAAGTAATATATCAAAAATGGGATGCTCGTAAATTTGGTAATCATATCCAAGTAGAATGGCAAAAAAAGTTTGATTCTTATAAATTAAGATATCCAAAATTATCGAGTGAATTCATGCGACGCATGCAAGGACATATACCTGATGATTTTACAGAAAATTTTCAAGATTTTTTATATAAAATAATTGAAAAACAACAAGCAGTAGAAAAACAACAAGCAATATCTACTCGTAAAGGATCACAAATTGTGATTTCTGCTTTAGTAAAAATATTACCGGAACTTTTGGGCGGGTCGGCTGATTTAACTTGTTCTAATTTGACTGATTGGCATGGAGTACAAGCTGTGTACGCAAATGATAATGGTCTAGAATTTGGACGATATATTCATTATGGTGTTCGCGAATTTGGAATGTCAGCGATTATGAGTGGATTAGCACTACATGGTGGTTACTTGCCGTTTGGAGGAACTTTCTTAACATTTTCAGATTATTCTCGTAATGCCATACGTATGGCAGCACTTATGAAACAAAGGGTCATATATGTGTTTACGCATGATTCAATTGGACTCGGTGAGGATGGTCCTACTCATCAATCAATTGAACATATTGCCAGTCTAAGACTCATTCCTAATTTATCTGTATGGCGTCCTTGTGATATAGCTGAAACAGCTGTTGCATGGAGTTCTGCAATACAACGTCTTCCTAGCATTGGGATGAATATTCAAGATGGTGGCCCAACAGCTTTGATACTGTCTCGTCAAAATTTACCATTTATATCACGTGATAAATCTCAATTACATAATATAGCTCGCGGTGGTTATATTATAAGAGATATGATTGGAGCAAATGTTATTATCATTGCTACTGGTTCAGAAGTAGCAATAGCTTTAGATGCACAAGATCGATTATATCAAGAAAATATTCCAATCAGAGTTGTATCTATGCCAAGTATTGATACTTTTGAAAAACAAAGTTTTAATTGGAAGAATAAAATCTTGCCAGAAAACATGCTATGCATTGCTATTGAAGCGGGTGTTACAACAAATTGGTACAAATATGTTGGTAAAAACGGTATGGTAATCGGGATAGATCGTTACGGTATGTCTGCACCAGCAGATATATTATTTAACCTTTTTGAACTAAATACTAATAAAATAGTTGAAGTTGTCAAGCAAGTTCTGCAATCTAAGGAGATACCATCGTGACAATTCGTGTTGCAATCAATGGTTATGGCCGTATCGGCCGCAATATTTTACGTGCATATTATGAATATAATAAAAAATATGATATGGAAATCATTGCTATTAATGACCTAGGTTCTTTAGAAACCAGTGTACATTTAACACAATTTGATACTATACACGGCGCATTCCGGGGTACAATCACAGCAGGTTCGGATCATATGATAGTTAATGGGGATATAATTCAAATTTATGCAAAGCGTGATCCTAAAGAACTGCCATGGAGAAAATTGGGAATTGATGTTGTCTTGGAATGTACAGGATCCTTTACTTCGAAAAAAAAAGCTACTGTGCATATTGAAAATGGTGCAAAAAAAGTTATTATTTCTGCACCTGGATGCAATGATATTGATTCTACTATTGTTTTTGGAATTAACCATGCAACCGCACTGAAAAAAAATCATATAGTGATTTCTAATGCTTCTTGTACTACAAATTGTTTGGCACCATTACTAAAACCGCTAAATGATGCATTAGGATTGGAAACAGGTTTCGTAACAACAGTACATTCTTATACAAATGATCAAGTTCTGACAGATGTTCATCATAAGGATTTACGTCGGTCAAGATCTGCAACAATGAATATGATTCCAACAAAAACTGGTGCTGCAAATGCTATAGGCTTGGTTTTACCCGAATTAGATGGTAAGTTAGATGGCTATGCTATTCGAGTACCTACTCCCAATGTTTCATTTCTTGAATTATCATTTATTGCACAACGTAGTTCTTCTGTTACAGAGGTTAATAATATTCTTCAATTTGCATCAGAAGGTCAATTAAATGGGATTTTAGGATGTACTAATAAACCATTAGTTTCAATGGATTTCAATCACAATCCATTATCTAGCATAGCTGATTTATCATTAACAAAAGTATTGGGTCGTTTAATTCAAGTTGTATCTTGGTATGATAATGAATGGGCATTTGCAAATCGCATGCTAGATACAACTAACGCAATAATGCACATATAGCAATAGTTATACTAATAATCCAATACTTTAAATAGAAAAGTTTACATTTCATTGTAAAATTCAATCTGAAATTTTTACTGTAAATCCATAAGGAGCTAAGTATACATGACTCAGATTAAAACTCTGTCCGCGTTAATAAAATCTGGCGAGTTATCCGGCAAGAGAGTATTCATTCGATCTGATCTTAACGTCCCATTTGATAAAACCGGCAAAATATTAGAGGACACAAGAATTCGTGCTTCTGTACCAGGCATACGTTTAGCATTAAGTGCTGGAGCAGCAGTGATGATAACATCACATTTAAGTAGGCCAAAAAAACTTGCATGTATTGAAATAGGTTCCTTAGTTTTAGTTGCACAACGGTTATCAGAATTATTAGGTACACAAGTTGAATTAATTAAAGATTGGATTAATGGAGTAAAGGTGGCTCCTGGTCAAGTTGTTTTATTAGAAAATTGTCGTATGAATATTGGTGAAGAAAAAAATGATGAGATTCTATCTAGAAAAATGGCATCACTGTGTGATATTTACGTCAATGATGCTTTTGGCACAGCGCATAGAATTGAATCTACAACATATGGTATGGCACGGTTCTCGCCAATTGCATGTGCAGGTCCTTTGTTAGAAACAGAATTAAACACTTTACAACAGGTATTCAAAGAACCAAAACGTCCATTAGTAGCTGTTATTGGTGGATCTAAAATATCTACAAAGCTTCCTATTTTATATTCTCTAGCTGAAAAAGTTGATAGATTAATTGTAGGTGGTGGTATTGCTAACACTTTTATGTTGGCAAATGGGCAATCAATAGGAAATTCTTTAGCTGAACCTGAGAAAATTGAACAAACTAAAGCCATAATGTCAATTATGAAAAATCGTGGATTTCCTATTCCAATTCCAGAAGATGTTGTTTGTGCTAAATCAGTTAGATCTAAAACTTCTATAACTAAATTAGTAAATCAAATATCTATCGATGATTTGATATTAGATATTGGTCCAATAACTGCTTGCAAAATAGCAGAATTACTAAAACAGGCAGGTACTATTATTTGGAATGGACCAGTTGGAATGTTCGAATTTGATTCATTTTCCATTGGAACTAGCACCATTGCAAATGCTATTGCAGAATCAGAAGGATTTTCAATTGCAGGTGGTGGCGAAACTTTGGCAGTTATTGCTAAATATGGAATTTTTGATAAAATTGGATATGTTTCGACAGGTGGTGGAGCATTCTTAAAGCTTTTAGCAGGTGATGTTCTTCCAGCTGTTGAAATTCTTGAAGAACGTGCAAAATAATATCCAATTATAATTATAGATTATACAAACAAAGTTATTTATTCTAACCTTAGTAAAGGATTATATCAAATTTAAGATTTAAAAACTAATTCTTTATTACGTAAAATACTTAATTATACTTAATTAAGCTCAATAATAATTAAAAATTACTAAAAATTAAATAAGCATTATGTGGATATGGTTTGGCTTAGCTGCGCTTGCTTTAATCTTTGAAATACTAACTGGAACCTTTTTCTTACTTTTTATTGCATTAGGACTAGCTATAGCAGGATTATCTGCTCAGATATTTCATAATCTTGAACATGAATTATTTACCTGTACAATGATAATCATGTTAATCACTATGATTCTTTTTAAGATTAGAAGTACAGAAAAAAATCAAATTGATCGAAATAATGATGTACATATTGACATTGGTCAATATGTTATAGTCGAGACTTGGTCAAAATATCGCTTTTCCAGTATATTTTATCGTGGCTCAAAATGGAAAGTTGAACTTGCTGAAGGTTATCCTTGTAAAAATGGTTTGCATAAAATTATCGAGGTTCACGATATTCACTTTATCGTTGTACCTAAATAATTCCGATTTTTTTAATCAAATCTTAATTTAAAATTTGAATATATCAAATTTAATCTGATTTCTTATGAAGAGGAATGGAATGATTGCTAATTTATCTACTTTTGTATCATTTATTTTTTTGCTACTTTCCATATTAGTAGTTTTTCGTTCAATTGCTATAGTGCCTCAACAACATGCTTGGATTGTAGAAAGATTTGGAAAATTTGACCGAATTTTATCTCCAGGAGCAAATTTTATTATTCCATTTATAGAGCGTATTGCATATCATCACTCTTTAAAAGAAATTCCATTAGATGTACCTAGTCAAGTTTGTATTACACGAGATAATACTCAATTACAGGTAGATGGTGTTTTATTCTTTCAAGTAACTGATCCTATGCGTGCTTCATATGGTTCTTCAAATTATATTTCTGCAATTACTCAACTTGCACAAACTACTTTACGTTCTGTAATTGGAAAAATGGAATTAGATAAAACATTCGAAGAACGTGATATTATTAACACAAGTATTGTCACTGTACTTGATGAAGCTACTTCAAATTGGGGAGTAAAAGTTTTACGATATGAAATAAAAGATCTTACTCCACCAAATGAAATTTTGCGATCAATGCAAGCACAAATTACAGCAGAACGTGAGAAACGAGCATTAATTTCTGCTTCAGAAGGACGTCGTCAGGAACAAATCAATATCGCAACTGGTGAACGTGAAGCTGCAATTGCGCGTTCTGAAGGAGAACAAACTGCTCAAATTAATAAAGCCAGAGGGCAAGCAATAGCTTTAATAGAAATTTCTGAAGCAACCGCAAAATCTCTGAGACAGATTGCAAGCGCAGCTTGTACGCCTGGCGGTATAGAAGCTGCTAATTTAAAAATAGCAGAACGCTTTGTCGATGCATTTAACAATATAGCAAAAGAAAGCAATACAATTATATTGCCTGCTAATTTAGCCGATATAGGTAGTATGATAACAGCAGCAATGAGTATTATTGGAAAAACAGGAAAAAATAACGAGTCTAATTCTGATAAAGTTCATGATTTATAATTTTGAAATATCTACATATAAAATAATTAAACAATATCAAGTTTTATAACTTGACATTGTGTATCTACTACATTTTATGTAATGTTCCATTTCTCTCTTATAATCTTTTTCTTTTAAAAAGAAACGCTTATCATACAGCTTTTTACCGCGACCCTGTGCTATTTCAATTTTTATACGTCCGTTATTTTTAAAATATAATTTCAATGGAATTATAACTTGACCACGTTGTTTTATTTTTTTATCTAATTTACATATTTCCCAGTATTTGAGAAGCAATTTTCGAGTACGGTTTGGATTTATTTGAATATGCGTCGATACAGATATCGAAGGACTAATATGCATTCCAACAATAAATAACTCATAGTTTTTGACTATGATATAGCTATCTTTTATCTGTACACGGTTTTCACGAATTGATTTAACTTCCCAGCCTTCTAAGGATAATCCAGCTTCATATCTGTTATCAATAAAGAAATTATGTAGCGCTCTGCGATTATTTATTATATTTATATTCATATATAATAGGCCTGATTAAATTTTAATATATCATCCATAATTAGAATAAACATAATTAATGTATAAGATAAAAGAATCAATTTTACTTCCTTATAGTGCTAATCAAATGTTTGAATTAGTTACTGATATTGAAGAATATCCAGATTTTATACCGTGGTGCAGAAAATCTAGTATACATTGCCGAAATAAGAATAGTATACAAGCATCAATTACCGCAAATCTCTATGGCATTTCCTGGGATTTTGTTACAAGGAATATTCATAAATTTCCTAATTTGATTCAATTAGAACTGGTTGATGGTCCATTTTCTATTTTTACAGGACAATGGCAATTTCAGGATATAGATTATAGAGTATGTAATGTTACATTTACAATAGAATATGCTTTTTCAAATAAAATATTAGAGTTAGCAATTGGATCAATATTCCATAGTATTTCTAGGAATATTATAAATAATTTTAAAAAAAGAGCCGGATTTAAATATGATAGATAATAATCACTCTCAAAAGAAATTATTAAATATTAGTATCTTTTATATTAAGTCTAATGGAGAAATTTTATTTCAAAATTTCTATTTGACAGATGAATCTACAGTAGATAGCGCACTTGAGTGTTTTAAACATAGAAATAAATTTGAACATTTCGATCCATGGAAATATGGTGTAGGTATATTCGGAATACCTTGTAAAATTAATTCAAAATTGAATGATGGTGATAGAATAGAAATATACAAACCTCTAATTTTTGATCCAAAGGAGTCAAGAAAGCGAAGAATGAATCATCGTTTATCTAAAATAGTTGGTTTAAAGAAATAGAATGAGAAATTCTAAGTTATTAAATTTTGTACAGTATTTATTATTGTATGACTAATTTTTACTATCTGACTAATTTTTATTAATTTTTATTTTTATAATAGTTCCTTTATGCAAAAAGAAAGACATCATCGAATTTATCGATCTAGGTGGTTACGTGCAGCTGTATTAGGTGCTAACGATGGTGTTGTATCAACAGCTAGTTTAATTACAGGTATTACTGCTGCTCAGTGTTCACATGAAATGATTATTACATCTGCTTTAGCAGGTTTAATAGCTGGCGCTTTGTCAATGGCAGGAGGAGAATATGTTTCTGTATGCTCACAACATGATACCGAAAATGCTGATTTAGAATTGGAAAGAAATGCATTAAAGAAAAATGCTTACGCTGAATTGATTGAATTATCTCAAATTTATGTTAATAGAGGATTATCGAAAGATTTAGCAAATCAAGTAGCTCGTCAGTTAACTAATCATAATGCTCTAGATGCTCATGCACGCGATGAATTAGGTATTTCAGTTTACAATCAAGCAAAACCTATGCAAGCTGCAATAGTTTCGGCGATTTCATTTGCAATAGGAGCATTCTTACCATTGTTAACAACAATTGGTGTATCTTATTCAGTAATAATTCCTTCAGTAATAATTAGTTCAATAATTTGTTTAATAATATTAGGAATATTGTCAGCTTATACTGGTGGAGCTCCAATTATTCCTGCAACCATTCGAATAACAATATTAGGCACTATAGCAATGGCACTTACAACAGGATTAGGTTCTCTATTAGACAATATCAATATATTATTAATAATAATAATATAATATAAAAAAGAAAAATAGAAATTGTAGAAATTTATTCTTACTAAGAGGATTTTGGTAGGCGGTATTGGATTCGAACCAATGGCCTCCACGACGTCAACGTAGCGCTCTAACCATCTGAGCTAACCGCCTATACAGTATTTATATATGAGAAAATAATTAATTCTCTCATCGTCAAAAAATTAAATTATATAAATTAATAAAAATTTCTTAATAGTTACAAACTATATAAATGAAAAACTGCAAGATTCAAATAATATTGGATATTGAGAATTTTATCTATAATAATATCACAGATTTATTTTTTTAAACTATTTTAACTAAGAAATAACTTAATTCTTCATATTATAATAGTTATTATTTATAATATAGTTATTTATATAATATCTTGAATTGATTTGATTTAATCAAAATTTTAATCAAAATAATACTTAAGTAAGATCAGATATATAATCCGGTATTTAATATGATGTTATTTATCTTTTATCTCTTGATTGAGAAATTGCAATTTAGCGAATCCTAAAAGCTTTTCTATAGCATCCTAAAATAGTTAGGTTTTTCATAAGCTGAAACATTTTTATAGATTATATAGATTAGATTATTTAATTCTATATTTAAGAGAATACAAATATTATGAATTAACTAGACATGTTATAATTGACAAATATTTCCAATAATTTTATTTCGTTAACAATAATCAATTTAGAAAATAACAATCATAGCGCAAATAATCTTACAGATTATAAGTTATAAGAATCAGTTATAAAAATCTTTCTGTTTTATAAAAAAAAATTGAATTTGGTTCTAAAGATTGTATTACCTATGATAAAGCCAGATAATTAGCATTAAAACGAGTATATAATATATATGTTGAATAAAACTCATCAATATGATCATAGAAAAATTGGGCGTGAACTTGATTTATTTCATTTTCAAGAGGAAGCACCAGGCTTGGTTTTTTGGCATCCTAAGGGATGGGCAATATGGCAACAGATTGAGCGATATATGGAAAAAATATATCGAGAAAATAATTATCAAGAAGTAAAAACACCACAGATTCTAGATTTGTCATTATGGAAAAAAACTGGACATTGGGATAATTACTATGAGAATATGTTTATAGTAGAATCTGAAAATCGCGGTTATGGGTTAAAACCTATGAACTGTCCTGGACATGTTCAATTGTTTAATACTTGTTTACGTTCCTATCGTGAATTACCTATACGTTACGGTGAGTTTGGACAATGTCACAGAAATGAACCATCAGGTTCACTATATGGCGTTATGCGAGTTCGTGGATTTACACAAGATGATGGACATATCTTTTGCACTAGAAATCAATTACAAGAAGAATGTACAAAATTTACGATCCTATTAAAAAAAGTCTATAAGGATTTTGGATTTGAAGAAATTTTTTATAAAATCTCAACTCGTCCTAAAAAAAGGATTGGTGATGAAGAGACATGGGATATAGCAGAACAGGCTCTTAAAAAGAGTTTACTTGATTCAGGTTGTGATTTTGATGTTAATTCTGGTGACGGTGCGTTTTATGGTCCAAAGATTGAATATACATTGAGAGACGCAATTGGGAGATATTGGCAATGTGGCACGATTCAAGTTGATTTTTCCATTCCAATTCAATTAGGAGCTGAATATATCGATCAATATGATCAACGTTGTAGGCCTGTTATGTTACATCGAGCAATTTTAGGTTCATTTGAAAGATTTATTGGAATTCTACTTGAACATTATAAAGGAGCAATGCCTTTATGGTTAGCTCCAATTCAAGTTGTTATATGTTCTATATCAGATTCGACAGCAGCCTATGCATCAAGTGTCTCAAAAATTTTGAAAAATATGAATTTTAGAGTAGAGTGTGATTTGCGTAATGAAAAAATTACTCGTAAGATCCGAGAACAAAGCTTGCAGAAAATCCCTTATATACTCGTTGTTGGTAATAAGGAACAATTAAATAATACCGTATCAGTTCGTTGCTTAGGCAAGACAAATATTGAATCAATTTCAGTAGAGTCTTTTATAAATGAATTAAAAAACAGTATTACAAAATATTCTGATGGTTTTTAAATTAATAGATTTAATTAACATTCATTTTGCAAAGGAGTACTAATATTATTATCGAAAAAACTAATCGAATAAATAATGAAATAAAAGCAAAAGAAGTTCGTTTAATTGGAATAAATGGCGAACAACTTGGAGTTATTCCAATTATGGATGCTCTACTTTTATCTGAACAAAACAATGTTGATTTGATAGAGATTGCACCAAGTGCAAAACCTCCTGTATGTCGCTTGATAAATTATGGAAAGTTTAAATATCAAGAACAAAAACGTCAGTCTGGATCTAAATCTAAACAAAAAATAATACAAATTAAGGAAGTAAAATTTAGACCAGTTACTGATAACGGTGATTATCAGGTAAAACTGCGTAATTTGCAACGTTTTATAGAGGATGGTGATAAGGTAAAAATTACTTTACGATTCCGTGGTCGTGAAATAACCCATCAAGAATTTGGTATGCGAGTACTTGAAAGAGTCAGAAAAGATTTGGATAAATCTGCTTTTGTTGAATTAATGCCAAGATTGGAGGGTCGTCAAATTGTTATGATATTAGCACCACGAAATAAGAATTCTAGAAAATAAATTGGATTATATAAAAGATGATTGATAATGAAAATATTTATTATTTAACCGGCAGTTTTTTTATTTAATTAATATTTTCTGCAATTTAAATTTTATAAAAACAAAATAAATTAATATTTAGGATTCTTAGTTAAGAAGTAGTTAAGAAGTTGAACCGAAATTTCCTTCATTACGTTTACTTCTATGTGAAAATGTTTTAACAATACTAAAAGTTGGTCGTAGTATTTTTGTAAACATTAATTGTGCAATTCTTTCACCTGGTTGAATAAGGATTGGAGGACTTCCTAATTTATTTCTATTCCAAGCACTGATAAAAATGGTACCAAGATAATCAGCATCAATAACACCGATTGAGTTACCCAAAACTAGACCCATTTTATGTCCAAGACCGGATCGAGGCATTATCAATGCTGCAATATTTGGATTAGCCATATGCATCGCGAATCCTGTTGAAATTAACTGGGCGGGTTTTCCTGTTTCTAAATATAAGTCGTTGTCAATACAAGCATATAAATCAATAGCTGCTGCCATATCACTTTGATAATCTGGTAATCCCCAAGAAATTAAACGTGGATCAATAATTTTTATTTCAATAGTAAGTGATGATAAATTCATAAGTGACCTCTAAATTAGAATCAATTTTAATATCATAATTAAAAGTTTGGTAATTTATCTTTAGAATATTTTGGTTGATTATTTATATTTTTTAAGAACTTTTTCAAGTACTTTTAAGTTGAGTTAATTTAACTAACCAATCTATTTATATTATTTATAGATAATATTAAATTAATTTAAATTATTTTTTATCTTTCTATTTCTTAGAACAAAATATTTGATTTTTTCCTATCTTAAGTAGATATTCTTAGAAAGATTTTTCTACAACTAAAAATTATTAGACCTAAACTTATACAAAAATCTGATAAATTGAAAACAGGAAAAGACCAATTATTCCATTTAATTAATATAAAATCAGTTACATATCCATCGATGATGCGGTCAATTGTATTTCCAATAACACCACTAAGAATCATTGATAATGATAACTTAAAGACAATTTGATTTTTTAAATAAAACAAAATCTTAATAATGATTATTGATGCTGTTATTCCTAATATTATTAAAAATAAACGTTGAAAAGCTATCTGATTAGTAAATAAGCTAAAAGCTATACCTCTATTATAAATTAGCGTCAAATCTAAAAATGAAAGCAATTTTAAACATTCTCCATATTGGAGAATTTGATTACAAAATACTTTTAAATAACGTTCATATAAATTAATAAGAAGAACAATACAAAACCATGGTCCTAATTTTAATACCAAAGAATTTTCGATTCTATACATGTAAGAGATAATTATATGTTGAAATTAATTTTCAATTTTAACAAGATAAATTATCAATACATCTTGCACAAAGATCGTTGTATATTATATGATAACCAACATCTTCTTTAAAATGCCAGCATCGCTGGCATTTTCTATGCTGTGATGGATTAATAATAATACTGAGATTATCAGATTTAGAATCATGTACTGTTGCACGTGATACAATCAAGATAAAGCTCAATTCGTTACCTAAACTATCAAGCAACTGCTTATCCTGTATGGAAGCATATATATCAACTTCTCCTTGCAACGATGATCCTATATAACCTAAAGAACGAATCTTTTCAAGCTTATGTTGTACCAAAGTTCGAATAACGCGTATGCGTTTCCATTTCTCAATCAGCCTATCTGCATCTATAACAATCGGGAAATCATGATAAACTTGAGTAAAAATAGTAATATTATCCTTTTCTTCTATTTGATGTTTTAAGGTTGAATGAAAAAATTCTTGCCAAGCTTCATCAGCTGTAAAGGATAAAATCGGAGCTATTATTTTTAATAATGCTTGAGTAATTTCAAATAATACAGTCTGTGCGGATCGTCTTGCATGACTATTAATTTTTGTTGTATATAAACGATCTTTTAGAATATCAAAATAGAAGGCGCTTAAGTCTTCTGAACAAAATGTATTTAAATAGGATACAGCTGTATGAAAATTATATTGTTCATAACAAGTTTTAATTTGATTTTGTACATACATTGTTAGACATAACATATAGCGATCAATTTCATAAAGTCTATCATAATTAGCAATTCGGTTTTCTACTGGATTAAAATCAGATGTATTTGCCAATAGAAATCGTATCGTATTACGTATTCGACGATAACTTTCACTGATACGTTGAAGGATCTCATCTGAAATTGATAAATCACCAGAATAATCTGAAGATGCTACCCATAATCGTAAAATCTCCGAACCTAATGAATCGACTATTTTTTGTGGAGATATAACATTTCCAACTGACTTACTCATTTTTCGACCTTTCTCATCAACAACAAAACCATGTGTAAGTAAAGCTTTGTAAGGAGGTTTTTTATATAATAAACAACTAATTAATAAAGATGAATGAAACCAACCTCGATGTTGATCTGAACCTTCAATACATAAGTCTGATGGCCAATTACTAAGATGAGTAGCATTATGATGTGATCCAATGAAGCTGTGATTCTCACCTCCTAAAACAGTAACATGAGTAGAACCTGAATCGAACCAAACATCAAGGGTATCATGACTTTTTTCATATAAATAAGCTTCATTACCTAAAAAGGTATGTTTATCTAAGTCTTGCCAAATTTCAATACCATTTTTTTCGATAGATTGAGCAATTCTTTCAAGTATTTCTTCAGTACGTGGATGTAATATTCCTGTTTCCTTATGTGTAAAAAGAGCAATAGGTACTCCCCATTGACGTTGACGAGAAATATTCCAATCAGGCCGGTTAGCAACCATAGAATAAAGTCGATCTTGGCTACAAGAAGGAAAAAAGTCTATATCATTGATACTAGATAATGCTATTTCACGTAATGTAGTATTACTATCCTTAATACGCATATCCATTCCAATAAACCATTGCTGAGTAGCACGGTAAATCAAAGGAGTTTTATGTCGCCAACAATGCATATAACTATGCAAATATTGTTTTGAAAATAATAATGAACCGGATGATTTAATCATTTCAATAATTGCTAGATTTGCATCCCAAATTGATAAACCACCAAATAATGCAAAACTTTCTACAAATTTTCCATTATCTTTTACAGGATTAATAATATTGGAATCCAATATTCCGTGCGATTTACACAATGCAAAATCATCTATGCCATAAGCAGGTGCAGAATGAACAACACCAGTACCCATATCAATATTTACTTGACTATCAAAATAGATAGGTGATTTTCGTTTATAAAAATTGGATTTTTTTTCCAGAGGATGGTGATATTCAAGATTATTAAATGATTCTCCAGGAGCAACTGCAATGATTTCTCCCTTTAAATTCCAAATTTTCAAACAAATTTGAACACGATCCTTTGCTAGGATTAGCATAGAATATTTTAAAAATTTAACATCTGAGTATATTTGAACTAATGCATATTCAATTTCAGGATTTATACTCAATGCTTGATTTGATGGAATAGTCCAAGGAGTTGTTGTCCAAATAACAATAGCACAGTTATCAATCTGTTTAATTTTAAATATATTACATAGACGAGATTTGTTTGTTAATTGAAATGCAACATAGATAGCTGTATCTATTCGATCTTTATATTCTATCTCAGCTTCTGCTATAGCAGATTTACAATCAAAACACCAACTAACTGGCTTTAGTCCTCTGTATAAATATCCGTTATTTATAATGCGTCCTAATACACGCAGTTCATTTGCTTCATTTTTGAAATTCATAGTTAAATATGGATCTTCCCAATTAGCCAGTATGCCCAAACGTTTAAAATCTCTTTTTTGACGATTAATTTGATCTAATGCATAATTTCTTGCTTTAGTCTGTATCTTACTAATTGGTAAACTGTTTCCATATCTTTTTTCAATTTCGATTTCAATTGGCATACCATGACAATCCCAGCCTGGAACGTATTGCGCATTGTATCCAGACATATTGCGACTTTTAATCACAATATCTTTCAATATTTTATTAACAGCATGACCTATATGAATATCACCATTAGCATATGGTGGTCCATCATGAATTGTAAAAATGGGCCGATTTTTTATTTTTAGATAGATCATTTGATAAATTTTTTTATTTTCCATCTGCTTAAGCCAAATGGGTTCACGCCTTGCTAAATCCCCTTTCATTGGAAAGGATGTTTTAGGTAGATTGAGAGTTTTTCTATAGTTCATGTAGGTTAAAATAAGATTGTGCATTTTGTCTATCTATTCTGATAGCACTGATTAGATTGGAAAAATTTGAAAATTTTTTTTCATCTCTTAACTTATGTAAAAATTCGACTCGTATAAGTTTTCCATAAACATTAATATTATTTTTTATATCTAATAAGTTTATTTCTAATAAAGTTCTGTTTTGGTTTTCTATCGTTGGTCGTACACCAAGATTAGCTACTCCTCGTAAAAAATTTGCATTTAAACCATAAACTCGTACTATATATACGCCTTTTTGAATAACAAAATTTTTTACAACCTGTAAATTTATAGTTGGAAATCCCAAATATCTTCCTAATTTTTTACCATGTATTACATGGCCACTTAAACTAAAAGGGCGTCCTAACAAATTTTGTGCATGGAAGAAATTTCCAGATGATAATGCCAATCTAATATCGGAGCTTGAAATTGGTTTTCCAAATTGATCAACTATATTTTTTAAAATCTTTACATCAAATCCATATTTTAATCCAGCCTTACGTAATAGATCTATGTCACCCTTTCGGTTATAACCGAATCGAAAATTTATACCAACCAAAATCCATTGAATTTTGAATTTCTTGACTAATAATTCCTTAATAAATACATTAGCTGGTATTTTAGCTAATTTTTCATTAAAACGTTCGATAATAATTTGATTTATGCCATATTCTATAAATGCACTTAATTTATCGCGTGTAGTAGAAATCTGAGCTGGAATTAGATCTAAACGTTTTTTTAGGTTTGCAAAATATTCTCGGGGATGTGGATAAAATGTCATAATAGAAGGAATTAATTTTCTTTTTTTAGCCTCTTCATATACTAATTTCAATACAGCTTGATGTCCAATATGAATACCATCAAAATTTCCAATTGTTAAAACACAGGGATATTTTGATTTATTACTCATTGAATATTGATGGGTGTATAGTAACATTTTCACAATTTTTAGAAAAAATGCAAATTTTTAGTATATTTATGTTTATATCTGAAATATGATTGTTCTAGAATATAATTTCTTATATCTTGTGATAAAATCATTTATCACAAGATATAAGAAATATTAGATTGAATAAAGCCAATAAATAATTAGTTTAATTCTAAACCTTAATTAGATAATTCAATTATTTAATTTAGTTGGTATTTATTAATTTGCTTAAATAAATTGCTTATCCTAAGAAACTCATAATTTATATTATAAAAATATTTTATTTTTATATCCTAAATAAGGACATAATTCTAATAAATTTCTACTTTTAGTAAAGTAAGATTTAACAATCTTGACAGATTTCAAAATGTATTCGCGAATTTACAATAATAAATATGGAGACATATAAAATAGAATAATTTTTCTATTTTATATGTTAAGAAATCAATATGTTAAGAAATCATTAAATTATTAGATTGATACTCATCTAATGCTTCAGAAGTAGTTGATTTTTAAAATAAATTGATTTAAACCATATAGGTTGTTATCTATTTTAAAGATAAATATCTCAAATCTCTTTTAAGAAATAAGAAATGTCATAGCACTTACAATATTTCTTAAACGATATTTGTCTATTAGAAAAATTAAAATTACTCCATTTTAATTTTTTTTTCAATTATCACTAGAATTATAATTCTCACAGGAAAATCAGATCAATAAAATAGAATATTAAATATATGTTTAGTATATAACTAGGTTATATAATTTCTATAGAAGATTAAAATAATTACTTATAGAAAATAGTAATTTATAAAAATTCATGAGTAATAAAATATATAGTATATTATTTTATATATAGTATATTATTTTAATTTTAAATTATAAATATTTTATCAATATAATTAATGCGCTTTATTAAATTGTATATTCATATTGTAAAATAATTTTTCATTTTTGATAATATAATAAATGAATATTAGATTTACAATGTAAGTTTTGTTTTATGTAGTTGTTTACAACAAAAATATTTAAATAGGTAACACCTTATGGATTATGTGCTGTATTTTATTTCTGGTGGAATTTGTCAAGCTGCTTGGTGGAAAATAGTTCTATTTACTATAGTTGTTACACATATTACTCTCATATCTGTAACAATTTTTTTACATCGTAACCAAGCACATCGAGGTTTGAATTTACATCCAATAATCATGCATTTCTTTCGTTTTTGGTTATGGATGACAACTGGTATGGTCACGAAAGAATGGGTTGCTATTCATCGTAAACACCATGCCAAATGTGAAAAAAAAGAAGATCCTCATTCACCAATGATTTTTGGAATTTGGAAAGTTTTATTTCGTGGAGCTGAGCTTTATAGACAAGAATTATTGAATAGTGAAACTTTGAAACGATTTGGTCATGGTACTCCAAAAGATTGGCTTGAGGATAATATATATACGAAACACAGTGTAATGGGTACTATTTTTATGTTAGGAATTAATTTTATTTTATTTGGTGTATTGGGTTTAACTGTTTGGGCAATTCAAATGTCTTGGGTACCATTTTGGGCAGCAGGAGTAATCAACGGTATTGGTCATTATTGGGGTTACCGAAACTATAATAGCCCTGATACTAGTACAAATTTAATTCCTTGGGGATTTATTATATGTGGCGAAGAGTTACATAATAACCATCATGCTTATGCTACTTCTGCAAAATTTTCCGCAAAATGGTATGAATTTGATCTTGGTTGGTTTTATATAAGTCTGTTTTGTTTAATAGGCTTAGCACATGTTAAAAAAATTGCACCTAGATTAAAATTAGACTCTAAAGTAAAAACAGGAATTGATTTATATACTTTGCATGGAGTGATTACTCATCGTTATGAAGTAATGGCAAATTATGCAAAAATAGTTAAAGCAACAGTAAGGGAAGAGCTAAAACCGTTAAAACTATTATACATAAAAAATCACAATATGAAGTGTCATTGGATTCGTTTAAATCGAATATGTAAAAATTTACACTATAATGAAGATATTATGAAACCTGAACAACGTGCTGAGGTTGACTTTGCAATTTCTCAAAATAATCTTTTATTTACATTAATACAAATGAGACGTGAATTAGGGAAAATTTGGGAAAGTTCTAGTGTTAATAGCGAACAATTACTATCTGATTTACAATTATGGTGTCAACGCGCTCAGCATAGTGGTGTTGCTCGTCTTGAGAAATTTGCTGTTCGTTTACGTCGATATACAGTATGATTTTGGAAAATCTTAATACAGAACAAAAAGTCGCTGTTACATTAAAATCTTTGCATACCTTAATTCTTGCTGGAGCAGGAAGTGGAAAAACTAAAGTTTTGATTAATCGTATAGCCTGGTTAATTCAGCATATGAAAATTGATCCTTGTAGAATTTTGGCAGTTACTTTTACTAATAAAGCTGCATATGAAATGATACGTCGTTTATCTGAAACCATAAAAATTTATGATAATAAAAGATTATGGATAGGTACATTTCATAGTTTGAGTAACCGATTTTTACGCATACATTGTCAAGAAGCTAAATTAAACCAATCTTTTTCCATTTTGGATGATTCAGATCAGCTAGCTGTAATTAAACGCTTGTTAAAAAGTAAAAATATTAACACAGATAAATATCCTGTGCGCGCTGTACAAAAATTTATTAATATAAATAAAGAATCAGGATTGCGTTCTAGTTCGTTAGACAAACTTGGTAATCAAAAAAAATTCTTAATTGAAATATATCAAGCTTATGAAGAACAATGTCAACGTGAAAGTATAGTTGACTTTCCAGAATTGTTATTTCGGACATATGAAACGCTAATAAAAAACCATTCATTGTGCGAATATTATCAAGACCGATTTCAACATATTTTAGTTGATGAATTTCAAGATACTAATTCATTGCAGTATAAATGGTTGCTTTTATTATCAAAGGGTAAAAATGCAATCTTTGCGGTAGGCGACGATGATCAATCTATTTATAGTTTTCGTGGTGCCAATAATAATGTAGCAAATTTTAAACATCATTATGCAAATAATATCATTCGCCTCGAACAGAATTATCGATCTTTTGGACATATTCTGGGTGCAGCTAATTCAGTTATTCAACATAATAATGAACGATTAGGAAAAAAATTATGGACTCAAAGAGGCGATGGTGAGTACATTAAAATTGCTGAGCAAATTAATGAATCAATGGAAGCACAATGGTTAGTTGATGAAATTAAGTTTCTAATTAAGGAAAAGCATAATTTAAAAGAAATTGCAATACTTTATCGTAGTAATGCTCAATCACGTATTTTAGAAAATACTTTCTTTATAAATAGCATTCCATATAGAGTATATGGTGGCATGCGGTTCTTTGAAAGACAAGAAATTAAAAATGCTTTATCTTATTTACGTTTAATAGTTAATTCAAATGATGATGCATCATTAATACGGATTATAAATTTTCCAACACGTGGAATTGGTGCACGTTCTTTAGAAAAGTTGATGGAAATTTCTCGTCAATACAACATTAGCTTATATCAAGCAATTCATTTTTTCTCAGGAAAGGGAAAATCTAATTTTTTAAAATTTATACAACTAATCGAACACTTGAAACAAGAGACTCAAAAATTGAGTTTATTGGAATTAGTCAAGTATGTATTAGAATATAGTGGCTTAATTTCTTATTATAAATCAGTGCATGAATGTACTGAACGTCTTGAAAATTTGAAAGAATTGGTTACATCAGCTGCTATTTTTTCTAATAATAAGGAATCAGAAATACAACCGATTCTTTCAAGTAAGAACCAAATCAATTCCTTATTGGTTTCTTTTTTAGATCATGCTGCATTAGAATCTGGAGATAATCAAATCAATCAAGACCAATCTGCTGTTCAATTAATGACAGTGCATGCAGCAAAGGGTCTGGAATTTGACACCGTTTTTATAACAGGATTAGAAGAAGGATTATTTCCACATGAAAATAGTCTTGCTTCTAATAAATCAGTAGAAGAAGAACGTCGTTTAATGTATGTTGCAATCACACGAGCTCGAAAAAAACTTTATATGACATTTTCTACAAATAGAACGTTATATGGTCAGTTGCGTCAAGCAAAATGTTCTCGTTTTTTATTAGAGATTCCAAAAATTCATACAAAATATTTAAAATCTCAACAAATTAAATCATATCAAAATCATAGATCATTACATGATGGCTATAATAATTCTGAAAATTATCAGATTTCAAAGAAAATCCAGAATAATTTATATAAATTAAAACGCGTTGAAATTGGTTCTCAAATTTTCCAAGTTGGTCAAAAAATTAATCATGCACATTTTGGTTATGGAACTATTGTTGCGCTAAATGGTATTAATCAAGAAATTAAAGCAATTATAGAATTTAGAAATATCGGCATTAAAACTATAGCATTATCAATTGCAAAATTAGAAATTATTTAGATTTCTTTAAGTTATCTGATTAAACCATAAGAATTTATCGATTATGCAAAATATTTTCAAGTGTCCGTTTATAAATATTTTTTAATGGTTCTAATACTTCAATTTCTACATATTCGTTCATTTTATGAATCATATTATTTTTTGGCCCAAACTCAATAACTTGTGAGCAGATTTCCCGAATAAAACGTGCATCTGAAGTTCCACCTGTCGTAGATAGTTTAGTTTTAAGATTCATTTCAGAACAAATAGCATCCGATAATGCTTTACTTAAAAGACCAGATTGAGTTAGAAACGGCTTACTGTTCAATTCCCATATTAAATTATATTTTAAATTATATTGATCTAAAATTGCATGTACGCGTTTTTTTAAACTTTCCGGAGTGCTTTTTTGTGAAAAACGAAAGTTAAATTGCATTTCTACTTTATCTGGAATAATATTTGTAGCACCGGTTCCAGATTTAATATTTGAAATTTGAAAAGTTGTGGGAGGAAATGGAAGGTTATCTTCATTTTTATCCCATTTCACTGAAGTTAGTTCTGTAATAGCTGGCAGTAATTGATGTATCGGATTCAAAGCTAAGTGACTATAAGCAATATGTCCTTGTATACCCTTAACAATTAAATGACCAGACAATGACCCTCTACGACCATTTTTACACATATCACCTAAAATCTTATCAGATGTAGGTTCACCAACTATACAATAATCAAGTCTTATTCCCTTTTCTTTTAAAAAATCACAAACCTTTTTAGTTCCATTAATTGCATGACCTTCTTCATCTGAAGTTAATAAGATTCCAATTGATCCTGGATGGCATGGATATTTTAATACAAATTCTTCAATCGCAACAATAAACGATGCGATTGAACTTTTCATATCAGAAGATCCTCTACCATAAAGTCGCCCATTATTTTCTGTTGGCATAAATGGATCAGTTTTCCAATCTTCATAAGAACCAGGTGGAACAACATCAGTATGACCTGCAAAAACAATAAGTGGTGAATTTGTACCTCGGTTTGCCCAAAGATTAGTCACTTCATCTCGAATCAATATTTCACAGTTGAAACCAATATTTTGCAAACGTGAAATAATTAACGATTGGCAGCCTGCATCGTTTGGTGTTATCGACGGTAAAGCAATTAATTTTTTCGTTAATTCTAATATAGAATTTATTTTTTTATCAGACACGTAATAAATTATTTATGCTAGTTTTATGACGAGTTTTAGAATCAACACGTTTAACGATAATCGCACATGCCAAACTGTGTGAGCCGTCTGTAGCTGGTAATGTACCAGGTACTACTACTGAATTAGCTGGAACACGACCATATGTAACTTCACCAGAAACGCGATCGTAAATCTTTGTACTTTGAGATAAAAACACACCCATAGCTAGTACAGAGTTCTCTTCAATAATGACTCCTTCAACTATTTCAGAACGAGCGCCGATAAAGCAGTTATCCTCAATGATAGTCGGATTAGCTTGTAAAGGTTCTAAAACACCACCGATTCCAACACCACCAGAAAGATGAACATTTTTACCAATTTGTGCACATGATCCAACTGTAGACCATGTATCAATCATAGTTCCTTCATCGACATAAGCACCGATATTAATATAAGAAGGCATCATTATAACGTTATTTCCAATAAACGCACCATATCTAGCAATAGCAGGAGGTACAACGCGATAACCATTATGTTTAAATGTATCTTCATTATGATTTTCAAATTTTAATGGTACTTTGTCATAGAAACGCATAAACGACTCAGACATTAATTTATTTTCATTTAATCGAAAAGAAATCAGGACAGCTTTTTTAATCCATTGATTTACTATCCACTGACCATTAATTTTTTCAGCTACACGTAAACTTCCTTTATCTAGTTCTTGTATAATAGATTCAACAGCATTATTAATTTCTGGTTCAGAATTATCTGGAGATAAATTTTCCCGTTGAATCCAAGCTTGCTCAATTATATTTTTCAGATCGGTTTTCATTTTTTGAGTCTTAAATTGGTTGTTTGTTATGTATTGTTATGTGTTATGTACTTATTAAGTACAAGTTTGAATAAATTCTCTAATTTGTTTTGCAGCTATGATACATTTATCCAATGATTGAACTAAAGCAATCCGAATGCGTTTTAAACCTGGACATTTACCGTGAATGATTTCACGGGATAAAAAACTACCAGGAAGTACAATAATTCCAGTACGATTATAAAGCTTTTTAGAAAAAATTGTTCCATATATTGGAGTCTTTATCCATAAATAAAATGAGGCATTTGGTTTTTCTATAGGTAAGACACTTTTCAAAATTGGAATTACTGCATCAAATTTTTCTCGATATAGCTTCCGATTATCACGTACATGATTTTCATCCTTCCATGCTGCAATACTTGCAATAGAAACTAGTGGACTCATAGCACTACCATGATAGGTACGATAAAGCAAAAATTTTTCAATAAGTTTAGAATCACCAGCTACAAAACCTGATCTTAATCCAGGCAAATTAGATCGCTTTGAAAGACTTGAGAATACAACTAGGTTGTGATATGTATCTCGTCCAAAAATTCTTGCTGCTTTTAAACCTCCTAAAGGTGGATTAGATTCTTCATAATAAATCTCTGAATAGCATTCATCAGAAGCAATAATAAAATTATATCGATCAGATAATTCAAATAGAATTTTCCATTCGTCTAAACTTATAACATTTCCTGTGGGATTATTCGGTGAACAAATAAAGAGTAACTTTGTTGTTTTCCAGATATCTTCTGGAATATTGTACCAATCGCAAGAAAAACCCTGATTAGGATTTGAGTAAACATAGTAAGGAATAGCACCAGCAAGTAAAGTTGCTCCTTCATAAATTTGATAAAATGGATTTGAAAAAAGAACTCTAGACTGAAGATATGGCTCAATAACGGTCTGAGTAAAAGAAAAGATGGCTTCTCTAGATCCTAATACAGGTAATACTTGCGTATTAGGATCTAGAGAAGAAATGTTATGGCGCTTTTTTAACCATTCTGCTATTGTAATACGTAAAACTAAGTCTCCCTTTGTAGATGGATATGAAGAAAGGCTTCCTATATTTTCATGTATGGCATTTTCTACAATTTTTGGTAAATTATGTTTAGGTTCTCCAATTGATAAATCTATTACTTCAGTTTTATTTTCTATATTAGAAGAGATGCAGTCTTTTTCTAAAAGTTTATTTAATCTTTCAAAAGGATAAGAATGTAATTTATTAAGATTTGAGTTCATGTTAGAATGGTTGGATGAGATTTAGAAAAATTTTATTCGAAACTTTGCGAAAGTGGCGAAATTGGTAGACGCGCCAGGTTTAGGTCCTGGTACTGTAAGGGTTTGGGGGTTCGAATCCCCCCTTTCGCACATCATAAAATCATAATTTACATAATTATCTTACTTATAAGGAAGGTATATGTTTTACTAGAAAATCAACTAAAAATGGTTTATTTATTTGGTTTACTTATTTTTTATTTGGTTCTATTCTCAAATAGAATCACTCTATATTTAGATTTCTTTACTGTTTACTATTTTTTTTAAATATCTGTCAATAAAAGTCTGTAATTTTTAATAATCTGTAATTCTAGATTCTAGCTGTTCATCTATATTAGAAATATACCAGAATACCTCGATATAGTAGAATACTAGAATTAATATCAAACAACAAGAAAACAGATAAATTGACAACCCTTCATAAAAACTACGATTGAGTTCTACATCAGATTAATAAGTAAACTGGATAGTAAATAGTTCAATTTTTAAATATTTTTGATGTTTTGATTTTACATCTCCGTATTTTTTGTATTTCGCTATACTTATTTTGCCATTCTATTTATTTTTATTATCTTTTTATAAAATTGATTTATAAATCTTTTCTTGCCTCTCTTTATTAAGAAATTCAATACTTAAAAGTAAATGGAAGAATCTATCGATCATAATAATAATAAATACACAATATTTAATGAATAAAACTTTATTTCATTTTATGAAAACTTAATTAATTTTTGGGCAATCTTTTGATTAAATAACAGTTTGAATATTTATTTTTTCTATCTTACTATCTTACTATCTTATAGCAGATATTTAAAATTGTTATAATTCGACTAATTCTATATTCTATATAGACTTAAAATTTGGAATATCTATTTCAAATTTATTGATATTTTTTTGTTGTATTTCTGATACAAAATTTTAGCAATACTATTGACTTAAACAAAGAACAAAAGGATAGTCTCATTGGTCGTTCAGGTTTGAAATGATTCCATCAAACTTTTTGATCTTATTGGTTTGGATTTTTTTATTAGACTTCTTTTCTTTAGGTCTTCAAGATTGATGTTTTACTGATTAGATATATATATCTAATCAGTTCATATTTGCCCGGGCATTGCCCATTAATTTGTAGGAAGTACGTATGGAAACTGGTGTTGTTAAGTGGTTTAATTCGGAAAAAGGTTATGGTTTTATTACACCAGAAACAGGTGGTAAAGACCTATTTGCACATTTTTCTGAGATTCAAGGTAATGGTTTTAAATCCTTAGAAGAAAATCAACGAGTTAGTTTTATAACCGCTAATGGACCTAAGGGTCCACAAGCCACAAAAATACAAGTTTTATAAGGTTTTATTTAACTCTCCGTTTTAACCCCGCCCACAGCGGGGTTTCTTTTTTATATTATGTAAGTAATTAATATCAATAGTTTATATAATTTTAATATCAATAGTTTATATAATTTAATAATTGATATATAAAATAAGATAAGAATAAAAAATAACTGATCCAATTTATAAGGATTTAATCATAATTTCTTCTTATGGTAATTCGTAATGAAAATTTGATATAAGATAATATTCTTATATTATCTTAATTTTTTGAGATAAGAATCTTCCATTATATTTATCGTTTATTAATTACGATATTAACCAAGTTTATTTTATTACACAAAATTCAGGTAAATAAGATATAATTGCTCTTTGATTTGAATTACAGAATTTATAATAAAAAATTATTAAAAATTTTTTAAGAAAACACACATCGTACAATTAAAATTTTGAAATAAATCTCTGAAATAATGCAGCCTTTCATTGAATCTCTTTCTAGTTTAGAATATCGTATTACTCTAAAAGTTTCTGTACCAGATCTTGAAAAAGAAGTCCAAGTACAATTGAGACATGCAACTCGCACTGCTAAAATACCAGGATTTCGACCAGGGCGAGCACCAATTGATTTTGTCAAACAATCTCAAGGCTCTAGTATAAGAGCTGCTGTTCTTGAGCGTTTGATTGATCAAGAATTAAAAAAAATTATAGAAGATGCAAAATTACATATTGCTAGTGTTCCAGTACTAGAATTGGTAAATAAAGACTTTTCTGAAAGTTCAGTCATGATTTTTCATGCTACATTTGAAATATATCCGAAAGTCAGTATTCCTGATTTATCAAATTTGTCTATCAAACAATATAAAACACAAATTACCGATTCTGATATTGAAAAAACATTAGAAAATTTAAGAAGGCAATATGCAACTTTTCAGGTACGTAAAGATCGTCCTGCCAAAGATGGTGATCGTATAAATGCTGATATTATTAGAACAATTCATGAGAAGGTTTCTACTGAAAAAGAAAAAGAGATTAGAGGATTTTCCTTTTTTTTAGGTGAATCGGAAAAAAATATTCCTATCGAATTTGAAATTGCTGCAAAAGGAATGAAATTTGGTGAAACCAAGATTTTTTCTGTAATTTTGCCATCAAATAATGATAAAAATGAAAAAATTGCTAGAAAGCCTGTTGAGTTTAAAATGACTATAAATGAAATAGCAGAGAGAATTCTTCCTAATTTGGATGACGAATTTGCTAAAACTTTAGGTCAGACAGGAGATATAGAAAAATTAAAATGTGTTATTCGAAAAAGTGTAGAACGTGAAATTAAGACCAGATTATTTAAATATACAAAAAATAGTGTAATGGATGCTCTAGCTAATGCTGCGATTTTTGACGTGCCTAAAACTTTGATAAATCATGAAATGCAGAAATATATTACAGATTTTAAAGAAAAAATGAAAAGCAGGAATATTCGAAATAATGACACAATATCTGATTCTGATAAAAAAATATTGCTTGAAAAAGCTGAACGTCATGTAAGAATAAGACTTTTAGTTTCTGAATTAGTTGAAAAAGAAAAAATAATAGTAAAACCAGAACAAGTCCGAATACGTATTGAAGAAATTGCTCAGGACTATGAAAATCCTGAGCAGGTCATTCGTCAGTATCTTAAAAATCGCAAGAAAAATAAAGATATTGAAATGATGATTTTAGAAGAACATGTTATTAATTACATATTGGATTCTGCTAATATAGAAGAAGAATTTATTTCATTCGACAAATTAATCAGTGTAAATGCTTAATTATATATATGTATATATATATGAAAAAATTTTACTCCAGATGATTTTATATCAAATATATTAAATTAAAGATTGATTTATATAATGTCAAATTGTTTAAATTATATTCCTATCGTTGTTGAGCAATCTGGACGAAATGAAAGAACTTACGATATTTATTCTCGTTTATTAAGAGATAGATTAGTTTTCTTAGTTGGTCCTGTTAACGATTATTCTGCTAATTTAGTTGTTGCGCAATTATTATTTTTAGAATCTGAAAATCCTGATAAAGATATATCTTTATACATTAATTCACCAGGTGGTTCAATATATGCAGGAATGGCAATATTTGATACGATGCGATTTATAAAATCGGATGTATCTACCGTTTGTATTGGATTTGCAGCAAGTATGGGAGCTTTTCTTTTATCTTCAGGTAAAAAGGGGAAACGCTTTGCCTTACCCAATTCACGCATTATGATTCATCAGCCTTCGGGTGGAACACAAGGTCAAGCGAGTGATATTCAAATTCAGGCTAATGAAATTATAAGTCTTCGTAAGAATTTAAACACTATTTTAGCTAAAAATACTAATCAACCTATTGAAAGAATTGCTTCTGATACGGAGCGAGATAATTTTATGTCAGCTAATGATGCTGTTTCTTATGGTTTAATTGATAATGTTTTGGTTTCTCGCTCCGTATCAGAAGCAATTTAATCTATTGATACAAATAATCGAAATGAAATTCTCTGTCCTTAAATATTAAATTTTTGGTTAGGTACATTTTATGACAGAAGATAATGGTTCTACATCTCAAGGAAACGGATCTGCAAGTACTCAGACATTGCATTGTTCATTTTGTAGTAAAAAACAGTATGAAGTTGCAAAATTGATTGCGGGACCAATTCCAGTTTTTATTTGCAATGAATGTATTGAACTATGTAATAAAATTCTAGAAGAAGAAGCTAAGTCATCCCTGCAGTCTGCTATTCAATCTGAAATACCAAAACCTGCTGAAATCAAATCATTTTTAGATCAATATGTCATTGGACAAACTGTTTCCAAACGGATGTTATCTGTAGCCGTTTATAATCATTATAAACGGCTACGACATAATAATCTAAAGCATAATAATGATACAGAAATTACAAAAAGTAATATTATGTTGATTGGACCAACAGGTTCAGGTAAAACCTTATTAGCACAAACACTAGCAAGGATGTTAAATGTGCCCTTTATAATAGCTGATGCAACAACTTTGACTGAAGCTGGTTATGTTGGTGAAGATGTTGAGAACATTATTCAGAAATTATTAAAAAATTGTAATTATGAAGTTGATAAAGCACAAAATGCAATTATATATATTGACGAAATTGATAAAATTTCAAGAAAATCAGATAATCCGTCCATCACACGTGATGTTTCTGGTGAAGGCGTTCAACAAGCTCTTTTGAAATTGATAGAGGGTACTGTAGCATCTATACCACCCCAGGGCGGTCGGAAACATCCTAATCAGGATTTTATTCAAATTGATACAAGTAATATTTTATTTATTGTTGGAGGTGCTTTCGATGGTTTAGAAAAAATTATTAAGGATCGAACTGCCAAATCTGGGATTGGTTTTTCTGCCATTGTTCAAAAAGAATCAGAGTATAGTTTTTCTGAACTTCTCAATAATATTGAACCAGAGGATCTCATTAAATTTGGTTTAATACCTGAATTGGTTGGTCGTCTTCCAATTCTGGCAGTATTAGATGATCTTGATGAAACATCTTTAATACGAATTTTAACAGAACCTAAAAATGCTGTATTTAAACAGTTTCAAAAATTGTTTGCTATGGAAGGTACTTTACTTGAGATATCACAATCAGCTTTGCAAGCTATTGCTAAAAAAGCTTTAAAACGCAAGACTGGTGCGCGTGGTTTGCGTTCTATTATTGAACAAGCTCTGCTTGATACAATGTATGATATTCCAACACTTGGTAATGTTATTAAAGTTCTATTAGATATAGAAACTATCAATGGTACTGGAAAACCAATAATTACTTATGGCAATTCTAAAAAAACCATAGATAATTCAAAGTTCGGTTGACAAAAATAAACATCAAAAATTAATACTATCTAGTAATCTTTTTCTTTTTCTATTATAGTAATCCTATTAGACTATTAAGTTTATGTTATTTTCTCCCATGTTTGGACCATCCAATAAATATTGGTAAGAGGGCTATCCTGGTAAGTCGTTTTTTATACTATCGAATTCATCTGAGGATTTTTATGTCTACCAGTCAGGTCTTATCTGCGGAATCTGTTGATTTACCGTTACTTCCGTTACGTGATGTTGTTGTATTTCCGAATATGGTCATTCCATTATTTGTAGGTCGTCCACGTTCAATCAGAGCTCTTGAAATAGTAATGGAGACAGGAAAGAGCATCATGTTGGCGGCACAAAAGTCAGCTGGTAAGGATGATCCAGCTCCTGAAGATGTTTATGAGATAGGGTGTATATCAAACATCCTACAGATTTTGAAATTGCCTGATGGTACTGTAAAAGTATTGGTTGAAGGAGTACAGCGAGCAATTATTCGAACAGTTAAGGATATTGAAACTCATTTTGTTTGCCAGGCAGATCCAATTACTTCTATTCCTGAACAAAACCCTGAAACTGAAGGTCTAAAACGCGCTATTATTTCGCAGTTTGAACAATATATAAAACTCAATAAGAAGATTCCTCCTGAAGTACTTACTTCACTAATAAGTAATGAAGATATTGGTCGTTTAGCTGATACGATTGCCGCACATCTTCCGCTTAAATTAGAGCAAAAACAAAAAATGCTTGAAACAATTGTTGCATCAGAAAGATTAGAAAATCTATTAACGCAATTAGAAACTGAGATTGAAATACTTCAAGTAGAAAAGCGGATTCATGGACGTATTAAAAAACAAATGGAAAAAAGTCAGAGAGATTATTATCTTAATGAACAAGTTAAAGCTATTCAAAAAGAATTAGGTGAGGGTGAAGATGGAGCAGATATTGAAGAATTAGAAAAAAGAATTCTTGCAAAGAAAATGCCAAAAGAAGCGCGGAAGAAAATGGATTCTGAATTTAAAAAACTTAGATTAATGTCTCCTATGTCTGCAGAAGCAAGTGTAGTTCGTAACTATATTGACACATTTATTAACTTACCTTGGAAAACTAAAAGTAAGATTAGCAGTTCAATTCTTAATGCTGAATTAGTACTTGATAATGATCATTATGGTTTAGAAAAAGTTAAAGAGCGTATTTTAGAATATCTAGCTGTGCAACAGCGTGTTAAGAAATTGAAGGCTCCAATTTTATGTTTAGTTGGACCGCCTGGTGTAGGAAAGACCTCATTGGGACAATCTATTGCTAAAGCAACAAACCGTAGATTTGTAAGAATGGCCTTAGGAGGAGTACGTGATGAAGGTGAAATACGTGGGCACCGACGTACTTATATTGGTTCTATGCCTGGTAAAATTTTACAAAATTTATCTAAAACAGGGGTTCGTAATCCTTTATTCTTATTAGATGAGATTGATAAATTAGGAACTGATTTTCGAGGAGATCCTTCATCAGCTTTACTTGAAGTTCTGGATCCTGAGCAAAATCATACATTTCAAGATCATTATATTGAGGTAGATTTTGATTTATCAGATGTCATGTTCGTTGCAACCAGTAATACTTTGAATATTTCTCCAGCCTTATTAGATCGTATGGAAGTAATTCGTCTTTCTGGATACACTGAAATTGAAAAGACACACATTGCACATGATCATTTATTGCCAAAATTAATGAGAAATAATGGTATTCATATTGAAGAACTAAGAATTACTGATTCAGCCATAATAGATATTATACGCTATTATACTAGAGAAGCAGGTGTGCGTTCATTAGAACGTGAGATAGGTAAAATTTGTCGGAAAATTGTTAAAAAATCATTAATAGATAATGAATTACCTTATGTAAAGGGTGAGGATGAAAATAGAAATAGAAAAGAAGATTCATCACTAAAACTATCAGTAGTAGTTAATTCAGAAAATTTGAACAGTTATTTAGGCGTGAAACGCTATGATTTTGGTATGGCTGGAAAAGAAAATCAAGTTGGCCAAGTAACAGGATTGGCTTGGACAGAAGTAGATGGAGATCTCTTAACAATTGAAGTAGCTGATATGGCAGGAAATGGTACAATTCAACGAACTGGATCTTTAGGAGATGTTATGAAAGAGTCTGTTGAAGCTGCTCGCACAGTAGTACGTTCCAGAGCATCTCGTTTTGGATTTTCGGATAGTATTTTTGAAAAGCGTGATATGCATGTACATGTACCTGAAGGCGCTACCCCAAAAGATGGTCCCTCAGCAGGTATAGCAATTACAACAGCCATGGTATCTGCTTTGTCAAAAATTCCGGTACGAGCAAATGTTGCTATGACAGGTGAAATTACCTTGCGTGGTGAAGTGTTACCAATTGGTGGTTTGAAAGAAAAACTACTAGCAGCTCTTCGTGGCGGAATTAAAACAGTCTTGATTCCAGAAGAAAATTTGAAAGATTTAAACGAAATTCCTGATAATGTAAAGAGTAACCTAGAAATTATACCTGTACGCTGGATTGATAAAGTACTAGAGCTATCACTAGAAAAATCTATCGGATAAATATAATTCTTACAATCAAAATAATTAGCTAGTGCAATCATATAGCATTCTTATTTATAAAAATTTGATGATTAGAAATATATAAATGTATTTAAATATTATTTAAATACATTTATAAAACCCGAAATAAAATCGTCAATATTTTTTTCATTCAGTGCAGCCATACAAATTCGACCATTAGATACAATATAAATTCCGTATTCCTTTCTAAGTCTTGAGACTTGAATAGGATCCAATCCAGAAAATGAAAACATTCCTCTTTGTTTTAATATAAAGCTAAAATCTTTTAAAATGTTAACTTTTTCAAGTTTTTGGACTAATGTTTTGCGTACAGAATATATACGTTCTCTCATGTTGGTTAATTCTTTCTTCCATAATGAAAAAAGTTTAGGTTCACTCAAAATATGCGATATAATGGATGCACCATGAGTTGGTGGGTTTGAGTAATTTACTCGGATGATTTTTTTAATTTGACTTAATACATTCTCTGTTTCATTTTTATTATTTGTAATAATGGTTAATGCGCCAACACGTTCTCCATATAGTGAAAATGATTTTGAAAATGAAGAACTAATAAAAACTGATATACCCATTTTTGCAAAAATCCTTATAGGGTAAGAATCCTGTTCTAATCCTTCACCAAAACCTTGATAAGCTATATCAATAAATGGTATAAGATTTCGTGTTTTAACAATAGATGCTATTTCTTTCCATTGTTCAGAATTTGGATCCATACCTGTTGGATTGTGGCAACAAGCATGAAATACTACAATAGTTTGCTTTGGAGAATTTTTTATATCAGTTGTCAAGCCGTGAAAATCTAATTCATTCGTAGAGAAATCATAATAAGTATAAGTATCAACAAAAAAACCTATGAATTCAAAAATTGCTCGATGATTATCCCAGCTAGGATTACTAATCATTATTTTCGATTGTGGTAATAATTGTCTTAAAAAATCACCTCCTATTTTTAGAGCACCGGTACCACCAAGTGTTTGAACAGTAATGACACGTCCTTCTTCTATTAGATGAGAATTAGGACCAAATAACAACAATTGAGTATTATAATTATAATTTTTTAATCCATTAATCGGCAAATATCCCCGTGGTTTTGCACATTTAACGTATGCAAGTTCTGCTTGATGAATAGATTGTAAGAGAGGTATTTCTCCTAATTCATTGTAATAAATACCCACTCCTAAGTTAATTTTTCCTTTACGTATATCATTGTTATATTGATCATTTAATCCAAGTATTGGATCATGTGGTGCATTTTTGACTGATTTGAAAAGACTGTTCATAGATTCATCGAAAAATAGTAAATGAGATAACTGTAATGTTCAAATGATACTTTAATTTTTATAACAAACGGAGTCTAACATGACATTAGACAGATTTGCTTTTTTTCCTAATAGTCCATTTGATCTTTATCGGCCATATATGCCTTCTGGCGATCAGCCTATTGCAATAAATAAGTTAGTTCATGGATTGGAAAATGGTTTATTAAAACAGGTCCTAAAAGGAGTGACTGGATCTGGAAAGACATATACCATGGCTAACATTATTGCTAGATTTGGAAAACCTACATT
This sequence comes from uncultured Burkholderiaceae bacterium, assembly GCA_964620485.1. Classification (GTDB taxonomy): domain Bacteria; phylum Pseudomonadota; class Gammaproteobacteria; order Burkholderiales; family Burkholderiaceae_B; genus CAZTUH01. The sequence continues at coordinate 201,972 of CAZUGU010000008.1, read as the reverse complement.
GATTTTAGCTCCTAACAAGACATTGGCTGCCCAAATCTATTCAGAAATGCGTGAGTTCTTTCCGAAAAATGCAGTAGAATATTTTGTATCATACTATGATTATTATCAGCCAGAAGCTTATATTCCAAAACGGGATTTTTTTATTGAGAAAGACGCATCGATCAATTCTCATATAGAGCAAATGCGTTTATCAGCAACAAAAAGTTTATTAGAAAGGCGTGATACTATCATTATTTCAACAGTATCCTGTATTTATGCAATTGGTAACCCAAAAGATTATCTTGAAATGATACTCGTCTTACGAAGAGGTGATTATATTTCTAGAGATAAAGTTATTGAACGATTAATTTCAATGCAATATAAACGTAATAATGTAAAATTTTCTAGAGGTATTTTTCGTATACGTGGAGAAGTTATAGATATTTTTCCTGCTGAACACTCTGAAAGAGCACTACGTTTAAAATTAATCGATGAAAAAATTGAATCTATTAAAATTTTTGATCCATTAACCAGTGATATCTATCAGGAATTAACGCGTTTTACAGTATATCCAAATTCACATCATGTAATACCTTACAATAAGATTGTACAAGCTGTTGAGAGCATAAAAAAGGAATTAGATGAACAAACAAAAATTCTAACTGAAAAAGGTTGTCATAATGAAGCTCAAAGGTTGATACAAAGAACAAACTTTGATATAGAAATGCTACAAGAACTGGGTTCTTGTAAAGGAATTGAAAATTATTCAAGACACTTTTCAGGAATTGCATCAGGAGATCCACCACCAACATTGATTGATTTTTTACCAATAGATTCAATAATGTTTATTGATGAAAGTCATATTACAATTGGTCAGATTAATGCTATGGCACGTAGCGACTACTCAAGAAAAGAAGTATTAGTTCGATATGGATTCCGTCTACCTTCAGCACTCGATAATCGACCTTTGCATATGAAAGAATTTGAAACACGCATGCGACAATGCATTTTTGTTTCAGCTACTCCTTCAAATTATGAAATATCATGTTCTGATAATATAGTTGAACAGATTGTACGACCTACTGGTCTATTGGATCCAATTGTTGAAATTCGGCCTGCATCTACTCAAATAGATGATCTACTAGGTCAAATATTGAAACATATCAGATTAAAGGGACGCGTATTAGTAATAACTTTGACAAAACGTATGTCGGAAAATCTTACAAATTTTTTAATGGGGAATGGAATAAAAGTAAGGTATTTACATTCTGATATTGATACAATTGAACGAGGTGAAATATTACGTGATCTACGTTTGGGTACATTTGATGTACTAATCGGAATAAATTTATTACGCGAAGGACTAGATATACCAGAAGTATCTCTTGTAGCTATTTTGGATGCGGATAAAGAAGGATTTTTGCGTTCATCTCGTAGTTTAATACAAATTATAGGACGTGCTGCTCGCAATTTGAACGGTTATGCTATATTATATGGAGATAATATTACAAATTCAATGAAATTTGCAATTGATGAAACAGAGCGGAGACGTGCAAAACAAATAGAATTTAATAACAAAAATAATATTATTGCTCGCGGTATCTATAAAACAATACATGAATTAATTGATGGTGTCATGATAACACCAAAAAAAAACAAATCTAGTAATAAAAAATTAGCCCTATCAATAAAAAGTGAAAAATCATTATCTAATGAAATTCTTCGATTAGAAAAGAAAATGATGAAGCATGCTCATAATTTAGAATTTTTACAAGCTGCAAATGTCCGTGATTCTATAATCATATTAAAAAATCGCATGAATTTGTCAGGTAAAGATAATAAAAACGATTTTTAAAAAAATTCTTTTTTTAAAGTATAAAATATATTCTATTAATTTATAGAAAAAACATTTAATAGTTAAAAAAATACAGTTAGACACAATCTAATAATATTAGTTGATACTAACAAAATAGATCTTAAAATAAATAAAATTATTTATGTTTTAATATTAATATGAGTATTTCGGACAATTTAAAATTAATGAATATTCTTTATAGATCTTTATTATTGGATTTGATTGATCTGACTTTTATTTAAATGCAGAAAATTAATTCAAAAAAATAAGAATAAATTTAAATGTTACTGATATTAATTTTCTATAATAAAGATAATATTTTAGTTAATTATGAAATTAAATTTTCCTGGATATTTAAGTTAAATTTTCCTGGATATTTAAGTTAAATTATATATAATCTAATTTAGTCTTTAGAATTCATTTATAGATTCGTTTTAAAAGTTAATAACAATTATGATATCTAATCATTTAGAAATTACGGATCCAATTTACTTTGATTATTCTGCTACAACACCAGTTGATTCTCGTGTTATAGAAAAGATGCTTCCATGGCTATCAAAAAATTTTGGTAATGCTGCATCAAGAAGTCATGTATTTGGATGGAATGCTGAAAAAGCTATTGAAATTGCTCGAGGACAAGTCGCTCAGTTGTTAAATGCAGATTCAAGGGAAATTATATGGACTTCAGGTGCAACTGAATCAAATAATCTTGCAATAAAAGGTGCTGCTCATTTTTACTCTGATCGTGGCAAACATATTATTACAGTGAAGACTGAACATAAAGCAGTATTAGATACCTGTCGAGAACTAGAAAGACAGGGATTTGAAGTAACTTACCTTGATGTAGAAAGCGATGGACTTATAAATTTTGAAAAATTTAAATCTGCCGTACGACCTGATACAATTCTAGCATCAGTTATGATGGTTAATAATGAAATTGGTGTTATTCAAGATATTGTTAGATTAGGTGAATTTTGTCATGAGCATAGTATAATTTTTCATGTAGATGCTGCACAGGCTGTTGGAAAAGTAAAAATTGATCTTCAAAATACATTAGTCGATCTAATGTCACTCTCAGCACATAAAGTTTATGGCCCGAAGGGTATTGGTGCATTATATATGCGTAGAAAGCCACGGATACGTATTGAAGGACAGATTCATGGCGGCGGACATGAGCGTGGATTTCGATCAGGAACATTACCAACTCATCAAATTGTTGGTATGGGAGAAGCTTTTGAATTAGCAAATAGAGAAATGGAAACCGAAAATGAACGAATTAAAATCTTGCGTGATCGCTTATGGAAAGGTTTGTCAGAAATTGAAGAAATTTACTTAAATGGTAGTATGGAATCTCGTATTCCACATAATCTAAATGTTAGTTTTAATTATGTCGAGGGAGAATCTTTGATTATGGCTCTTAAAGAATTAGCGATCTCTAGCGGATCTGCTTGCACATCTGCTAGTTTAGAACCTTCATATGTATTACGTGCTTTGGGTCGCAATGATGAATTAGCACATAGTTCTATTAGATTTAGTATTGGTCGTTTTTCTAAAGAAGAAGAAGTAAACTATGCAATTCAATTATTAAAAAATAAGGTAGAAAAGTTGAGAAATATGTCACCGCTTTGGGAAATGTTTCAAGATGGTATTGATTTAAGTTTAGTAAAATGGTCAACACACTGATGTTTATTATTTTTATTGTTAATATGGAGAAAATTTATGACATACAGTTCAAAAGTTTTAGATCATTATGAAAATCCACGTAATGTTGGTTCATTTGAAAAAAATGAAGCTAATGTAGGTATTGGGATGGTCGGTGCTCCTGCATGTGGTGATGTAATGAAGCTACAAATAAAAGTGAATTCAGAAGGAATTATAGAGAATGCATGTTTCAAGACTTATGGGTGTGGTTCAGCTATTGCATCTAGCTCTTTAGTAACTGAATTGATAAAAGGCAAAACTATAGAACAGGCATTAGAAATTCGTAACACACAGATTGTTGAGGAATTGGCACTGCCACCAGTAAAGATTCATTGTTCTATCTTAGCAGAAGATGCTATTAAAGCTGCTGTATCCGATTATAGAAACAAAAATATAGATAATCATTGAAATTAACATTTTTAATAAATCAAAAGTTATTTTAATAATTTATGTCAATTACTATTACTGAACAAGCTGCTACTCGTATAGCATTTTACCTAAAAAAACGTGGTTCTGGTATAGGTTTACGTATTGGGATTCGTAGAACTGGATGTTCTGGTATGGCATATAAATTGGAGTATGCAGATCAATCAGAACCTGAAGATAAAATATTTATAAATTTTGGCATAAAAATTATAGTTGATCCTAAAAGTTTTTTATATCTGGATGGTACAGAATTAGACTATACTAAAACTGGTTTAAGTGAAGGATTTCAATTTCGGAACCCAAATGAGAAAAACACCTGCGGTTGTGGTGAATCGTTTACCGTTTAAAGATTTATTGAAAAAAAATTACTTTACATTATTTGATTTACCTTACCAATTTCTAATTGATGTTAATTCTTTGAAGAATTCGTGGCATATATTAATGTCTCGTATACATCCGGATCTATATGCTATGTCTAGTAATCTTGTAAAACAAGAATCTATAATGTTATCTTCATATGTTAATGAAGCATATCGACAACTGAAAGATCCGATTTTACGTGCACAATATCTTTGCAAACAGGCAGGTGTTAATCTAGATATGAATAAAAGTCATATTTTGGATCAGAATTTTTTGTTACAACAAATAAAATGGCAAGAAATGTTAAGAAATTCTAAAAAAGATCCTGAGATATTAATTCAGCTAAAAAATGAGCTAAAGATAGCTCAAGAATCGATGTATATACTCATATCTAATTTATTAGATAATAACAAGGATTATACACAAGCTGCTTATAAATTGATAGAGTGGATTTTTATAGAAAAATTATCTAATAAAGTATAAGAGGATTACATTAGTAGAACCATATTTCAAAATTTTATTTCTTATGATTTTACTTATATAACAAATTCTTCTCTGGATTTTATACTTCACATGGCGTTATTACAGATCTTAGAACCTAATTCAAAATCTTCATCGAATTCAAATCAGAATGAATTTTTGATAGGAATAGATTTAGGCACTACAAATTCCTTAGTAGCTACTATATATCAAAATTTCCCAAAAATTTTTTCTGATCTTCAAGGCCGGGCTTTATTACCATCTGCTGTTCGTTATCTTGCTAATGGTGAAATTCATGTTGGATATGAATCTTTATTCAATCAAAAATCAGATCCATTTAATACGATTGTATCTGTCAAGAGATTAATAGGTAGAAATTATAGTGATAAGCAGTTATTACATATGCCTTACAAATTTGTAAATAAAACTGGTATGTTGTATATAAATACTATACAGGGCGATGTCAGTCCAATTGAAATTTCTGCAGAAATTTTGATAAAATTACGTCAACGTGTGGAGAATCAACTTTCTGGAAAATTAATTGGGGCAGTAATTACTGTTCCTGCATATTTTGATGATGTACAACGACAAGCAACACGTGATGCAGCAAAATTAGCAGGAATAAATGTATTACGATTATTAAATGAACCAACTGCAGCAGCAATTGCATACGGTTTAAACAAAACAAAAGAAGGTTTTTATGCTGTTTATGATTTAGGTGGCGGTACATTTGATATTTCTATTTTACATTTAAAAAATGGTATCTTTGAAGTTCTAGCTACTGGAGGTGATACCGCATTAGGTGGTGATGATTTTGATCATACCATTGTTAATTTTATATTAGATACTTATCCTGAAATAGTATTTTCTCAATTAGATCAATATCAATTATTGATAATAGCACGATCTGCTCGTGAGAGTTTATCGGATGTTGATTCAGTAAAGATTAGCATAAATTTAGAAAATGGTCACTTTTTACAAACTTCAATAAATAGAAAAAAAATTGAGGAACTTTCTATACCATTATTACAGCGTACAGCTGATTGTGTAAATAATACAATAAATGATTCAGGCTTAAATTTTTCAGATATAAAAGGTGTAATAATGGTTGGCGGTACAACTCGTATGCCAATTGTTCAAAATTTTGTATCTGATTTATTTAAATCAACCTTATTAACAAATCTTAATCCGGATCAAGTAGTAGTATTAGGAGCTGCTTTTCAAGCTAATAAATTATTATCCGGAAAATATAATTTAAACAAAGATTGGTTATTACTTGATGTAACTCCTTTATCATTAGGTTTAGAAATAATGGGTGGATTAGTTGAACCAATTATTCCAAGAAATAGTGTTATTCCTATTTCTCGTTATCAAGAATTTACAACTTTTAAAGATAATCAAACTTTTATGAGTATTCATATAGTGCAAGGTGAGGATAATTTAGTACGAAACTGTCGATCACTTGCAAGATTTGAATTAGTGAATATCCCACCTATGAAAGCAGGTATAGCACGTATTCGTGTTACTTTTCAGATAGATACCGATGGCATACTAAATGTTTCGGCTTGTGAACAAAGTAAAGGTATTGAAAAAAATATATCTGTTAAGCCGTCTTATGGCTTAACAGATCAAGAATTTGAAAAATTACTTACGCATAAGAATGCGATCTTACCTGATAACATAGATTAAATAAAAATTACTTTATTGAGTGAAATTAATATTTTTATTAATGGTATGCATAATATGCATAAAAGAACATATAAAAACTAATTAAATTAGATTATATTTTTCTTAGATACTATAATTAGGTAATAATAGGGCTTTTTTACATTATATTACATACAATTTTAATTATATAGCCCGATAAATTTATGGCCAAATTAATTGTTTTACCACACCTTGAGATATGTCCGAATGGAGCAGTTATTGAAAAACCTTTACAAGGTGTATCTATTTGTAAGAATTTGCTATTAAATCATATTGAAATAGAGCACGCTTGTGAATTTTCCTGTGCATGCACAACATGTCATGTCATTGTTAAAAAAGGCTATTCATCACTTAATAGTGCGACAGATAATGAAGAAGATTTGCTAGATAAAGCTTGGGGATTATCAATGCAATCCCGTTTATCTTGCCAAGCTTTGGTAGGAAATTCCGATTTGATTATTGAAATACCTAGATATACTATTAATCATGCTCGAGAAAGTTAAATAACTAAATATTTAAATTATTTTTGAATTATGCATTAATAAATTGCATAAAATTTATATGAAAGAGATTCATATGATACCTATTTTCATGTAAAACCTACTTTAAAAAAGTATAGTCATTCTGATTGTTAAAATTTTTCTATCCATAAACTTTAGTAACCCAATAATAAAGGATATTATTACTATAAAAATAAAGTCGAAATTTCATTAAGGTCTCAATAAAATCCATATGAATGGATACTCACCCTTATTTCATTTTTCTGATGTACATCAGAAAAATGAAATAAGGGTGAGTATCTTGTTAAGATGTCACTAATAATCAGAATAGTATAAAAAAAAGATTTGTATTTATAATACAAACGAAATTTATTATTTAATTCAAAATAATATAAATATTTTTATTCAATCTTTTAGATAAGATTTTACATAGACGACTTTCGGTAATTCTAAGTATAGATATTAGATATTACTTATTTAATAAAGTAAAAATTACCTTTATTTTTCAATAATAGTATTTTCTTTTAAAAGATTTTTAACTATATTGTATTCTTCAATAAGTTCTTGTAAATTTAGATCAAATTGTTGTTGAGAGAATGGGTCAATTTTTAATCCTAATACATGTTTATATTCACCATTTTCCGTTGTTACAGGCATACCAAAAACAACATTCTTAGGTATTCCATAAGAACCATCAGAAATTACTCCCATAGTAACCCATCTGTTCTGGCTACCTAATATCCAATCTCGAATATGATTAATCACTGCACTAGCGGCTGAAGCAGCAGAAGATAATCCTCTTTTTTTAAGAAGAAGTGTTCCACGTTCTCTAACATTTGGAATAAAAATGTTACGATTCCAATATTCATCATTGATTAATCCAGAAATCTTCTGTCCATTTGCATTTGCAAATCTGTAATCAGGATATATTGAAGAAGAATGATTGCCCCATACAATTAGATTTTCAATTAAGTTTACAGCTATTTTAGATTTAGTTGATAATTGAAATAAAGCACGATTATAATCTAAGCGTAACATTGCAGTAAATTGTTTATTAGATAAATTCGGTGCTGATTGCATTGCAATATAAGTATTAGTGTTTACTGGATTTCCAACTACTAAAACTCTGACGTTAGGATTTGCTGTTTTATTTAGAGCATATCCATGTAGCATGAAAGTTTTAGCATTACTTTCTAGAAGGTCTCTACGTTCCATTCCAGGTTTGCGTGGCTGACTACCAATTAATATAGCAATATCAATTTTACTAAAAGCTATTTCTGGATCACTATGTGATGTAACTCCTTTTAATAATGGAAATGCACAATCATTTAATTCCATAATAGAACTTTTTAAAAATATTTGCTTATCTGGAACATCTAATAATCGTAGAAAAATAGCTTGATCCTTACCAAGCATTTCACCAGATGCAATTCGAAACATTAAGGCATAGCCAATTTGTCCAGCAGCACCAGTTATAGCAATATGTACGACAGGCTTTAGCATAAAATCTCTCTAAAAATAGATAGAAAATCTTCATCCTAATTTTCTATCTTAAAAAAATTTGAAGTAAAAATAAACAACTAAGGAAAGTAAATTTATTAAAAAGTGATAAAAATATACATATGCTCAACAATCTCATTTTAATGATAGTAAAAATCTTAGTTTAACATCTAAATTAAAATTATAAAAATCCAATAATAGTTAATCTTGATCTATAAAAATATATTTTATGTTTGAAAAACAAATCTAGATTTCATTTGATATAAATAGATTTTTAAACTACTAGATTTTATAAATTTGTTGTTTGTTTGTATCTTAATTGTGGAAAAAATATGACATCCCGAATATTAGGACTATCAGTTAATAACATGATCAAGCGATCAATACCTATTCCGCAACCTGCGGTCGGTGGCATACCATATTCTAATGCACAGACATAATCATTATCATAAAATATGTTTTTTTCATTTTCTAGATTTTTTCCATTTATTTGATTTTGAAGTCGTTCAATTTGATCTTCAGGATCATTTAATTCAGAAAAACCATTAGCAATTTCACGACCCGCTATAAACAATTCAAACCGTTCTACTATATTTGAAGAATTATCTAATGGACGAGCTAATGGTGAAGATTTAATTGGATAATTCACAATATAGGTTGGATTCCATAATTTGGGTGAAATTACTTTTTCAAAAAGTTCTAATTGTAAAAGACCTAAATCTATTTTCTCAGATGAATTTTCAGTCTGAATCTCAAGCATTTTCATTATATCGAGAATTGAAGAAACACTTTCTAATTGTTTCCTAGTATAATTTGGTGAATATTTAAGAATTGCTTCACAAATGGTAAGTCGTTCGAAAGGTCTAGATAAGTCAAGCCTATGTTTTTGATATATAAGTTCAGATTTATTTGTTATCTTTTCGAAAATTTGACATATTAAATTTTCGAGAAAGTTCATAAGCCAATTATAATCTGTATAGGCAGCATAGAATTCCATCATTGTAAATTCTGGATTATGATTTGGACTAGTTCCTTCATTGCGAAAATTCTTTCCTAATTCAAAAATTCGTTCAAATCCTCCAACAATTAATCTTTTTAAATATAATTCTGGGGCAATACGTAAAAACATTTGCATGTTGAAGTTATTATGATGTGTAACAAATGGTTTAGCCAATGCACCACCAGGAATATTATGTAATATCGGTGTTTCTACCTCAATAAACTTAGAATTATTCATAAATTGACGAATATTATTTATAGTTTTACTACGTATTTCGAACGTACTTCGTACACTATCTGTCATTATTAAATCAATATATCGTTGACGATAACGCATTTCCTGATCAGATATTCCATGAAATTTATCTGGTAATGGTCTTAATGATTTAGAAAGAAGATTTACTAATTTCACACGTATTGAAAGTTCACCAGTATTGGTTCTAAAAAGTGATCCTTCAATTGCAATGATATCTCCAATATCAAAATTTTTAAAGTTATTATAATTTTTAGAACCTAAAGTATTTTCATTCAAATATAATTGAATGCGTCCAGTACTATCTTTTAGAGATGCAAAAGTCGATCTTCCTATAATTCTTCTAAGCATTAGACGACCAGCCATTCGTATATTTTCTTCAGAAATTAATAGTTTTTCCCGATCAGAATTATTATCACTTAACTGTGATGCACGAATAGTAGGTGTAAAATCATTTCGGTAAACAATATTTGTTGTTTCACGTAACTTGCGAAGTTTGGCTCGTCGTTCTGAAATAAGATGATTTTCTTTAATTTTTTTAGGATGTGAAAAATTATTTAAGTTAGTCATGAAATGAAATGCTAATTCGTTATAATATAATTGGTAAATGTTTTATCTATAGAAAAGCTCTACTAAATTTTCTGATTCAAACAAATGATTTTCGAAAAAATAGGTTTTTATAGTTTTAATTAAAATAATATCAACACATTATAATCTCCGAAAAAATAGAATTTCATTTAAGAAATAATATAAAATAAAATATTCAACATATAAATAAAACGTAAAAAATTTGATTCAATCAGATCCTGATCCTACAAAAATATATTATATGATTACTTTAATTTGTGATGAATTTAAAATCAAGAAATTCAATTCAATAATTTATCAACAATTTAAATAATTCAAATTTAAAATTTATATTCCATTTTTTAAACTAGCATATATAAAAATATCTAAATCACCATCAAGAATACGTTGTACATTAGAAACTTCTATATTTGTTCGTAAATCCTTAATACGACTTTGATCTAAAATGTAAGATCTAATTTGATAACCCCAAGTAACATCATTTTTCAAAGTTTCAATTTCTCTTTGCGCTGAATCACGTTTACGTACTTCCAATTCATAAAGTTTAGATTTAAGCATTTGCATTGCTTCTGCACGATTCCGATGTTGAGAACGATCATTCTGACATTGAACCACAATACCTGTTGGTATATGAGTTATACGGACTGCAGAATCTGTTTTATTAATATGTTGACCACCAGCTCCACTAGCTCTAAAAGTATCCACACGTAAATCAGTAGATTTTATTTCAACTTTGAACGAATTATCAATTTTGGGATAAACAAATATACTTGCAAATGAGGTATGGCGATTACCTGATGAATCAAACGGACTTTTTCGTACTAGCCTATGAATACCAGTTTCTGTACGCAAATAACCAAAAGCATATTCACCTTCAATTTTTATTGAGCTAGATTTTATACCAGCGATTTCACCATCGGATTCTTCTAAAATTTCTGACTTAAATCCTTTTCTTTCTGCATACTTTATATATTGTCGTAATAATATTGCCGCCCAATCTTGAGATTCTGTTCCTCCTGCACCAGATTGAATATCTATGAAGCAACTTAAAGAATCAGTGGGTTTTGAAAACATACGTTGAAATTCTAGATTTTCTATTTTGTGTTTAAAATCTTGCATATCATGCTCGATAGACTTCATTGTCAAATAATCATTATCTACATTAGCTAGTTTAAATAAATCTATAGCATCATTTAGATTTTGTCTTAATTTTTCAAATATTTCTATTATATTACTTAGGATTTTCTGTTCTCGACCTAGATTCTGAGCATATTGAGGATTATTCCAAATTGTTGGACTTTCCATTTCTGTTTTTAAGATTTTCAAGTATCTCTTTTTTTCATCATAGTTAAAGATACCTCCTGAGAGCTATTTCACGTTTGGAATAATCGTTAAGTCTTGCTATAAGTTGATTTTTTTTCTCAATTTCCATAATATCTAATCAGTAAAATATGTTTGTTGTTTTGTTATTCTAACAAATTTTAATAAAATTTCATGAAAAACGTTAGCATTGATTGAATAATTGAATAAAATTGAAATATTTTCATTTGATTAGATAGTTAATAAATTAACTAAGAACTATTATCTCAAAACAACACAATATTATTGATTAAATTTCGATGAAAAGGAAAATATAAAGATCTTTATAAATTTTAGATGATAAATTAATTAGAATTTAAAATTAAGTATAATCTCAGACTAAATGACTTCTTATAAATTATTTCCATTACAGGAAATATTTTAATAAACAAATACCTAAATATTTTTCTATACTCACTATGCAATCATCAGAAATTCGTCAGAAATTCTTAGAGTTTTTTGCTTCAAAGGATCATATCATTATTCCGTCATCATCTCTTGTTCCAGATAATGACCCTACTTTACTTTTTACAAATTCTGGTATGGTTCAATTTAAAAATGTATTTACAGGACAAGAAAAAAGATTGTATAAGCGCGCTGCATCTTTACAGCGTGTAATTCGTGTTGGTGGTAAGCACAATGATCTTGAAAATGTTGGTTATACTTCTAGGCATCACACTTTTTTTGAAATGTTGGGAAATTTTAGTTTTGGAGATTATTTCAAATATGAAACTATTTTCTATGCGTGGGAGTTATTAACTAATATTTATAAGATACCTTCTGAAAGGTTATTAATTACTGTTTATCAAGAAGATGATGAATCTTATAAAATTTGGAATCGTGATATTGGTATACCATCTAATAGAATTGTCTGTATTGGTGATAATAAAGGCAAACGTTATGCTTCAGATAATTTTTGGCAAATGGCTGAACATGGGCCATGTGGCCCATGTTCAGAAATTTTTTATGATTATAGCCCAAATATATCTAGTGACTTATTTTCTTCATCTCTAAAATTAGATAACAAGCGTTATATTGAAATCTGGAATCTTGTTTTTATGGAGTTTTATCGTGATAAATCTGGAAATATGTCTAGATTACCAAATTTGTGTATAGACACAGGAATGGGATTAGAACGTATTGCAACATTACTTCAAAATGTATGTTCTAATTATGATACTGATCTTTTAAAACCACTAATTTTTGCATCAGCAAGAGAAACGAACACTAATGATTTGACACATAATTCATTAAAAGTAATTGCTGATCATATTCGATCTTCTTCATTTTTAATAATGGATAATGTTATACCAAGTAATGAAGGAAGAGGTTATATATTACGTCGTATTATACGACGTGCTATAAGACATGGTTATAAATTAGGTCAAAAAAAACTATTCTTTCATAAAATAGTACCAGATCTTATTCTGGTAATGAAAGATTCTTATCCTAAACTTTCTATTCAAGAAGACTATATTGTTCAAATATTAAAAAAAGAAGAAGAAAAGTTCGGAAAGACCTTTCATTATGGAATGAAAATTTTAGAAAATGCTTTAATTAAATTATCTTCTGGAGATAAATTAGATGGTAAAACAATATTTACTTTACATGATACTTATGGTTTTCCATCAGATTTAACAGCAGATATTTGTCGTGAGCATAATATTCATGTTGATATGGACAATTTTGAAACTTCTATGGCCAATCAGCGTTATTTAGCACGTTTATCTTCAAAATTTGAAAAAGCTGATACGTTTAATTATTCTGGAGATAAAACTTTATTTGAAGGATATGAAAAACTTGAATCAATTAATGTAACAGTTAAAGCACTTTATCTCCTTGAAGGAGATTCGGTTGATCATATAAATATTGGTCAAAAAGCAGTAATAGTTCTAGATATTACACCATTTTATGCTGAATCTGGTGGACAAATTGGAGATATAGGTTTTCTAAAAGATAAAAATACACGTGTTAAGATTATTGATACAAAAAAAATTCAATCTGGTGTCTTTGGTCATTATGGTATATTGGAAATGGGTAATCTTTTTATAGGAAAAGTTTTAATTGCACAAGTTAATGAAACACAGCGTTTCCGTATTAGACGTAATCATTCAGCTACACATTTAATGCATAAAGCCTTATATCAAATACTTGGATCACATGTAAAGCAATATGGTTCATTAATTAATTCAGAAAAAATTAGATTTGACTTTATCCAAGATAAACCAATGACATCAGAACAAATTTTTCAAGTGGAAACTATTGTAAATAATGAAATATTATCTAATCAACCTACTAAGGTTAGAATTATGTCGTTTGATGAAGCAATCCGAGAAGGTTCTAAAGCTTTATTCAATGAAAAATATGGTGATATAGTTCGTGTTTTGGACATTGGGTTTTCACGTGAACTATGCAGTGGTACTCATGTTTCTAGGACTGGTGAAATTGGTTTATTCAAAATTACTTCAGAAAATGGGATAGGAACTGGAATTCGCAGAATTGAAGCTGTTACTGGAGATAACACGTTACTTTGGGTAAGCAATCAAAACTCAATTTTATTAAAAGTAGCAGATGCATTGCATAGCATTCCATCAAATATTCCTGATCGTTTTATGCAATTTCAGAAACGTAATAAATTGATGAAAAATAATATAAATCAGCTACGCAAAGAATTATCAGATATTACATGTAATAATTTAATTAATAACCAGATCAAAATCATTCGAGGCATACAAGTACTAATTACTTCTATTCCAAGATATGATTTCGAAACTCTATATTTTCTAATAGATAAACTTAAAAGTCGCTTAAAATCAGCAATTATATTATTAATAACTAAGAAATCTTCAGATAATCAAATTAATTTTATTAGTGGTGTGACTACTAATCTGATTTCTTATGTCACTGCAAAGGATTTAGTTTCTTTTATCACTACTAAAATTAATGGAAAGGGTGGAGGTCATTCTGAAAGAGCAATGGGAAGCGGTTCTACTATTATTTCAAACTCAGAAACTATTCTTAATATATATAATTGGATTGATTTAAAACTTTCACAATATTCAAATGAAAAAAATTTCAAAAAGTTTAGCTTATGATGTATTAGTAGATGCTACAGGTCTGATATGTCCATTACCGATTTTGCGCGCTAGAAAAGCATTGGCCAGAATGGATAATGGTAAAATTTTGTGTATTATTACTACAGACGAGAATGCATCTCGTGATTTTCAGTTTTTTACAGAAAATACAGATAATGATTTGCTAGAACAAAAAATATTTGGAACTAAGACTATTCATTTTTTAAAACGAGGCTCTTAATCTTAGAGTATTTATATTTACTATTCTTTATATAAAGAATATAATGACGAGAGGATTGGATTTCTTGTAAATTCAAATATAAATAGGTTGAGGGATGATATATGGTTATAATTAGGCTTGCTCGCGGCGGGAGCAAAAAGAATCCATTTTATACTTTAGTTGTTACAGATTCTCATAGCCCGAGAGATGGTAGAGTTATTGAACGTATCGGATTTTATGACCCAATTGCTAAAAATAAATCAGAAAGAGTTCGTGTTTCACTTGATCGAGCTCAATATTGGCTTAATAATGGTGCACAATTAACCTATACTGTTAAGCGAATAATTAAAAACTACTCTAGTCAAAGTATTAAAAGTATTGAAATTAATAAAAATTAAATTATTCATATAGTATAAAATTTTTTGATTTCACGTTAATATTTCCATAATGATTATGGAATGAACTTATTTTTTAATCTTGATGTCACGTACATTATATTCTAATTGTCCTATTCCTAGAGATTTGATTTGTCTAGGACAGATTATTGCTGCTTACGGTATAAAGGGCTGGGTAAAGATTAAATCTTATTCTTTAAGATCCCATGTTTTATTATCTACTACTGAATGGTGGTTAACTAATAACAATATCTCTAAAACGTATTTACCTGTTTTATATAAGGTATTTTCTGTTAAAAAAAGTGGCAAAATATTGATTGCGAATTTAGAGAATGTGCTTGATCGCAATCAAGCACATAAATTACGTGGTCTAAATATTCAAGTTTCTCGATGTTATTTTCCAAAACTACCTAGCAATGAATATTATTTAGTAGATTTAATTGGTTGCGCGTTTTATGGCAATGTTAAAAATTCTAGCAATATATATATTGGTTTAGTTCAAGAAATACTGGATAATAGTTCTAATATTTTATTAAAAATAATTTGTCAAAAATCTTCCAAGCAGAATAGAAAAGGGATTACAGAAATATTAGTACCTTTTGTAAAAACATATATTTATAGTGTTGATTTAACTAATCGACGTATTGAAAGTAACTGGTTTGTTGATTTTTGATATGAAAATTGATGTAATTACTCTTTTTCCTGAAATGTTTAAATGTATACGTCTATATGGTGTAATTGGTCGAGCACACAAACGTGGTATATGGACTTTAAATATTTGGAACCCGAGAGATTTTTCCAATAAGATATGTCAATCAGTTGACGATCGTGCATATGGCGGTGGGTCTAGTATGATTATGTTGGCGTTTCCTTTGGAAAAAACAGTTAATTTAATAAACGATATTCGATCTAAGGAAGGTTTAAAATTTGGACCAAATATTTTATTAACACCAACAGGTAAACAATTTGATCAAAAAAAAGCCAGAATTTTAACGAAAGAATGTAGGATTATACTCGTTTGTGGACGTTATAAAGGCATAGATCAAAGATTCATTGATCGTTGTATAACAGATGAAATATCTTTAGGCGATTTTATCTTATCAGGTGGAGAGATAGCTGCATTAGCTATTATCGATTCAATTGTTCGATTGTTGCCAGGCGTTATTAATCAAAATTCTATATCGCAAGATTCTTTTCATGATGATGTATCGGGATTATTAGATAGTCCACATTATACACGTCCAAAAAAATATAAAGGTCATTCTGTTCCTTCTGTTTTATTAAGTGGAAATCATGCAAAAATTCTAGAATGGCGTCGCCGTCAATCTTTGATTGTAACAGCGTTACGTCGACCTGAATTAATCTTTAGAGCGAGAGAGAATGGTTTAATCAATGAATGGGATGAAAAAATATTGCAAGAAATTAATTTCTCATTACAAAAAATAAATAAATAATATTATTTATTTATTTATTTTATTAAATTGTTCTTTGATTACTTTTAGCTTGATAATGAGTTCTCTATGCTGATTTTTTTCTTTTTCAATAATTTCTACAGGTGCTCTCTGTATAAATTTCTCATTAGCGAGTTTATTATCTATTTTATCAATTTTTTGTTTTAATTGGCAAATTTGTCTTTCTAGGCGATTTTTTTCCATTAATGGATTACTGTCTACTTTAAGCATGAATCGCGTCGCGCCAACAATTTGAACAGGATCATCTGTATCTGGTAAAGATTTCACTATATTGATTTGACTTGACTGTGTCAGACCGACTAGGTACATTAAGTTACGTTGTAACATTTCTGAATTACCCTGTGCAAAAATTAATATTTTTTTTTCTGGACTAACATTGATTTCACTGCGTAAATTACGTATAGAGTCAATTTGAGATTTGAGCTCTTGAACGTTTAAAACTGCTAATTTATTAATTAGATTTTTATTAAAATTTGGATAGCGTTGAACACTAATACTATCTATGCTGTTTTCTGAACGAATGCCAGCAATTATAGATACCCTTTGCCAAAGTTCTTCTGTAATGAATGGCATGATTGGATGCGCCAATCGTAGTAATATCTCTAAAACCTGTATTAGAGTTTGGCATGTTCCTATTTTTTGAGCCATTGATCCATTTTTCATTTGAATCTTTGCGAATTCTATATACCAATTGCAGTATTCATTCCAAATAAAATGATGCAATGCTAATGCAATATTATCGAAACGATATTTAGAAAAACTACATTCTAGTTCATGTTTCAATTCTTGTAATTGTGAATTGATCCAATGATCTACAAAAGATAATTCTATATCTTTATTATTTTGATTCTTTAATACATATCCTTCAGAGCAAATTAAAACAAATCGGGCTGCGTTCCAAAATTTGTTACAAAAATTACGATAACCTTCACAGCGTTTTAGGTCGAAATTGATATTTCGACCTAAACTTGCATAAGATGCCATTGTAATTCGAAGTGCATCAGTACCAAAAGTTGGTATACCATTTGGATATTGCTTACGCGTATCACGTTCAATACTTTCAGATTTTTTAGGATCAATTAGATTAGATTTACGCTTATTCAATAGATCATCTAAACTGATACCATCAATTAAATCAATAGGATCGAGAGTATTACCTTTTGATTTACTCATCTTCTGACCTTTTGCATCGCGCACCAAACCATGTATATAAACATTCTCAAATGGAATTTGACCAGTAAGATGAGTAGACATTATAATCATTCTAGCTATCCAAAAGAAAATAATATCAAAACCTGATACAAGAATATTTGATGGTAAGTAATGTTTTAAATCCGAAGTATTATCTGGCCAACCTAATGTTACTAATGGTATGAGTGCTGAAGAAAACCAAGTATCTAGAACATCTTGATCACGAGTAAGTAAATTACAATTTATACCGATCATATTAGCTTCTTTAATAGCTTCGTCTTCATTTTGTGCGACAATAACTTGTCCGTCATTAGAATACCATGCTGGAATTTGATGACCCCACCAAATCTGTCTGGAAATGCACCAATCTTGGATATTTCTCAACCATTGGTTATAAATTTTTTCCCAATTTTTTGGGAAAAAATTTATATATTTTTTTTCAACAACATATAAAGCTTTATCAACAAGACTTTTATCAGAAAGAGATTTATTCATATTAATAAACCATTGATTTGTTAACATAGGCTCTAATATGACATCAGAACGATCCCCTTTGGGTTGTGTAATTTTATGCTTTTGAATTTTAATTAGATATTTTTTTGCATATAACTCAGATAAAATAGCTTCACGAGCTATGTAACGATCTAATCCACGGAATCTCTTCGGTGCATTGTCATTAATATGAGCATCTAATGTAAAAATAGTCTTTATTGGTAAATTATGACGTATAGAACAAGAATAATCCTCAAAATCATGCGCACCAGTAATCTTAACACAGCCAGTCCCGAATTTCGGATCAACAAAATTATCACAAATAATTGGAATTTGACGATTACATAAGGGAAGCTCAACATATTTCCCGATGATATTCTTATAACGAATATCATCGGGATGAACGCAAAGTGCGCTATCACCTAATATAGTTTCCGGACGAGTAGTTGCAATAACAAGTCCATCTGCAATGATAGATTTCTGATTTTCATCGCTAATTGTTTGTGGACCATTAAAAAATGGATATAAAATATAAAACAGTTTTCCTTCCACTTCTTCTAATTGAACTTCCAAATCAGAAACTGCGGTAAGTAGTTTGGGATCCCAATTAACAAGACGTTTTCCACGATAAATCAAACCTTGTTTATAAAGATGAACAAATGCTTTAGTTACAGCTCTTGATTCTCGTTTGTCCATCGTAAAATATTCTCGAGACCAATCAGTTGAAATACCAAGTCGTCTCATTTGTTTAGTGATAGTATCATAAGATTGTTTTTTCCAATCCCAAACCTTTTCAAGGAATTTTTCGCGACCTAATTTATAACGAGAGATATTTTCATTTTCTAATTGTCTTTCCACAATTATCTGAGTTGCTATACCAGCATGATCAATTCCAGGAATAGATACTGTGTTATTTCCAGACATTCTTTGATATCTAATCAAAATATCTATAATAGTTTGATTAAATGCATGACCCATATGCAAAGAGCCAGTTATGTTTGGTGGAGGAAGATAAATAACATAAGATTTTGGATTTTTTTCTGTTTTAACATGTTGACCAGATTTGAAATAACCTCTTCTTTCCCATTCAGAATACCAATATGATTCGATATCATCAGGTTGATAATTTTTTTTCATCAGTTTTTTATCATTAAGATATATATTGTTGGTTTATATATATTGTTGGTTTTGTAAACCAGGATTAGTTTTTTACGGGATTCTTGATTAAGAAAAATTGTTCAAGATTACTAAATGTAACAAATATTTTAGATAATAACATCAAATTAAATTCATGATATAATAAACCCAAATTTCAAGTTTGTAATTAGTGCTTATTAAAAATAATTTCATTTTTTAATCTTAGATATAAAATTTCGAAAAAAATTGAAATAATATTTCGTGTAATCAAAGTATCTATCATGTTTCCGTAACATTTTTATTATGTTACTTTAAATTAATATTAAGTGAGGTCGAATGTCAAAGCAATGTACTCTTTCAATTATTAAGCCTGATGCGGTTTCCAAAGGAATTATTGGTAAAATAATTAGTCGTTTTGAAGAAAAAAAATTAAATATTGTTGCTGCTAATTTCCAAAAACTATCTCAATCAAATGCAGAGCGCTTTTATATTGCACACAATAGTCGTCCATTTTTTAAAAGCTTAATCAATTTTATGACTTCTGGACCTGTTTTCGTTCAGGTTTTAGAAGGTGAAAATGCTGTTCAAAGAGTTCGCAATTTAATAGGTCATACTGATCCGATAAAAGCTGATAGTGGAACTATCCGTGCAGACTTTGCTGATAGTATAGAGGCTAATGCTATACATGGCTCTGATTCAATAGAATCAGCAGCAATAGAAATTGCTTTTTTCTTTCCTGAAATTAATATTTATTATTGCTGATTATTATCACTAATTATTTGATTGAGACTAAATAAATAGAAGATTTTCATTGTTTTACGGATTGAGATATGGGTATTAATCTTCTCGGATTGGATGGTAATGGTTTAAAAAATCTAGTCGTTCAATGGGGTTGGAAATGCTTTCGTGCCATTCAATTACAACGCTGGATTCATCAAGATAGTGTTGATTCATTTGATAAAATGACAAATCTCACAAATACTTTTCGAAATCAATTGAATGAAAGAGCATTTGTGCAAGCACCTTCAGTTGTAAGATATCAAAATTCCTTAGATGAAACAATTAAATGGATATTTGATGTGGGTCAAAATAATGAAATTGAGGCGGTTTTTATACCTGAAAATAATCGTGGTACATTGTGTATTTCAAGCCAAGCTGGTTGTGCGGTAGGGTGTAGCTTTTGTTCAACAGGCTATCAAGGATTCAACAGAAACTTACAAACTAGTGAAATTATTGGTCAATTATGGTGGGCTAATCGATTTTTTAAGATACAAGAAAATAAAATATACCTTAATCAAAAAAAGTATCCATTAAAAAATGGACGTCCTATAAGTAATGTTGTCATGATGGGAATGGGTGAACCTTTATTAAATTATAGAAATCTTCTTCCTGCTTTACGTTTAATGCTCGATAAAGATGCTTACGGTTTGTCACGGCGTCGTGTTACAGTTTCTACATCTGGAGTGATTCCTATGATGGATCGCTTATCTCAAGATTGTCCGGTATCCTTAGCGGTTTCCTTACATGCAACTAATGATATTTTGCGCAATAAATTAGTACCTCTCAATAAAAAATACCCTCTAAATGAATTATTTTCAGCTTGTCAGCGCTATATAGATCGTGCTCCTCGTAATTCTATTACATTTGAGTATTGCATGTTAGATGCTATTAATGATAGTGATCAACACGCTAGAGAATTAGTTAAATTATCTCGTCGGCTACGTTGTAAAATAAATTTAATACCATTTAATTCGTTTCCTCAATCAAAATTTAGATGTTCATCATCATTACGGATAAATAGATTTAGCCAGCATCTTGCTGATGCTGGTATCATTGTAACAATTCGTAAAACACGTGGAGATGATGTTAATGCAGCATGTGGACAGCTAATTGGAAAGATTGACGATAAAACCGGAATTATGATCAGAAAAGAAGAGTTAATGAAGAAATTCTTCATTAACTCTTAAAACATAAGCATAGATATATTTTTGATTTTCTTTTAATTTGTAGAACGTTGTTTATGAATAACAATCCCGAAAAAATGGATTTTTTACAATCCCTTGATTCGTTTCCCCGAAAAAAAACCCGTTCAGTAAACGTTAAATGGGGAGACAAAATTATAACTTTAGGAGGAGGAAACCCAATTGTATTACAGTCAATGACTAGTACATCCACAATCAATGTTATTGAAACAGCTATTCAAATAAAAGAATTGACATCTGCTGGTTCTGAATTAGTTCGTATTACAGTTGATACACCAGATGCCGCTCGTGAAGTACCATATATTAGAGATCAACTTGATAAAATTAATTGCTTTGTACCATTGGTAGGTGATTTTCATTTTAATGGTCATAAATTACTAAATAATTTTCCTGAATGTGCAAAAGCTTTATCAAAGTATAGAATTAATCCGGGGAATCTTGGTGGAAAAAAATATCATGATGCTAATTTCGCAAAAATAATTGAAATTGCTTGTCGCAATAATAAACCCATACGTATAGGTGCCAATTGGGGAAGTATTGATAATAAATTGTTAGCCAAAAAAATAGAAGAAAACAATCGTCGTCATTTTCCATGGAAAATGAGAGCAGTTATGATTGATACGCTAATAACTTCTGTAATAGATAGTGCAAAAAGAGCTGAAGAACTTGGTTTAAGTGAAAATTCTATTGTTTTATCATGTAAGGTTAGCCAGGTACAAGATCTTATTAAAACTTATGAAAAGCTTTCAAATCTTTGTGATTATCCATTACATCTTGGTTTAACTGAAGCTGGAATGGGAGATAAAGGTATTATTGCTTCAACTGCTGCATTAGCTGTATTAATACAGCAAGGTATTGGAGATACAATACGAATTTCCTTAACTCCAAAGCCTAATGATGATCGTAGACGAGAAGTAACAGTAGCTCGAGAAATCCTGCAAACTATGGGTTTGAGATACTTTATGCCGACTCTTACAGCATGTCCTGGATGCGGAAGAACTAATAGTACTTTTTTTCGTAAACTTGCCAGTGAAACTTATGCTTATATAGAAAAAAAGATGCCATTATGGCAAGCTCTTTATCCAGGTGTTGAGAATATGAATGTCGCAGTTATGGGTTGTGTAGTAAATGGTCCAGGAGAAAGTTCTTATGCTGATATTGGAATCAGCTTACCAGGTATGAATGAAAACCAAGTCGCACCTGTATTTATCGATGGACAACACGCTTTGACATTGAAAGGTAATCGTATTACTCAAGAATTTCAAAAAATTATCGAAAATTATGTTTCGCGTCGTTATGGTTCTAAAACACCACTAATTTCATAAAATGAGATCCAATTATTTTGGACAAGTCCTTATATGAGTAAATTAAGATGAAATTAGATAATCAGAAAATATCTGCTATACGTGGTATGCCTGATCTTTTGCCTGAAAATGCCTTATATTTAGAAGAACTTGAAAATATTATTCAAGAATGGTTACATAGTTATGGATATTGCAATTTGCGTGTTCCAATATTGGAAAGAACTCAATTATTTGCACGTTGTATTGGTGAAAATACAGATATTGTCGAAAAAGAAATGTATTCTTTTAAAGATACATTGAATAATGATTTATTAACTGTTCGCCCAGAAATAACTGCTGGTATTATTCGCGCATCAATTGAGCATAATTTACTCTATGACCGACCACGTAGAGTTTATTCAATCGGCCCTGTATTCCGTCACGAACGTCCACAAGCAGGTCGATATCGTCAATTTCATCAGGTAGATGTAGAAGCTTTAGGATTTAAAGGTCCAGATATTGATGCTGAATTCATTATTATGTTAGATCGTCTATGGAAAAAATTAAATTTAAATAATATTAGGTTAGAAATAAATTCTTTAGGAAAACCTAATGAGAGAATTATTTATAGAGAAGCTTTAATTCAATATTTTGAGAATTATAAGAATGTTTTTAATCAAGCTGAACAACGTCGTCTTTATTCAAATCCGCTACGTATTTTAGATAGTAAAAATCCTACATTAAGAGATATTATTAATAAAGCACCATCTTTATTTAATTTTTTAGGAAAAGAATCACGTGAACATTTTGAAGGCTTATGTCATTATCTAGATAATATTGGCATTCGTTATAATCTTAATCCATATTTGGTTAGGGGTCTTGACTATTATAGCATGACTGTATTTGAATGGATTACAGATAATCTGGGTGCTCAAGGTACTATTTGTGGCGGTGGTCGATATAACAATTTAATAGAATCTTTAGGAGGAAAGTTAACTCCAGCAGCTGGTTTTGCTATTGGTTTAGATCGATTGTTAAACTTATGGAGAAAATATCGATGTTTGGAAAAATTAAAAGAATGCGAAATTTATTTAATGTATCAAGGATTAGGAACAAAAAAAATGGCATTTCTTATTGGTGAAATGCTGCGTGATGCTAATTTTTCTGTGATTGTCCATTCTGGAGATTCTGAACTTAGAAAGCAATTTAAATTAGCCAATATAAGCGGTGCTTGGGCTGGTGTTATTATTGGTTCTAATGAAATAACTGAACAAAAAGTCAGCGTAAAATTACTACGAGAAAATATTCAGAATCGTCCTCAGCAAATACAAATTTCTTTAGATAAATTGATAGATTTTTTAAAATCTGAAAGTACTTATAATGAAATATCTAGTAAATAAGAATTTAAATAGAGCTAATATTTGGCAATTGAATAAATTGGTTATATTAATTATATTAATTCTTTCAATCATCATACTTATTAGTTTTTTATTTCTTAAAGTTTATGATGAATATCATGTAAGTCAAGCTATGAGATGTTTTGAAGCATTAGAAAATAAAATTCAGAGATTAAATATTAGTTCTGATTCAAACTTTAAAATTAAAGAAGCAGCTTCTATTCTATACAATAGATATGGAGATACAATCTACGCTGCTTATGGTTTATTCATAACTGCTAAAGCTTTACAAATTGGTCAAGATCCTATTTCTGCTTGTAAACAGCTTGAACAGATTGTAAGACAACCTAAATATTCACTATTTCATCCCATTGCTAATATAAGATTAGCAGGTCTATTTTTAGATTTGGGCAAATATGATAATGCTATGAGTTATTTAAATAACCCTTCTGTTGAATTTGAAAATCTGTTTTCTGACCGTAAAGGAGATATTCTTTTAGCTCAAGGTAAAAAGAAAGATGCTAAGATAGTATGGCAAGAAATTCTTAAGAATATTGATTTAAATGATCCTTTATTACCGATTTTAAGAATAAAACTTGAAGCTTTAATTGGGGAATAGTTAGGATATGCAAAAATTTATTCGTATATTGCACTTAATTTTTTTCTTATCTCTATTTTCGCTTTTTACAGCATGTTCAATTATTCCAATTAAAATTAATGAAAATATAAAAGAAAATATAAAAGAAAATCCTATTAAATTCATCGAACAAAAAATGACATTCAGAACAAAAATATTATGGATTAGTTCAATTGGAAATGGATGGGAATTTGGATTTGCTCCAGCAGTAGTGAACGATATTGTTTATGCAGCAACGCCTGATGGTTCATTAGCAAGATTTAATTTGATTAATGGAGAAATTAATTGGAAGATTGAAACACAAAAACATCTGTCTGCTGGTGTCGGAACTAATGATGATGGATCAATTGTTATTGTTGCTTCGCTTTCAGGTGAAATCTTTGCATTTGATGATACTGGAAAATTTAAATGGAAATCCCAAGCAAATGGTAGTGTAACTATACCTCCTATTATTAGGAATGAAATTGTCATTACACGAAGTAGTAATTATTGTATACAAGCATTTGATTTGCATAATGGAGAGAATCTTTGGAATTTTCAGAGACCATGCTCTAATTTAATTTTACATACATATTTTGGCATGATAATAAAGGATAATTTGATAATTACTGGTCTTTCTGGTGGAAGTTTAATAGCTCTTGATATTTTTGATGGAACAACTAAATGGGAAAAAACAGTATCTGTTCCATCTGGAAATACTGATATTGATTATCTGGTTGACATTGTTGGTACTCCTCAAGTATATGAAAATATATTATGTACTCTATCATATCCAGGCAATATAGCATGCTTCGATTTATCAAATTTTGGAAAGGTTATTTGGAATTATAAATCCCCTGGTCTAGTTAATATAGATTTAGATCGTAACTTTGTGTTTTCTACCGATCAATATGGTATTATCAAAAGTTTTAATATCAAAGATAACCAGTTAGTCTGGAATCAGAATATACTAAGTGGTCATAAAATTGTTGTAGAACCCATTGTTTTTAATGATATTTTGGTAATTGGTAATTCGAAAGGTTGTTTATACTTTTTTGATTGTAACAATGGTAATTTAATATCCAGTATTCAAATAGATAGAAGTAGCATTTCTTCACCGTTTATTCCTACATCACAAGGTCTAATTTTTCAAACAAAAAAGGGTGATTTAATTTTGCTTCATATTTCTAAAAATTTTTAATAAAAAATGAAATTCTTTTCATGCAAAAACCTATTATCGCTTTAGTTGGTCAACCAAACGTTGGAAAATCCACCTTGTTTAATCGTTTAACAAGATCTAGAAAGGCTATAACTGCAAATTATTCGGGAATAACTAGAGATAGGCAATATGGTGAGGGTAAGATAGGTGCAAATCCATTTATTGTAATAGATACAGGAGGATTTGATCTAAAGTCTAATAATAATATCTCATTAAAAATATCAGAACAAACTCATCAAGCTATTATTGAGTCTGATATTATTATATTTCTTGTTGATGGTCAGATTGGTATAAATAAAATTGATCAGGATATTGCCAATATTCTTCGTAAATCTGGAAAAAAGTATGTCTTTCTAGCGGTCAATAAATCTGATAGGACAGATTTAAAAAAAACTATTTGGGACTTTTATGAATTAGGTCTGGGAGAACCTAATTCAATTTCATCAGAGCATGGATTAGGTATCGATAATTTGATCAAAACAGTCTTGAGAAATTTTACATATGACATTCAGTTAAATAATATGTCTTTCTCTAAAAAAAATCAGATTAGATTAGCTGTTGTTGGTCGACCTAATGCTGGAAAATCCACTTTGATTAATACAATAATTGGACAAGATCGGTTAATTACATTTAATAAGCCAGGTACTACTCGCGATTCAATTGAAATTGATTTCAAATATCGTAATGAAAACTATACTATAATTGATACAACTGGCTTAAGAAAACGTGGTAAAAATTCTGATAATATTGAAAAATTATCATTTATTAAAACATTGCAAGCGATTGAAACCAGTAATGTTGTGTTATTGGTAATTGATGGATGTACTAATATATCAGAACAAGATGCACGTATTGCAGATGTTATTTTGAAGGCAGGAAAATCTATTGTAGTAGCAATAAATAAATTGGACGAATTAAGTTTAGGACAAATTCATTGTATTAAACGTGAATTTCAGAATAAACTGCGTTTTTTATATTTTGCAAATGTATGTGAAATTTCTGCATTGCAAAAACGTGGTATTGAATCATTATTAAAATCAATTGAAAAATCGTACAAATCAGCTTTTACAAAATTATCTACTCCAAAATTAACACGTTGTTTACAAAAAGCAATTCAAAAAAGAAAACCACCACGCAGTAATATACTGCGCTGTAAAATGCATTACGCTCACCAAGGCGGTCAAAATCCTCCCGTTGTTGTTATACATGGCCGTGGTTTAAATAATATTCCAAATTCATATCGCCGTTATTTGGAAAAAACTTTTCTTCTAGAATCTAAACTTAATGGTACACCATTACGTATTGAATTTAAATCAACATAAGACTTATTATTTATATTGATATAATAATTTTTTTATTTTACTCTTTTATATATTTTTATACTCATAATTTTTATATAATCGTTCATAGTAGTTTGCTTTATCAGACCAATTAGTGTAGTTTTGAAATTCTTTCTAAGAAACCTGACATAGTCATTTTCAGAATATTCATTTGACAATTTCAAAAGTTTAGATCATTCTCAGGAAAGTAAATTAATTAAGTTATTTAACTATAATTCTGATTATTGAATAATTTTTTCAATTTATTATTTATTAAAAATTTGTCGAGTTATAAATATGTCTTATACTATATCTATATAAATACTTATATAGTAAGCATTTATATGTATAAATAATATGTATAAATAAATTATTTTTTATTTTTAAGATATTGTAATATTCAATTGATTTG
Source organism: uncultured Burkholderiaceae bacterium (assembly GCA_964620485.1). Lineage (GTDB taxonomy): Bacteria > Pseudomonadota > Gammaproteobacteria > Burkholderiales > Burkholderiaceae_B > CAZTUH01. The sequence goes on along the minus strand of CAZUGU010000008.1, from coordinate 174,056 downwards.
AATAAAATCTCCTTTTATATTTATCAATTGTTGAGAACAGTCTATTAATAATCAATGTAACAATGCAAGATCAGCATATGGATTAGATTAGTTTTATAAATCTAAATCTATAAATTCATATTTTTAGAAAAGAAATTATGGATTTCTAAATACATAATACATATAACTATTTATTGAAAATAATTACTTAATTATGATGATCGGAATTCCTTTTAAAAAGAAAGAGATATTTCTGTATTATCTATATTTCAAATAATTGTAAGAATGCTTTTATTTATATATTCTATTCGAATTCATATTAACTCAACGACGAAGTTTGATAAGTCAGACTGAACTGTTTTCAAATTGCGAGAAATTAGGTGGTAGAGTTGTGTCCATAATTGATGTATTTAATTTGAGAAATTATTGTTCGTTGATTCGCTACAATAAATTTAATATTTTGGCATTTAAGACTTTAAAAAGTAATAACAATCCTCCAGATCTCGAAGAATTGTGGAAAAATTTTAGTAAACAAATTAGGCGCTTATTTTCCAGTTATAAAAACCAAGGCAATCATTCTAATAATAATATGATATATGGATCACCTTCACCACGTAAGACTGCTGTTACAATTTGGATTGTAATTTTTTTAACTATTTCCTTATGGTTTATGAGTGGATTTTTTATAGTTCAAGAAGGTCAAGTTGCTGTTATTACTAGATTTGGTAAATATTTCAATACAGTATTTTCAGGTTTTCAATGGAGATTACCTTATCCAATTGAAAATCACGAGATTGTTAATATATCTCAATTGCGTACATTTGAAATAGGCTTTCGAGGAAGTTCGTTTAATAAAGTTCCATCAGAAGCATTAATGCTTACAAATGATGAAAATATAGTAGATATGCAATTTGTTGTACAATATCGATTATGTGCTGATGGTGCACCAAATTATCTTTTTAAGACACGTAATCCAGATGAATCAGTGCGTCAAGCAGCAGAAACAGCTATGCGTGAAATTGTTGGAAAAAAATCAATGGATTTTGTTTTATATGAAGGTCGTACCTTAGTAGCTACTGAGGTACGAAGTTTGATGCAACAAATTCTAGATACATATAAAACTGGCATTGATGTTAGTACTGTAGCTATTCAAAATGTACAACCACCAGAGCAGGTTCAAGCTGCTTTTGATGATGCAGTTAAGGCTGGTCAAGATCGTGAACGTCAGATTAATGAAGGACAGGCTTATGCAAATCAAGTTGTTCCATGGACTAGTGGACAGGCTTCTCGCATAAACGAAAAAGCAGAAGGATATAAAGCAAAAGTAATTGGTGAAGCACAGGGTAATGCGGCACGATTTGCTAGCATATTACAAGAATATGAAAAATCACCTAAAATTATGCGAGATCGAATGTTTTTAGAAAGCATGCAAGAAATATTTTCAAATATGAAGAAAATCGTGATAAATACGAAAGATGGTAGTAATAACATGCTATATTTACCTATTGATAGAATCGATCATCAAAAATACAAAATTTTTGATGAATCATCAGATTCTTCTAAAACAACAATATTTGATGAAAATAAATTAATAAATAATAAAAAAACATCAAATGGAAATAATAATACTCCATCGCATAATCGTTCGTTGCGTTAATTAAAAGGAATTCAAACTTATGCAACGTATCATTCCTATTTTAGTCGGCTTACTTATTTTGTTAGGTATTATTTCTTCAACAGTTTTTATCGCAAAAGAGCGTGATTATATTTTAGTTTTTTTCTTAGGAGAAATTCGTCAAGTAATTAGCAAACCTGGAATATATTTCAAATTACCAAAACCATTACAAAATATTGTAACAGTTGATAAACGTACACTAACAATCGAATCAAAAGATGCTGAACGAATTCAAACTTCTGAAAAGAAAAATCTTTTAATTGATTCATTTGTGAAATGGCGCATTATCGATCCTCGCCTATTTTATATAACTTTTGGTGGTAATGAACGTGCTGCTCAAGAACGACTACAAGCACAAATCCGGGATGCACTTAATGCATCTGTTAATATTAGAACTGTTAAAGATGTTGTATCCGCTGAACGGGGTGCAGTTATGGCAGAAATTCTTAATAACGTTGCCAAACGAGCAGAACCGCTAGGTGTAGGGGTTGTTGACGTACGTTTACGTCGAATCGAATTTGCTCCAGAAATTTCGGAATCAGTATATAGACGTATGGAAGCAGAACGAACCCGTGTTGCTAATGAATTGCGTTCAATTGGAGCAGCAGAAAGTGAAAAAATTCGAGCAGAAGCCGATAGATTTAGAGAAGAAGTAGTGGCAAAAGCTTATGCTAAAGCCCAAATTATTATGGGAGAAGGAGATGCTATTGCAAGTTCTATTTATGCAAATACTTTTAATAAAGATGTAGAGTTTTATAAATTCTATAAAAGTTTAGAAGCTTATAAAATTGCATTTTCTAACCAAGAAGATACATTAGTTGTTGATTCTAGTTCAGAATTTCTCCAATTTATGCAAAATCCAAATGGGTATTAATAATATGCAGAAGAATGAAATATTTATTTAATGAAACTTAATTTCATTAAATAAATATAAATTACCGTAATTACTTTTAATAAAATTTTTAGTAAAAGATTATTCTATAATTTTCTTGGAAAATAATAATTAGGAATTTTCATATGAGTAATTGGTTATTACCGGAGAATTTTTCTGATATTCTTCCTGCTGAAGCATGGCAAATTGAAAAAGTACGTCGTAGGTTACTTGATCTATATAAAGTACATGGTTTCGAATTAGTTTTTCCACCTTTAGTAGAATATATCGATTCTTTATTATTAGAATCAGACAGAAATTTAGATCTAAGAACTTGTAAAATAACAGATCAGTTATCTGGACGTACATTAGGTATTCGTTCGGATATAACTCCACAAATTAGTCGAATCGATGCTCAATTATTAAATAGATCTGGTGTGACACGTTTATGCTATTACGGTAGTGCATTACATGCACGTCCCATAGATTTATTGGCTAATCGCGAGATTTTTCAAACTGGTGCAGAAATATATGGCTGTTCTGAAATTGAAGCTGACTTGGAAATTATTTATTTAATGTTGCATACTATTGATATAATTGGTATATCCAAACCTCAATTAGATTTATGTCATCTTGGTATTATAAGAAGTATTCTGTTAGAAGATCCTGCTATAACCCAATATTCTAAATATATTATCACTTTATTGTATGAAAAAAATATTTCGGGTCTGATTGAATTTTTAAAAAAAGTTAACTCTAATTCAGTCACTTTAACTGCTTTAGAGTTATTACCGTCTTTATATGGTGGTATTGAAGTAATTGATATAGCAAGAAAAGGATTGCCTAATTTTCCAGGTATTTCAAATTCTTTAGATCTTTTACAAAAACTAGTAGATGAAATATCTACGGTAGAACTTATTAATATTGACCTAGCTGAAGTAGGTAGTTATGGATATCATTCTGGCTTGACCTTTAAGTTATATGCGGATGGATGGCATGATTCGTTAATAAATGGTGGGCGTTATGATCATATTAGCAGTAAGTTCGGGCGTGCCAGAATGGCTACTGGATTTAGTCTAGATTTACGTAAATTATTAACATCTAAAATAAAATTAGATCAACCGATTGGCGCTATACGTGCTCCATATGGAAAAGAAATAGAATTATTAAATACAATCAATCAATTGCGTAGAGCAGGTGAAATAGTTATTCAGAATTTACCAGGAAACGAATCCAATCAAGATGGAGTATTTTACAATCGGAAATTAGTTTCAAACAATGGTGTTTGGGTTGTTGAGACACTATAATGATGTTTGGATTGTTGAGATATTAAAAATTGCTTAGACTTAGTTAGTTCTTAATAAAACTTTTAAATATTTAAAAAAATAATTTAATAATTCTGAATTTTTAGTAGGTTAATTTTTGATTTTGGTAGATATGGGAAAAAACGTAATAGTTGTTGGAACCCAATGGGGTGATGAGGGCAAAGGAAAAATTGTGGATTGGCTATCTGAATCCGTTCATAGTGTTGTGCGTTTTCAGGGTGGACATAATGCTGGTCACACTCTTTATATCAATAAAAAAAAAATAATCCTTCGTTTAATTCCTTCTGGTATCATGCATAACGATGTTATTTGTCTTATTGGAAATGGCGTTGTCCTTTCTTTGGAAAACTTATTTCAAGAAATTCGAGAGCTTGAAAGTATTGGATTAAACATACAATGTAGACTACAAATATCTGAAATATGTCCATTGTTATTACCGTATCATGTTGTTATAGATCAAGCTCGTGAAAAACAAAAAGATAAGAATAAAATTGGTACGACAGGTCGTGGAATTGGTCCAGTTTATGAAGATAAAATAGCACGCCGCGCTTTACGTGTTCAAGATCTTTTTTTTCCTAAGATCTTTAGTGAAAAATTATTAGAAGCATTAGATTATCATAATTTCATTTTGACTAATTTATTTAAAATAAATCCAATTAGTCCAATTGAAATAGAGGATAATATGATGGCATTTGCACCAAAAATTGCTCCTATGGTAAGAGATGTTTCAAAAAGTCTTATTATGTTTGAAGAATCAGGTTATAACTGCTTATTTGAAGGTGCCCAGGGCTCTTTATTAGATATTGATCATGGTACATATCCCTATGTTACGAGTAGTAATTGTGTTGCAGGTACTGCATCAGTAGGAACTGGTATTGGTCCAAAATATTTTAATTATGTCTTAGGTGTAACTAAAGCTTATACTACTCGTGTTGGCTCTGGGCCATTTCCAACAGAACTAATAGGTACTGAAGGAAAGCTTCTTGCGACTTTGGGAAAAGAAATTGGTTCTGTAACTGGAAGAAATCGTCGTTGTGGCTGGTTGGATATTGCAGCATTAAAACGATCTATAATTTTAAATAGTATTTCTGCTTTATGTATTACGAAACTGGATGTTCTAGATCATTTTAAAACAATTCAGTTATGTATTGGATATCGTTTACATGGCAAATTTTATGACATTCTACCAAGTGGTACCAATCTTACTGAACAGATTGAGCCAGTTTTTGAAGAAATACCGGGTTGGTTTGAATCAATTTCTGGTATTAAAAAATTGGAGTTATTGCCTATTAAAGCGCGATATTACTTAGAGCGAATCACAGAAATTTGTGGAATTCCTATTGATATTATCTCTACTGGACCGGATCGTAATGAAACTATTATAGTAAGACATCCATTCAAGAAATAATCAATCTTAATAAGATTTCCTTTATAATTTTTAATTGTATGAGATTTTATTTTTATCTCTGTTGACTTTTTTGATATTGAGATTATATCTAAATTTTCTCTAGGAGATTCTAAATTTATGAACGTACCAAATAGTAGAGACACTCATCGATGGATTAGTTGGGATGAGTATCATTATCTAATTGAGCGTTTAGCCTTACAAATATATCAATCAAATTGGAAATTTGATCAAATTCTCTGTTTGGCCCGTGGCGGGGTACGTGTTGGTGATATTATGTCTCGTGTTTTTAATACACCATTGGGAATTTTAGCAACTAGTAGTTATAGAGAAGCTACTGGTACTGTACAAGGAAAATTAGATATTGCAAAATTTATCACTATTACACAAGATAGTCTTGCTGGTCGAGTGTTATTAGTAGATGATATGGTAGATACTGGTTTGACATTCCAAAATGTTCGTAATCATTTAAAAAAGCAATTTGTTAAAATTACTGAATTACGTGGTGCTGTTCTTTGGTTAAAAGGACACTCAAAGGTAATTCCAGATTATTATGTTGATAAATTACCAACAAATCCTTGGATACATCAGCCATTTGAAAATTATGATAGTCTCCAACCTAATACGTTGGAAGCTTGGATACAAAAAAGTTCAAAAATATAATTCTTACTAGCTAACATTAATCTTTTTTGTTATTATCTGCTAATATCTTATTTAATTTTAGTTTGTTGTTAAATTATTTAAGATCTTTTATATAATCTATTTTTGCAATTTAGATAAGATTGCTCATGTTCATGATTCAAGTTATAATTTATGCCAATAGTCAGATTGAAAGAAAATGAACCATTTGAAGGTGCATTAAGGCGATTTAAGCGTACGATTGAAAAATCTGGATTGCTCACTGAATTGAGGTCACGCGAGTTTTATGAGAAGCCAACTTCTGAACGTAAAAGAAAGTTAGCTGCCGCTATAAAGCGACAATATAAACGCTTGAGAAATCAAAGATTACCTCAGCGCATGTATTAAATTTATTCTAATATTAATTTGTTAAATTCTTGCTTCAAAAATCATTTATTCAAGAAATATTGAACCGTGTTAATATCGTTGATGTCATCGGACAGTATTTAAAATTAAAAAGAGTTGGATCTAATTATTTTAGTCTTTGTCCATTTCATGAAGAAAAAAGTGCATCATTTTCTGTAAATGATACTAAGCAATTTTATCATTGTTTTGGATGTGGTGCACATGGAAATGTTATTTCATTTTTAATGCAATATACTAGTTCCAGTTTTGTCGATGCATTACGAAAATTAACAGTAATTGCAGGATTCCCTATTCAAAGAGAAAGCAATTCAAAAATGATTCAACATGAATTTTCTTCATATCAAAAAGTATATGGTTCATTTCATATTAGAATTTTAAATAAGGCTTTTCTATATTATTCACAACAATTACATTGTTCTTCGATAGCTGTAAGTTATCTTAAAAAGCGCGGATTGACTGGTAAAATTGCGCAGTATTTTTGTCTAGGATGGTCTGGAATAAATCGTAATGGCCTTAAAAAGGTATTTAAGGAAAATTATAATAATGCTATTCTGGTAGAAGCCGGTTTAATTATAGAGTCCAAGAATGGTGAACACTATGATCGATTTCGAAACAGAATAATATTTCCTATTCATAATATTAATGGGGAATTAATTGGATTTGGTGGACGTACTATTGGACAAGATAAGCCTAAATATCTTAATTCGCCGGAAACAATACTTTTTTCTAAACGAAAAGAACTATATGGTTTATGGGAAACGCATCAAGAAATTAGTAAAAAAAATTCGGTAATTGTTGTCGAAGGGTATATGGATGTTATTGGGTTGGTTCAACAAGGCATTGGTCATGTTGTAGCAACCTTAGGAACATCCATAACTTGTGATCAGATTAAAAAACTATTAGCTATCAGTAATAAAATTATATTTAATTTTGACAGTGATGTAAGTGGGTATAAAGCTGCTTGGCGTGCTTTATTAACTTGTTTACCTATGTTAGAGGATAATTTATCTATTTATTTCGTATTTCTGCCTATTGGATATGATCCTGATTCCTATATTCGAAAAAAAGGGAAACAAGCATTTGAAGAATATCTTCAAAAAGCTATATCTCTGTCAGAATATTTGACAGATGAATTATTATTACATCATGATATATCTAAAAATAAAGGTAGGACTGATTATTTAAATGAAGCTAAGTCTCTTTTAGAGCTAATGCCCAAATGTATGCAACGAATTCAAATAGAACATAAAATAGCAGAAACAGTTCAAATACAGTACAAATATATAAATTTATTTATAAATCAAAATTTGAATGAAGAAAAATTTTTGATAAACTCTAAAGAAGAACAGATTAATAATAATTTTCTCTTTCTTAGAAAGATGTATGATGGCCTGGAACTATCAAGTTTAGACAATTTTAAAAGTAAGCAAGAACTTTTTGAAAAAAAACGAAATAATCATTCCTTTACTTTTCAAAAAAGAATTAATAATTTAAATTCTAAAATAGAAAGAAATAGAAGTAAGGAAATGATTATTAAAACTAAAAAAAAAGTACCATCTTTAACTAAGCGTTTACTTGTATTGCTATTAATGCATCCTGAACTTTTTGATTCAATAAGAGATGATCAGATTGATATTCTGAATCATGATACTAATACTATTTTAGTAAAAGAATTAATTTATTTAGCAAGAAATAGTGGTACTCGCCAGATTGAACTTTTTAAGAATTTTTTGAAATCTAATTCACCATTATCCAGCATCTTAGATGAATTAATTAATGATATTGTATTCCGAGATAGACTTCCAAATCCTCAAAAAGAATTGGATGATGCTTTTCATCATATTAAGTTTGAATTGCTTAAAAATGAAATGAATAAATTAGCGCTTTCTGGATTAAAATCTGATTTTTCAAAAAAACGTTATCAAGAACTTACTAAATATATGAATCTTTTTAAAAAAGTTGTAATTCAATAATTTATTTAAAGGGAATGAAATCTCCTATATAAATCTCTGATTTGTAAATTTTTTGGAATTCCTAAATATTTAGGAATGATCGATTTTATATAATTTGAAACAAATTTCACTGTGAAATAAACATAAATAACTTCGAAAATTATATGATTGATATCAATAAATTGACTGAAAATATATCTAAAAATATTGCAATTAAATGTAAAATAAACAAAACATTGTGTAATATAATTTTTTATAATCCAAAAAAGAATTCAGATGAGGAAATTAGAGATGAATCTTATAAGATAAGATTGAGAAAATATATAGTTTTATATTAAAAGTGAAGAATAGAAGAAACATTGATTAGTCATATAAAAGAATAATAAAAATCAGATGATTGCTAAAGAAGATAAAAATAATTTTGAAAATCAATTATATAGTAGAACTACTGTTACATCAGATTTAAAAACACCTATTAAGCGGAATAGTAAACGCAATCGTAATGATATAAAAGACTTATCTGTTCATGGCGTAGTATCTTTTGAAGAATATGAAGCAAGACGCAATCGTCTAAAACAGTTAATTAAATTAGGAAAAAATCGTGGTTATTTGACTTATAGTGAAATTAATGATCATCTTCCTGATGATCTAATTGATGCAGAAGCAATCGATAGTATTATTAGTACTTTTGGTGATATGGGTATTTCAGTTTATGATCAGGCTCCTGATGTTGAAACATTATTAATGAATGAGAGTACCTCTGTTACATCAAATGATGATGACGATGTTGAAGATGAAGCTGAAGCTGCTCTTACGACAGTTGATTCTGATTTTGGTCGTACTACTGATCCTGTTCGTATGTATATGAGAGAAATGGGTACAGTTGAATTATTAACGCGTGAAGGAGAAATCGAAATTGCTAAAAGAATTGAAGATGGTTTAAAGCATATGATTATGGCAATTTCAGCATGCCCAACAACTATTTCTGAAATTTTAGCACAAGTTTCTCGAGTCATGAATGGACAAATTCAAATTGATGATATCATTGATGGTTTAATTGATCCAGAAGATGGCGCTGAATATGCAGGTTCCGGTGTTGTAATAACTGATCAGGAAGATGATATAGATGATGCATCAGCTGGTGGTATGTCTAGCAAGCAGTTAGAATATCTACGTGTCAAGAGTTTGTTAAAATTCAAAATTGTTGATAAATATTTCAAAAACATGCAAGAATCTTTTCAGGAACATGGTTATAAATCAAGATCTTATATTGATGCTCAAAAAAATATTCAGAATGAATTAATGGGAATACGCTTTACTGCTAAAATGGTTGAAAAGTTAGCCAATACACTAAGAATTCAGGTTGAAGAAGTTAGAAAACTAGAACGTTCTATTCTACACATCTGTGTAGATCGAGTTGGTATGTCTCGCCTGTACTTCATCAAAGCATTTCCAGGTAATGAAACGAATTTAAATTGGGCATCTAATGAACTTTCTAAAGAAAATATTTATAATGAGATTTTAAGTAGACAAATCCCAGCTATACAAGAACTTCAACAAAAATTCATTGATTTACAAACTTATGTTGTGCTTCCATTAAAAGATTTAAAAGATGTTAATAAGCGTATGGCTACAGGAGAAGCAAGAGCCCGCAAAGCAAAGAGAGAAATGACTGAAGCGAATTTGCGTTTGGTTATATCAATTGCTAAAAAATATACTAATCGTGGATTACAATTTTTAGATTTAATACAAGAGGGAAATATAGGTTTGATGAAAGCAGTGGATAAATTTGAATATCGACGTGGATATAAATTTTCAACTTATGCCACTTGGTGGATTCGTCAAGCTATTACTCGCTCTATCGCAGATCAGGCACGTACTATTCGTATTCCAGTTCATATGATTGAAACGATTAATAAAATGAATCGTATAAGTCGTCAAATTTTACAAGAAACTGGAATTGAACCAGATCCAGCTGTTTTTGCTGAAAAAATGGATATGCAAGAAGATAAAGTTCGAAAAATACTAAAGATTTCTAAAGAACCGGTTTCTATGGAAACACCAATCGGTGATGATGATGATTCTCATTTAGGCGATTTCATTGAAGATTCAACAACTTTAGCTCCATCTGATGCTGCTTTACATGGATCAATGCGTAATGTTGTAAAAGAAGTTTTAGATTCATTAACTCCACGTGAGGCAAAAGTTTTAAGAATGCGATTTGGAATAGAAATGAGTACAGACCAGACCCTTGAGGAGGTAGGAAAACAGTTTGATGTTACTCGTGAACGTATTCGACAAATCGAAGCAAAAGCATTACGTAAGCTACGTCACCCTAGCCGGGCAGATAAGTTAAAAAGTTTCTTAGAGGGACAATAATTTTTTAAAAATATTTCTACACTTTAATTGAAGGGCCTCTAGCTCATGTTAGGTTAGAGCAGCGGACTCATAATCCGTTGGTGCCGAGTTCGACTCTCGGGGGGCCCAATAAGATATATTTATATATTTGTTGATTGACACACAATTCTAAAAATTTCAAATTTAATAGATAGATAAATCTATTGTAGTAATACATAAAAATTAATGATATATAAATCATTCTGAAATTCTTATAAAATATCGTATCGTAAGAAAATTTAAAACTAATTTTGAATATTATATTAGATATTCTTATAAAGATTGATTTTACATAGCTTATCAAGCTTTATATATAACACCTGTATGAAACATATATGTTTCATACAGGTGTTATATTTTCAATTATTTTAATTTTCATTTTTTTATTTTATATTGAATTGAGATATGAGTCTTGATAAAAATATTAAAGATATTCAATTTTATTTTCATATTATTAATGAAATATGAATCTTATTCATTATTAATTTTAAGTAAAAATACTTAATCATCTAAAGTACAGAATCTAATTAATTAATTTAGTAAATCAAACTGATTATAAATAAATCCTTTCTAAATAACTTATGCATTTAAACACGATTATGCATAACTTGTTTCTTTTTTAGAAAAAATAATAAGTTTGTATCTTTAACAGATTCCTTTAAGATTTTAAAGGTTTATATTTAGTTCAGATTAAATTTGGGCTTTGCTAAAAATTGATGATATATATATAAATTAAATTTCTTAATATATTAAAGAGATCTTGATAAGATTGCTCATTTGCATCTATGAAAGACCGAATGTATCTTTAATATTTTTAATTAAATATTTAAAAGTATATTACTTATAAGGTACTAAAAGTAAAATTTAGAATGCATATTAAATTATTAGATCAAATTAATTTTCCATCTGATCTAAAAAGCTTAAATCATTGTGAATTAAAAAGATTAGCTCATGAATTAAGAGAAGAAATTATTAGTTTAGTATCTAAAACTGGTGGGCATTTATCATCTAATTTAGGTATAGTAGAATTGACTTTGGCCTTACATTATGTATTCAATACACCATATGATCGAATAATTTGGGATATTGGACATCAATCTTATATTCATAAGATTCTAACAGGTCGTCGTTTTGCTATGAAAAATTTAAGGAAAATTAATGGAATATCTGGTTTCCCTAAGCGTAGTGAATCCGAATATGATCCTTTTGGAACAGCTCATTCATCAACATCTATTTCTGCAGCACTTGGCATGGCAGTTGCATCACGTAATCAGAATATTATCCGTAATCATATTGCAGTAATAGGCGACAGTGCTTTATCATCTGGTATGGCATTTGAAGCTCTGAATAATATAAGCATTATACCAAATATTAATTTACTGGTAATATTGAATGACAATGATATGTCAATATCAAAATCAGTAGGTGCATTAAATCATTATTTAGCACGATTAATTCCAGGAAGAATTTATAATTCAGCTAAGAAAATGAGCCATGCAATATTGCGATATATTCCATCAGCTTTAAAATTTGCTAGCCGTTTTGAGGCACGTTTGAAAAATATGTTAAGTTCAACAACTCTGTTCGAAGAATTAGGTCTTAATTATTTTGGTCCTATCTATGGTCATGATCTTGATTTATTAATATCAACCTTAAATAATTTTAAAAATCTATCTGGGACCCAGTTTTTACATATAATTACTAAAAAAGGACAGGGATATAAACTTGCAGAAGAAAATCCAGTACTCTATCATGGACCAGGACAATTTAATCCAGAAGTTGGTGTAGAACATATAATAAATAATTCTATAAGGAAAACATTTACACAGGTTTTTAGTGATTGGATTTGTGATATGGCACAAAAAGATTCTCGCTTGATAGGTATCACTCCTGCTATGTGTGAAGGCAGTGGATTAGTAAAGTTCGAACGTTATTTTCCTAGTCGTTATTTTGATGTAGGAATTGCCGAACAACACGCTATTACATTTGCAGCTGGTATGGCTTGTGAAGGATTAAAACCAGTTGTTGCAATTTATTCAACTTTTCTACAAAGGGGGTATGACCAATTAATTCATGATGTTGCTCTGCAAAATTTAGATGTGACATTTGCAATTGATCGAGCTGGTTTAGTTGGTTCTGATGGAGCGACTCATGCTGGTAACTATGATGTGGCCTTTTTGCGCTGTATTCCAAATATGATAATTGCAACTCCTTCTGAAGAAAACGAAACACGTTTATTGCTTTCGACTTGTTATAATTATCAAGGACCAGCTTCTATTAGATATCCACGTGGAATAGGTCATAGTACAACAGATATTTGCTCCAGTTTAGAGACAGTAGAAATAGGGAAAGGATTTATGCGAGTAATAGGTAAGAAAATCGCAATTCTTGGATTCGGAAATCTAGTTTTAGTTGCATTGAAAGTTTCTCAGGTTTTGAATTGTAGTGTAGCAGATATGCGTTTTGTAAAACCAATAGATAAAAAACTAATTTTAGAGCTATCAAAAAATCATAAAGCATTAGTTACATTAGAAGATGCAACAATAATGGGTGGCGCAGGTAGTGCCGTTACAGAAATATTAAACGAATCTAATATACAAATACCTATACTTCAACTGGGTTTACCTGATCGTTTTATTGATCAGGGTGATCAAAATATATTAATGGCTAATTTAGGATTAGATGCAAATGGAATAGAATCTTCTTTAAGAGATAGATTTGCAGATATATTAAAATGATCGATATACTATTTAATAATCTCAGATCAATAAATAATATTTAAATAGAAAGAAAATATGAAAGATTTTATTAATTTTGAACCAAAAATACCTGATATTCAAAATCTAACTGATAATCGCCATATTCCTATTAAAAAAGTAGGTGTGCGTAATATATGTCGTCCAATGATTCTTTTAGATCAAACTGATGATGATAATCAAAGTCAACAATTTACAGTTTCTAACTGGACTTTAACAGTTTCTTTGCCTGCAAAAGATAAAGGAACACATATGTCTAGGTTTATAGATTTACTTGAAAGATATCAATTAAAAGTTATGCAACCAGCTACTCTTTTGTTAATGGCAAAAGAAATGCTATTTTTTTTAAATGCAGATAAGGGAGATATTAGTACAATCTTTCCATATTTTATTAAAAAATCAGCTCCGGTCTCAGGAATAAAAAGTCTTTTAGATTACAAAGTACAATGGAATATACATATAGAGAATAATCAAGAAAATTTTGAATTAATTGTCAAAATACCAATTACTAGTTTATGTCCTTGTTCCAAAGCAATCGCAGATTATGGTGCACATAACCAACGCTCTCATGTAACAATTTCTATCACTTTAAATGAAACACTTAATATTTCTAAAGAACTCAGTATTTACAATATCATTCGCTTAGTTGAGAATGAAGCTTCATGTGAACTTTGGAGTTTGCTCAAACGAGCGGATGAAAAATATGTAACTGAATACGCATATAATAACCCGAAGTTTGTTGAAGATTTAGTTAGAGATATTGCAGTACGTCTTAATTCAATAAATGGTATTAGTTTTTATCATATTGAAGCTGAAAATTTTGAGTCAATCCATAATCATTCAGCTTATGCGGTTATTGAAAATAAAATAGAAAATTAACTAGAGAAAAAATAATTCTAGACAAAAATTTAAAATTATGAATTATTGGATTTTTTTATTCTTTTATTCTAGTATTTTATTTACTAATAATTGTATATTATATATTTTATATGGATTTTTCTATGAAGTATCTTTTTCTTGAATTTTTAAATGATTGTAAAGATAATTTGATTTTAAACTGTAATTTTATTGATTTAATAAGTATAATATAAAAGATCTTGATTGTTGGAATCTTACATATATGTAATTAATTGTTTCCAATTTTAGATTTATCTTTTAAGGAATATTAGAAATTCTTAAATTGATAGATACTTTTTATGATCATTCTTAAATTTTTTAGTTAGTCAATTCTTGAGGAATTTAAATTTATGCGTCACTACGAAGTAGTGCTTATTATTCATCCTGATCAAAGTGATCAGGTTTTACCAATGATTGAGCGGTATCGATCGTTAATAAATGAAAAAAAAGGTTTAGTTCATCGATTTGAAGATTGGGGTCGCCGTCAATTAGTTTATCCTATTAAAAAACTTGTCAAAGCACATTATGTTTGTCTTAATATTGAATGTAATCAAATTATACTCGATGAACTTACACATTCTCTTCGGTACAATGATGCAATATTGCGTTATTTATTTACGAAAACAAAAAGAGCTTGGATTGCTCCATCAATTATGATGAAATTCATTACAAATGAAATATCAAATGAATCTGTAAAAACAATTACATAGTTCCTAAATTAATTATTGATAAATTGTTTCATTATAAGAATTAATAACTAGCAAATTCTTTGCATATTATTGATATATTCAATTTTTCAAAATAATGATTAGATAGAATTCAGATTAAATTATTAGGAGAGTAGTTGTGGCTTTTATTAAAAGAAATAAAGAAAAAAGAAAATTTACTCAGCAAAGCCCATTATTTAAGCGAAAAAAATTTTGCCGTTTTACTGTAGAAAATATAGAAGAAATTGATTATAAGGATTTAGAAACCTTGCGAGATTTTATTCAAGAAAATGGTAAAATTACTCCGGCTCGTTTAACTGGAACAAGTTCAGTTTATCAGCGTCAACTGAGTTCGGCAATCAAACGAGCGCGTTTCTTAGCTTTATTACCCTATTGCGATAATCATAATTAATTGGATTAATAGAATGAAAGTTATTCTACTTGAAAAAGTCATTAACTTAGGTTTATTTGGTGAAATTGTAAATGTACGAGATGGTTATGCTCGCAATTTTCTTATTCCTAATAAGAAAGCTTGTCGTGCGTCTGATTCAGCATTAAAGAATTTCGAAGAACATCGTCTTGAATTAGATAGAATTCAGATCGCTAAATTAGCATCTGCGGAACAGCTTGCTGAGCAGATATCTAATTTCAAACTAAAAATCTATAAAAAATCAAGTGTTGATGGTCGTTTATTTGGTTCAGTTACAGCTCTTGAAATAACTAAAATTTTAAAAAAATCGGGATTTGACACTATAGAAAAATCCCAGTTAAGTATGCCAAAAAATCAAATAAAATATTTAGGGGAATTTCCCATAAAAGTTACTTTACATCCTAATGTAATTAAAGAAATGATAGTATATGTAGTAAATGATCCTAGTTAATATTGAAAACTAGGAAATCATTCTATGAATATGACAATAATTTATCTATTTATTACATAAATCAAATTTATTTATATCATTTATATATCCAGATTTTCGATCACAAAATTATTACTATATCAATTAAAAATTGGCATCTGATCTTTTAATTTAAATTAATTCAGATTTAATATTTAATTAATTATTTTTAATTTCTAAATGATTATTGCATAATTTTATTCTAATTTTTAGGATACGAAATATGATACGAAATATATTTAATAATTAATTTTTATAAAAAGTAATGTTATCAAATAATTTGCAACTTGATTATTTACGAATTCCACCACATTCTATTGAAGCAGAACAATCTGTATTAGGTGGATTATTACTTGATAATAGCACTTGGGATCGTGTTGCTGATATATTAATTGAAGAAGATTTTTATAGAAAAGATCATCGACTAATTTGGCATCATATAGCGTTTTTGATTAGTTCATCTCATCCAGTAGATGTCATTACGGTCAATGAATCTCTTGCAAATGCAGGAAAATCCAATGATGTTGGTGGATTAGAATATCTGAATGCATTAGCTCATAATACTCCATCGGCAGCTAATATTCGGAAATATGGAGAAATTGTTCGCGAAAGAGCAACATTAAGAAAATTAATAAGTATTGCAGATGAAATTTCAGAAACTGCTCTAAATCCTCAAGGTAAAGAAGCCCGTCAGATATTGGATGAAGCTGAGTCTAAGATTTTTAAAATTGCTCAGGATGGTCTACGCGGATCAGCAGGATTTCAAGAGATATATCCACTATTACAACAAGTAGTAGAAAAAATTGATGAGTTATATCATCGTGAAGGTAATTTAGATGTAAGTGGTTTACCTACAGGTTTTTCTGATCTAGATAAAATAACATCAGGACTCCAACCTGGAGATTTAATTATTGTAGCAGGCCGTCCATCAATGGGGAAAACTTCTTTTTCTATGAACATTGGAGAATATGTTGCTATTACTCAAAAATTACCAGTTGCTGTATTTTCTATGGAAATGGGTGCTATGCAACTTGCTATGCGTATGTTAGGATCAGTAGGTGGATTAGATCAACACCGTATGCGAACTGGTAAATTATTACCAGAAGAATGGCCAAAGGTGACAAATGCAGTCCAATTAATGGAAAAAGCACAAATTCATATTGATGAAACACCTTCATTAAATGTTACAGAAGTTCGTGCACGTACTCGCCGATTAGCACGTCAATGTGGCCAAATTGGATTAATAATTATTGATTATATGCAACTTATGTCAGGTGATAGCCATGAAAGAAATAGAGTATCAGAGATATCGGAAATTAGTAGATCTTTAAAAGGATTAGCTAAAGAATTAAATTGTCCTTTAATTGCTTTATCACAATTAAATAGAAGTTTAGAGCAGAGATTAAATAAAAGACCTATTATGAGTGATCTAAGAGAATCTGGGGCTATAGAACAAGATGCAGATTTGATTCTTTTTATTTATCGCGATGAGGTTTACAATCCAGATTCTTTGGAAAGGGGTACAGCAGAAATTATTATTGGCAAACAGCGCAATGGTCCTATTGGAACAATACGACTGACATTTCAGAGTTTCTGTACAAAATTTAGGAATCATACAGGTTCCTGTTTTTATTAAATATGATTTAAGAGTTAGAGTGAAAATAAAAATTTTTATTAACAAACGAATTAATCATGAATAATGATAAGTTTAAATCTGAACTGAACGATGTATGATCTGCCTTTTCTTTTTAAGAAATATCAAAAGCTGTTCCGTAATCAACATTAATTCAAATGAATAATAATACAATGATCATATATAAAAACAAAATCCTAGCTATAGCTCAGATATACAAATATCTTCTAGAGAGGTTTGAGCGATAGATGATTAATAGCAGTAATTTCCTCATGAAGGAATTGATTTTCTCCACCAGAATGAGAATTAAGTGTGATTACTGAAATTCTAGGATTTTTAATTCCTATTTCATTGCAAGCTTTATAAGTTAACTGGATTGCAGATAATTCACGTTCTTTTGTAATTAAAGTTGTAACTTTTTCTAATGGAATATAAATAGTGACTAATAAGATTTCTAGGAATTTGTTTTATTGCACCAAAATTTCTGTATATTCAGAATAATTAATTCCAACTTTATGCATAGCTGTTTTATTTAAAGTAGCAATTACTATTACACTGATTTTTCCAGATTGAATATCATCAAGAGTTTTTTTATATAATTAAAAGCAGTTATAAAAGCGGTTAAAGAATTAACTTTTCCAGATAATAAATTACTTGGTAAATGTGGTTCACATTCAGTAATTCTTATATTATTTCTGATTGATATTGATCTTTATCCAATCATTTATATGATAATACTTTTGTGTTTAAATCCAAAAGTATTACGGCATGTTTCATTATTTCTATATTTCCATAAATTATAAATAGTGCTCCAAAGCCTTGATTATGAGCTCTAATTATAGTTTTAGGACCGATATCAGAAGTATCTTCCAATAGTAACTTCGATAGAAGATTTGCGCATTGCTGAATTATATCCTATTTATAAAAATAAATGAAATATCTAAAATCATATTTGTTTAAAATTAATCAAAAATTATGAATTTTATTTGTTATAATAAATCCTGAATAATTTCTATAAAATCATTAAAAGCTCAAGTGCATGACTTAACTAAGTAGTAATTTAAAAAGTTCCAGAAAAATTAATCGTTATTTAATTAGCTCGAAATATGTTCTTAATATTTTCTGATATAAAACCTGGATTAATTATTATCTACTTTTTTAAATCAAGGAGACAAAGATAGAATAGGGTATAGGTATTACAGATAAGAAGAAAAGATTAGATGATAATGTTCTCATACGCGAGAATTAATGCTACAACAACATGTCTCCCCTCAGCAGAAAGAATATTATAAGTACGTGCAGCTGCACGGGTACTCATGGTTTCAATTCCTATTCCAAATTGCAAAATTTCAGATAATTTATGGAATTCTAGAAATTCATGATAGATTCCAGTTCCAATCAATAGAATCTCAGGAGGACGTTTTATTTCTGAAGTTATTACAACTTCTGATGAGTTTGAAATATTACATGATGATCTAGATAATTCTAATTCACAGGCCATCCACAATAATTTTGATGTGACATTTTTAACTGATGAAACTGGCCAGCGTGTAATACTACTATTTGTATTGAATAATACTGAATGTGAATATCGAACCTTGTTAATTTCAATAAATTCATCCGAATAAGCAGTGATTGTATTGATAATTTTATTAGAAAATAAAGAATTATCAGAATTTAATTTCATATATGGATTATATTTATATTGTATTAATCTAGATAAAAATAAAATAATCAGGTAAAAACTCGCCTGTAATCTATTCAATAGAATAATGAAATACTATATATTCAGTATATACTTAATTTTACTAGGTTGGAAACGATTTTTTTATTTAAAATTTCTGTATTTTTATAATTTTGAAATCATATTATAATGATATATCAGATTTTTATTACTTTAATTATTTTTAATCTTGATTAAGATCATTAATGGATATAATTTGTGTGAAATTTCTTTATTTACAAAACTAAAATTTGATTTAGTAAACCATTTATGTTTGTTGCTATAAAATCAACTACAAGATAATTATCTTTTTCTTAATAATCAAAATTGTACTAACGATAGAATAATAGAATAATAAAGAATATCATTTTTTAATTTCTTTTTATCAAAAATTCCATACTGAAACAGTTATATTATTGGACTTCAAAAATAACATCCTATAAGGACAAATTGCTTAAATGAATTCGATAAAAATAGGTTTGCTTGGCTTTGGTGTGGTTGGTGGCGGAACTTGGAATGTTCTGACACGTAATTCTGAAGAAATTTCACGTCGTGCAGGCCGAAACATTGAGATAATCCGTATAGCTGTGCGTAACATTGAAAAAGCTCGTCTCCGGATCGGAGAATGCATTCCTATTACGACAGATATATATAGTGTAGTCTCCGATCCGGAGATTGATATTATAGTTGAATTAATGGGCGGTGATACGTTAGATTTAATCTATACAGCTATTGCTCATGGCAAACATATCGTTACAGCTAATAAAGCTTTGTTGGCAAAACATGGGAATGAAATTTTTGCTGCGGCATCAAAACGAGGTGTAATAATAGCATTCGAAGCAGCGGTTGCTGGTGGAATTCCAATTATTAAAATTATTCGTGAAGGATTAACTGCTAATCGTATTCAATGGCTTACAGGTATTATAAATGGTACTACTAATTTTATTTTAACTGAAATGCGTTCAGGTGGATTATCTTTTTCTAAAGTCTTGGATCAAGCTAAATATTTAGGTTATGTTGAGGCAGATCCTACATTTGATATAGATGGTATTGATGCAGCACATAAACTAACGCTACTAGCGTCATTAGCATTCGGAATACCGATCCAATTTAATAAAGCATATATTGAAGGTATTTCCAAACTTCTCCAAAAAGATATTATTTATGCTGAGAAATTAGGATATCGAATTAAACTTTTGGCTATTACCAAACGGTGTATAAATGGTATCGAGTTGCGAGTTCATCCAGCTTTAGTTCCTGCTTATCATTTATTATCAAATGTGGAAGGTGTAATGAATGCTGTATTAGTATGTGGAGATGCTGTTGGATCTACATTATATTACGGACAGGGTGCTGGTGAAGAACCAACAGCTTCCGCTGTTGTTGCAGATTTAATTGATGTAACACGCCTACATACAGCAAACCCGGGACATCGTGTTCCACATTTAGCATTTCAAGCAGATTCTTTATCTGATGCAAATATTTTGCCTATGGATAAAATATCAACTTCTTATTATTTGCGTTTACATGTCGATGATCGACCAGGAGTGCTTGCTGATATTGCACGCATTTTATTTGATAGAAATATTTCAATTGGTTCTATGGTACAACAACCATCTGATCAAGGTGGTGCCGATATTATATTTTTGACTCACAAAACTATTGAAGATAATATAAATAAGGCGATTCAATATATTGAATCCTTACGATTTGTACATTCTGGAATAGTGCGTTTACGTATGGAAAACCTAATATGAAATATGTTTCAACACGTGGAAATATAGTATCACAGACTTTTTCTAATCTTTTATTAGAAGGTATAGTTTCTGATGGAGGATTAGTTATGCCAGAATTTTTTCCAAAAATCAGTTCTCAAAAATTAGAATCATGGCGATATTTATCATATTCGGATCTAGCTTGTGAAATTTTGTCACTTTTTTTAGTAGATATTCCTATTCAAGATCTTAGGCTTTTAACAAAAGCTGCCTATGAAAAGGGATTATTTAGAACTAAGAATGTAGTAAAATTACATCCATTAATAGATAATATATATTTGTTATGTTTATCTGAAGGCCCTACACTAGCCTTTAAAGATATTGCTATGCAGTTTTTAGGACATATTTTTGAATATATCCTAAAAAACAGTGATTCAAAAAATTTAAATATTATCGGAGCTACATCGGGTGATACAGGTTCAGCAGCTGAATATGCATTACGTAACAAGAAAAAAATATCAGTTTTTATGTTATCTCCATATGGTAGAATGAGCACATTTCAGCGTGCACAAATGTATTCATTACAAGATAAAAATATTCATAATATTGCTATACGTGGAGTATTTGATGAAGCTCAAGATATTGTAAAATCATTCTTAGTTGATTTGGATTTTAAATTTAAATATAATTTGGCAGTGGTAAATTCAATAAATTGGATTCGAATTGCTGCGCAAGTAGTATATTATTTTTATGGATGGTTACTTGTTACAAAAAGACCAAATCAAGAAGTTTCATTTGCGGTTCCATCTGGAAATTTTGGAAATATTCTATCAGGACATGTTGCTCGTAATATGGGTTTGCCAATCCGAAACTTAATTTTAGCTACTAATGAAAATAATGTATTAGAAGAATTCTTTAAAACTGGTATTTATAGACCGCGCAGCCCTCAAGATACTTACATAACATCAAGTCCATCTATGGATATATCTCGCGCATCTAATTTTGAACGATTTGTCTTTCATTTGGTTGATAAAGATTCTGAATATGTAAAAAAACTTTGGATATCCCTTTTAAAAAAAGGTTTTTTTGATTTATCTGATTTAAAGCCATTATTTAATAATAAATATGGATTTCTAGCTGGATCTAGTTCTCATCAAGATAGAATTAATACAATACGATATATATATAATTCTACATCTATGATAATAGATCCACATACAGCAGATGGTATAAAAGTAGCAAGAGAATTTTTAGAACCTGATGTACCCATGATAGCATTAGAAACAGCTCTGCCTCAAAAATTTCCTAACACAATTAAGGAAGCGTTAGGTAGGGTAGCTCCTCTTTCACCAAATTTAAAGAAAATAGAAGTATTACCTCAACATTTCAAGATTATGGCATGTGATAAAAGTGCAATTAAAGAGTATATTGAAACATATGCAAGGTGCGATTAAATATAATTATGAAAGATATTTCATAAAGTATCGATTAAAATTTGTTCCTATTTATAAAGTACTTATTTTTAATGTTTTCTTTTAAGATTTTATGATTTTGATATACGCATCGTAACAATCTCTTCAGCAATTGTTGGGTGAATTCCGATTGTTTTGTCTAACAAGCGCTTTGTAATACCAGCCTTTAGTGCAATGGCAATGCCTTGCAAAATTTCGCCTGTCTCATGACCAATCATATGACATCCTAGAATTTTGTCTGTATCAGAATCGACAATTAATTTTATAAATATTTTTTCATAGTTATCTGTTAATGATAATTTCATTGGTCTGAATTGACTTTCAAATACCGTTATTTTATAACCCATTTTTTTTGCTAATTCTGTAGTCAATCCAACAGAACTAACACTAGGTAAACTAAAAACTGTTGTGGGAATTAAATTATAATCAACTGATTGATAATCTATCTTTTTAAACAAGTATTGTGCTACAGCCATACCTTCTGCTATAGCAACTGGAGTTAATGGTATTTTGCCAATAACATCACCAATAGCAAATACTGACTTTTCTGATGTTTGATAAAATTTATTTGTTTTAATAAAACCATTCGGGTCTAATTTAATGGAAGTATTTTCTAGACCTAATTTTTTAATCATAGCGAATCGACCTGTTGCATATAAGATACAATCAGTTTCAAGAAAACTTTTATCTTGGAAAGATGCTATAAATGCATTATTTGATTTTCTTTCGATACGTATAATTTCCTTATTAAATTGTAAATTAATTCCTTTTTTTCGAAATTCTATACAAAGATTTTTTTGTATATCTTCATCAAAATTACGTAAAAATGAACTATTTCGACATACTTGAGTAGTTTCAACACCAAAACCATTAAGAATAGAAGCTAATTCAGTAGCAATATATCCACTACCTGCAATTAAAATTTTTCTTGGAAGCTCTTTAAGAAAGAATATTTCATTAGAAGTAATAATATGTTCATGACCTGGAATATTTGGTATATATGGCCAACTACCTGTAGAAATTAGAATATACCGAGCACTAATTTTCTTGTCATTTACCATTACTAAATGTGGATCTAGAATAGTAGCGTGTCCCTCATAGAGTAAAACATTATTTCGATGTAGAATTGAATGATATAAATTATTCAATCGTTTAATCTCTTTATCTTTATTTCTAATTAAAGCACACCAGTCAAAGTTTGGCTTTTTTATATCCCAGCCATAATAACTAGCGTTTTTAAACTCTTCTGAATAATATGAACTATAGGTTAATATTTTTTTAGGGATACATCCTACATTTACACATGTACCACCTAAATATCGACTTTCTGCAATTGCAACTCGGGCTCCAAATTGTGCTGAAAAACGTGCTGCACGAATACCACCTGAACCTGCACCGATTATAAAAAGATCTACATCGAACTTCATTTTTTCACCACATTTCTTACTAATATTTAAAAAATTTAAAATTGTAAATTCTTAATATTTTAAGTTTTAAAAAAGATGTTGTTAAAGAATTAAAAATTCTTTAACAACAATCAAAAATACCTAGCAAAAGATTTATTTTCTCAAAAATTTATCAAATTATTATTTTTCTACTATTTTATACATACAAAAAATATTATTTATCAATGTATATTAATTATTATATGAAAAGATCATTTTTCTTTCTTGGGAATTTTAATTATTAAAATTATTAATCAATATTAATTACATTTATTAAAAATATTTAATTTATAAAAAATTAATTTATAAATTTATAGTTAAGCATAACCTATCTGAAGATATTTTTTAAGTTCTGAATTGTCATATTCACAGTATTTGTTAATTCTATTTGATAAAATCAACATTGAGATGATTTAATATTAACGTAACGGATAATTCGAACTAATTCAGCTTAATCAAACCAATTTTTTTCCGTAAAATCCAACGTTGTGTCACAAGTATCGAAACTATTGTTACTCCTATACTAAGTCCAAACCAAATACCCATACCAAACCAATCCGTCCAAATTGTCATTCCAATACTAATTGGAACACCTATAACCCAATAACCAAAAGCTGCATATAACATAGGAATCCGAGTATCATGTAATCCTCTTAAAATACCTGCAACTAACACTTGAAGCCCGTCTACAAATTGAAATATCGCAGCAAAAGTTAAATAAGATATTGCCAATTGCAATATATCCAAATTTGTTTCATTGTTAATATCAACAAAAATTGAAATTAAAAAACGTGGTGCAAATAGCATTAATATTCCTGATAATATAGTGAAAATAATTCCTAGACTAAAAGCGCTCCAACCGGAACATGTTATATTTTTTAAATTGCCTGCACCATAAGCATATCCAACACGAATTGTTGCAGCTTGTGCAATTCCATAGGGAATCATAAATGCTGCACTAATAATTTGTACCACTATTGAATGAGCAGCTAATTCATTTTCACCTAACCAGCCCATCAGAAATGCAGCTGAATTAAATACAGTTGCTTCGAGAGTTGTTGTAATCGCAATTGGCATACCTAATTTCCATAAAGCTGATAATTTTGGTTTATTTATGTTCCAAAATTTGCAAAATAAACGATATCGACGAAATTGTTTATCAATTAAAATTACAAAGATCATTCCAAAGAAAAGAACTAATGTTGCCAGAGAAGTTGCTAAACCTGAACCAAATAGTCCAAGTTTTGGAAAACCTAAATAACCAAATACTAATATCCAATTTCCAAAAATATTAAATATAATACTAATTATTGTAACAATAAATGCCCAACGTGGTCTTTGTAATGCAGCCATAAAAGATCTTAATACTAAGTAACCAAGAAAGCTTGGCATAGCCCACATCATAGATTTAAGATAATAGCCAGCCATTTCTGCTAGTTCAGCATTTTGATGCATTGCTAATAACAATTGTTCTCCGTGCCATAATAAAAAACAGGTAGGTGCAGAAATTAAAATAACTGTCCAAAGTCCTTG
The DNA here is from genome assembly GCA_964620485.1 of uncultured Burkholderiaceae bacterium. GTDB lineage: Bacteria > Pseudomonadota > Gammaproteobacteria > Burkholderiales > Burkholderiaceae_B > CAZTUH01. The sequence continues at coordinate 148,628 of CAZUGU010000008.1, read as the reverse complement.
TTGTATTGTATCTCTAACTTCACGTACTGAATTACGATGCTCTCCCAAAATGCGAGCTATAATCGGAGCTGTTGTTGTTACTAAACCTAGTCCGAAAAATACAAAGGCGGTGTATAAATTAGCTCCTAAAGCAGCTGCAGCCAAAGCTTGCGGACCTAAACGTCCAATAAAAATTACATCTGTAATTGTCATGGACATTTGTGCCAAGCTTGTTAATACTAACGGAAAGCTTAATTGAAGCATCGCAATGATTTCATGTTTCCAGGAATGATTATGTACATATATAGGCATAAAATTTTTTACTTTATTTACACACAAATAATTAAGTTAACTTTTTATCTTAATAAGATAATATAGAAATAGGCTGGCTTTTTGATATTTTTTACTTGAATGAGTTCAGTTATTTTGTATTACTTATTGCGTATTCTATTTTAAGTAGTTTTAGTAGGAAAAATTCAATCGTTATTATTTAAATTATTAGCTTATACAGTTATATAGCTGTTTATTTTTAAATTGGAGAATTGATAGATGAGCATTATGTCAGAAACAGATATATTTTTCTCAACTGTTCCTAATTATGTTAATCATCAGCGTCTAATTAATTGGGTTGCTGATATTGCTAAATTAACTCAACCAGATCAAATTTATTGGTGTGACGGATCACAAGAAGAATATGACAAACTATGTGAAAAAATGGTCCAATCTGGAACTATGATTCGACTTAATCCAGAAAAACGTCCTAACTCTTTTTTAGTACGCTCTAATCCATTAGATGTTGCACGAATTGAAGAATCTACTTACATATGTTCTCAGGAAAAAAGTAATGCTGGCCCAACAAATAACTGGACATCCCCAAAAGAAATGCGAACTATCCTTCATAATATTTTTGATGGTTGTATGAAAGGAAGAACTTTATATGTTATTCCATTTTCTATGGGTCCATTAGGCGCTTCGATTTCACATATTGGTATTGAAATTAGTGATAGTCCTTATGTTGTTGTAAATATGCGAATAATGACTCGTATGGGCCGTTTTGTATATGATTTTTTAGGTAAAGATGGTGAATTTGTACCTTGTATACACAGTGTCGGAAAGCCGATATTAGAGAATGAATTAGATGATCCATGGCCATGTAATTCTACAAAATATATTGTACATTTTCCAGAAACACGAGAGATTTGGAGTTTTGGATCTGGTTATGGCGGTAATGCTTTATTAGGCAAGAAATGTTTTGCTTTACGTATTGCTTCTGATATAGGATACAAACAGGGTTGGTTTGCTGAACATATGTTAATTCTTGGAGTTAGATCACCTAAGGGTAAAAAATATTATGTAGCAGCTGCATTTCCATCAGCTTGTGGGAAGACAAATTTTGCTATGTTAATCCCACCGCAAGGTATGGATGATTGGAAAGTTACTATAGTTGGTGATGATATTGCTTGGATAAAGTTAGGAAAAGATGGTCAATTGCGTGCAATTAATCCTGAAGCCGGATATTTTGGTGTAGCACCAGGAACAAGTGAAAAAACTAATTACAATGCCATGACTACCTTAAAAGCTAATGTCATTTTTACTAATGTTGCTTTAACTGATGATGGGGATGTTTGGTGGGAAGGTATGACTGAGTCACTTCCAGAGCATTTAACAGATTGGCAAGGGCAAGACTGGTCACCAAAGATCGCTAAAGAAACTGGTCGGAAAGCCGCTCATCCCAACGCACGATTTACTGTTTCCGCCTCACAATGCCCTTCAATAGATCCTAATTGGGAAGATCCGAATGGAGTTGTAATAGATGCCTTTATTTTCGGTGGTCGTCGTTCTACAACTATTCCATTGGTCAGTGAAGCACGAAATTGGGCTGAAGGTATTTATATGGCAGCTACTATGGGTTCTGAAATTACAGCAGCCATAGTAGGAAAAAACACACAGCAGGGAACCATACGACGTGATCCGTTCGCAATGCTATCATTTTGTGGTTATGATATGGGTAATTATTTTAAGCATTGGTTACGTTTAGGAGAGAATTTACGAAATAAAGGGGTTGTAATACCGCGTATATATTGTGTAAATTGGTTTCGGAAAAATATAAATGGGAGATTTGTTTGGCCTGGATTTAGAGATAATATGCGTGTTTTACAATGGATATTTGGTCGTATTGAAGGTAATGCTAAGGGCTGTGAACAATTTTTTGGTATTTCTCCTAGCTATCAAGATATAAATTGGACTGGTTTGGAGTTTACTCCGGAACAATTTGAACAAGTTATTTCAATTAATCAAAATGATTGGCATGATGAACTGATTCTACATGATGAGTTATTCAAAAAATTATTTGATAATTTACCTATGGAATTATTAGACATACGTGCAACCATCGCATCACGATTAAAAATGTGATGCGATGGTTGCACGTAATGTGTTTTATATTTTTTAAGAGGAACTCATTCAATATTCTGAGCTTGTTCGCGCATCTTTTCAATCAGTAGTTTTAGATCCATAGCAGCTCTTGTTACATTTAGATCGGCTACTTTGGAACCTAATGTGTTAGTTTCTCTATTCATTTCTTGAAATAAAAAATCCAACTTTTTACCGAGGCCATTATATGTATAATGAAAACTATCTTTTTTATTAGAAATATCTAACAAATCTAATAATTCTTCTAGATGAGAATTTAATCGTGTGACTTCTTCCGCTATATCAACACGTATAGTATAAAAATTTACTTCCTGAGCTAACCGCTCACTAAATTCAGTATTACTTATATAGTAAAAATTACCCGGAAATGCAGCTTTCATAGTCTCTTGTAATTTTTTTACTATTTTTTCATGATGATTAGATAAAATCTCTGGAATTTTTACATTAATACGATTGATAATTTCTTTCATTTGTATGCCGTAGCTAAGAATTATTTGAGCTAATTGCTTACCTTCTCGACAACGATTTCTTTTTAGTTGTTCTAATGCTTCTTTGCCAATTTTTATACAAGTCATTTCCAATAATTGAATTTCTTTTTTATCAGGATAATATTGAGTTAATGTATTGAATAAATCAAAAAATTTTGGAGGAGCTGTGTCTGGTATAATTTTTCTAGCAATCTTTAATTGTTCAGAAATATATTCTAACCAGTTTGAATCAATTGATTGAAATCTACTATCGGTTTTATAAATATAAGATACTCGTACATCAATCTTGCCACGTATAAGATTAGATTTTAACAATTTTCGGATAGATTCTTCTGTATTTCTGATTTCATCAGGTAAGCGAATATTTAAATCCAAAAATCGGCTGTTAATGCTGCGTAGTTCAAAATTTAATTTTGCATAGTTAACGTCAGCACATGCTTGTCCAAATGCGGTCATACTATAAATCATATATGATTATTTCTTGAAGAAAAAATATTGAAAACTTATAACTTAATATCTTGTAGGTTTAATTAGAATATCATCTTGTTATAGAAGATATAGAAAATTTTCAATTAAAAATAGAAAATATCTATCTAAATCTTATAAATCATGATTGTTTCATAGATAAATTTATTCCTTTTTTAAAAGTTAGGTTTTTTATCTCGTTTACATTATCTCTAATATATGAATAAACATAATTCATCTAATATTATGAAATATATATGTATATTTATATTTTACACGAGTTTATCTAAAAATAAATTATGAAAAAATCAGATAAATTTATTTATTAAAAATTCATTAATTTATTTAATTTAATAAATTAATTTATAATTTTAAATTAATTGTAAAATGCAACATATCAACTATACAAATAGATAATATATTTTATTAATAGGAAATCATTTTTAATAAATAAATTATTACAATATAATCTAATTTTTCAAAAAATCCATTTTTGACATTTCTTCAAATATTTAGGAATAATAAATATTAAAATCTATTATCTATTTTATGTATACTTCAAAAAGTAATAACTTATGTAATTGGTTACATTACCTAGATTCAATCCATATCAAAACTATAGATCTAAGTTTAGATCGAGTAAAAAAAGTAGCATCTTATTTAAATTTAAAATTAAATGGATTCAAATTTGTCGTTGGTGGTACTAATGGTAAAGGATCAGTTTGCACAATTTTAGAAGCTATTCTAATAGCTGCTGGATATAAAGTTGGATTATATACCTCACCGCATCTCATCAACTTTAATGAACGGGCTCGTATTAATAAAAAGTGTATAGATAATGTCACTCTGATTAATCAGTTTAAAAAAATTGAAAAAATACGTGGATCAGTAACACTAACTTATTTTGAATTTACAACTTTGGCTATATTAGATTTTTTTTCTCATGAAGAACTAGATGTTTTTATTCTAGAAATTGGCTTAGGTGGACGATTAGATGCAGTGAATATTATAGATGCAGATTGCAGTATTATTACAAATATTGATATTGATCATACAGATTTTTTAGGTAAAACGCGTGAAGAAATCGCTTTAGAAAAGGCAAATATTTATAGATCAGGTCAACCTGCAATTTGTAGCGATTATGACCCTCCTATTTCTCTTTTAAAGTATGTTTCTTCTATTAAATCTGATTTTTGGTTAATTGGTAGAGATTTTGATTATTCCTATAATCAATTTGATTGGACATATCATGGTCGATACCTAAAATATACTTTAGAATATCCATCATTAAACGGACGTCAACAACTTTTAAACACATCAACAACTTTAGCAGCGCTCGAATCTGTACATGATTTGTTGCCTGTATCTCAAAGAGCAATAAATATTGGCCTATTAGAAGCTAATTTGTTTGGAAGATTTCAAATATTACCCGGAAAACCGGTGATTGTTTTAGATGTTGCACATAATCCTGCAGCAGCAACTGTTTTAGCCAATAATTTGGCTAATATGGGGTATTATCCAAACACGTATGCTATATTTGGAATGTTAAATGATAAAGATGTTACTGGTGTCGTTCAGAATTTTTGGAATTCTATAGATTATTGGTATTGTGCTAGCTTACCAAAGCCACGGGGATTATCATCAGAAATTTTAGTTGAGAGAATGAAAAGATCTTTATCAAAAGATAAAAAAATAGAAATATGTAATAAAATTCAGACCTGTGATAACGTTTTCAACGCATTTAATTTAGCATCTAGACATGCTAATTACAATGATAGAATAGTTGTATTTGGTTCTTTTCTAACAGTTACACCAGTTCTACAAGAATTTTATTGCAATAAATTTTAACCTAAACTAAGAATATATAAAAGCAAATAAAGAACTTTCCTAGACAGACTTATAAATAATAACCCTTCCGAATTTTATTATATTTTAAATGAAATGCCAAATATCAAATTAAGTAAACGTTTTAGATATAGAACAATTGGCACGATATTTTTAATCGTATCAATTATTGCTATAATAAAATATTAAATAACAACATCCCTATTCATAATATGAATAATATCTATTCAGAATATAATATTGCCTTTTATCATATTAGGGGCAATTTTCGATTAGAATAATTAAATTAGATAGTATCGACAAGTAATAATATACTTTGAACAGCACTCTAAATGAAATTAGAAAATAAAAGATAAAGCATCCTAATAAGAATTTGATTCAATGTGGATTATTATCACATAATCCTGTAATAAATCCTTTAAAAATCTACATAAGATTTGTAATTGAAAAATTCAAAAAAGTGAAAAACTTTTTAAATATTCATTGTATTTATTTGAAAAACATAAATGAAAAAAATTATATACAATTTGTATTGAAAAAAATCTTTTATCGGATAAATTTAACAACTTAATTGGAGATGGGTTATATCTTATCTAATAACAATCAAGTATAAGATTAAACAATATATTTCTTCATATAAATGGATTCATTCTAATAAATGACTATTTTTGATTTTACTATAATATTTATTTTAGTAGTTTCATCACTGTTTGGTTTTTTTCGTGGTTTTCTAAAAGAAATTATCTCTTTTTTTTCTTACATATTGGCTATTGTTTCGACTATTTGGGCTGGTCCAAAGATTTATATTTTAATAGAATTATATGTAGAAATGGTTTTATTGAGAGTATGTATAGCATATATAATGGTATTTTTAGCAGTTTTGATTTTGATTGAATCAATAAATGAATTATTATTAGTTTTGATTCGTGTTACAAAAATATCAAAAATTGACCATATTCTTGGCGGATTCTTTGGATTTATACGTGGAGTATTGTTAACTCTGGCTCTTGTTGCATTTTGCGAATTTACTCCATTGAAAGGAGAAAATTGGTGGATAAATGCGAAGTTTTTACAACCATCTATTCAAATCCTTGAAGTAATTAAACCATTTTTATCAAAATCATTAAAAAAATTTGGTACAATATCTCAGATAAATTTTGTTGATTATTAATTTATATTTGACACTAATTTTTATCTAGATTTTTGATAAGTTAAATAATAAATAATTAAAAATTATATAAAGAAATATATTTTGATATTGAAATATTTTATATAAATAAAATTACTGTTGTTTTCAACAATATATTCTCTAAAAGATAGAAATATTTACTTTATACTTTATTTATTTTTACATGATCTATTTTTAAGAAATCCAGAATAGCAAGGACAATTATAAGTCCAAAAAGAATCAAACTCCATATGGGATATTCTATTCCGAATAGATAAAACTCAGAATTTGTACATAAAGCTTGAATTCCAAATAACCATGGTATTCTAATATCCAACCCTGTAATATCAATAATTTTCTCAGCAAATGTCATATCACATGTCATGCTTTCTGAAGAATTATTATATTGTAACCATGCTGAACTTATACCAAAAGATCCAAGAATCACTATTAATAAAGCTGAAAAGTTCAATTTGGTCTTTTTTCTTTTGAAGAAAAGCAAATTAATTAATGTAATACATCCAATTACTATATAAATAAGTCTTTGTAAAATACACCATGCACAAGGTTTCATTTCAAAAAAATATTGTGCAATTAAAATTAAAGTGATAAAAATAAAACATAAGAAACCAATTAACAGAAATAGGCGGTTATTATAAGATTTTATCATAACATTACAATTTTCTAATATATAGATAATACTTAATTCAGGATCTAGAACTTAGGTGATACATGAAATATAGGATTTTAAGAAACATAAGAGCAAAAATAAACATATAAAATCAGATAGGAATTATTTATATTAAAATTCCGGAGGAACAGGAGAGCCTGGAGATTGTGTTAATACTTCGCAACCATCTTCAGTAACATAAATTGTATGTTCCCATTGCGCAGAAAGACTATGATCATGCGTAATGACTGTCCATCCATCTGGAAGCTGCCGGGTTTCTTTGCGACCTGCATTGATCATAGGTTCTATTGTGAATAACATACCAGCATGTAATTTTATACCAGTTCCTGGATTACCATAATGCAGAATCTGTGGTTCTTCATGAAAATTTTGACCTATTCCATGACCACAAAATTCCCGAACTACTGAAAATCCAGCAGATTCTGCATGAATCTGAATTGCATGACCTATATCTCCTAGTTTTGCACCATGACGTACCTTTCGTATACCCTTCCACATACATTCATAAGCAATTTTACTTAATCGATTAGATAAAATGGTCTGTTTACCAATTAAAAACATTCTACTGGTATCACCAAACCAACCATCCTTAACTATAGTAACGTCAATATTTAAAGAATCGCCATTCTTTAAAATCTTACCATTAGGTATACCATGACATACTTGATGATTTACTGATGTACAAATAGCACTCGGAAATGGAGGATAGCCTGGTGGAGCATAACCTATTGTACCTGACTGAACTTTTAATATATCAGTTAAATATTTAAAACAAAGATCATCCAATTCTTTAGTGGAAATACCAGCCTTAACATAAGGTGTTATAAAATCGAGAATTTTTGCCGCGCTTTCACAAGCGGAGCGCATCTTGTTTAAGTCAGATTGATTTCTAATAATGCTCATAAACCCAATTTCTAATAATACTCTATTCATAGAATGGAGGCATTATTAGAATCTCCTTATAATTAATTATGCAAATTATTATTTGCTGGATACAAAGCGATTTAGTATGATTCATATTCATATATTTCTAACAAGAATTAATAATAGTAAAACATGAAAATAACTAGTCTTATGCTACTATACTTTGGATAAAGTATTCAAATTATATTGAATTTCTGTCTTATTAATCAATATTAATAGAACTTATTCTAATATCATTATACGTTTATAGATAAAAATACCTTTATCTTAATTCATTTATGTATATAACTATTGCTCATGAAACATGAGCAATAGTTATAATGACCAAATTTATTTCGAAAATATAATATTTTATAAGAAATTAATCATGTCAGATATTTTATATCTTTCTTAATCTTAAGAAATTAAACTTGGAGGACTTTATGTCTCTTATGCGTGAAATGTTGGATGCAGGCGCTCATTTTGGTCATCAAACGCGTTATTGGAACCCTAAGATGGCTCCTTATATTTTTAGTCGTCATAATAAAATCCATATAATTAATTTAGAAAAAACTGTCGAGAAATATTTAGAAGTTACTAAATTTATAAAAAAAATAGTTACTCGCGGTGGTACTATTTTATTTGTTGGTACAAAACGTGCAGCGCGCGCATCTATTGCAACAGAAGCATTGCGTTGTGATATGCCATATGTCGACTTTCGTTGGCTTGGTGGAATGCTAACTAATTTTAAAACAGTCAAAGCATCGATTAAACGCTTAAAAGATATGGAAATATCAGTTAAGAATGGTAGTACAGAACGAATGATTAAAAAAGAAGGTCTTGTATTTCAGAGAGAATTAGATAAATTGAATAGGTCCATAGGTGGAATTAAAGAAATGAACAATTTACCTGATGTATTATTTGTGATTGATGTTGGCTATCATAAGATAGCTGTTGCTGAGGCTCGTTCTTTAGGTATTCCAGTTGTAGCTGTAGTCGATACAAATCATTCACCAGAAGGAATTTCTTATGTTATTCCCGGAAATGATGACTCTTCGAAAGCAATATCTTTATATACAAAGGGGATTGCAGATGCCATCTTAGATGGCAGAAAACAAAATTTATATGATGGCACAGATAATGTTTCGGAATCACACACAGACAATATTTCGGAATTATCTATAGATCCTAAAATCATAGAGTAAAATTTTTTTATCTTCCTTTTGAAATAATTAGAAATTAACAAATAGCAAAAGTATATGCGAATTAAAATTAATATAGGAGAATTTTCATATTTAGTATTTTAAATAGATTAAGATTAATTCTTATAAGATAGTAAAAATTACAGCTTGATATTATTGATAGATTAAAACTTATTACAACATATTTGCACTAAAAATGGAGCATATTATATATGGTTGAAATTTCCGCTTTCCTTGTTAAGACTCTTCGAGAAAAAACTGGTGCACCAATGATGGAATGTAAGAACGCATTAGTTGAATCAAATGGAGATTTAATTCAAGCCGAAAAATTCTTGCGTATCAAACTTGGTAAAAAAATTAGCAGATCTTCAACCAAATTGACATCAGAAGGTATAGTAAATTTAGTTATTTCGTCTGATTTCAAAAAAGGTGCAATAGTTGAAGTAAATTGTGAAACAGATTTCGTTGCAAAGAATAATGAATTTATTGAATTTGTAGAGAAATTGACTATTTTAATTAATACAAAAAGACCAGTCAATTTATCTGAACTATCTCAATTGAACTATGATAGATTTTCTGTAAATGATGTTCGAACAAAGTTAATTGGAAAATTTGGAGAGAATATTTCTATTCGTCGCTTTGAACTGCTAAATGCTAAGAATTTTCTAAACGGATATATTCATAATGGAAAAATTGGTGTATTAGTTGATTTAGATGGTAATAAAGAATTAGCTAAAGATTTATCAATGCACATTGCTGCATATAAACCAAAATTTTTGGATTCAGACTCTGTTAGCAATAATTACATTGATTTTGAACGTTCGGTTGCAAAACAAAAAGCAATAAATTCGATTAAGAATACTGACAAATATAATGATAAAATAGATAAAATAATAGATGGTTCAATTCAAAAATTTTTAAAAGAAGTAACATTAATGCCACAACCATTCATTAAAAATGATCAAAAAACCGTTAAACAAGTATTACAAGATAATTGTGCTTCACTTAATAATTTTATCTTGTACATTTTAGGAGAAAATCTTGAGAAAAAAGAATATTAATTCTGACACTTTTATTTTTATTAAAAGCTAATATAAAAACTAATACTTATAAATATAACTATAACTACAGATCATGAATTTGTTGATAGTTATTTGATAAAAATCTTTTTCTAAAAAATTTTGATTTATTTTCTATGAATATCAGACCATATAAGAGAATTTTATTAAAACTTTCTGGTGAAGCATTAATGGGTGAGAATTCATATGGTATTAACCGATCAACTATTATTCGTATTGTTGATGAAATAGCAGAAATTATTGCATTAGAAATTAAACTTGCTATTGTTATCGGTGGGGGAAACATTTTTCGTGGTGTTGCACCAGGCGCTCAAGGTATGGAGCGCGCAACAGCTGATTATATGGGGATGATGGCAACTATCATGAATTCTTTAGCATTGCAAGATGCCTTAAAACATAAGGGTATTGATACTCGTATCCAATCTGCATTAAATATTGATCAAGTTGTAGAGCCATATATTCGACCAAAAACATTGCATTATCTTGAAGAGGGTAAATTAGTTATTTTTGCTGGTGGAACTGGGAATCCGTTTTTTACTACTGATACTGCTGCTGCGTTGCGTGGTGCAGAAATGGGTGCAGAAATTATATTAAAAGCTACCAAAGTAGATGGGATTTACAGTTCAGATCCTAATCAAAATTTTAAAACAACGCGATACTCACACATTAGTTTTGATGAAGTAATCATGCGTCGCCTTAAAATTATGGATTCTACTGCATTCGCTTTGTGTCGTGATCAAAAATTACCAATTAAAGTTTTTTCAATCCATAAATTTGGTTCATTAAAACGTGTAATCAATGGCGAAGATGAAGGTACGCTAGTACATTTCTAAAATTATGAATCCATAATGGGAGATATTTTTATGACAGATGTCTTAGCTGAAGTTTATAATTCAATTGATATTAAGATGATCAAATCGATAAATACTTTTAAAATAGCTTTAACTAAAATTCGTACAAATCGTACTGATACAAGTATCTTTGATCATATAAAAATTAGTTATTATGGATCATCCATTTTAATTAAAAAAATTGCCAATATTGGCTTAATTGAAAATACAATAACCATTCAACCATATGAAAAGCAAATGCTTCTTCCTATAGAAAAATCCATACGTGAATCTGGATTAGGATTAAATCCTATATCTATTGGTAATATTATTCGAATTCCAGCACCTATCTTAACTGAAGAACGTCGTCATGCTTTAAAGAAGCACATTAGAAATGAAGGAGAAGATATTAAAATAATTATTCGTAATCTTCGGCGTGAAGCTAATGAATCTTTAAAAGAATTAGTTAGGAAAAAATCTATTTCAGAAGATGATGAGCGACGTACTCAAAATAGAATACAAAAGCTTACAGATTGTAAAATAATTAATATTAATCAAATGATTAATCAGAAAGAAATTGAAATCATGAATATATAACCGTACTCTTTTAAATCGTACTTTTATATTTCAAAATTTCAATGACAGTTAGCTTAATCAAAACAAGTTCTCCTAATATAAGCAAAATACCACAACATGTTGCCATTGTGATGGATGGAAACGGAAGATGGGCTGCTAGGCGTTTTTTACCTCGTACATCTGGGCATATAGAAGGCATACAAGCTGCATGTCGAATTGCTGAAAACTGTGGTAAATTAGGAGTTAGATATCTTACCTTATTTGCATTTAGTTCCGAAAATTGGCGTAGACCACCTAATGAAGTTTCAGTTTTAATGTGCTTATTTTGTCAAGCATTGGAACGTGAGGTCGACAGATTAAAAGCACAAGGAATTCGTTTACATATAATAGGAGATTTATCAGTCTTTGAAAATAATTTACAAGATTTAATTTTAGATGCACAGGCACGTACAGCTCATAATAATCGGATGCACCTGACAATTGCAGCTAATTATGGTGGTCGTTGGGATATCATACAGGCAGTTCGTGCATTATTAATTCAAGATCCAAATCTAATCAATAACCCTCAACTTATTAATGAAGAAAGTTTATCACATCATTTATCTATGTCTTGGGCGCCTGAACCAGATCTATTTATTCGAACAGGTGGAGAACATCGTATTTCAAATTTTTTAATGTGGCAATTAACCTATACAGAACTTTATTTCACTGATAGTTATTGGCCTGATTTTAGCAATAGAGAATTAGAAATGACTTTTGAGTGGTATAAAAATCGTGAACGCCGTTTCGGACAAACTAGTGAACAACTTTTTGGTAAACGTGCTGATTACCTAAAGGAGATAATATTATAATTCAAAGAATTTCTACCGCATTAGTATTATTAGCTTTGATATTAGGCTCCTTATACTTAGATAATCCAAGATGGTTTATTACTGTATCAATGTTTATAACAATAATGTCATTTTGGGAATGGTCATGCTTGACTTTACCTAGTTTTTTTTCAAAAAAAATTTTGTTTTTTATTGTAATCATTCTATTGATTATCATGTTTAAGTTAACAAACAATTGGCTATCTGGTGGAAATATTGCAAAAATATGGATTTTTTCTATTTTTGCACCGTTTGTTTCATTAGTTTGGTTATTTTGCGTTATACCAGCGATATTATTAAGTCGATTTTGTGTGTCAAATTGGACTATGTTTAGCTGGGCAGCTTTTTCATTGTTAGCAAGCTTAACAACTTGGTCAATGTTAATTCTTAGTTATATAAAAATGGGCTCTTGTTTTATATTGTCTCTATTGATTTTAATTTGGTTTACTGATACATCTGCATATTTCTTCGGCCGTTATTTTGGTAGATATCAATTAGTTCCAAGAATTAGTTATAGAAAGACTGTGGAAGGTGCTTTAGCAAGTTTGATAGCCTCCATACTATGGATAGGAATTAGCAGTATATATCATGAAAGTTTTGCTTATTTAATTTCTCTATATTGGTCTACGTGGTTAATAGTTCCTATTGCCATTTTATTAGGTATATTTTCTATTATTGGTGATTTATTTGGATCTCTCTTGAAACGAAGAGCTGGCCGCAAAGATTCAGGCATATTATTACCTGGTCATGGTGGATTTTATGATCGTACAGATGCTGTTTTCTCGGTAGTTCCTATAGCTTTATTATTATCGGGAGTAAAAATATAAAGATGATAAAAAATGTTTTCGTTCTTGGTTCAACTGGTTCAATTGGAAGAAATACATTAGATATAATCAAAAAGAATCCAAAAGAACTAAAAATACTTGGTCTGAGTGCATATAATCAGATGAATAGATTAGCAGAACAAGCATCAAATTTTTGTGTACCTATCGTATTACTATCTAATTCTTTAGCAAAGAAAGATTTTATTAAAGCTTGGAAGAAAATGGATAAAAACATTCCAGAAATCCGAATTGGAGAACAAGAATTAGTGGATAGTATTATAGATTCTTCCTGTGATATAGTTGTGATTGCGATTCCTGGAATAGCAGGTTTAGCACCTGCTTTAGCAGCTGCTAAAGCAGGAAAGCGTATATTATTAGCAAATAAAGAATCTTTGGTGATAGCTGGGCAACTTTTGATACAAGCTATTCAAAATTCTGGAGCTAAATTATTGCCGATTGATAGTGAACATAATGCAATTATGCAATGTTTACCTCAGAATTTCCAAATAGGTTCATTAGAAAAAACACCACCTAATGGTGTAAAAAACTTGTTACTTACTGCTTCCGGAGGACCATTTCTCAAATATCATTCAAATGATTTAAAAAATGTTACTCCTAAACAAGCATGTTCACATCCTAATTGGAAAATGGGAAAAAAAATTTCAGTTGATTCTTCTACTATGTTGAATAAAGGATTTGAGGTCATTGAAGCATATTGGCTATTTTCTATGCCAATTAACCGAATTAAGGTTATTATTCATCCACAAAGTATTGTGCATTCCATGGTTGAATATGAAGATCATTCAATATTAGCTCAATTGAGTCAACCTGATATGCGAATACCGATTAGCTATGCCCTGGGATTGCCTAATAGAATAAAAAATAATGGGGTAGATATACTGAATTTATCTCATGTAGGTCATTTAGATTTTTTAGAAATCGATTCATCAAAATTTCCATGTTTTTCTCTATCATTAAATGCATTAGGTGCTGGGCAAGGAGCATGTATCGTGCTTAATGCAGCTAATGAAGTCGCTGTAGAAGCATTTTTATCAGGAAAATTAGGCTATACTTCTATTCATAGAGTAATAGAGATTTCTTTAGAATGGTATTCTCGTCAATGTGAAACAATATTTAATAGTTTAGAAGAAATTATGGAATTAGATCAACGGACGCGTCATTTTGTTAAAAATTTAGACATATATAAAATATAACATCAAAATTAGGTTAATATCAGTGTTTTCTACACTATTAATTTTCTTTTTTACATTAAGTATCTTAATTTTTTTTCATGAATTAGGACATTATTTAGCCGCACGTTGGTTCGGCGTTTCTGTCTTATGTTTTTCTATTGGGTTTGGTAATTCTTTAATCAAATTTAAAGATCGTCATGAAACTGAATGGATTATTTCAGCAATTCCATTTGGTGGTTATGTAAAATTACAAGATAGCGAGTCAGTATATTCCTCAATTGAAAATTCAAAACAATCTTCTATAATAAAAAAATCCTTTAATCAGTATCCCGCAATCCATAGAATTATTATTGTAGCAGCTGGGCCTATATTTAATTTCATACTATCGATTATTTTATATAGCATATTAAATATTGTTGGAACTTCAAAACCTGAAGCAATTCTTTCTAAACCACTTTTAGGATCAATAGCGAACTCAATTGGTTTAGAGGAAGGAGATCGGATAAAAAGTATTAATGGTAGCATTATTCAATCATGGGAAGATGCAAGGCGGAAAATATTAAATTTAATAGTTTCCGATGATAAGAATTTAGACCTAAAAATAGAAACTTATCTGGGTTCACAGAATGAATATCATTTCATCTTAAATAATCGTATCATAGATTTTTCTATTGTTGATCCTGTTCAAGAAATAGGTTTGAGCTTACTTAATAAAAAACGGCTTATGATTCAATCTGTCAAAATTGGAGGTATTGCTAATAATTTTGGTCTGCGAAATGGTGATGAAATTATTAGTATAAACTTGATACGTTATCCCAATATGAAAGAATTAGTTCAGTTAATCCAAGAAAATACAAATCAATCACTTTCATTAATTATAAAACGAAATAATAGTTATTTACCCTTGTCGATATTGGTACCGTACAATAAAATTAATATGGATGAAGATTTTAGATATATTGATGCGCATTTTTCTGAAAAATCAAGATCTGTATTTATACGTCACAATTTTCTAAAAAGTATACAACATGGTATCCTGTTAACTAAAGAAAACATACTATTTTCACTTCAAGTGATAGAAAAAATGTTTTGCGGAAAAATATCCTGGCATAATTTTAGTGGACCACTATCAATCGGTATTTATGCAAAACAAACAATACAAACCAGTTTTTCAAGTTATATTTCTTATCTTGCGTTAATTAGTATTAGTCTTGGCATAATAAATATACTGCCAATACCTATGCTAGATGGCGGTTACATACTATATTATTTTATTGAAGCTGTAAGAGGTAGTCCTATTCAGGATCGTTGGATCAAAATAGGTCAATACTTAGGTTTAAGTATATTAATAATATTGACAGGTATTTCATTATTCAGTGACATTTTACGCTTGTTTGAGTTAAATTTATAAAATTAAATCAAGTTTTTATTATATCCAAAATGGGAATTAATCTAGGATGTGTTTGAGTTATGAGCTAAATTGTAAAAAAAATGCAGTGCTGATTAGTTTAATTACACTTTTTCTTTGGCCAATTTTCACATATGCTTTTGATTCGTTTGTTATTCAAGAAATACGTCTTGATGGTATACAACGTACAGACATAAATACTATATTTACCAATTTGCCTATTAAAGTAGGAGATTATTTTTCTGAAACAGAAACTCAAAATATAATTCATCAATTATATCAAACAAATCTTTTTGATGACGTAAAAATTTATACTGAAGAAAAAACTATAATTATAGTTATCAATGAAAGACCTATAATTGAATCAATAAATTTCAAAGGTATGAAAAATATAGATTCATATAATATTTCAAATGATTTCTTTGAAGATATAAATTTTCGAGAAGGTTATTTATTTAATAAGGCTAAACTAGCTTACATAGAACAAGAATTTAAAAAATATTATCTCAAAAGAGGATACTATAACATTAAAATTTCTACAAATATTGAGTACATAGCTAATAATCGAGTTAATATTAATTTTGATATTTTTGAAGGATGTATAGCTAAAGTTTGTAAGATTAGCCTAGTAGGTAATGATTTATTCAATCAAAATGAATTACTCAGTTTATTTCAAACCACTACATCTAACTGGATGACTTGGTACACACATTCAAATATATTTTCTCATGAGAAACTTGAGAATGATATTGAAAGCTTACGTTCATATTATTTAGATCGAGGTTATTTAGATTTTTTTATTAGATCATTGGAAGTTTCTATTTCACCAGATCGTAAAGATATTTACATCATTATAAATATTCACGAGGGTCAGCCCTATACAATTCATAATATAAAAATATCAGGTGATCTTTTTAGTTATAATAAAGAAATTAAGAAGCTGATATCTGTAAAAAATGGTGAATTATTCAAATTAAGAAAAGTGAATAATTCAATTAAATCTATTAATGATTTTTTCGGAGAAAAAGGTTTTGCATTTGTAAATTCTAGTCCTGATATGCAATTAAATCGAACTAGACATGAAGTTGATTTAAATTTTCATATAAAACCCGGTAATCGCGTTTATGTAAATCGTATCAATATCAGTGGAAACAAACATACTCGTGATCTTGTGATTCGTCGTGAAATGCAGCAACAAGAATCTGCTTTGTATAATGTTCATAACATTCAAAATTCTTGCGAACGCATTGAACGTTTAGGTTTCTTTAATGAAATTAATATGAAAGCTGAACCGGTTCCCGGTATACCTGATCAAATCGATCTTAATTTAACTATTAAAGAAAAACCAACAGGTATGATTAATGTTGGAATAGGATATGGTTCATCTGAAAAAGCTATTTTTTCAGCAGGAATTAATGAAGACAATATATTTGGCAGTGGTAATAATTTAACTTTACGATTGAATACAAGTCGGAATAATCGATTACTTTCATTTTCTTACACTAACCCATATATTATCCATACTGGAATAAGTAATACTAGCTCGATATATTATCGAACCACTAATCCTTGGCAAAACAGTGAAAGTGATTTTCGATTAAAAGCTATGGGTCTAGGGTTAAATTTTAATATCCCAACTTCAGAATACGCCAAAATTTCTTTTGGTAGCTCATTTGAGCGAAATGAAATTTTCCTTCAAAATAATATGCCTATTTCATATCGAAATTTCATTTATCAATATGGTGGTAAAACTAATGCGTTTATTTTAAGCATCGGTTGGTCTAAAGATAAGCGAGATAGTATTCTCGTACCAAAAATAGGCTCTTATACACAATTGAGAGCAGACTTTTCAACTATGGATCTTCAATACTGTATGTTAACTGGTTCTCATCAATACTATGTTCCGATAATGAATAATTATATTCTAGCTGTTAATAGCATAATTGATTATGGAATTAGTTATGGTAATAAAGATTTTCCTGCTATTAAGCATGTTTATGGAGGAGGTATTGGTACAGTTCGGGGTTATGCTATGTCTTCACTTGGACCTCAAGATTCTAGAACAGGTACTTATTTAGGTAGCTCAAAACGTATAATAGCTAATTTACAACTTTATCTTCCATTTTTCAGTTCCCATAAAGACGGAGCTTTACGTTTTTTTCTATTTAGTGATGCAGGTAGGATTTATGGAAATAAAGGCAATAATTACCAAAAAAATGACATATATAATCAAATCCAGAAACCTATAATGGATTCCTGTAATTGGCGCTTTTCAGTAGGTATTGGATTATCATGGCAATCACCATTAGGTCCTATGCAAATTTCATATGGTTATCCTATAAATAATAAAGAGAACGATAAAATTCAAAATTTCCAATTCCAAATTGGAACTGGATTTTAGAATTATTTAGAATGTTTTATCAATAATAAGAATTTCTAAATTTTTACATTTTCAATATTCTTCCATTATTTAAGAATATTAATAAAATTAATTTCTATAGGTCATTTACATGTTTAATTTTAAATTAATATTAAATGCTTTTCAAATGCAATTAAGAAAAAAATCAATACAATTTATTTTAACTATTCTTATATTTTTATCATTTAGTATAATATCAGCTGTTTTTGGAAAGGTATTACATGATATTAAAATTGGTTTTGTAGATATAGATCGTATCTTACAAGAATCAAAACTATCTAAAATTGCTCAAAGAAAAATTGAATCAGAATTTAAGATTCGTGATGAAGAATTAAATTCTCTTAATGAAAATTTGAAATGTCAGATAAATAATTTTGAAAAAAATTCACTTGTAATGACTGATAATGAAAGATCTAAATGTCAGCGTAATTTGAGCAATCTTGATAATAATCTACAACGCAAGCAACGAGAGTTTCAAGAAGATTTAAATCGGCGTAGAAACGAGGAGTTATCAGAGGTAATGACAAATGTAAATAACACTATTAAATTTATTGCTAAGCAGGAGAATTATGATTTGATTCTTCAAGATGCGGTAGCATTTAGTTCTCGACTTGATATTACTGATCAGATAATTCATTGTTTAGATGAATAGGTAAGTATAGAAAATCAAGCAATTTTATGTCTCATGTAATTCTATTAAATGTTAAAAACAATTAAGATTAATAAAATATCAATGGAAGTGTATATTCAAGAAGAATGAATACATTGCTATATTATTAAATGTTCTAAAGCTAAGCTTTCTATTACTCGTGATGCTTCCTATGTATTAGAATACATTCTAATACATAGGAAGCATCACGAGTAATGACTGTTATTATATCGAATTTTTCCAAAAGTCTTACTTATGAAAAATCCAAAATTATATTTGATTCCAACAATATATGAATAACTCTATTTATTTTATGCTCTTTGTGTATAATGATCTCACAGAATCCTTAAGTTAGAAATAACCCTAGGAATCCATCATTCCTCAATTATTTTGCATAATGTGATGATTGAATCAAAATGTACATATTGCACAGCAGTGCATTATTGAATTAAGTGTTATGATAAGAAAATGTAGTTTTGTTGAGCTAGCTGATATTTTCAATGAAAGTTCTAAAATAGGATCAAGGCTATTATCTTCATGTTTTAGTAATATTAAATTCGAATGTAATTATTGAGAATAATGTTATTTATCATAGCGAAATTATTCTTGATTCTGATGGATCTAATTATGTAACTATTTTAAATAGTTATTATGAAAATTTCTGAAAAACCTATGAATTGGGTTATATTTCACATATTCAATTCATTAGCAATGATATTGAAATTGATTTAAAAAACTGTAAGTATAAGAACACTTGATGATACAATCATAGAAAGTGGTGTCGACCGGATAGTTAATGATAATTAAACATTATGTTTAGATAGATTCTAATGTTAGAATAACATCTTATGTTAAATTGCAAGTTCTTACTATACTTGGTAAGTATTATATACTAGCAGATTCAAATATTTTTAGCAGGACGTTTGATTTTGGTTAATAATATTTATATTTCAAGTAGTACTGTTATTATTGCGAATATCTTAAAGCTAAGATATTAAACAGGAATATATATGAAATAAAAAGATTGATAAAATCATGTTTTTATTTTGTAAAAATTAACAAAGTTACTAAAAGGATTATGTACTATAGAGTCATGTTCTTATAGAAAAGAAAATATAAAAGATAGAATATACATTTGATATAATCCTGAATTGAATCTATTCAATAATGTGACTCTAGTTCAAAATATAATATAAACATGGAACTCGATATTAAGCAAATAAAGTCTATTCTACCACATCGTTATCCAATGCTACTAATAGATCATGTTTTGGAGATGATGCCTGGTAGATCTATTATTGCCATTAAAAATGTATCCATAAATGAACCGTTTTTCGACGGACACTTTCCTCACATTCCAATCATGCCAGGTGTTCTAATAATTGAATCTATGGCTCAAGCAGCAGCTTTACTTTCTTTTTCTGAGAAAACTACTATTCCAAAAATGACAGCTTACTATTTAGTTGGGGTTGATGATGTTCGGTTTCGAAAACCGGTTTCTCCAGGTGATCAACTTCGAATCGAAGTAGATGCAAAACGATTGGGTCGTTCAGTATGTAAGTATAAAGCACGTGCTTTGGTTAATTATAAGATTGTCTCTGAAGCAACATTAATGTGCGCTATCCGTAATTTGGAAAATAGCTAATTTGGGATATGTAAATTTTGATAATTGGATTATTCTTGACAGAGTAATAGGTATTATATCTGTCTAAAATGGATCTAGTATGATTGATGGAGATAATTAATTATGGAAGATATTACTACATACATTTTCTTTTAGAATACCTTTTGATAATCCTTGTAGTTCGTTTAGTATTGATATTAAAGGATTGAAGAGACATCATTCACAATCTATAGTCATATCAGATATTTAAAAATGCATATAAAATAGTCAATCGAAATGATTGGTTGATTCCATGGATTTTGTCGTATTTCAATCCTAGAAATTTTCATATAGAAACTTATAGAAAGTATCAAAAAATGATTTGGAAATCATGGGACCTAAGTCCATCATGATCGATCAGGTCATCAAGATTTTAAAATTAATGAATATCAAGAATTAATTGGATAATGCAGTATTCTATAAGTCAAAGAAAAAATTCAATGCTAGTATTTAGCGGAATGGCCGATTATATTTTTAATAGTTTTAAAAAATATTCCAAAATGGAATGCGCATATTAAAAGTCGAGATAGAGAAATCTAAAAAATATCGAGATTATAATACCATTTTGTTCGAATGATAGATCAAATTAAAAAGTTGTAAATTTTTAGGAAGGTACAATTAAAATTGTAGAGAAAATAGTTTACGCTTAATTATGATATCTAAATCATCAATAAATAGTATAAATTTAGTATATTTTTTGTGATAAAATTCCAGATGATCATTTTTAATCTCATAATCTTTTACAAAATTAGAAGATTATTTCTATTTTTTAAATCCAGATACAATGATAGAAATTTTGAAATACTTAGACAGTTAATATTTAAATAAAAACATAAAATATTATAAAATTCTAATATTTACTCTTATTAAGATGATAGTTCTAATGAATAGAACTATCATCCAAAAAACCTGGAATACTCAATGTTTCAATACCTTCATCGGTTAGTAATTTACGTTCTTCTTTTGTAGCAATACCACGAATAGGACGCTTAAGTGCTTGACCTTTATGAATACGCCTAGCTTCTTTAAAAAAATCCAAACCAACATTTTCGGTTTGTTTTACTAATTTTCTTATATAGCTTAAAGCAGCTGCTTGCAAGGCATAACTTTGTTTTTCATAATTTAAACTGTCAGTTTTTCTAATGTTATTAGAAATATCATTTGAATTAGACTTTGAGATATTTTGAACTCTACTTAAATTTGGAACAGATAAACACTTCGTAATATTGTTAGAATGACATATTGGACAAGTTAGAAAACCACGAGAATGTTGTAAAGAATAATCTTCATGAGATCTAAACCATCCTTCAAAAAGATGGCTATTTTCGCATTGCAAATCAAAAACTTTAAGTGTCATATAAGTAAGGAAATAGAATAAAGAACCTAAGATTGTCGTCTTAATATTGAATCTTAAATATCAAACGATGAAAGTAACATTTATAACATTTATAACACGACTTTTCTTATAGAAATTCTTCTATAAGAATATAGTAATTTACTATTAATAAGAAATTAATTTTCATTAAAGTTAAATTTTAAATAATACTGCTATTTACTTTAAAATACACAGAAAAAATGAATTGTAACTATATTTACTAAATTTGAAATTATTTCAACTATCTAGAATCATCTCAGAATTTATTAAGAGTGTCAAACTTTTCAATTAATTCCTATTTGTTAATGAAATCCTTTATTTGAAAAGATTAGTATCTATTTGATATATTTAAAATATAATTTTTCAGTATTCTATTAAGTAACGATTTACAATATTTAATTTTCTTATTTAAGATAAATAATAGATAATAGAATGATCTTATTATTGAATACATTTCATAAATAAAAATAAATATTTTAAAAAGCTTTTTTAAAATATTTAAAGTAATTTTTGATATTTTAGAATCAGTACTAATACTATCATTAGATAATAAAATACAATAATTTATTAGATTAAATCACTTTAAATATCAAATGCTGGATTTAATTATAGCTAGTAATGCTGTATCTTATTAAGATATTAGATATGATGGATTTATATAGAGATTATTGGTTTTGATATACTCTTCTACTAGTGGATCTAAGTAGCCCTTAGTTGTTTCTAATGAAGCAATGCGTTTTCGGATATTAGATGAAGATATTCTTGAAAAAATGAATGGAATATCTTGTAAAGATTTTTTATGAGTAATTAAAAAGTGATTTAAATCATTTGGTATAATTATGGATATATCGGCGCGTTGAGCAACAGCTATTTTTGTATATTTGATGATTTCTTGCCAATTATGCCAAGAACAAAAATTAACTAGTTGATCAGAACCTATTAATAGAGTATAAAAAGCTGTTTTTGGTAAAGCTTTAAGTGTGTTAATAGTATAGGTAGGACCATTAAGATATATTTCTATAGGATTAGAAATCATACTTATTTCTTTTGATATAGCTAGATTCACCATATCTAAACGTTGTTGAAACGAGGCTTGTAATTTATGGAGTCGTTGCCAGGGACGAGCTGCAGGTATTAATTGAATTTCATCTAATTCTAACGCTTTCATTGCAGTACGTGCCAAAGCAATGTGAATAATATGTACAGGGTCGAAGCTACCACCTAGGAGGCCGATTTTTTTCACATTTTTAATCTCAATTAAAAATTCAAAAAATTCATTAAGTTTGATTTCAAATCTATCTAGAATAGTGGATGAATTGCATTATCCATCTTTCATATAGATTTCATATAATTAAAATAAGTTTTATAGAAATAAGAAAAAAGGTATTATCTTTATAAAGATAAAATATAAAGGATCCATATCTAAATTGGAATATATCACATTTACTATTAAGATTATTTGAATTTATTAAAAAATACATCCGTACATCAATATATTCATACATTTAGAATGGCAAATTATTTCATAGGATTATGTAAATGTGTATGCAATATTCATTCTTTCCTAAAGGAAGTTGGTTTTCAAAAGAAATATCTCATTGATGTGATGCAGATATAGGTTATTTTGAGTAAAAATTTTTAATATTTCTTATAGAAATACGATTCGATATGATTGAATAGAAATATTGATCTGATATTCTTTTAAGAAAGATCAATTAGGAGTTTTCATATTTATGAACTTATTCTATTCAATATGAAAATCTATTATTAATAATTTTTTATTTTGATTCTCTTGAAATATTGGTATATATGTTTTTAACATCATTGATAGATTTTAATGCTTTAATAAGCTTATTTATTTTTTCCAAATCTTCCGAATTTAATGAAATGAGATTAATAGCCTTCATAGAAACTCTTTTAGTCTTTATCTCTAAATTTGCTGATCTAAAAAGATCACATAGAATTATATATTCTCTTGTTGAACAAGTAATTTCAAAGAATCCCATTTCATTGATTATGACATCATCAACCCCTACATCTAATGCAATTTCTATGATTTGTTCTTCTGAAACGCTAGATTCAAACAAAAACTCGCCGTAATTTTTAAACATAAAAGAAACAGAACCCTTATGTCCTAATCTTCCATTTCCTTTTGAGAAAGCACTACGAATATTAGAAGCTGTACGAGTACGGCTATCTGTTATTGTGTCAATGATAAAAGCAACTCCACTAATTCCATATCCTTCATAGCGAATTTCTTCACAATTGATATCATTAAAATGACTTGATCCTTGTTGAATAGCACGTTGTATATTGTTTTTTGGCATATTTACATAATTTGCCTTTTCAATCGCAATACGTAAAGATGAATTATGAATAGGATTTGGACCGCTTTCTCGAGTTGCTATAATAATTTCACGGGTTATCTTAGTCCAAATTTTACTCCGCTTAATATCTTGGCGGGTTTTTCGGTATTGAATATTATCCCATTTGCTATGTCCAGCCATAACTTCCTAAAAATATAACTATTTACAACGAATTTAATTTGCATTCAATTATATATAAAAATAAGTATTAATAATATATAGAATTATCCAAAAAAAAATCGGATCAATTGTTAACTTTAATGACTTATTAAAATTTTCGGTAAGGTTAAAAATTTAGAATGATATAATCAATATATTTTGATTTAAATAATTTCAATATTAATATTTTTTCTAGAATATTAATATATTTTAATTAGAAATGATTATATCTTTTTTAAAAGCAAATAGAATTATTCGGTTGTTTTTATTCGGTTATTTAAAATTAAAAATTGGGCTTATAAATAGTTCAATAAAAGATAATTGCAATTATCTTTTATTGAACTATTATAAAATTAAATTGATACAGTGATATTGATAAATATAAATCAATCAACTAAAATTAAATTTTAAATTGCAAATATATTTATACTCATTCAGAATATTATAATAGAGCCAATGCAATATAATATATATAATCAGTATATCATTCAAAAATAAGGTTGCTAACAATTTTTTAATGATATACAATTCAGAAAACTTGCGCGGGGTGGAGCAGTCCGGAAGCTCGTCGGGCTCATAACCCGAAGGACGCAGGTTCAAATCCTGCCCCCGCAACCATAAAAACATTAAGATTCAGGTATTTAGATTTATGTTTTAATGTTTTTATAAAATTTCTTGTATAATTCTGTAATTTTATTATCTTTGATAAGCGTTCCAGAACTCTGTTTTTATTCTTAAATATTAAAACTAGATAATTATCCGATTTTAAAAATTATAAAATATAATATTTGTAAGAAGTGCAAATATACAAAATATATATAATTAGTATATATAATATGTAGTGTAATAGATCGTATTTGGATCTATTACAAATTCTTGGAAAGATATTGCATATAATATTGCATTTCTATTTTTTATCAGTAAATATTTATTGATCTAATATATTTCACATCAGTCTTTCTAATGTACTTATTTTTCTTTTAATAGAAAAATTATAAATTATTTATAATAAATAAAAATATTCTATTCACTATGAGATGTAGATTTTATAAATTTATTAATTTTAATCAAATATATCTTTATGTATAATGACCCTTTTTAGATCAAATTATTTTTCTATCTGGGAAAATTATTAAAAATTTATCTAAAATAATTAAAAGATTTTTGCAGTAATATCATCTCTTTGAGAAGCAGTATGTCTGATAGATATAATCAACATGTAAGAAGTATATCCTGGCAAGATTGTATTACTTTTAACGGCAAAAACCAGTTGCTATCTGTCGATCAGTTCAATCGTGATTCAATTGAATACCTGTTCAATATTGTGCATTTAATGCAACCGATTGCACGCCGAAAGAAAATTTCTCGCATATTAGAAGGGGCGGTTTTAGGAAATTTATTTTTTGAAGCCAGTACTCGCACTCGGGTTAGTTTTGGTGCTGCGTTTTGTCGTCTAGGTGGGTCTGTTTGTGATACGACCGGTTTTACGTTTTCGTCTATGGCCAAGGGGGAATCTATCTATGATACCAGTCGAGTAATGAGTGGTTATGTTGATGTTATGGTAATTCGTCATCCTGAACAAGGTTCTGTAGAAAAATTTGCAAAAGCTACAAATATTCCAGTTGTTAATGGCGGTGATGGACCAGGCGAGCATCCGAGTCAAGCTCTTCTAGATTTATATACGATACAAGTAGAATTTTCCCGTATAGGCAAAACACTTGATGGCGCTCATATTGTTATGATTGGTGATTTAAAATACGGGCGTACTGTACATTCACTTGTTAAATTATTATCCTTTTATAAAGGATTGAAAATATCTCTAATATCACCAATTGGTTTAGAAATGCCAGACTACATTCTTGACTATGCATCTCGTGGAAGTAATATTCTTGAAAAAAAATCAACACTAAGCGAAGGATTAATTGGTGCAGATATATTATATACTACCCGAGTGCAAAGAGAGCGTTTCGTTGAAAAAAACCAAGAGAATTATATGAATAATTTTCAAATTAATAGATCAATAGTTAAAAAGTATTGTGGAAATGATACTATTATTATGCATCCATTACCTCGTGATAGCACACCTGGTGCAAATGATTTAAGCACAGATCTAAATAGCGATCCTAGACTAGCAATATTTCGTCAAACAGATAATGGAATTTCGGTTAGAATGGCTATTTTTGCCATATTAATGGGAGTAGAGAATTTGGTTCAATATTCTTTGCGAGACGTAGGGTGGCATCACCCTGAACATATTAGTTCACATGATTCAGACTTTGAAAATTGAAAAACATGGAAAATTATTGGAAAATTATTCAAAAAAAATAATATTTCTATGCTTCTTTAAATAAATCATTTAATTTTTCAGAATCAATACGCTGCATCAAATGCTTAAATGGTAGTACATACTTGGGAAGTATTATGGAATCATTCCATAAAAACCATCGTTCCTCATTGAAGAATTCTTTAGAAATTTTTCTAGATAATTCAGGCAAAATAGGAGTAAGCATAATTGTTAGAGCTTTGAAGCGTGCTAAAGCACGAGAGCAAATATATTGCAATTGTTTTTTCTTATTTATTTCAAATCTAAAAGAATCAAATTCTTTTGAAATTTCTTTTACAAGCAACCAAGGTTTTTCTAAATCAAATAACTGATTAACATAGTTAGCATAATTCATAATATAACGAATAGCTCGATTATATTCAAGATTCTCAATAAATCTACGAACATCTTCTATTTTTATATTGATTTCATCAATTAACGATTGTATATCTCCTTGATATGCTAAATTTCCTCCAAAATATTTAGTGATAAACATAGAAGATCGACTTGCAATATTAATATATTTACCAATTAAATCACTATTAATTCGAGTGATAAATTCATCTGGATCGAGATTAATATCATTAGGTTTATTATTAAGTTTTGTTGCGATGTAATAACGAAGCCATTCAGGATTCATGCCTGATTTAAGATATTGAATAGGAGAAAAAATATCAGTATTATATCTTTTGGATATTTTCTTACCTTTTATAGTAACAAAACCATGAACATTTATAACATCAGGAGTTTTTCGGCCAGAAAATTTTAATATTGCTGGCCAGAATAATGCGTGAAAATATATAATATCTTTTCCAATAAAATGAATTTGCTCGATTGAACCATTAGGATCAATCAATTCATTAAAATTTATTCCATTCAAGTTACAGTAAGATTTTAATGATGACAGGTAACCAACAGTAGCATCTAACCAAACGTAAAAATACTTTCCAGGAAAATCAGGTATTTCAATACCAAAATAAGGTAAATCGCGTGAAATATCCCAATCTTTTAATTTATTTTTTTTGTCCTGATCATTTAACCATTCTAATATTTTAGCTTGAACTTCTTTTTGTAATCGTTTGTTACCCATATGATTAGTTCCAACTATCCATTCTTCTAAAAACTTAATGCATTTTTGATCTGAAAGCTTAAAAAAGACGTGGTCTGATTCTTTTAAAACTGGCTTAGCGCCAGTTAGATCAGAATAAGGTTGAATCAATTCCATTGGGGTATAGACCGAACCACAAATTTCACAGGAGTCACCATATTGGTTTTTTGCATGACATTTTGGACATTCTCCTTTGATATAACGATCCGCTAAAAACATATTATTACAAGGATCATAAAATTGAACTATAGGACGAATTTCAATCATGTTATGATCTTTTAAAGAATAGTAAATAGCATAAGATAATTCTATATTTTCTGGTGATGAAGTTAAATCCCAATGGTCAAATTGAATATGAAAACCCTTTAAATATTTAGGTCGCTCTGAAATGTAATGTAATACTAATTCCTTTGGAGTAATTCCTTTTTGTTTTGCCTTTAACATTATGGGTGCACCATGTACATCATCAGCACCTATAAAATATACCGTATGACCTGCCATTCTCATTGATCTAACCCATATATCAGCCTGTATATATTCCATAATATGTCCAATATGTAAAGATCCATTAGCATAAGGTAAAGCAGTTGTGACAAATAAGGTACGAGACATGGGATAGGAATTAAATTTAAATTAAGTTAAGACAGGTATACAATTTTAAAAAAGCATTATTTATTCTAAAAATAAGATCAATTCTATTTAATAATATCTATTATTGCTATCTAATATATTTATTATATTATTATAGTTATTAAATCTAATTTATGTTACTTTATTAAATTCAGGTTGTTTAATAATATGCAATACGTATTATACGTATAATACCAATGTTAATCTCATTAAATCGCTAAAAATTATATAAAAAAATATAGGAATATAAAAATTGACTATATTACAATAAAAATAAGTTTTTATTAATAAAGTTTCGATACCTAAAATTCTAAAATGAGTATAACGATAGAAAAAATTCGCAAAAAAATAAGTTCTATAAAAGATCCTAAAATTAATTTTGATTTTTCTAATTGTATTAAAAATTGCGATATTACTATAAATGATAATCTAGTAAATTTAAGATTTGAATTAGGTTATCATATTGAAAAAACCGATCAGGAAAAAGTTAGTTTCTTAATTAAGAAAGCACTAACTACAATAGGTGTCAGTGATGTATATATTGTTATAAATTCAAAAATTCTAGCACATACGATAAAACATGGATTAAAAAGAATACCTGAAGTTCGCAATATTATAGCAGTTGCTTCTGGTAAAGGTGGTGTTGGTAAGAGTACAATTTCAGTAAATATATCTCTAGCCTTAGCACTACAAGATGCAAATGTTGGAATATTGGACGCAGATATTTACGGTCCTAGTATTCCAACTATGTTAGGTATTTCAGGTAAACCAGAAAGTTCTGATAACAGAAATATGAATCCACTTCTTGGATATGGTATACAAACAAATTCTATCGGATTTTTGATAGATTCTGATTCACCGACTATTTGGAGAGGTCCAATAGCAACAAAAGCATTGGAGCAATTAGTTTATAGAACAAATTGGTATGATTTGGATTATTTAATTATTGATATGCCACCAGGTACAGGTGACATTGTACTTACACTTGCACAAAAAATCCCGGTAGTAGGAGTAGTTATTGTAACAACACCTCAAGATATTTCTTTGATAGATACTAGACGTAGTGTACGTATGTTTCAGAAGATAGGAATTCCTATTTTAGGCATTATTGAAAATATGTCCATGCATACTTGTACTAATTGTGGATATATGGAATATATCTTTGGAGAAAAAGGTGGTTTAAATATGGCTTTACAAAATAATTTGCCTTGGTTAGGCAATGTACCATTAGTTGCAGAGATATGTAAATACTCTGATCTTGGCTATCCTATTATTATATCAAATAATTTAAGTGAAATATCAAGAATTTACTCTAATATTTCGCGTAAATTAGCAATGAATATTTCTATGTTACCAAAGGATATATCATCTAAAATTCCATCTGTTGTTTCTATCTGATAATTTTTATTAAAAATATATTTTTTGAGGTTAACTTTAAGAGTTAAGACTTTGGATAATGAGATATAATAAATAAGAAAATTTAGTTTATAATTTGTCTTTCTGTATTATTATTCAGTAATTAAAAATTTATCTATGTTTTTTATTCGGATTTCAATAATATTCTAAAATTATTTCAGTTAATTTTAGAATATTTATTAATTAATTGATTCAATTACTAATAAAATCAATGATGATCATCATCATATTATGATACTATCTGATAATCATTAAAAAAATGTTTAATTATGTTATCTCAAATATTGAATAGTCATTCTATAATAATTAAATATTATACTTGAACGATAGAGTATGTTATTTATCAAATATTAAAATATTGGAATTTTGATGTTAAAGATTATTTAAAAAATATCATAGACTTAGTTTATTAAACTAATCTGACAAAATTTCATCTATCAGAGAATAATATAACTTTTGAAATTATTCAGAATCACTTAAGATGAATAAATTATTATGAATATTAAAAATGATCTTTGGATTCGTAATGCAGCTTCAAATGGTATGATCAAACCATTTGAGTCAGACCAAGTTCGAAGAATCAATACAACAAAAATAATTAGTTATGGGACAAGTAGTTATGGATATGATGTACGCTGCGCCAATGAATTTAAGATATTCACGAATATCAATTCAACTATTGTTGATCCTAAGGAATTTGATGAAAAATCTTTCATCAATTTCCATGGAAACATATGTATTATTCCACCCAATTCTTTTGCCTTAGCCCGTACTGTTGAATTTTTTAATATTCCTCGCAGTATTCTATCTATTTGTGTAGGTAAAAGTACATATGCACGTTGTGGAATAATTGTGAATGTTACTCCCCTTGAACCAGAGTGGAAAGGTTACGTTACACTAGAATTTTCTAATACGACTCCGTTACCTGCTAAGATATATGCATATGAAGGATGTGCGCAAATGTTGTTTTTTGAAAGTGATAAAGTGTGTGAAACATCTTATGCAGATCGTATTGGTAAGTATCAATTTCAATATGGAATCACTCTTCCATATGCATAATATTTAAATTAAAGTATATCATCATGTTTATTATTTTAGATTAAGTTTCGATCAATCAAAGATAAAACGTAAAAAATTTTAAAAATAATTAATCTTAAGAATGATCTTAATATATCCAATTGCTGTAATCCGTTACTTTTGGATAAAAAATGAAACAATAATTCCAAACTATCTAACTGATCATTGTAATAAGAATACATATATTCAATTAATACGGGTATAAATTACAAAATCATACTTATATCCATTTTCGGGTTCTTGAATTTTACGATCAACTTCTATCCAATCATTTTTAGATATTTTTGGAAAAAATACATCACCTTTAAAAGAACTATGAATTTCAGTTGCCATTATGGTTTGTGCTAATGGCAAAGAATACCTGTATAACGTAGCTCCACCTATAATGAAAATTTTTTCAAACGCATGACAATTTATAATAGCATGATCTAAAGATTTAACAAAAATAACATCATGAATATTTCCATTATTATTGTTGTTAGTATTACGACTAACAACAATATTGATACGTTCTGGTAGAGGATAATGTAGAGATTCCCAAGTCCTTCTTCCCATAATAACAGGATATCCTAAGGTATTTTTTTTGAAATAAATTAGATCATTAGGCAAATACCAAGGTAATGTACCACGATGTCCGATAACAAAATTTTTTCCATATGCTACAATCAGAATTATTTTCATAGATTTTAAGAATTTTTTAATAAGTTAAACAGCAACCTTACCTTTAATATGTGGGTGAAACTTATAATTTCTAATTTCAAAACATTCGAAACTATAATCAAAAATTGATGATGGATTAGATTTGATAAATAATGTTGGAAATGGGTAAGGTTTTCTTGAGAGTTGTTGCTCGACTTGTATACAATGATTAAGATATATATGACAATCTCCGCCTGTCCATATAAAATCACCGACTTGTAAATTAGCTTGTTGTGCAAACATATGTGTTAATAACGCATAGCTAGCTATGTTAAATGGAACACCAAGAAAAGCATCAGCACTACGTTGATAAAGTTGACAAGACAGTTTACCCTGTATTACATAAAATTGAAATAAGATATGACATGGTGGCAAAGCCATATTATCAATCTCTGAAACATTCCATGCGGATACAATCAAACGACGTGAATCAGGATTGTTACAAATTTGACTTAAAATCAAAGAAATTTGATCAATATATTTCCCATTTGATATAGGCCATGAACGCCATTGTTTTCCATATATTGGGCCTAAATCTCCATTAGGATCTGCCCATTCATTCCAAATTTTTATACCATTTTTTTGAAGCCATTTGACATTTGAAGAACCTTTTAAAAACCATAATAATTCAAAGATAATACTCTTAATATGCAATTTTTTTGTTGTAATTAGCGGAAAACCAGTTGATAAATTAAATCTCATTTGGTATCCAAAAATAGAAAGTGTTCCGATACCTGTCCGGTCATTTTTTTTGATACCATTTTTATACACATAATTCAAAAAATCTTCATATTGTTTCATAAATTTATTAATTGTATTTGAAATGTTAAAGTTTAAAATAAATCAAAAAAATGTATTATCAGAGGATAATAACGTTATTAAATCTTAATCGCATACTAGTTCATAAGTTCATAATCGTATAAAATTTTTGCTAACATTTGAATTATTTATCGAAATTTTTAAAAATCTATTTAAAATAAAATATTTTAATATTTTTGATTATTGGATTGTGATATTGTCACAATCTTATCTATTCGGAATTTTGTATCATTTTATTTTTTAATATTAAACCAATCTTAATTTTACTTAGTGATGTACAATACTGATTTTATTCCTATTCGTGAGAAAATTAGTTTATGTGATGTTTTATTAATTGAGTTAGGTAAAGCTTTATTTGTCCTATCCAATGCATCAATACATAATCAACAAAATTTCTTTGATTCTGTAGATCCAGAATCTTCATTTATGACAGTCAATGAAAAAAAATATTCGGCTAAGTTAATGCGTATTAATCATTCTGGAGAAATTTGTGCTCAAGCTTTATATCGAGGTCAAGCTTTCTTGTGTAAAAAACCAGAAATTCAAGCATTGTTCTTACATGCAGCTTTTGAAGAATTAAATCATTTGACTTGGTGTAAACAACGCATTCAAGAATTGAATAGTAATTCAAGCATTTTAAATCCTTTTTGGTATGTAGGTTCTTTTTCAATTGGAGTAATTGCAGGCCTAGCTGGTTCATCTTGGAATTTAGGTTTTATGAGAGAAACTGAAAGGCAAGTAGAAATTCATCTAGAAAATCATTTAAAACTTTTGCCACTATCCGACATAAAATCAAGAAAAATTTTACAAAAAATGCAAGAAGATGAAAGAAATCATTGCAATACTGCTCAAAATGCAGGTGGTAATTCATTACCATATGTAATAAAA
This sequence comes from uncultured Burkholderiaceae bacterium, assembly GCA_964620485.1. GTDB lineage: Bacteria > Pseudomonadota > Gammaproteobacteria > Burkholderiales > Burkholderiaceae_B > CAZTUH01. The sequence continues at coordinate 115,084 of CAZUGU010000008.1, read as the reverse complement.
ATTGCTATGTATTGTGTATCAAAGATTATGAAAGTAACTTCTTTTTGGATTTGAAACAATTTCTTTCATACGATATATGTTAGAACTAATTAAAAGTCTAATTGTTAAGTTAACATTTGATTTATCGAAGTAGAATTAATCATATATTCATATGAAAGAAATAATTGAAAAATTTTTCAAATTCTAACTGGTTTTATATTTATATCCACATAGATCATTGATAGGACAAATTTTACACTTTGGCTTACGCGCTATACATATGTAGCGCCCGAGTAACATTAATAAATGATGTGCTTCATACATATGATTATTCGGAGTTTTTTCTAAAAGTTTTTTTTCTACTTCTAGAACATTTTTTCCGATTGCAATATTCGTTCGATTAGCAACTCGAAAAACATGTGTATCGACTGCTATAGTTGGCATTCCAAATGCAACATTTAGTAAAACATTAGCTGTTTTCCGACCAACACCAGGTAAGCTTTCTAATTCAGAACGAGTTTTTGGAACCTGTCCAGCATGTTTATCCAAAATAATTTGGCAGGTTTTTAATATGTTTTTCGCCTTATTTCGATAAAGTCCTATAGATTTAATATATTCTATAAGAGATTCTTCTCCCAGATTTAATAATTCTTCTGGTGTGCCATATTTTTGAAATATTTTTTTTGTAACTATGTTTACAGCTCGATCTGTACTTTGAGCGGTCAAAATAACAGAAATTAAAAGTTGAAAAGGAGTTTCATATTCTAATTCTGTTCTAGGATGAGGATTGCTAGATTTTAAACGAGTAAAAATAGCATTACGTATTTTATTGTTCATATTTTCAATCGAAATTACGACGTGATTTAGCACGGGTAATAATTTTATTAACTAAAGATAATTTATTTTTTTTATCTAAATTATTCAATTCATTCTTTGAGATCTTATTTTCTGATAAGTCTTTAGAATTTGTTAAATTTATTGAATTAATATTATTTTTTAAACTAATTCTATTTTGGCGATTTTGATAATGATATCGAGCAGATTTTGCATCATCATCTGTCCATTCATGTGATGCAGGAATCATACTAATACAGTCCACAGGGCATGGCTCTACACATAAGCCACATCCAGTACACCAATCGCTTAATACTGTATGTCTACGGTTTTTTGTTCCAATAATTGCATCAACAGGACAAGCTTGTGTGCAAATTGTACAACCAATACAATGTTCCTCGTCAATAACAGCAAATTTTAAAATTTCATCAATACCGCAGTTTTCATCTAAGGGCAATACATCAGTATTCAATATTTTTGCTAAACGGTTAATACTTTGTTCTCCGCCTGGAGAACAGCGATTAATGGGTACACCTTCATTTACAATTGCTTTAGAATAGGATAAACAGCCATTGTATCCGCATTTTGTACATTGTTTTTGAGGTAATGCCGAGTCAATAAGATTAATCAATGATTCATTAGTCATTTTTAGATTAATGAAAAATAAAAAATAATTAAAACAACTCCAATTCCAGTATCGGATCAATTTTTAATCTGGTACTGGAATTGGAGTTGTTCAGAATATGTTTAATATTTATAATTTTACGTAACATTTTATTTAAATTTACCAATAGTTTTCAATAGCTAGATTTCCATGAATACCATTCCTTCCAACATAAAATCCCCGTTCAATTAAGAGTTTCTTTGCTTCAGTCAACATTTTCGGATTTCCGCACAGCATTACTTTTGATTGTATTGGATTTAATTTTTCTCTTGCAAATTTTTCCAATCTTCCATCAGAAATTAAAGTTGTTAATCTTGCCTGAGGCATTTCAGGTAATTTCTCACGAGTAGCAAATGAAAGATAGCTAAATTTACAAGCATATCGTGAAGAATTGGAATATTGGTTCCAAGATTCCAATTCTTCACGATATGCTAATTCTTTTGCTTCACGTACTCCATGTACCAGAATAATATGATGGAATTTCATCCAAGTTTTTGGATCTCGTAAAATAGATATGTAAGCAGATAAACCTGTCCCAGTTGATAAAAGCCATAGAACTCCACCTTTCTTAAATCGATCTATCGTTAAAAATCCATAAGGCTTTTTATCAATATAAACAGAATCACCTAAACATAATAAAGAGAATCGAGGACTAAAAAGACCATTTGATATTATAATGGAATAAAACTCCAAATATGATTCATGAGGAGCGCTAACCATAGAATATGCTCTCCATAGTTCCGGATAACTTGTTGTATTTATCGGTATACCGATACGAGCAAATTGACCAGATTGGAATTGATAATTATCGTCACGAGTAATACGAATAGAAAATAATTTTTTTGGGATCCAAATTTTTTTACTAATCACTTCTTGACAGGTGTACTTCACACTAACGTTCGTCATATCGATTTATCTATTTATTGTAAATTATTGTAAATCTACAAATATTAGAAACTAATCAGTAGTATTCTAGATACTGTATTTTATTTTTAATTCCATTCCATTTATCAGATTCTGGCATGGGAGATTTAGATCGGGTAATACTTTTAAAGACATGAGATAACTCAGAATTAATATTTAAGAAATCTAACTGATTTTTTGGTAAATCTTCTTCAAAGAAGATAGCATTAGCAGGACATTCGGGAATACAAACTCCACAATCTATACATTCTTCAGGATCTATAACTAAAAAATTAGAGCCCTCGCGAAAACAATCAACTGGGCAAACATCTACACAACTAGTGTACTTACACTTGATACAATTTTCTGTAATAACATGAGTCAATTTATAACTCCAAAATAAATTCATTTTAACCTTTTAAATTGTTAATCTTATATATTTTCAGTAATCAATTGTTCAAAATATAGTGTTTCACTACTAAAAAATATTAACAATTCGGTATATGTCATGTAATAATCTGCTACCTAATATTTTTTTGTTTATTAGGTAATTCATCCTATAACATAAAATTATTTATTTCAATATGATTATTACTTCATTACTTGATACTGATCTTTACAAATTTAGTATGATGCAGGTTGTTTTGCATCATTTTCCTGCTGCTCAAGTTGAATATAAATATAAATGTCGAACACGAGATATATATTTATATCCTTATATTGATGAAATGAAAGATGAGATACATCAATTGTGTCAATTACGTTTTACTGATACAGAATTAGAATTTCTGAATAGTCTAAGATTTATAAAAAGTGATTTTATTGATTTTCTCCGTTTATTTTATTTGCCAGAACGCTGTATACATATTGATGGTAATAAAAATTTAAATGAAATTTCTATTACAATAAATGGTCCATGGCTACATACAATTTTATTTGAAGTACCAGTTTTATCTATTTTAAATGAAATATATTTTCGTAATGTATTTTCCTATCCTGATTGGGAACAGGGTAGAGAGAGATTAAAATCAAAAATAAATCTGGTATTATCTAACTTAGATTTAAAAGATTTTAAGATCGCAGAATATGGAACAAGGCGAAGATTTTCCAAAATTTGGCATGAAGAAATTGTATCTACTTTAAAAAATGAAATGGGTAAACATTTTATCGGTACAAGTAATGTGTTACTTGCTAAGAAGAATAATATTTCACCACTTGGTACAATGGGTCATGAATATTTACAAGCTTGTCAAGCATTAGGACCGCGTTTGCAAGATTCCCAAGTTTTTGCATTAGAAACCTGGGCAAAAGAATACCGTGGCGATTTAGGCATTGCTATATCTGATGTTTATGGTATTGAAGCTTTTCTAAATGATTTTGATATGTATTTTTGTAAGTTATTTGATGGTGCTAGACATGATTCCGGAGATCCATTTGTTTGGGGTGAACGGATCTTAAAACATTACGAGAATAATCGTGTCGATGCAAGAAATAAAACTCTTGTATTTTCAGATTCATTGACATTACCGCGTGCAATTGAATTATACTACCACTTTGTAGGTCGTTGTAGACTTTCTTTTGGGATTGGAACAAATCTAACTAATGATTTAGGATATAAACCTCTACAGACTGTAATCAAAATGGTACGTTGTAATAATCAACCAGTTGCCAAAGTATCAGATGAACCTGGAAAAACTATGTGTGATGATACTGGATATCTTTCTTATTTACGTAAAGTCTTTCAGTTACCAATCATGTAACATTTAAATTTTAATAAATTGAAAGTTTTGATGTTTTTATTTATGTTTTATATATAAAAAATTTAGTTCTTCTGAAAGAATGTAAATCTGGTTTACTGATTTTAAATATTAATAATTTAAATCTATTCTGTAATATAAATTTCTCAATTACTTTTTTAATATGAGTTAATTCATAATGAGCTGGTTCGAAAAATTATTACCACCTAGAATTAATAAATCTAAAAATAATAGTATAAAACGTGGTCGTGTGCCTGAAGGTTTATGGGTTAAATGTCCAGCATGTGAATCAGTATTATACAATGGCGATTTATCAGCAAATTTATATGTATGTCCAAAATGTGATCATCATATGCGTATTAGCTCAAGAGCCCGTATTGATTCTTTGCTAGATTCGGAAGGCCGAATTGAAATTGGGAAAAATATTAAATCTATTGATAATCTTAAGTTCAAAGATATACGAAAATATACAGATCGTCTTCAAGATGCTATGAAACAAACCGGAGAAACTGATGCGCTAATTGTGATGAGTGGATCAATTTATAGAATACCTACAATATTAGCCTGTTTCGAATTTGATTTTATGGGTGGTTCTATGGGTTTGGTTGTTGGTGAAAGATTCTTACGTGGAGTGCAAACTGCAATTGAAAATAAATCTACATTTATTTGTATATCAAATTCCGGTGGGGCACGCATGCAAGAGGGATTAATATCATTAATGCAAATGGCTAAAACAAATGCTATGCTAACACGCTTATCTGCAGTTAGTTTGCCATTTATTAGTATTTTAACGGATCCAACTATGGGTGGTGTTTCAGCAAGTTTCGCTTTTATGGGAGATATTATAATTGCTGAACCTAAAGCGTTAATTGGTTTTGCAGGTCCTCGTGTTATCGAACAAACAGTTCGAGAAAAACTTCCAGAAGGCTTTCAGCGATCAGAATTTCTTTTAAAAAAAGGTGCAATCGATATGATCATTGATAGACGTCATCTTCGAGAGAAAATAGCTTGTTTATTAGCTATTTTGACAAATAAACCTATTGATACAATATCAAAGTAAGTCTTTTTAAAAATTTTAATAAAAACTAAGAAAAATGTCTAAACTGAAATATCGTCTTATTTTAGCATCTAGTTCGCCATATAGATGTGATTTACTAAAACGTTTAAAATTACCTTTCTTGACTGTATTTCCAGAAATAGATGAAAATTTTCATATTAATGAACATCCAAAAAAACTTGCTTTGCGCTTATCATTAGATAAGGCTATGAATGTTCTAAAAAAATATCCTGATTCTATTGTAATAGGTTCTGATCAAGTTGCTAGCATTCATAATAAACCGATTGGAAAGCCTGTTGATTTATTGCAAGCTAAATCACAGCTATTTATGTTTTCAGAGCAAGTTATTATGTTCTATAGTGCAGTAACAGTTACAAATGGAAATAAAATCGAAAGAAATGTCACAACTACATTATGTCAATTTAGAAAATTGAATCAATCTATGATAGATTCTTATCTAAAATCTGAGATACCTTATGATACTGTAGGAGGTATTAAGATCGAGGGTATTGGTATTTCCTTAATGAAGAGAATCAGAAACAACGATCCAACTGCAATTATTGGTATGCCACTCATTATGCTTACTGACATGTTAATGCGGTTTGATATTTTCCCACTTGAAACAATAAATAATAATTTATAAAATCTTTCATATTAAAATATTCATTTCTTAAACAATTGATAATTAATAAAAATTGAAATTAATTTTCATCATTCTTTTCAAGATTTAATCAAAAAAAATAGAATTAGAAATATCTTTTAAATGTGAATAATGTATTATATATTATTAAAAATAAAAGTAAGGGAAACATAAAATTTTATTTATTTCTAGAATCTAATTGTTTTAGGAAAGTACTATATATTTTAGGTACTTTAGCAATTAAATTTAATGTCTTTTCAGTTATAGGATGTTTTAAAACTAGACGATGTGCATGTAATAACATGTGATTGATACCGTTTTCTATAAATTCCTTTCCTTTAATGCCATATTTATTATCACCTACAATTGGAAAACCACTAGCGGATAAATGAACACGGATTTGGTGGGTACGACCACTTTTTGGTTCAACATTAACTAGACTATAGCCATTGAAATGACGCTTCAATTTGACAATTGTATGAGCATCTTTTCCATCAGGATCTACCAAAACTTTGAATTCTCCAGGATTTAACATTTTTTTAGTTAGACTAAATCGAATATTTCTATAATTAGGTTTAGTCCAATTGCCTCTTACAAGAGCTAGGTAATGTTTTTCGCAATTTCTATTGCGCAATACCTTATGTAATTTGCATAAGGTATTGCGACTCTTAGCAAGCATTAATAAACCTGATGTTCCCTGATCTAGTCGATGTATCAATTCAAGAAAGTGAGAACGAGAAGCTTTTAATTGTTCGATAATGCCAAAAGATGCATTACTACCACCATGAACTGGTATTCCAGCTGGCTTATTAATGACTAATAAGCTATTATCTTCATAAATAATCGGGAATTCTTTCCCGATTATTTTTTTAGAAATGTTTTTATAAGTTGGTAAATGAATAGGTGGTATTCGTATAATATCGTCTTTGAATAAATGGTAATCGAATTTTATTCGTTTCATATTAATTCTAATTTCACCACGACGAATAATATTATATAAGTGATTTTTTGGTATTTTTTTGTATAGATTAATTAAAAAATTATCAATTCGTTGACCTACTATATCTTCAGTAACCTTTATTTTTTTTACATTAGATATAGATAATTCGTATTTAGTGTATTTATTATGCATTTTAAAAAAGTAACATTGTAATTATAATTAGGAAATTAGCCTAGAATGAACTGAATGATAGTTGTATGATGATTAGCATTTGCTATTTTATATTATGTTAATCTTTTCTTTTAAATTTTCTGGATTATAGGAAGAGCTATTTCAAATAAATATTGATAAGAATAAAAAATCGATGAGATATCAAGATGAATGAAGAAATCTTAATTATGCATTGTATTAGTAACTAATTCTTCTTAATTGTGTTTTACAAAAACTTATACCTACCAGAATATTATGAATTAATCTGACATATTCTTCTTATATTAAATATATTGAAGTTAATTATCCTAGTATTGACTCATCTAGTTAATATACGCAAAAGCGTAACGAAATAAAATAGTTCAAAATTTGATTTAATTTATCAAATTTAATCTATTAAAACCAAAATCATACATTATTTTGCATCATGATTATGATGAATGGAGAAAACCTTTCATGAAACGAATGCTATTTAATGCAACACATCAAGAAGAACTGCGTGTTGCTATTGTAGATGGACAAAAGCTTATTGATCTTGATATAGAAACCTCTGGGCGTGAACAACGTAAGGGAAATAGTTATAAAGGAGTTATCACACGTATTGAACCTAGTTTAGAGGCTTGTTTTGTTAATTATGGAGAATATCGACATGGATTCTTGCCATTTAAAGAAATATCACGAACCTATTTTAAAGTAGGTACAGATATTCGCAATATACGAATCCAGGATGCTATAACAGAAGGTCAAGAATTAATTGTACAAGTTGAAAAAGAAGAAAGGGATAATAAGGGAGCTGCATTAACTACTTTCATCTCTTTAGCTGGCCGTTATCTTGTATTAATGCCAAATAATCCGCGTGGTGGTGGAGTATCTCGGCGAATAGAAGGTAATGAACGTCAAGAATTACGTGAAACGATTGATCAACTTAATATTCCACAAGGAATGAGTATTATTGCACGTACTGCAGGAATAGGTCGAAACGTTAAGGAATTACAATGGGATTTATCGTACTTACTCCAATTATGGAGAGCTGTTGAAAATGCTGCTAAGGATAATTCTGCCCCGATTTTAATTTATCCAGAATCTAGTTTGGTTATTCGAGCCATTAGAGATTATTTTTCACCAGAAATTGGAGAAATTTTAATTGATACTGATGATATTACTGATCAGGCAACTGCTTTTATGAGTGTTGTAATTCCAGATGCTGTCCAACGTGTAAAGCGTTATAAAGATGATGTGCCACTGTTTTCCCGATTCCAAATCGAACACCAGATAGAAACTGTATATTCAAGAAAAGTTCCATTACCATCAGGTGGTCTAGTTGTTATTGATCATACTGAAGCATTAGTAGCTATTGATGTCAATTCAGCTCGTTCTACACGAGGTGCTGATATTGCAGAAACTGCATTACGTACTAATCAAGAAGCAGTTGATGAAATTGCACGTCAATTAAGATTACGCGATTTGGGCGGATTAATAGTTATTGATTTTATTGATATGGATGATAGTAAGAATCAGCGTTTTATTGAGCAACGTCTTCGTGAATCTTTACATTCTGATCGAGCTCGTGTTCAAATGGGAAAAATATCAAGATTTGGATTAATAGAATTATCACGTCAACGTCTTCGTCCAGCACTTAAAGAAGTTTCACACATTACATGTCCTAGATGTAACGGTATGGGCGTTATTCGAGATTCTGAATCCAGTGCATTACAAGTCTTACGATTAATACAAGAAGAAGCTATGAAATCTGGGACTGCTACTGTGCATGTTCAAGTTCCATTGGAAATTGCTACATATCTATTAAATGAAAAACGCAGTGATCTTACAAATATTGAAGCAAGACTTAAAGTGAATCTAGTAATTATTCCTAATAAATATTTAGAAACACCACATTATAACTTAGAACGTCTTCGTCATGATGATTTACGTTTAGAAAATGTTAAAACAAGTTTCGATCTTATTGAAACACCTACAACAAGTACGATCCTATCGTCTCGAGAACAAGATACAAAAAACCGTCAAGAAGCATTAATTAAAAGTATTACACCTTCTCGACCAGCTCCTACTATTTCGTCAGAAACTTTTTCATTATCGGATACTGCCTTTTATTTAATATGGTCTAATCTAAAAAATTTGTTAAAAAATTTATACTCTTTATTTTTACCTAATGAAACAAAATTCAAACAAATAGCTAAAAGCTCTCAAAGAAAAAAGCGCTATCCAAATTATAATCGTTCTCAAAGTAATCAGGCTAAAAATAATGAGCAACGTGAAGCAGATTGTATTAGCAAAAATCAATGCTCTGAAAATCAGCAGCAAAGCTATCGTAATTCTACTTTTGATCAAAGAGATTTAAGTAAGGAAAGCTTTAATAAGCGTAATGATCAAAAAATTAAATCAGAAATACAAACACAACAAATTGATTCGGATAATCAATCTTCAATAACAATAGTAGATGAAAGAATTGGATCGCGGAATAATCGTGGGCGACGTAACAGTAGCTCTAATCGTATTCGTAATAATAATCTGCAAACTAGTAATACAACAGAAGAAACTCCAGATTTGAAAAATTCTGGAATTAAAGAATCAATTTTTGATACTAATCATAAAAAAGATAATACAATCGATATGCTAGGCAATGTATCAAAAATATCAGAAACTATTATTAATCCAAATAATTTGGAAGAAGATAAATTAATTACAGAGAAAAAAAAGCGTCGTTCAAAACGTAATGATCGTTCTAATATTAGAAGTTTAGAAGAAAGCTCAAATGAAGACGATGTTCTTATAACACAACAAAAACAACAAAAAGATAAAAAAAATGATTATCAGGCAATGACTAAAATTAAGGAAACATCATTATTGTGCAAAAAAATTGATATTTCTTTAAAAGATCAACCAAATTTACTAACTGAAAAAGAATCAAAAGATACTAACACTAGTAGTGATAATTTTTTAACGAAAAGATTAGATCAGGAAGTCATTAAAGAAAAAATAACAGATTTTCAAAAGTCAAAATCACTGACTATCAATCAATATCAAAAAAAAGTATTTAAAGAAAAAAATAATAAAAATGAAATTTTGCAACAAATAGAAACAAAACCAATATTTCAAACAGATTCCACTATAACAAATTCACCACAAATAGGTCGTGCTCGAAAAACTAATAGGAAAATAAAAAATCAATCTCTGATTTTGATAGAAACAAAAAAATAATAAACTTTATTTTTAAGATTCTATCTGCTAAATAGACCATAGACAATCTAATATAATAATTATTGGATTGTAAATCTAATAAGCGATTTTAATTTTATTTAAATACTATTAAAGTTGATTTTTCTTGCGAAATTACTGTTTTTTGCTATTATTTCGCTGATTGGAATTTTTTTAAATACAAATTAGAGTCTTTTATATCAATTGAATATTTTTAAAAATAGTTTGTTTCAGTTTAATATTCCAAATGAGATCTATTTCAATAGAAAGGTATTGATCTTTTCTAAAGGAGTTTTTTTTGAGTATTCTTCAGTTCAATTATTAATTCTGATAATATCCAGAATTTTTTCTGTGTATAAGCTTGTTTTAAAATTTAGAAAGCTATCTTTCAATTGTAAAATGAAACAATCCATTTAAGATAAAAATATTTAAAGTCTATAATTTTAGAATATATGATATAAACAACAGTTATCATCTCTTGTAGGAATTATTATGGCTGTTCAACAAAATAAGAAATCTTCTTCTAAGCGCGGTATGCATCGTGCACATAATTTTCTGGTAAATCGTGCGATTTCTATCGAACCTAACACAGGTGAAATACACTTACGTCATCATATTAGTCCTAATGGATTTTATCGTGGACGAAAAATTCTAAAAACGAAAATAAAAAATAAGTAATTTTAAAAACTCGAATATTTATCTTTTCACCCGTTATATATGAAGAACATAACACGTATAGCTGTAGATTGTATGGGCGGAGATTACGGGCCATCTGTAACAGTACCTGCTTCTGTTGATTTTTTAAGACAGTATCCAGATACTTATCTATTGCTAGTAGGTTCTTCTGTATCTATTGAGACAATCTTATCTAATTTAAATGATATACCGCTGAATCATATCGATATTATTCCAGCATCTGAAGTTGTAACTATGGAAGATTCAATTGAAGTAGCACTACGCAAGAAAAAAAACTCCTCAATGCGTTTGGCAATCCAAGCAGTTAAAGATGGATCCGCTAATGCATGTGTATCTTCTGGCAATACTGGTGCATTAATGGCTATATCACGTTATATATTGAAAACACTTGATGGTATAGATCGACCTGCAATTTCTACATCCATTCCAAACGAAATCGGTCGATTCACAACAATGCTAGATTTGGGCGCTAATGCAGATTGTTCTGCAAAAAATTTGTTACAATTTGCTATTATGGGTGCAGCTTTATCACGATTCTTAGAAAATCGCGAAAATCCCAGTATTGGACTTTTAAATATTGGTCAGGAAATTGATAAAGGAAATGATATGCTTAAAGAAGCAGGTTGTTTATTACGTTCTAGTCCATTAAATTTTTATGGAAATGTCGAAGGAAATGATATCTTTAGTGGTATTGTTGATGTGATTGTATGTAACGGTTTTATAGGTAATATAACTTTAAAATCAGCAGAAGGTTTAGTTAAAATGTTATCTAGTCTAATACGTGAAGAATTTAGACGTAATTGGCTAACCTCTATAGTTGGTATACTTGCTTTGCCTGCTCTGAATCGTTTGAAATCTCGAATTGACAATCGTCGATATAATGGAGCAACTTTACTAGGATTACGTGGTGTAGTTATTAAAAGTCATGGCTCTGCAGATTGTCACGCATTTGGTTTTGCATTACAACGTGCTAGGAATGCAATACTTAGCCAATTATTAGAAAGTACCGGAGAAACTATTCATAGAATGAATCAATATATGTTAGAAAAAAAGAGAGCTAATTTTGCGATCGGTTAAAAAATACGATAATAATACAATAATGAACAATGATATAAAATATACCAAAGTTATTGGTTCTGGTAGTGCTTTGCCAAAATGCGTCGTATCTAATGATGATTTAGTTGAAAAACTAGCTGCTCGTGGTATTAAAACTTCTAGTGAATGGATTATAAGTCGTACAGGAATTTATCAGCGATTCTTAGCAGAAAAAAATATAACCACTAGCCAACTTGCAATTAATGCAGCTAATCTAGCATTATATGATGCTGGTATTGAAGCTTCGAAGATCGATTTAATAATTGTAGCAACTACAACTCCCGATTATATATTTCCTAGTACTGCTTGCTTAGTACAAGCAGGCATAGGTGCAAAAAAAGATTCAATAGCTTTCGATATACAAGCTGCTTGCAGTGGTTTCATTTATGCATTGACAATTGCTGATAGTTTTATTCGGTCTAATAATATTTATAATTCATTAATCATTGGAACTGAGATTTTTTCGCGTATTTTAAATTGGAATGATCGAAATACATGTATTTTGTTTGGTGATGGATCTGGTGCTGTTGTATTAACAGCTACATATGAACCTGGAATTATAGCTACACAACTTTCTTCTGATGGAACACAAATCAAAATATTATATGCAGCTAATTGCATTTCTCAAGGATCTATTTTCGGTGACTCATTTTTACATATGGATGGAAAATCTGTTTTTAAAAAGGCAGTCACAGTACTAGAGCATTCAGCGCTTCTAGTTTGTTCTAAAGCAGGTATAAAAATCAATCAGATTGATTGGTTAATTCCACATCAAGCAAATATTCGTATTCTAAATTTATTAGCTCACAGATTAGGAATACCTATAGAGAAAGTCATTATTACACTTGATAAACATGCTAATACATCAGCTGCTAGTATACCAATGGCACTAGATTTAGCTCGTCGAGACAATCGAATAAAACCTGGACAACTTGTATTAATGCAAGGTGTCGGTGGAGGTTTTACATGGGGATCTGTTTTGATTCGTATGTAATACAGATCGTATTTACTAAATAAATAAAAAAGTAAATTTATAAAATAAAATATGAAAATTGCATTTGTATTTCCTGGTCAGGGTTCACAATCAATTGGTATGATGGACGATTGGATCAAAGTTCCAATTGTTAGGAACACTATCAAAAAAGCATCTTCATTACTTAATCAGAATTTAGAATTTTTAATATCTTATGGACCATTAGAATTACTCAATTTAACAGAAAATACTCAGCCAATTATGTTAGCTATGGGTATAGCTTTATTTAGAGCATGGCAAGAATTTGGTGGACCAATACCTGATATTATTGCAGGACATAGTCTAGGAGAATATACAGCTTTAACAATATCAGATTCTTTATCTTTTGAAGATTCTATTCATTTAGTAAGAAATCGTGCCAATATTATACAAAAATTTATCCCAGTAGGTATTGGTGCTATGGCAGCCATTTTAGGACTAAATTATAATGTTGTAGAATCAATTTGTCATGAAAACTCTTTGGGAGATATTGTTGAAATTGCCAATTTTAATACAACTGAACAGATTATAATTTCAGGGCATAAAACAGCTGTAGATAGAGTCTCTAAAGCAGCCAAATTAGCCGGAGCAAAACGTTCTTTTTTATTACCGATATCTGCACCGTTCCATTCTAGGATATTGGAACCGATTTCTGAGGATTTTTCTATAGTTTTAGACAAGATTATTATTAAAGAACCAAAAATTGATATTATCAACAATGTTGATGTGTCAATTTTAAAGTCTCCAATTGCAATTCGTGATAGTTTAATACGTCAAATATGGAATCCTGTTCGCTGGATTGAAACTATTAAATATATGAAGAAACTAGGTATTACTCACATTGTTGAATGTGGACCTGGTAACATTTTAACAGGTTTAATTAAACGTATTGATAATAGTTTAAAAATTATGAATATTAATAATCCAGATTCATTAAAAGAAACATTAACTATCATAGGTAATAAGAGTTAAGGTAAAATTAAGATGAAATTAGAAAATAAGGTAGCTCTAGTTACAGGGGCCTCACGTGGTATTGGTCAAGCTATTGCAAAAGAATTAGCTAAATGCGGTGCAATTGTTATTGGATCATCCACTTCTAAAGAAGGTGTTAAAACTATTGATTCTGATCTAAAATTATATAATGGATGGGGTGTTATTCTTGATGTAACAAATGAACAAGCTTGTAATAAATTGATTCATGGATTGAATAATGAAAATAATAGTCCTACTATTTTAGTAAATAATGCTGGAATTACACGTGATTCACTTGCTGTACGTATGACAAATGATGATTGGTATAAGGTAATTGATACTAATTTAACAGCAATATTTCGTATTTCTCGTTCTGTTTTAAAAAACATGATAAAAGCCCGTTGGGGACGAATTATTAACGTAACCTCTGTTGTTGGTTTTAGTGGAAATTCTGGTCAAGTAAATTATGCAGCAGCAAAATCTGGGATTACTGGAATGTCACGAGCCTTAGCAAAAGAATTAGGTAGTCGAAATATTACGGTAAATTGTGTCGCGCCCGGTTTTATTGAAACAGATATGACGCATCATTCTATGAGTAAAAAACAAATAGAATCTTTGCTGGAAAAGATTCCTTTGGGTCGTTTAGGTAATACAAATGATGTTGCTAAAGCAGTAGCATTCTTAGCTAGCCCAAACGCTGGCTATATTACCGGCACAACATTACATATTAATGGTGGTATATACATGTAAGGAGAATTAATATTAATATTTAATGAATATAAATTATATTTTTAAGAACTAATTCTTTCGTAAAACATTAAAATATGTTTACTGAACTTATTTCAGTAAGATAATCTTAATACAGTGTTGTTTTTTCACGGTTAAATGATTATTTTTTATATATTTTGACTATAATTCGCAGGGTTTTTTCCCTATTTGGAGATCTGCATGGAAAACATCGAACAGCGCGTCAGAAAGATCGTTGCTGAACAGCTTGGTGTTAATGAAACCGAAGTTAAGAACGAGTCTTCTTTTATTGAGGACCTTGGTGCTGATTCGCTCGATATGGTTGAGCTAGTCATGGCATTGGAAGATGAATTTGAAACAGAAATTCCGGATGAAGAAGCAGAGAAAATTACTACAGTGCAACAGTCTATTGATTATATAAATGCATTTAATAGTAAAAAGTAACTTTTTCATATCTGATATCTAATTATTTAGAAATTTATTTCTTGTTAAAATTAAAGAATAGGAGACTATGAGTTATTTTTAGTTTTCTATATTTCTTCTGCAAAAGAATAAAATTGATTCTAAATTCTTAATGTATTTTGGATTATAATTTCACTATTTGTTGAATCTTACTCTTACAAATATTATTTTTTAATCTTATTCGAAATCAGGAGCATTTATTGAAACAACGTATCGTTGTTATTACAGGGCTTGGTCTTATTTCTCCTATTGGAAATAACGTCTCTATAGCTTGGAATAATATCTTAAGTGGTAAATCAGGAATAAATCATATTACGAGATTCGATTCATCTGAATTAACTACTCATATTGCTGGAGAAGTAAAAGAATTTAATTCGACCGAATATATTTCATCCAAAGAAACCCGTCAAATGGATACATTTATTCATTATGGCGTAGCTGCTGGTATACAAGCATGGCGAGATTGTGGATTAAAAATTAATGACTCCAATGCTGAACGCATTGGAGTCATTATTGGATCTGGAATTGGTGGATTATCTCGTATTGAAGAAACCAAAATTGAAGTATTAAATAAAGGTATTCGTCGAATTTCTCCATTTTTTGTACCAGGATCATTGATTAATCTAATTTCTGGTCAACTTTCAATGATTTATGGAATGAAAGGTCCAAGTTATGCAGTAGTATCCGCATGCACAACTGGTCTACATTGTATTGGTAATGCAGCACGTTTAATTGAATATGGCGATGCGGATGTAATGTTAGCTGGAGGTTCTGAAGCAGCAATTTCTCCGTTAGGAATAGGAGGATTTTCTGCAATGCGTGCATTATCAACACGCAATGATGATCCTAAAACTGCATCACGACCCTGGGATCAGGATCGTGATGGATTTGTTTTAGGAGAAGGAGCAGGTGTATTGGTATTAGAAGAATATGAACACGCTAAGAAGCGTGGTGCACATATTTATGCTGAACTTGCTGGATATGGTATGAGTTCAGATGCATACCATATTACTGCACCTAACAGATATGGTCCTTGCCGTGGCATACTAAATGCACTATATAATGCTAATTTAAATCCAGATCAAATAGATTATATTAATGCACATGGAACATCTACCTATTTAGGAGATAAAAATGAAACTGAAGTATTAAAATTAGCTTTTAAGGATCATGCTTATAAATTGGTAATTAATTCAACTAAATCTATGACTGGTCATTTATTAGGTGCTGCTGGTGGAATTGAAGCGATTTTTACAACACTTGCAGTATTTCATCAAATTTCACCACCAACCATCAATATATTCAATCAAGATCCTTTATGTGATCTTGATTATTGTGCTAATCAAGCAAGACAGATGAGAATTAGAGCTGGTCTTTCAAATTCTTTTGGATTTGGTGGTACAAATGGATCAATAGTTATTCGACATGCAGATTTAATATAATGAATGCAATTAAGTTCGAATATAGAAAACTCGATTTTATTAAATCAAGTTAATTAGGATTAAATTAATTTTATTTATTTCTTATTCATTTATATCTGAACTGAATCTTGAATATTTTTCTTTTTTAATAAAATTAAATAGAATTGATTACAGTTCTATATTTTCTATGTTTTTCTGAAAGTTATTAATAGTGATTCATTCTGAATCATTTACTTTCAAATCTAAATTAAATAAAAAATATTAAAATTTAGATTAATTTTTGATTAATATGATCTAATCATATTTTATTAGATATAAAACTTTGTTTAATAAAATTTTCATGAATCATTTTTTGTATTTAATTTTAGATATTTTAAATTATTAAAGGATATAAAATTAAACAAGTTAAAAAAATTTTTCCTATATATTTTTTCTATATAGAATATTTACTAAATCACATTCACATAAATACTTAATTTATCCATGATGAGTAAGTCTTTCATATAAAATATCTAAATAGAAATAATTGACTACATTTAATTCTAATTTTAAATATTATGAATTTTAAACTAATATCGTATTACTTTTATAACAATATAAAATCTTATAATGCCCTGTTTATAAAATAACAAGATATTCCGTAGGAGTACTTAAAATGAAGAATACGGTAGAAATAACCGTGCACGATAGAAAAACTATAAAAACACTATTATTTACAACGATTATTTTATTGATTATATCTTATATAACTGTTTTACATGCAGAAATAGAAAAGACAAATCATAAAATTACTAGTAATTTACCAGATTTTACAAATATTATCGCACAAGCTGATCCCTCGGTTGTAAATATCCGTACAATGGCAACTATACGTGATGATAGTTTAAACTTAGGAAATCATGATCCATATGAACTATTTCGTTGGTTTTTTGGACCTGATATACATCCACCAGGTTTTCCACAACAAAGGCAACAACCTAATCAATCTGAAGAAAAATCAGTCCCAAAAGGATTAGGTTCTGGTTTTTTTATTTCTGATGATGGATATATTTTAACTAATAATCATGTTGTTGATGAAGCAACAGATATTTTGGTTACTTTAACTGATGGTCGTGAATTTAAGGCTAAGATTGTTGGTACTGATGAACGTACGGATGTTGCCTTATTAAAAATAGAAACAAATGGCATGATACCACTTGTTATTGGTGATCTTAAATCACTTAGGAAAGGTCAATGGGTATTAGCAATAGGTTCACCATTTGGATTAGATTCAACTGTTACTTCAGGTATTATTAGTGCAATTGGACGTGATACTGGTGAATATTTACCTTTTATTCAAACAGATGTTGCAGTTAATCCAGGAAACTCTGGTGGACCATTACTTAATCTAAATGGTGAAGTTATTGGTGTTAATTCACAAATTATTTCACGCAGCGGTGGATTTATGGGTATCTCGCTTGCTATTCCAATTGATGAAGCAATGAGAGTAGCATCACAATTAAAATTGAATGGTAAAGTTACAAGAGGCCGAATTGGTATACAAATTAGTGAAGTTAATAAAGAAATAGCAAAAAACTTAGGATTAACTAGAAATGAAGGTGCATTAGTTAATCGCGTAGAACGCGATAGCCCTGCAGAACGAGCTGGTATCCAAGGGGGAGATGTCATTTTAAAATTTAATGAAGAATTTATTAAACGTTGGTCGGATTTACCAAGAATAGTAGGACAAACATCACCTGGTCTAGTATCAAATCTAGAAATTTGGCGTCGGGGAAAAACACTAACCATATCAATTATGGTTGACGAAATCAATACTGAAAAGCCAATTTATAATAATAATAAACAGGATAATCTTAAAAAATCTGAATTAAATAATAATATATTTGGGTTGAGTCTAATTGATATACCTGTTGAAATGCAATCAAAAATGCGAATAAAGGGAGGTGTTCAAGTTCGAAATGTTGATGGCATATCTGCAAAATCTGGAATACGCCCAGGAGATATTATTTTAGCTATCAATAATATTGATATTTCAAATTCTCAAGAATTTGAAGAAATAATTTCTAAATTAGATAAAGAAAAATCAGTAATACTGTTGGTGCAACGAGGAGATCATACACAATGGATACCAATATACCTATCTAAATAAAAAAATTAGAGACAATAACTAATTCTATGTTTTCACTAATTCTATACTTTCACTAAATTTTAGTTAATATTAATCTTGGTTACTTATGCAGTTTATTCGGAATTTTTCTATCATTGCTCATATTGATCATGGAAAATCGACTCTTTCTGATCAATTAATTTACCATTGTAATGGCTTAAAAATTCGTGAAATGACTCCACAAGTCTTAGATTCAATGGATATAGAGCGCGAGCGCGGCATTACAATCAAAGCACAAGTAGTAACACTGAAATATACGTCAAAAAACGGTCAAATTTACACATTAAATTTAGTTGACACACCAGGACATGTAGATTTTTCATATGAAGTTAGTCGTTCCTTATCTGCTTGTGAAGGTGCATTATTAGTAATTGATTCATCACAGGGTGTTGAAGCACAAACCGTGGCGAATTGTCATACAGCTACTGAATTAGGCATCAAAATCTTACCAGTTTTAAATAAAGTTGATTTACCACAATCTAACCCAGACAGTATTTTAAATCAAATTAAAGATGTAATTGGGATTGAAACAAAAAATACGATTCTAGCCAGTGCTAAAACTGGATTTGGTATTATTAATATTTTAGAAGCAATTGTTGATCAAATTCCAGAACCACGGGGTAGTCAATATTTGCCTTTACAGGCTTTAATTATTGATTCATGGTTTGATAACTATGTTGGAGTAATAATAATAGTTCGTGTCATAAATGGTGTATTAAAGCCTGGGAGTAAACTTTTTTTTATGGTAACAAATTCAATTTATCTATGTGAAAAAGTAGGTGTATTTACTCCAAAAATAGAAAATAGGTCGTTTTTAATTGCCGGAGAGATTGGATTTATTATTGCTGGAATTAAAAAATTATCAGATGCGAAAATTGGAGATACTATTACAAATTTTGAAAAACCAGCATTAAAAGCATTACCTGGTTTCAAGGAAATCAAATCCAGGGTTTTTTCCAGTCTATACTTAATGGATGGTTCTGAATATAAGAAACTATACGAATCATTAGAAAAATTACAGTTGAATGACTCAGCTTTAACTTTTGAACGTGAAACATCTCAGGCACTTGGTTTCGGTTTTCGATGTGGATTTTTAGGATTATTGCATATGGAAGTTGTTCAGGAACGCCTGGAACGTGAGTTTCATATGAACCTTATCATGACTTTTCCATCAGTGAAATATGAAATTGAAGATTGGAATGGTCAAACTAGAATAATTGAAAATCCTTCTAATTTTCCTAAGAAAAATACTATCAAAGAAATCCGAGAACCAATTGCTAATGTCATTTTATTTTCTCCAAAGGAATATATTGGTCCCATTATGGTTCTTTGTAATAAAAAACGAGGGTTACAAACTGATATGACATATCATGAATCTAGAGTTCGTTTAAGTTATGAAATACCTCTATCAGAAATAATATTAGACTTTTTTGATAAATTGAAATCTATTTCACATGGTTATGCTTCAATGGATTATGAATTTCTAGAATTCCGTGCGACAGATATAGTTAAGGTTGATATTCTAATTAATGACAATTATATAGACGCTCTGACCACAATTATGCATCGAAACAATGCACAATATCGAGCTAAAGTATTAGTTTCACGTATTTGTCAACTTGTACCTAGACAAATGTATGACATTACAATTCAAGCAATGGTTAATGGCAGAATAATTTTTCGTGAGAATATTAAAGCATTGCGAAAAAATGTCTTAGCTAAGTGCTATGGTGGTGATATTAGTCGAAAAAAGAAATTATTGGAGAAACAGAAAATTGGAAAAAAAAGAATGAAAAACATTGGAAATATAGAAATACCAAAAGAAATATTTTCAGCTGTCTTAAAAGTAGAAAGTTGAATACTTCACTCTTTGCCAAAACTAAAAGCGATGTATAGAAATTTTACGATAATTCTATTTATTCTACTTTTTATTAGTGGAATAAGTTATTTATTTGAGTTTTTTATTGTTAATATCAAAAAAAATTTTGATAGATTTTTAAAAAAAGAAATAGATAAATTTCAGAAGAGTAGTGAAACGATTTTTCTAAATAAAATAGGAAATAACCTATTATTCAATAATTTGATTTTCAGCTTTATTAAGCAAACATTTTGGTTATTAATATATTTAAAAAATTTCTTTCCAATTTTATTACTTGTTTTTACATTTCGATCTTTTATAATAGAACCATTTCGTATTCCATCCGGGTCTATGTTACCAACATTACATTCTGGGGATTTAATTTTAGTCAATAAATTTAATTATGGAATACGTTTACCTATTATAAATTATAAAATTCTGGAAATAAGCTCACCAAAACGTGGTGATATACTTGTATTTAATTATCCGATAAAACCCAGTGTCAATTATATTAAACGTATTGTTGGATTACCAGGAGATAATATATTATATAAAGATAAGAAACTTTTTATTAATGGAAATTTAATATTTAATTATCTGAACGGTATTTATTATGAATCAAATACAAAATCTTTTATTCCACAATACTGTGAAAAATTGGATCATGTATCGCATAACATTTTAATGGATGATGATCATACATCTGAAATTTATCCCATATGGACATTTCCATGGATAGAAAATTGTCAATATTTCTCTGATGGATTGAACTGTACTGTACCATTAAATCACTATTTTACAATAGGTGATAACCGTGATAATAGTTTTGATAGTAGATATTGGGGTTTTGTATCTGATAATAATATTATTGGCAGAGCCTTTTTTATATGGATGAATTTCAGAAATCTCAATCGAATTGGTTTTATTTACTAAAATATAATACTATTTACAATAAACTATGACCTTGTCTAAACTTGAATATAATATTGGTCATTATTTTAATAATTGCAATCTGTTAATACAATCTTTAACACATCGTAGCTACAGTGTAAATCATAATGAAAGATTAGAATTCCTAGGGGATTCTATATTAAACACTGCTGTTACTTTTATTTTATATAGAAAATATAATAACCTTGATGAAGGAGTTTTATCTCGTTTACGAGCTAATTTAGTCAAAGAGCAATCTTTAGTTCAGATTGCTAAAAATATAAAATTACCAAAATATTTGCGCTTAGGTGATGGTGAAGTTAAAAGTGGTGGCTTCTATCGTTCGTCTGTTCTTGCCAATGCGGTTGAAGCAATTTTTGGAGCAGTTTTTCAAGATGCAGGCTTTGACAAAGTTAGTAAAGTCATTGAAAAACAATATAAATTTCTTATAAATAGAATGAGCCCAGAAAAATTCTGTAAAGATTCTAAGACTTTATTACAAGAACTTTTACAAAGTTTAAGAATGAATTTACCGATTTACACTATAATTGCTATCCATGGTTTAGCTCATAATCAACAATTTGAAGTCGAATGCAATATTTCATCTTTAAGTATTAAGAGTAGTTCTCTAGGTACCACACGTCGTGCTGCTGAACAATTAGCTGCAGAATCTTTATTGAAAATTTTACATGAGAAGAAAATATTAAAATGACTGAATCAGTTAGAAACTATATTTATATAAAAATGCAAAACTAATAAATCATTACCTTTTACCTAATTAAATTTTTAGAAATGAACAAATCATTTTCAACTGGATTTATTGCGATTGTTGGACGACCTAATGTAGGAAAATCGACACTTACTAATTTTTTAGTTGGATCTAAAGTATCTATTGTTTCAAAAAAATCTCAAACAACACAATGTTGTATCAATGCAATATTAACTGATAAGGATCGGCAATTTATATTTGTTGATACGCCTGGTTATCAGGATAAATTTTCCAATTCTATAAATTGGAAAATAAATAATGCTGTGATGCAAACATTATCTGATACTAATATAATTATTCATGTCATAGAAGCTGGAAAATGGTTAAAAGGAGATGCAAATTTATTAAACCTATTACCGGTTAATAGAAAAACTATACTAGCTATTAATAAAATTGATTTAGTGAAAAATCGAGATGAACTTTTTCCATTTGTGGAAAAAGTTATGTCGTTATATCCATATACAGCAGTAGTACCAATTAGTGCTTTAAGAAATTATCAAATTGACCATTTATTAAACGAATTATCTATTTACTTACCAGTTGGTAATCATATCTTTGATAAAACAATGATTACTGATAAACCAAAAAACTTTAGAATTTGTGAATTAGTAAGAGAAAAAATATTATATTTTATCAATAATGAAGTACCTTATTCTTGTAAGGTTTTTATAGAATTATTGAAAGAATATGATCATATCATTTATATATCTGTTTGTATTTTAGTTAAGCGCAGCACTCATAAACCAATTCTATTAGGTATTCGGGGTCAACGTATAAAACGTATTAGCACCGAAGCTCGTAAAGATATTTCTAAATTATTGAATAAATCGACATATTTAGATATATATGTCAAATTAGATAAGAAAAATTAAAGTATAAACAGTATTTCATTTAATTAAACAAATCATTTTATGAAGAAAAGTAAAAATACAAAACGATATGATGACTGTAAAGCCTATGTATTACACACATTTCCATGGAGTGAAACCTCTCTTATTGCTAGAATTTTTTCAAGTGAATATGGCCGCACTACAGTTATTGCTAAAGGTGCCAAACAGCCATATTCCAAACTGAGACCAATTTTATCCAAATTCCAACCATTGATATTATCTTGGACTGGAGTAAGTGATATGAAAACACTAGTTAAGGCAGAGTTTGATGATATCTTAATTTTACCACGCCATTCTTTAATGGCTGCATGGTATATGAATGATCTTTTACTTAATTTATTACCACAAGAAGATCCACATTCTATTTTGTTTAAAGAATATTCAATAGCATTGAAAAATTTATGCTCTAGCAAAAAAATATCAAATATAATTCTTAAATTTGAATGGATTTTTTTGAAAGAAATTGGATATGGATTAGATGAAAGAAATTCAGATATTTCTAATTTTTCAAGTAAAATTCTAAATTTCAAGTTAAAAAAACGTCTGGAACAGAGTCTTTCCGGTCAAAAATTACTAACAAATCAAGTATCTAAAGATCTTAAAAAAATTATTATAAATGCAGAATTAGTATAAAGATCCTGATTCAGGATTAAAAAATTTCAAAAATCATCTTCATTTCTTCATATCTTGATTAGTCTTTATTATTGTTAAATACGCCTAATAATACCAATAGATTTGTAAAAACATTATAAATATCTAAATATATTGCAAGAGTTGCCGAAATATAGTTGGTTTCACCACCATTTATAATACGTTGTAAATCAAATAACATAAATGCAGAGAAAATAACAACAGCAAGAGTTGAAACCGTTAGCATCAATGCAGTCATTTGAAGAAATAAATTAGCAATTGATACCATTAAGATCACAATCGAACCAATAAAAAACCATTTTTGAATGGTCGATAATTCCCTCTTAATACTACTAGATAATATGGCCATTGTTCCAAAAATAGTTGCTGTTCCACCAAAAGCCATCATTATAAGTTTTTGACCATCCTTCAGTCCAATTATCAGTCCTAATAAACGAGATAACATAATTCCCATAAAGAAAGTAAAAATTAATAATAATAAAACTCCAAAACTATTATTTTTATTTTTTTCGATACCAAACATGAGACTAAATGTGCCAGTAAGAAAAAAAATAGCTGATAATCCTGGATTTGACAAAAGCGTCATGTTTATTCCAGAAGACATTCCAAATAAAGCACCCAATACAGTTGGAATAAGAGATATAGCTAAGAGCATATAAGTATTAAACAATACCTTATTGCGTATAATTTCGCCTGGTGCATTTTGAAAAAGTTTTTCTTGATTGAAAGAAGATGGACGGTAATCGTTCACTGGTAGCTCCTAATTAAAGTAGTAGTACGAATTATATAACATGTTTTGATAATTTTTCTACTTCAAGAAGATTAAAAATATTATATTGAATAGTCTAACATATTTTAATTTAAATAATCTATATTAAGAAATAGAAGTTAATGCATAAAATCTAAGATCATAACCATTAACTTGATAATTTCTCCATCTTTTCCTAGCAGAAATCCTATCTTTAATATTATTTGAAACAATTTCAAATACTCGTTCGAAATTGTTAAAATTAGGCAGATTTTCATCAGATAAATTTATTAACCATACAAATGATTTTTGTAAAGTTTGATTAATTTTTTCTAAATCATTCTCTACTAAAACAATAGGCGTATAAAGTGCCAAAGGATCTTGAATGTATACATGTGGAATAAAGGAACTTTCATTAAAAGACCAAAGCATACTATTAAACATTTGCATACGAACTTTGTTATTACAAAAAATTATTAATCTTTGTCCAGTTAAATATAAAACAGATGTTATCTGATAAGCTATAAATAGCTTATCAGATTTATCAAAAATAAAATCAATACGCATCTTGAATTATTCTAAAAAAATTATGAAGACTGGCTCAGTAAAAACTGAACTAATAGAGGAATAGGTCTTCCTGTTGCCCCTTTTTGCTCTCCTCTTTTCCAAGCAGTCCCTGCAATATCTAAATGCGCCCATCGATAGGAATTAGCAAAATGTGACAGAAAACATGCTGCCGTAATTGCTCCTTCTGGAGATTTGCTGATATTAGCAATATCAGCAAATCTGGATTTTAACTGCTTTTTATATGCCATTTCTAATGGCAAGCGCCAAACAGGATCAAGAATTTTTTTGCCTGTTTGAATTAGTAATTCAGTTAATTCATCATCTGTAGAAAACAATCCGCTATTAATATCACCTAAAGCTACTACACAGGCACCAGTAAGTGTAGCAATATCGATAACAATTTCAGGATTGAAATCCTTAGCATAGGTTAGTGCATCACATAAAAGTAAACGACCTTCTGCATCTGTATTTAAAATTTCTATGGTTTGACCAGACATACTGGTGATTACATCTCCTGGTTTATTGGATTTTCCATTTAATAAGTTCTCACAAGTAGGAATAATTCCAATAATATTTTGTTTTAATTCGAGTTCAGCTAATGAACGAAAAGTTCCTAAAACGCTTGCTGCACCACACATGTCATATTTCATTTCATCCATATTTGCTGAAGGTTTCAGTGATATACCGCCAGAATCAAATGTTATACCTTTTCCGATTAATACTATCGGTTTAGAATTTTTTGGAGATGTATTTGAATAATGCAATACAATAAGTTTTGGTGGTTCATCTGAACCATTCGCAACTGATAAGAAAGAATTCATACCAATTTCTCTAATTTCTTTAGCATCTAAGACTTGTACCTTAATGGATTTAAATTCATCAGATAATTTATGAGCTATTTGACCTAAATAGGTTGGTGTACAAATATTTCCTGGTAAATCTCCTAATTTACGTGCTAGTTTCATTCCATTAACAATTGCATTTCCATTTCGAATACCATTTCGGGCTTCAATTATATCTGAATCTTCAACAATTTGAGTGATACTCAAAGATGATTTAGAATTAATATTGGAATTATAATTCTTTCCAAAAGTTTCATTATAAACATAAGTAACCTGTCCAATAGATATTACACCAATACAAGCTCTAGTTAGGATACTATCATTGGTA
Organism: uncultured Burkholderiaceae bacterium; assembly: GCA_964620485.1. Classification (GTDB taxonomy): domain Bacteria; phylum Pseudomonadota; class Gammaproteobacteria; order Burkholderiales; family Burkholderiaceae_B; genus CAZTUH01. The sequence continues at coordinate 88,729 of CAZUGU010000008.1, read as the reverse complement.
ATTTTATTTGAAAGAATCGTCGATGTTCCCTCCAATAATCCAGAATCAATACAAAATTGGGCAAAAGAACGTTCTGCACTAGCATATTTATGAGAAGAATACTCTTTTCGTTTACCTAATCCAACTAATACAATACGTTCAGCCATAATATCTTGGATATTACGTAAAACCAATATTTTACCAATTTCTGCAGAGAACTCTGATTCAACGATTCTATAAATATAGTTTTTACTAATACGATTAAGTATTTTAGCCATAGGACTAAGAATATTATCTTCGTAAATACCAACAGCTATAGCCGATGTTTCTATTTGATGTATAGATGTAGTAGTTTGTACTGTACATTCCATTTGAAATTTCCATAGATATTTTTAAAAAAGGACCATTAATTATCTATAACTATTTATATATCATTACTTAATGAATCTAAGGTCCATTATTTGTAAAATTATTAATTATAAAATATTATAATTGTATTTTTAATATTTAGATTAAATTATGGTTAGTAAAGTTGATTTTTGATACAATTTTACTTTATTAATTCTTTCTATAATTATATCTTTATTAAAAAGTTAATAATTTTATTGGTTTCATCATTTATTTATCAATTTTATTTTTTAACTTTAATTCGTAGTTTCTTATCTTAGAAAGACTAGATTGATTTTCAATTGATTTATTTCTTAGAAAATAGTTAAATTTAAGGGATTTCGCAGTCTTTTAATTTTAATTCTTATAGGTTATTTAACTTTGATTATATCTTTTTTAAAAATATTCCAATAGATAAACATAAGCAAAATTATTGAAGAAAATTTGTCAGAAATTCAATTCCTAACTGAATTTAATAGAATAACAGATTCTTATATTTCCTAATTAAGGATTTGTTTTTGTTTATAAATATAATTTTAAACACTTCTAATGAAGTGAAGATAGATTCAAAATATTTTGAATAATTTGTTTTCCATATTCAGAATAATCAAAATGAAATGCAGTTCGAAATAATTAAAAAGTTTTGAAAATACTTTAGAAAAAAATCTAACAAAAAAAATCCATAAAAGTGCAAAAAAGAGATACTTCTTTATGTCATATTTTCTATGCAATAGTAATACCATAAATTCAATACTGTTAACAGTATTGAATTTATGGTATTACTATTATTTATCCTGGTTGGAACAGATTCTTTCAATATTTAAAAACTTTTATAATTCACAGTAGTTATGGTAGTAAAATTTCTAGCTCTATTTTATATGAGCATAATCGATTTTTTTTAAATCTTATCTTATTCGATTTGGAAAAATTAGCTTTATTCTAGTAATTTTTTTAATTTTATAATGTCAAATTCTTGATTTAAACAACAAGTGTTTATTTATATCTAAAATATTTTTTGTAAAATTCTTAGATATGTCAATCTCAAAAATACACTCAATATTTACCTTTAGTAATGAAAAATAATCAAAAGCTAATTTTGTTATTAATACTTTCAAAATGAAATATTTTTTATATTTGATCTAAGATAGTCTGTATTAATGCGCAAAACTTCGTTTTTTGAGCCTAATATTAAACTAACACGTTGATGAAGTTCTTCTGGTTTAATATCTAAAGTGCGTAAATTGTCACTTATCGCAATGCCACCCGCTTGTTCAATTATAAAACTCATTGGGTTTGCTTCATACATTAAACGTAACTTACCTTTCTTATCTGGATCTCGATTATCTTTTGTATAAAGAAAAATGCCACCATTTATTAGAATTCTATGTACATCTGCCACCATAGTGGCTACCCAACGCATGTTGTAATCCTTATGCAATGGGCCTTGCAAACCTAATAAGCAATCCTTAATATAACGCTGTATTGGCTTATCCCAATAATTCATATTAGACATATTAGTAGAAAATTCCTTCGTATCTTTTGGAATACAAATATTCTCATTTGTTAATATCCAAGAATTTGTTTGACAGTCTAATGTAAAACTTACGACCCCATATCCTAAAGTAAAAACTAACTGGGTTTTTGGGCCATAAATGGTATAACCAGCTAATACTTGTTTTCTGCCAGATTGTAGAAAATCTTGCTCAGTTATAAGCATATTTTCCGGAGAAACTAAAACGGAAAAAATACTTCCAATTGAAATATTGACAGCAATATTAGATGATCCGTCAATTGGATCAAATAATAATAAATATTTACCATTTTGATCATTCTGAGAAATTAAATAAATATTTTCCATTTCTTCTGAAGCCATTGCAGATAAACAACCACTTTTCTTATTAGTTTCTAAAAAAATTTTATTAGCTATAATATCTAGTTTTTTTTGTACCTCACCTTGTATATTTTTTTTTGGTAGATTATCAGTTATTTCAATTTCATCAAATTCTTCTTGGTTGATTTTATAGGAAATTTTTTTACAAGTATCAGCTATCGCTTCTGTTAAAAGTTTCAATTCAGGATTAATAATTTCATTGAATTTGCATCTTTCAGAAAGGTATTGGTTTAATGTCTTTTTTTGCAATTTTTTTCCTATATATTATTTTTCTAAAAATTCTTTGATAATTTCAAATACATTATGAGATAAATTTGACTGTTTTTTTATATATTCTAAAGAATTATTTACTAAACAACGAAGTTCAGGAATAAATTTTTTCCAACTTTCTAAGATTCTAGTCAAATTTGCAGCTATTTCAGGATTTATTTTATCTAATGCTAGAATTTGTTCTGTCCAATATTGATAACCTGATCCGTTATGATTATGAAATTCTTTTAAATTATTTGCACAAAATTGAAAAATCAAAGAATATACCCGATTTGGGTTAAATATATTAAAATCCCGATGCTTCATAAGCTTATATATATTGCTAATTTTTATATTACGAGCACTTGCTTGTAAAGCAAACCATTTATCAATAATTAATTCATTCGTTTTCCACTTTTCATAAAAATGGTTGAATATTTCCAAAGCAATATCATAATTGCAATAATTTATTAAACATGATAATGATTCAATACGATCTGTCATATTAGCTGAACATTTATATTGCTCCTCTAAGATTGACTGAATATCATCTTTTCTACCAGATGCCAGATAATTTAATGCCAGATTTTTAAATGATCGTTTTCCAGCTGTAATTGGATCATAAGAATTTACTGTTGTTTGATTAGTCAGAAATACATCGAACCATTCTTGATCTAGTTTTTTACCAATTTGTTCATGTAAAAAATCTCGAACAGTAGACAAGGCTTTCATATCTATTAGATCTATTCTTTCTGCTAAGATTTTTTCATTAGGTAATATAAATAAGCGTGCGCAATAAACAGGATCTAACTTAGTATCGACTAACAAATTTTTCCATACACTTATAAATTCAGGATTAACAGTTAATTTTTCTCCATTCTTTTTTTGTTGGAATATAGTTAATAATTGTCGAATTGATAGTTCTTGAATAGCTGCCCAACGGGAAAACAAATTTCTATCGTGAACGGAAAGTATAATTAGTTCTTCCCATGTGTAAGGATAATCAATAATTACTGGAGCAGAAAAATTGCGTAATAAAGATGGAATAGGTCTTTCAGGAATATTTTCAAATACCCAACTTTTAGTTTTACTCGATATTTCTAATAGAATTGTATGAGAAATTTTTTTTTCAGAAACATTTTTTATATGTATTTCATTACCATTTTTATCCAAAAAACCAATTAAAATAGGAATATGTAAAGGTTTCCTATCATCATTCTTAATACTGATTTGTTCATAATTCTGTATTAAAGTAAGAGTACAGCATTTTTTTGCCATATTATAGTGCAAATCTACGGATATTATAGGTGTACCAGCTTGCTCATACCAGCGACGGAATATAGAAAAATCTTTTCCTGGATTATATTTACTATATATAGATTCCATAGTAGAAACAAAATCTTCACATGTTACCGATTTTCCATCATATTTTCTCAAATACTCCTGCATTCCTTCATGAAAAGCTGTTTTTCCAAGAATCGTGTGCTGCATTCGAACGATTTCAGCACCTTTTTCATAAATAGTCGTTGTATAAAAATTATTAATTTTTTGATAACTATTGGGCCGAATTGGATGAGACATTGGACCTGCATCTTCAGGAAACTGGAAATTCTTTAATCTAATTACATTATCAATGCGTTTAGCAGCACGTTGGCTCTCACTATTCTGAAAATCTAAATTTTTACTTGCCATATCAGCACTAAATTCTTGATCTCTAAAAACAGTTAATCCCTCTTTTAAACTTAATTGAAACCAATCTCGGCATGTAATACGGTTACCTGTCCAATTATGAAAATATTCATGAGCAATAACTGATTCTATATTTTCGTAATCAGTATCTGTGGCTGTGTTTTCATTAGCTAATATATAGGCTGAATTAAATATGTTTAGACCTTTATTTTCCATAGCTCCTGTATTAAAATCATGCGTAGCGACTATCATAAATCGATCTAAATCTAATTCTAAGCCATAACAATTTTCATCCCAATATATTGCTCGAATTAAGCAATCCATTGCCCATTCTGTTTCGTTTTGACAATGAGAATCACTATAAACTTGTAATAAAATATCTCGTCCACTTGATGTTTTGATCGATTTTTCGCGACATACAAATTGACCAGCTACAAGTGCAAATAGATAACATGGTTTTGGAAATGGGTCTTCCCATTCAACTTCATGTTGTCCATTGGTTAAAATTCTTTTATTAACCAAATTACCATTTGATAGTAAAACTGGATAATCTTGTACAGCACGTAGAGTAACTTTATAACGTGACATAACATCAGGCCGATCAGCAAACCAGGTAATACGTCGAAAACCTTCTGGTTCACATTGTGTAAAAAAATTTTTACCTGACATGTATAATCCCATCAAAGCAAGATTATCTTTTGGTTTGCATTGACTAACTATTTCAATTTCTGCATGATCAGGCATGTTGAATATGCTTAAAGTTTTTGAATCTAATTGATAGTTGTAAATATCCCAAGGAATTCCATTCACTAGAAGCGAAACTAATTCCAAATTTTCACCGTCTAGATTAAGAGGAACAGTATTATTTGAAATATGTTTTTTTCTATGAACTAACATGATATTACGAACTTGGGTAGAAATAGGATTTAAATTAAAAATCAAATGTACATATTCAATTATATAAGGATAGGGATGATAGTCTTTTCGATATTTGATTACTGGAATAATTTTTTGCATAAAGGTTAGTGTTGTCCATTTTTATACGAAAGAAATGAATCACTTTCAAAAAGAAATTTCAATTTTTTAAAATCAGGTTACATATATAATATTTTAATAAATTTCTATCTCTGTTACTTCAATTACTATCTTATCTATTTTAATAAATTTTCTTTTTATATTTATTCTTACCATTTTAGTATGGATATACAATTAAACCTTACTATTCTAACCTAACTTTCTAATATTTATATTTAATATTTTTCACGTTTACGATCAGGAATTTTTTAATCATTGAAATTTAATAACCTGTCCTAAGAAATTTCATTAATATACTATCTTGCATTTAATGATTTTTGTATGCATTTTTTTTAATATATTTAAATAAAAGTTTTCAACAAATTTAAAATGAAATACGAATCTCCGATTGTAATATATTTGATAATAAAAAAATAAATCATTTAAATTTCACTACTTCTTAATTTATATAAAACTTACTTGATATAAAAAAAGATTTTGTGAAATATCTTTATAATTTAGAATCCAATTATCAAAATTCATACAAATTCTAAAACATTGATATCAATATCAAATAATTAAATTGCATATAAAAAACTTTATTATATATTTATAATTCCTGATGTATTTTATTTTTATTGTTCAATGTCTTTCTATTAAATGTTCTTTCTATTATGAAATGAAAATGCTGGAGATTATAATTAACTCCTATTGCAAATTTATTCCATTCAATTTAGACTGAGAATTGATTGATACAATGTAATTTTTTGTTATAGATAATCGATAGCATATAATCAAATTAACTTCAAAGATTCGTTATCATTTTACTTTCTTTTATTATTCGTTATTATTAGAATAATAATTATAAATTCTAGAATACTTATTAAGTATTAGTATCAATATCAGTCTTTATATCTCAATATTGTTACTAAACCTAATCAATAATAGAATTTTATATTACATAAAATAAAAAAACTATGGAAACCATTAATTCTACTTCTGATTCCTTATCTATTGCCAAATCTTTACTATTAGATTCTTATAGTCTGACTGAATCCGATATTGATCGAGCATTTGGTGAAATTATTACAAACAAGATCGATTATGCTGACCTATATTTCCAATGTACCCTCAGTGAGGGATGGAACCTTGAGGAGAGTTTGGTAAAAACAGGTCATTTCTTTATTAATCAGGGAGTTGGTGTTCGTGCAATAAGTGATGGAAAAACAGCATTTTCTTATTCTGATTCATTAGAAGCAAATATGCTAATATCCGCTGCAAAAACTGTTGCCTCCATTGCTAGAAGAGGATCTGGCCAAGCAAAAATACCATCATATATATCACTATCCACGCAACATAATTTATATGATTCATTAAATCCACTAAAAACTTTACATGCATCAGAAAAGGTAAATTTATTAGAAAGTATTGATCATATGGCTCGTGCATCTGATTCTCGTATTACTCAAGTAATGTCGAATTTAATGGCAGAATATGACGTAATTTTAATTGCAGGTAGTGATGGACGTTTAGTAGCTGATGTACGTCCACTAGTTCGCTTATCTATTACAGTAATTGCCGAATATGGCTCTCGTCGTGAGATTGGTCATTCTGGCGGTGGAAGTCGTTCAGGTCTGAATTATTTTTCAAAGAGTATTCTACAAAATTATGTTCAAAGAGCTGTCCATGAAGCAATTACTAATCTTAGCGCACTTCCAGCACCAGCTGGTGAAATGACAGTCATTTTAGGACCAGGTTGGCCAGGAATTTTACTACATGAGGCTGTTGGTCATGGTCTTGAAGGTGATTTCAATCGTAAAGGTTCTAGTATATTTTCAGGTAAGATTGGTGAAAGAGTTGCATCTAAAGGTATTACAATAATCGATAATGGCACTTTACCAAATTGTCGTGGATCTTTAAATATTGATGACGAAGGAAATCAAACAAAATCAAATATTTTAATAGAAGATGGAATACTCTGTGGTTATATGCAAGATGTTTTAAATGCAAAATTAATGAATACTACTGTTACTGGTAATGGACGTCGCGAATCATTCAGGCATCTTCCAATGCCAAGAATGACAAATACATACATGGAAAACGGCCAAGTTTTACCAAAAGATATCATTGCTTCTGTAAAAGAAGGTTTGTATGCAGTAAATTTTGATAGTGGACAAGTTGATATTACAAATGGAAAATTTGTTTTTTCTGCTTCTGAAGCTTATATGATAAAAAATGGAAAAATTATTCATCCAGTTAAAGGAGCAACTTTAATTGGAAATGGTCCGGATGTTATGAAAAAAATTTCTTTGATTGGTAATGATCTGAAATTAGATTCAGGTGTTGGAACTTGTGGAAAAGATGGACAAAATGTACCGGTTTGTGTTGGTCAACCGACCTTACGAATAGATAGTTTAATAGTTGGAGGAACTAATTAACTCTATCGTGATATAATACAGAAATCATGATTAAGATGAAATGATTAAATAAACATTTTCGAATTTTTCGATTGGGATAGTATTGTAAGTATACAAGTAAGTATTACATCTATTTTTGGTGAATTGTATTAAATTTGAAAGATCTTAATGGAATTGATTTCTTGAATTTTATTAAAGACATATCTTGGAGTTACACATCGTGTTGCATAATAGAAACGATTTTCAAATACGTGAAATTGAAAAATTAAAATCACCAATGCATGTTATACAAGAATTTTCTTGTACAAAAATAGCATTTGATACAGTTTATGCAACACGGAAAGCATTTCATAAAATTCTTTATGGTATAGAAGATCGATTAGCTGTAATAGTTGGTCCTTGTTCTATTCATGATGTAAACGAGGCAATGATTTATGCAAAGCGTTTGCAGAAAATAAGGGTGCAGTTGAAAGAAACTCTAGAAATTATTATGCGAGTATACTTTGAAAAACCTAGAACAACTGTAGGTTGGAAAGGTTTAATTAATGATCCGGATTTGAATAATAGTTTTCATATTAATAAAGGAATAAGTCTTGCTAGAAAATTATTATTAGATATCAATAACCTTGGATTACCAGCTGGTTGTGAATTTCTCGATGTTATAACACCTCAATATATTATGGACCTGATATCCTGGGGATCAATTGGTGCCAGGACAACTGAAAGTCAAATTCACCGTGAATTAGTATCAGGATTATCATTACCAGTAGGCTTTAAAAATGGTACAGATGGCAATATTAAAATTGCTATTGATGCTATTAAAGCGGCATCACAAGGACATCATCTATTATCAGTAACAAAAGATGGTCATTTGGCTATTTTCTCTACAAGAGGTAATAAGAATTGTCATCTTATTTTAAGAGGTGGCCAGACACCAAATTATGATACTGTTAATGTTCAAAACGCTATTCAAGAAATCAGTAAATCGAATCTTATTCCGCGTTTAATAATTGATATAAGTCATTCTAACAGTGGAAAAAATCCCGATAATCAACCAATAGTCTTGGAAGATATAGCTCATCAGATTGAATCTGGTAATTCCCATATTATGGGTATTATGATTGAAAGTTATCTACATTCTGGTCGACAAGATTTAATTATAGGTAAATCACTAGCATATGGACAAAGTATTACCGATGGTTGCATTAGTTGGGATAAAACTGTCAAAATGTTAGAACGTCTTGATAAATCTGTTAGATTAAGGAGAAAAATGAGTAGATAGAAAAAGTAATTCTACATAAAGTAGTATGTGAATACGTAGAATACGTAAAGTACGATTTTGCATAATGATTTTGCATAATTTTTAATATTTGCTAATTGATTTAGATATATCTTCGATAACTTTTTTCGCATCTCCAAATACCATCATAGTATTTTTCATATAAAAAAGTTCATTATCTAATGCAGAATATCCCATTGCCATTGAACGCTTATTTACAATAACTGTACGTGCTTTATAAGCTTCTAATATGGGCATTCCTGATATTGATGAGGATGGATCATTCTTAGCGGCTGGATTTATGACATCATTAGCGCCAAAAACTAACACTATATCAGTTTCGGAAAATTCATTATTAATATCATCCATCTCAAAGACTTGTTCATAAGGAACCTCAGCTTCTGCTAATAAAACATTCATATGTCCTGGCATACGGCCAGCAACTGTATGAATAGCATACTTAACTGTCAAACCTTTTTTAATTAATTTATCTGATAATTCCTTTAAAGCATGTTGAGCACGAGAAACAGCTAAGCCATATCCAGGAATAATAATAATATTTTCTGCATTATTAATAAGAAAAGCGGCATCATCTGGATTACCGGATTTAACTTGTCGATTTCCTATTATAGAATTAGAGACTGCTTTATTGTCTATCTCTGATTGTGAACCAAAACCTCCTAAAATTACCTTGAAAAAAGATCGATTCATTGCTTTACACATAATAAACGACAAAATTGCACCAGATGAACCAACTAGTGATCCAGCAATTATTAACATAGGATTATTTAATGAAAAACCTATTCCTGCGGCTGCCCAACCAGAGTAACTGTTAAGCATTGATACCATAACTGGCATATCAGCTCCACCGATAGGAATAATAACTAATAAACCTAATATAAATGAACCTAATGTCATAATTGTAAAGATTACCCAGGATTGAGTTAATACAAATCCAATACCACATCCAATAACTATTAAACTAAAAATAAGATTCAATAGATGTTGCTTATTAAAAATAATTGGTGAACTTTGGAATAAATAAATTTTTTTCATTCCTGAAAGCTTTCCAAAAGCGATTAATGAACCTGAAAATGTAATTGCACCAACAAATGTTCCAATAAATAATTCAATTCTATTTCCAATAGGAATAAAATTTCTTGAACCATTAATATTAAAAAAAGCGTGTGGCTCAGAAATAATAGCAATTGCAATAGTTACAGATGCTAATCCAATCATACTATGCATAAATGCAACTAATTCTGGCATCTTAGTCATCTCAACATTCTTTGTAATATAGATTCCTATACTAGATCCAATTAATAAACTTATAAAAACTAATTCCAGATTAGTATTGAATAAAGTCTTATAAGATATAATCTTAATTAAAGTAATGGTTGTCAGTATCGCGATTGCCATTCCAACTATACCAAAAACATTTCCTAATCTTGATGTAGCTGGATGTGATAATCCTTTTAAAGCTTGAATAAAACATACAGCAGCAAACAAGTAGAGTAAAGTAACAAGATTCACCATGTTTCACTCCTGAGAAAAATTTTTTGTTTTTTTTCTGAACATTTCTAGCATACGATGAGTAACCAGAAAACCTCCAGAAATGTTAATAGCAGAAAGAATGATGGATATTGCACCCATTACTTTGGCTAAATTGGATTCAGTTAATCCAACAGATAGCATTCCTCCAACTACAATAATAGCAGATATAGCATTAGTTACAGCCATAAGTGGCGTATGTAAAGCTGGCGTAACATTCCAAACTACATGATAACCAACATAAATTGCTAAGACAAAAATAATAAGATTGATTACAATAGGACTAACAGAAATCATGATTTATTAACCATTTAAAGAATCGTTATTTGGACATACTAGACATTTTCTAATTATTTCATCGTTATATTGAATTGACAATATTCCTTCATCATTAATGATTAATTTTAAGAAGTTTTCCAAATTATTGGAATACATTAACGACGAATCACCTGCAACAAGCGCTGGCAAATTACTTAAGCCTATTAATGTTACATCATACTTTGTAACTATTTTATTAAATTCTGATATGGAACAGTTTCCACCCTTGTCTATAGCTAAGTCAACTATAACTGACCCAGCTCTCATTGATTTAACAACGTCTTCAGATATTAAAATTGGCGCAGCATGACCCGGAATAAGTGCAGTAGTAATAATTAAATCCGCTTTTCTACATTTTTCAGATATAAGATTTGCTTGACGAATTAACCAACTTTCAGGCATAGGTCGAGCATAACCACCTGTACCTTTTGCAATTTCCCGCTCTATTTCATTTTCAAATGGAACACTAATAAATTTAGCACCTAATGATTCTACTTGTTCTTTTACAGAAGGACGTACATCACAAGCCTCTACAATAGCTCCAAGCCTTCTAGCTGTAGCAATTGCCTGTAAACCTGCCACTCCAACACCAAGTACAACAATTCGTGCTGCTTTCATCGTACCTGCTGCAGTCATCATAGTTGGAATTAAGCGATTATAATAGCTTGCACCAAGCAATACAGCTTTATATCCGGCTAAATTTGCTTGTGAAGATTGAACATCTAAACTCTGAGCTCGTGTGATACGCGGCACAGACTCTAAAGAAAATGCTGTTATTCCAGCATTTTTTATATATTTGTCAAATCCTACATGATCAGATAAATCTATTATACCAACCAGCGTTGCACCATTTTTCATGGTATTTAATTCCGATTCTGTTGGTGTACGAACCTTCAAGACTATATCACATGAAAGAGCTTCCTGTGCACTACCGATTGTTGCACCAGCTTTTTCATAAGAATCATCTGTGAAATTTGCTAACTTTCCCGCACCGCTCTCAATTATAACATTATGTTTACGCGAAATATATCTCCTTACAGTTTCAGGAGTTGCAGCAACTCGTTTTTCCTGTTGAAGGATTTCTCGTGGAACACCAATAAGCATAAACCCTCCCAATTTAAAAATTAAATGATAACCGATTAGAGATAGGAAATTCTGATTAAAATTAGTCTTCAAATAAAGGACCTAAAGCTTATCAAAATTTTTCCATTATTTTCAATTATTTCCTTTAGAAAATGAAAAAATAAGAATATGTTCTATAAGGATATTAGAATAAACTAACTTATTATTAAAGATCTATTAAAATTATACTAAGATTATGTCAATGTCAAAAATTTCTATAAGAAAAAAACGTGTTGTTGTAGGTATGTCAGGCGGAGTTGATTCATCAATAACAGCATGGTTATTAAAAGAAAAGGGTTATGAAGTTATTGGTCTGTTTATGAAAAATTGGAATGATGATAATCATCATGATAAACATTATTGCTCAGTTCGGCAAGATTTTCTAGATGCAGCTAGTGTTGCAGATTTAATTGGAATAGAGTTTGATTATGTTGATTTTTCTGCGGAATATAAAGAAAAAGTATTTGATGATTTTTTAAATGAATACTCCATAGGTAGAACACCAAATCCTGATATATTATGTAATTCCGAAATAAAATTTAAAGCATTCATGAATCATGCTTTGAGAATGGGTGTAGAATTTATTGCAACAGGACATTATGCTCGTATAAAAAATAACTCAGGTGATTCTTATCAGCTTCTTAAAGCATTTGATCAATCTAAAGATCAGAGCTATTTTTTATATCGGTTAAATCAGCATCAACTAGCTAGAACAATTTTTCCATTAGGTAAAATACCGAAAATACAAGTTCGACGTTTTGCTCACGAAATTGGACTACATAATGCTAATAAGAAAGATTCTACAGGAATTTGCTTTATTGGGGAAAGACCATTCAAACAATTTATAAAACAATATTTACCTGAAAAACCTGGTCCTATCTTAACATTGAATGGTGATAAAATAGGTCATCACAATGGACTGCATTTGTATACAATAGGTCAAAGAAGAGGATTAGGTATAGGTGGATCTTCTACAAAAAATAAATCCACAGATAATACTGAGAATAACGCTTGGTATGTTTGCGGTAAGAATATTAAAAAAAATGTTTTATTTGTAGTACAAGGACGTAATCATCCATATTTGTTTTCTAAATTTTTACACGCAAGAAATGCTAGTTGGATTAAAAATCATCCACCATTACCAGGTAAATACTTTGCAAAAATTCGATATCGTCAACAAGATATAACTTGTGATTTGATAAAAGTATCAAAAGATGAATTTCAGATTAAATTTCTTAAGAAGCAATGGGCTATTACACCAGGCCAATCGGTTGTAATTTATAATGGTGATATATGTTTGGGTGGAGGAATTATTTATGAAGAATAAAAATTGCAATTTTCTAAAATTTTAAAATAGCTCATTCATAATTGCTAGCATAAAGTAAATTCGGTTACTGTTTTAACTGATATTTAGAAGAATATTTATTGATATCTATTGATATTTATTAGAAATATATATATATTTCTAATAAATATCAAAATTCAAATAAGTATTTTGTAGAATCAAATTTAATTAGTATAGGTTTTTATTTTTAGTCAAAAAAATTCCATTTATGAAATGGAAAAAGAAATTCGATTTTTTGAATAAATTTTATAAATCAATAAATAAAAAAGTAAAATATGCAAGTTTCTGAACAGATTAATCAATTAAATGCTATTTGTCCTCTTGATGGACGTTATGCAAATCATGTTAAAATTTTGAGAAACTTTCTATCAGAATCAGGTCTCATAGCACATAGAGTTGAAATTGAAATTACTTGGTTGATATCTTTATCAGATGCAGGTTTATCTGAATTACCACCTTTTTCTAAGGAATCTCGCGAATATTTATTTCAACTTATAGAAAAATTTTCAGAATTGGATGCTGATAATATTAAAAAAATAGAATCTAAAATTAATCATGATGTAAAATCTGTTGAATACTGGCTCAAAGAAAAAGCAATGTCTAATAGAGAATTATCCAATTCGGTAGAATTTATTCATTTTGCTTGTACATCTGAGGATATTAATAGTACTGCATATGCGTTAATTTTATTACGTGTCCGTGATTTCGTTATCATTCCAGTTTTGAAAAACTTATTGGAAAAATTAAATGAATTTGCAATAAAGTATGCTCATCAACCAATGCTGTCGCGTACACATGGGCAACCTGCTAGTCCTACTACATTAGGAAAAGAATTTGCTAACGTAGTATCGCGTCTACGTCGTGCAATTAATACAATTGCTATTGTAAAGCCTTTAGCTAAATTAAACGGTGCTACAGGAAATTATAATGCTCATTTTTCAGCTTATCCAGAATTTAATTGGCCAGAATTTAGTAAAAATGTTTTAAAAAGTTTAGGAATTATACAAAATTCACATTCGACCCAAATTGAACCACATGATTGGATATCTGAATTACTTGATGCTTTAGTGCGTATAAATCTTATTTTTTTAGATTTAAATCGTGATATTTGGGGATATATTTCACTCAGATATTTTAAGCAACGCTTAAAAAATAATGAAATTGGTTCATCAACCATGCCACATAAGGTTAATCCTATCGATTTTGAAAATTCAGAAGGTAATCTCGGCTTAGCTAATGCTATGTTACGTCATATCTCTGAAAAACTTCCAATATCACGCTGGCAACGTGATTTGACTGATTCAACTGTATTACGTAATATTGGTGTAGGATTAGGATATTGTTTAGTTGCCTGGAATACTTGTATTTTTGGTTTAAATAAAATAGAGGTTGACTTTGTTGCAATTGATTCAGATATTAATTCGTGCTGGGAAATTCTTATGGAACCGATTCAAACAATCATGCGCCGTTATGGTCTGCCTCAACCTTATGAAAGACTTAAACAATTAGCTCAAACTAAAAAAATTACGAAAGAAATTTTGCATGAATTTATTCAAGAATTAGACATACCAAGCGAACCCAAAAAATATCTATTGGATATGTCTCCACGTTCTTATACTGGTTTAGCAGCACAACTTGCCAAAACAGCGTAATAAATTTGAAGAAATTGAACATTATTAAATGAGTAATATTTCTTGAGAATTGGAAAAATTTTAACATCTATTAATAGCTAATAAATATTAAATAATTATATTACAATATAAGTGGCGCATCCCTGACTCGAACAGGGGACCTGCGGATTATGATTCCGATGCTCTAACCAACTGAGCTAATGCGCCATGTTATACTAACCTGTCCATTAATCTATCATAAACTTACTTGAAAATTAAACAGCATAAAATGCCAAACTAGAAACATCTTTTGTAGCATAGCCCGTTTTGAACGCTAATGCAATTAGGTTTTCTAATTTTTTATTTTAAAAATAAAAAATGTTTTATTAATTCATAATTTTAGAGATTTTATATTAATATTTTTAATATTAATATCTTCTATTGATTGATATCGATATTAGAAAATTTAAAGTATCTGGGATTTTAAATAAATAAAATATAATTTATCATTACTATTCCATACTGCAGTAACTTAATAACAATATGAATAGCAATAAAATATCTTGAAGTGCAAATAAGAAGTGCCCGGATGGCGAAATTGGTAGACGCACATGGTTCAGATCCATGTACTAAGAAAGTGTGGAGGTTCAAATCCTCTTCCGGGCATTAACGAATATCGTACTAATAACTATATAATATCAATAACTTTATCTTGAAAAGATTCTTGGATATGATTCAATCAGTATATTAATAAATTAATAAATATCTTTCTAAGAGGTAATTTCATTATTATACTTAATGTTTTGACTATGTTGATCTAAATTAGATTCTATACAGAATCTAATTTAGATCAACATAGTATAGATATAGTAGATAGGTATAGACAGAATATTCTGTCTATACCTATCTACTATATCTGATAATATTTATTTATTTATATTTGATTGAATCGTTGGTAGATAAGTATTGTTTTAAAATATAAATGGTGGTGTTTAGTATTTTACTAAATTACTATAATTTCAGATTTTAAAATATATTTTTCTTATGTTTTTTCAGTGAAATTTATATATTAAAACCCGGTATTCTTGTATTCTAATTTTTGATGGATAAATACTTAAATTAAATGAAACTTACTCAAATCCTTTTAGGATTCCATTCTGTAATTTCTCGCTTACGCCAAGCACCTGAATCTGTAAAAATTATTTATATTGATAAATCGCGTCAAGATAAACGAATGTTATCTTTAATTGATCAAATAAAGTCTGTAGGATGCAAATTATATTTTGTAAATTCTAAACGTCTTAATACATTGAGTTATGGAAAACAGCATCAAGGTGTCATTATGATCTGTGATCGCATAAAATTATCAAAAAAGATTGATAATTTGTTAGATATGATCAAAAAACCGTTATTATTGTTAATTCTAGACAGAATAACTGATCCACACAATTTAGGTGCATGTCTACGTACTGCAAATGCATCTGGTGTACATGCTGTAATTGCACCAAAAGATGGATCAGCAAATTTGGATAGTATTGCTCAACATGTATCCTGTGGTACAGCAGAAGTTACACCATATATAATGGTAACTAATCTTGCTCGTACTATGCGTCAATTAAAAGATCGTGGAATTTGGTTAGTTGGTACAGACGATGAAGCTAGTGAATATATATATCAGATTGATGCTCGACAATCTATAGCTTGGATTATTGGATCAGAAGGTAGTGGTATGAGACATCTTATAAGAAAAAATTGTGATCAATTGGCTGTAATTCCAATGTTAGGTACAGTTAAAAACTTAAATGTTAGTAATGCTAGTGCAATTTGTTTATATGAAAGTGTACGTCAGCGTCTATATTTGACTTAAGAATTGGATTAAATAGGATTAAATAAACTTTTAAGAAGATTAAAATCTTGAACGGTACCGTTTTGATAAAGTAATTAATTTTTAAAAATGTTCCTAAATATCTAAATTTATTAGAAATTTAATTCAGTACTTTTTTAAAAAAATCAAAGAATGTAATTTTTTTCTTGACAATAAGTTTTTATCAAGGCCTAATGCTTTGTATGCTGCCCGGATTAGTTTCCTTTTAGACAATTGTAGCATCGGTTATTTTCTATAGTCAGTGATTTGTTTATAAGTAATAAATTCATTTGGATTATTAAAATAATTAACATATCGTGATTATAACATTATATGGGGGAGGTGTTTAATGAATAAAAGCGAAGTTATTAATCAGATTGTGATAAAAACTGGAAACTCCCAAGCAGCGGTTAATCGCCTATTGAATGCATTTTTCAGTACAATTAAGGATTCATTAAAAAATGAAAATACAGTCACTTTGATTGGATTTGGTACATTTTCTACATCTATTCGCACTGCTCGTATGGGTAGAAATCCTCGTACTGGTGAAATAATAAAAATTAGAGAATCCAAAATACTTAGATTTCGACCTGGTAAAGCATTGAAGGATGCTTTGGATTAGTTTCTTTCTAGAAATGTCTTATCTATTGTTTGATAGATAGCTAAATTCTGGAATATTTATTAAATGGGTACTTAGCTCAGTCGGTAGAGTGGCGCTATTACAAGGCGCAAGTCACAGGTTCGATTCCTGTAGTACCCACCATAATAAATAAGTCAGAATAATATTGTTTATGTGAATATATGAATGATAAAATCATAAATAGAAAAAATAATCTTAGTTAAAACTAACTAATTATTCTATCCCATACTAATCCCATAGAATTTTTAATATGAAAGTTAATTTGCTATTTATGATTGAAAGAATTTATAATTGGTAAAACAACATCATCAGATGTTCGTTCAATTAAACACTCTCTTTCATAATTTAATAATTTTTCATATGTATCTCTAATATCCAAATTTCGCATAGTTAATTGTCCAATTCGATCTGTTGGTGAGAAAAATTGTTCAGTCTTTTCCATTGTTAGTCGATTTGAATGATATGTAAGATTTTTTGAAACAGTATCAAGAATAGAATAATCATTTCCTCGACGTAACTCAAGCATCACTTCACCAGTAATTGCACTAGCAATCCAGCGTTTAGCTGCATCGCGTAACATTATTGCCTGTGGATCGAACCATCTACCTTGATAAAGTAGTCTGCCTAATTTGAATCCATTAAATCGATATTGTTCAATAGTATCTTCGTTATGAATACCAGTTATCAAACGTTCATAAGCAATAAATAATAAAGCCATCCCGGGAGCTTCATAAATACCACGACTCTTTGCTTCGATGATACGATTTTCAATTTGATCGCTCATTCCCAGACCGTGTCGACCTCCAATACGATTAGCTTCCAAGATTAGTTCTGTTTGGCTTGTAAATTCATTACCATTTATTGCAACTGGATTGCCTTTTTCAAAAGATATAGTTACTTCTTCAGGCTTAATTTGAATATCTTCACGCCAAAAAGCTACATTCATGATTGGACGAACAGTTTTAACACTTGAGTTTAAATATTCAAGATTCTTAGCTTCATGTGTAGCTCCAAGTAAATTCGAATCAGTTGAATAAGCTTGTTCAACTGACATTTTATATTCAAAACCAAATTTTTTTAGATAATTAAACATTTCTAACCGACCACCTAATTCATCAATAAAAGCCTGATCAAGCCACGGTTTATAAATTTTTAAATTAGGATTAGTAAGTAATCCATATCGATAAAAACGTTCTATATCATTTCCTTTATAAGTACTACCATCTCCCCAAATATTAACATGATCTTCTTTCATGGAAGCTACTAAAGATATACTAGTAACAGCTCGACCAATTGGTGTAGTATTAAAATAAGGAATTCCGGCTGTTGATATATGAAAAGCGCCTGATTGCAAAACAGAAATGCCTTCAGAAGCTAGTTTTTCTCGGCAATCAATTAATCTAGCCTTTATAGCACCATATTTTATAGCACGGGCCGGAATTTCTTCATAATCTAACTCATCTGGTTGACCAAGATTAGCAATATAAGCATAAGGAAAAGAATTGTTTTGTCGCATCCATAGAATGGCAGCACTCGTATCTAGACCACCAGAAAAAGCGATGCCAACTTTTTGTCCAACAGGAAGATTTGGAAGAATAATATTCATTGTATAAATCAATTGTCAAAAATGATTAGAATTATAAAAATACTCAATTTATAACTAATTTATAACTAAGATATTAATTATATATTGATATATTATTATATTATATAATTGTATTGAATTATTATAAATATGTTTGAGATCAATTTACTTTTCCTAGTATTAAAAATTCCATCAATGCCTTTTGTATATGTAAGCGATTTTCTGCTTCATCCCAGACAACACTTTTTGGACCATCAATAACATCAGACATTACTTCTTCACCACGATGTGCTGGTAAACAATGCATAAAGATTGCTTGAGGATCAGCTAAAGAAAGCATATCTGAATTAACACACCAATTATTAAATGCAATTTTTCTATTTTCATTTTCCAATTCAAATCCCATGCTGGTCCAAACATCTGTACTAACAAGATGAGCTCCTTGACAAGCATGCCTAGGATTATCAAATATTTTTAGTGTATTTTCAGGTAATTTACCAATTCTAATTTTATCCATTCCATATCCCACAGGAGTAGACACATGCAATGTAAAATTCAGCATTTCAGCTGCCTGTAACCAAGTATATGCTATATTATTAGCATCTCCAATCCATGCTACGATTTTTTGAGTAATTTGACCTCGATATTCAAGATAAGTAAAAATATCAGCCAATATTTGGCATGGATGAAATTCATTTGTTAATCCATTGATTACAGGAACTTGAGAATTCATAGCAAATCTTTCGATACGACTCTGTTTGAAGGTTCTGATCATGACAATATCAACCATTCTTGAGATTACTTTAGCCGTATCTTCTATGGATTCCCCTCGTCCTAATTGAGATTCAGTTGATGTTAAATTTATAACTGATCCCCCTAATTGCAACATGCCTGCTTCAAATGAAACTCTTGTTCGAGTACTAGCTTTTTCAAAAATCATAGCTAGAATTTTACTCTGAAGCGTCATGTGTGAATCACATTTTTTTATATTTTTATGCTTTATTAAACAAGCACGTTCCAATATATATTGAATTTCACTAGGAGTAAAATCCTTTAATTGAAGAAAATGTCTTACAGATGTCTTTCCTATAATCATAAGATTTCTCATTTAAATAGTATTTAATTCGTTTCGGATTTTAATATTTAGAGAGATGGGATTTCTAAAAAATTCTACAAAATATGATTAAATATATCGAAACAAAATTACAACATTTGAATAAGTGTCAAATAACCAAACAGTCAGAGATTTTAAATTTTATTGGATTTCAATAAAAATAATAATCTAATATAATCTAATTTCTAAAATTAAATCATTGCCTTAACAGAAGCAGCTAGCCTACTTTTATAACGTGCTGCTTTATTTTTGTGAATAATATTTTTATTAGCAATTCTATCAATTATTGAAATAGTAGATTGAAGCAATTCATTAACTTTGTCCTTATTACCAATTTTAATTGATAAATATACACGTTTGATAGCAGTTCTTAGCATTGATCTAAAACTAGAATTTCTTTTATTTTTTTTAATGGTTTGACGAGAACGCTTACGTGTTTGTGATGTATTAGCCATTACTTTAATTCCTGGATTGAAATAGGGATAGACATTACATAAGTTATAATATATAACCATTAATTTTTTAAATAAAATACATAAAGCAGTATATTTTTTAGAGTTACCTATTTATAAATATTTCAATAACTATAACAAATTAATCTTAATTAATTTACACTGATAATCAATTTATTATAAGAAATACAATAATCTTTATAAAAAAATAGTTAAAAATTTTTTAGAAAAGTGTATGAAACATGGATAGTTTATTATTTTTTTTAGAATTGAACAAAAAAAACCGATTAAGTATTAATTTTGAATAAGATATGAATTAAATAGGTAATACGGTAATAAAATGGAAAACATTACACTAAGATTATTTCTATTAAATCAATAAATACATCGATATAAAAATTGGATAATTCGAATAATAAAAAGTTAATTAATTTGAGCCAAATATAAATTTTATTCAATGATGTATTAAGATCTATCAAATAGACTAATACTAACAGATTAATAAATGAATTGAAAAAATAAAATTCAAGATTATAACTAATGCAGAAATATTTTATATGTAGATATTTTATATAAAGTTGTAGTAGTTTAGATGCTTTGTTTTTGTAGTAGTTTAGATGCTTTGTTTCACATTTAAAAAAATACTATTTAATCAGAAGTCTGTTTTTTTAAAGCAGCCTATTTCATTTACAATAAATCATATTTATTAAATTTTTTCATATATGAAATATAAAATCATCACTACTGTAGCGATATTCGAAAATATAATAATTATATAGAACTAACCTAATAATTGGAAATTATAATTATTATTTCCAATTAAATACAATATTATATATCATGGTTATTTAAAATTACTGTTTTTTACAGAATATATAACTAATTTATTGCGCTAAATAATCTATTTCTTACTTCTTCTACTGAACCAGATCCAGATATTCTTCGATATTTAAGATTCGGTATTTTTTTGTTATTTGTCAAATCTAAATAGTAATCAATCAAAGGTCTTGTTTGTTGAATATAAATTTTTAAACGATTTCTCACAATTTCTTCTCGATCATCATTACGCTGAATTAGTAAATCTCCTGTTATATTATCTTTACCGTCAATGATAGGTGGATTGAAAATAACATGATAGCTTCGACCACTCATAGGATGTACGCGACGGCCACTTATACGTTCCACAATATCTTTTTCAGGAACTACAATTTCAATAACATAATCTAACTCAAATCCAGATGATTTAAGTGAATTTGCTTGAGCAATATTTCTTGGAAAACCATCTAATAGATATCCATTTGAACAATCTAATTGAATCAAACGATTATTTATCAACTGAATAATGATTTCATCAGGCAATAATTTTCCTGAATCCATTACTTCTTTAGCAGTTAAGCCAAGAGGCTCATTATTTTTAATAGCTAAACGTAGCATATCACCAGTAGAAATTTTCGGAATTTTAAAATATTCTTCTATAAATATTGCTTGAGTTCCTTTACCAGATCCGGGCGGGCCAAGTAAAACAAGGCGCATTTAGTCTGCTCCAAGAAAAGTTATTAAATATAATTTAGTTATTCAAACTAAAATATTGGAATAACTATAAAAAATAATTAATACGTTCAGTTATTTATTTTCTAAATTTTATCGATCATATAAATATATTGAACACATAGATCATCTAGGATATTTGAACTTGTTTCAAGAACTCTGTATTTCGTGAATTATTAGAAAATTTTCTATGCTACATAATTTGTTTCAATAATTTATATCATTTCGGTAAATTTATCGACATTAGTGAAAATTTATTCAAAAATTGAATGCAACCGATATGCATATAATTTCAAGTTTATCTCTAAAATTCTGACGCAATATAATAAATATATAATTTTAATAATATTCGAATTAATTAAACTCTTAATATCCTTAATTAGACAAACATATACATAGCAATACCAGCAGTAAGATAATCTTAAGACAGTTTTGGAAACAATATCAATCAAATTTGAGTTTAATTAGTGATTCATTATTATTTTGAAATTGACAAGATGATATTATTAATTATTATAAATTTAAATTTTTTGCTGCTTCAGACAGCATAAAAAAGCAAACAAAAAATTTTTCTCGTAAATATTAGTAAAAATCTATACTTAATTATTACATTTTGAATGTATATATTATTTTTGTTAAAATTCTAATTTTCTTAGCATTGGACTGAGAAAAATGTTGCGCAATACCTACTATAGGTAAGCCATAAATTTCAGCAAGAAAGAGTTTGTTTATTAATTAAGTAATTTAAAATAAAATAGAATCCCCAATCCAAACTATAGAGAATTAACTAATAAAAAACAAATGATCCAATTATCTATACGATAAAATATCAAGATTATTTTTGATCAAAATCGAAATTAGAATTATTATTATCTAGTGATTGAGCTGCAGATTCGAGAAGAATCGGAATATCATCATGAATTGGAAATAGTATACGATCTTTGTAACAAATCATTTCAGATCTCAAGATATCGTATTTAAGATCTCCTTTGCATAGTGGGCAAACCAGTATATTTAAAAGACGAGGTTCCATTTTCAAATAAAAATTTACTTATATTAATAAAATATTATATTTCATTTTACTCAATTCTTTTTGTGAGAATTTTATCACACTACAAACTCACTACATGTTATACAGATAGTTTTGAATAACTATTTCATTGAATTTAATTAATTCGATTACTTTTTATCACTTTTAAAAAATTAAATTTGAAAAATATTTATAATCTTGCTTATATTTCTATTTTTTATATCAGTATTTTTTGTATCAATATTCATTTTTTAAAATTAAAATAAATCATTAACATTCTTTAAAAACTGAGATAAGTCATTAAATAAATGAATTAATTTCTAAAATCTGACTATAGCAGAAATTTCTAAAATCATGAATCGTCGCTGAAAATAAGAACATTTTAAACATTTTTAAACAATTAAAAATTGCATTTGCATCTTGTTTACTTTTTTTAAATAGCTATTTTAAATAGCGTATGATTAAAATCATAATGTTCAATGAAATAATCAAATACCGTATAATATTTAAAGTAAAAATAAATCAAATTTTTCAATCTCATATATGACAAAACACGATCAGAAGATCCGCTATATATCGAGATATATTCCAATAAATAAATATTCCAATAGATATAAAATAATCTTAAAGATGCTTCTAATGTTTTTGAAAACTGGAACTGATTAGAATGTATCAAAATTGATAGTGAAATTTTTCTTATTAATTACTGAAAATTCATTATCAAATATTAAAAGATACCGATCTCATTTCAAGTCAGGAAATATAAATAAAACTTAATGATATATTCACTATCCATAGCTAACTACAATTGGATTTCAACATAAAAATTTAAGCATTTTAATTATTAAAATAATACTATATATTACATAATATTCATAATATTTATTTATAGGTTATGGTAAGACCATATGAAATATCAATCCATATAGGTTAAATGATAAATAATTTAGATTTTAAAAATTCCAATTTCTTATAGAAGGCTCCAGAATGGAACATAATATTGATTTATGTTTATATAGTAAATTTAGCATTAATAATTTTATTAAACATAAAAATTAAGATAAAATATGTAAATAGATTCTAATTCTAATTGCAATATATAGGATAATCTGTTATAAAAAATAGGAGTTCACCTTCATTATATGAAGTACAATTATTATATTATTAACTGTAAAATTATAAAAATTCTCGAGTAACATACATCTTAATCATATAACACTAATTAATGAATATCTTTATATATTGTACTCTTATAGGTAATCATTCATGATACATATACTTCCAAAGCTTCCATATGCTATGGATGCATTAGTTCCATATATTTCTAAAGAAACTTTAGAATTTCACTACGGAAAGCACCATAATGCCTATGTAACAAATTTGAACAATCTAATATCTGGAACCGATTTTGAGAAATTTTCGTTAGAAAAAATTATTAAAAATTCTTCAGGAAGCATATTTAATAATGCTGCACAAATATGGAATCACACATTCTATTGGAATAGCTTATCTCCTGAAATTAATCAGAAACCAACAGGCGCGCTTGCTGATGCAATTAATTTAAGATGGAATAATATAGATTCTTTCAAAGAAGAATTTACTAAATCTGCAATTAGCAATTTTGGATCAGGTTGGACTTGGTTAGTTAAAAAACCTGACGGAACGCTAAATATATTAAATACTAGCAATGCTGAGAATCCATTGATTACAAGTGATGTTGCATTGCTAACTTGTGATATTTGGGAACATGCCTACTATATTGATTATCGTAATGTTCGTCCCCAATATTTAAAAAGTTTTTGGATATTGATTAATTGGAGATTTGCAGAGAAGAATTTTTCTGATTAATTTTGGCTGGTGGATATAGTACATTTTAGAATTTTATGTTAATAATCTAATAATAAATATTTTCTAGAACAACGTCGTTAACTTGCAACAATTTTCTATATATAATGATTTTATCTATTTTATTATATAAATAATATAAATATTTCTAGCATTTTTTTATGCTTTAGTGCGATCATTATAATTCAAGATTTGAATATCTAGATTTTATGGGGTGCGTAATGACTCGTATAAATTGGTCTGAATATTTACGCAAAAAAATTGGTAATATAGTTGAAAGCAGTCCTATTTCAGATGTTGAAAGAGGATTGCACAGTTTAGTTTCTCGATTACTAAATCGTCTTGATTTAGTAACGCGTGAGGAATTTAATGAAAAAACAGATTTATTAGAATCAACAAGAAAACATATTGAAGAAATTGATATTCAGGTTCAAAGACTTGGTGATCGTTTAAATTCACTAGAAAATAATTCTAATAAAAACAGTTCTAAATAAAACTAGAATTACCACATTTAACTCTTAGATTTAAATGTGGTAATTCTAGTTTTATTTTAATCGATTCGAATATTTCGAATATTGAAACTAACCAAAAAAAATTAACTAACAATTGACTAACTTAGCAAGCGATAACCCATCTATTTTGAATAACACAAATCATTAAGAATAATCCTGTAATTACAGAAAAACTTAATTTCAGAATTTTATTAAACACATAATTAAGCAACTAAGTGTTTAAGTATTATTATCCATTCGGTATAAATCCAGAGGTTATTATGCCTAAAATGAAGACTAAGAAAGGTGCATTAAAGCGATTTAGTATTTTTGGTAATGGTTTTATTAAACGTAGTCAAGCATTTAAAAATCATATTCTTACAAAGAAGACTACTAAAACAAAACGTCAATTGCGAAAATCTGTGAGAGTTCATGATGCAAATGTATCATCAGTAAAACAAATGATTCCTTATGCTTAATTAGAATAATTTAACGGAGAAAATATTATTATGCCACGTGTAAAACGCGGGGTTACTTCCCATGCTCGTCATAAAAGAATTATTAATTCTGCTAAAGGTTATCGTGGTCGACGCGGTAATGTATTTCGTATTGCAAAACAAGCTGTTATGCATGCTGGACAGTATGCATATCGTGATCGCCGTAATAAAAAACGCACATTTCGTTCTTTATGGATTACACGTATTAGTGCAGCGGTACGTGAGTATGGGTTAAATTATAGTACTTTTATGACTATCTTAAAAAAATCAATGATCGATATAAACAGAAAAATGTTAGCTGATTTAGCTGTGAATGATAAAAATGGTTTTAGAAATTTTGTACAAAACATTAAGTCGATAGAAAATCGTAAATATATAAATGTAAATGAAGCAATATAAAACTATAAATAAAAAATATTCTGGATACTTATTTTTTCTAAAATATAAGGATTAGATATTTATGAATCTATCGCTTGATCAATTGGTTCAGCAAGCTAATGAACAATTTAATTCTACTACTAAAAAAGCTATTCTAGAAAATATAAAGAGTAAATTTTTAGGTAAAAAAGGAGCGATAACTACTTTAATAAAAGAATGGAATATAGAAAAGTTAGATTATGAAAAAAGACGTAAAATTGGTATAGACGTTAATAAAGCTAAGAAGAAAATTGAAGAACTTTTAGTAAAAAGGCGAACTGAATTAGATCGATTTGAATTAGATACTATCTTATCTTCAGAATTCATTGATGTAACATTATCAGGTCGGGGTAGATTTCGCTCGGGAATTCATCCAATTATGAAAAGTTTAGAAAAAATAGAACAGATTTTTCATTCAATTGGCTTTGATATAGCTGATGGACCTGAGATAGAAACAGATTGGGTGAATTTTACGGCGTTAAATAGCCCAATTGATCATCCTGCACGTTCTATGCAAGATACGTTTTATATAGATATTAAAGATGATGATGGATTGCCACTCTTACTACGTACTCATACTAGTTCGGTACAAGTTCGCTATGCTATGACACATGAACCTCCTATTAAAATCATATCTTCAGGGCGTGTATATCGTGTTGATAATGATGCAACACATTCACCCATATTTCATCAAGTTGAAGGTTTGTGGATTGCAGAAAACATCTCTTTTTCTGATTTAAAGAGTGTTTACATTAATTTTTTGCATTGTTTTTTTGAAAGAAATGATTTAGTAACTCGCTTTCGACCATCATTCTTTCCATTCACAGAACCATCTGCTGAAGTTGATATGCAATTTACTAAAGGACCGAATTGTGGAAAATGGCTAGAAATTTCTGGATTAGGACAAATTCACCCTCAAGTAATAAAAAACTTTGACTTAGATCCTGAACGTTATACTGGGTTTGCTTTTGGAACTGGATTAGAAAGGTTAACTATGTTGCAATATGGTATAGATGATTTACGTCAATTTTATGAAGGAGATATCTATTTTCTTAATCAATTTAACGAATAGATAATTTGGATATGAATATACAATTCTCAGAATCCTGGTTACGAACCTTTATCAATCCACCTATTGATAGTAGGGAGCTTTCTAATAAATTGACCATGATTGGATTAGAAGTTGAAAAGATTAGCCCAATTTCTATATTCTCTGAAAAAATAGTCACTGCCAGTATTTTTGATATTAAACCACATCCTAACTCTGAAAATTTAAATATTTGTAAAATTTATGATGGCTCACAACTTCTACAAGTTATTTGTAGTGCAGATAACCTAAAAATTGGACTTATTGTTCCGCTTGCATATGTTGGATCTGAACTTCCAAATGGAAAGAAGATTCAAGATCTAAAAATTAGAGGCATACAATCATTTGGAATGTTATGTTCTCCTGCTGAATTAGGATTTTCTCAAGAAAATCCTGGTGTATTAGAACTTTCAGAAGATACACCTTTAGGTCAACCTATTCATAATGTTTTAAATTTAGATGATAAGCTTTTCGTTTTGAACATTACACCTAATCGTGCAGATTGTTTATCTATCTTAGGCATAGCAAGAGAAGTATCTGCTTTAACCGAAATCAATATAAAGATTCCAAAGATTAAAAAAATTGCTCCGAAAACAGAAGATCATGTTCCTGTAAAAATACAAGCATACGATCTATGTGGACGGTTTTCTGGCCGTATAATCCGTGAAATTAATGTAAACGCAGCAATTCCTCGGATTATAAAAGAAAGATTAAAACAGTCCGGTCAGAAAAGTATATCAACTTTAGTTGATATCTTAAATTATGCTATGTTAGAAAGAGGATGTCCTGCACATATTTTTGATTTAGATAAAATAAATGGAGAAATTGTAATCCGTTGGGCAAAAAAAGGAGAATTTTTAGTTTTATCAAATGGCCAGAGAATTGAACTTGATTCGAATGTCGGTCTAATTAGTATAAATGACCGTGCTGAATGCATAGCAGGAATTATGGAAAGTCGTTTCATAGCTGTATCTTTAAATACAAAAAATATTTATCTTAATATGCCATTTTTGTTTCCTAATGCTGTCAGAGGCATAGCTAGACATTACAGACTAGATTCTGAATCAAGTAATCGTTTTGAACGAGGTGTAGATTATGATAGTATTCTCGAAAATATTGAATATATAACGAGTTTGATTATTGATATTTGTGGAGGTTATGTTGGCCCTGTTGATGATTATAGTGTAAATATTCCTTCTCGACCAACGGTACGTATGCGTTTATCACGTTGCCAACGCATTCTTGGAATACCCATCAAACACTCAGAAGTTGTAAAAATCTTTACTAAATTAGGTTTTCAATTCAAAACTTTGAATGAAGATTTCTTTGTGAATCCGCCTTCATATCGTTTTGATTTAAATATTGAAGAAGAACTTATTGAGGAAGTTGCGAGAATTTATGGTTTTGAGAAAATTCCTTACTCTCCTCCTTTAATAAAAGCGGAGATGTTGAAAAAATCTAGCATGAAATCCAGTACACATTATTGGCGTCATCTTCTTGCTGCACAAGATTATCAAGAAGTAATAAATTATAGTTTTGTAAAAGCTGAATGGGAATATGATTATTCTAATAATGATAATCCTATTAGATTGCTAAATCCTGTTACTCATCAATTATCTGTTATGCGTTCTAGTTTAATAGCCGGATTGATTTCTAATGTTTTTTATAATTCTAAACGTAAACAATATCGTGTTCGTGTATTTGAATTAGGACGTGTTTTTATGCGTGATTCAGAAATAAAAAATAATACTTTAAATGTTAAAGGTATTAATCAACCAATACGTTTAGCTGGTGTTGCATGGGGAAAGTTTTTAACAGACCAATGGGGTATATCTAATCGTCCTGTCGATTTCTATGATGTAAAATGTGACGTAGAAAATTTATTTGGAAAATATGCATCAAGACAACTTAAATTCACACATAAAAAACACCCAGCTTTGCATTCTGGACGGAGTGCGTGTATTAATTTGAATGAACAAACTATTGGTTGGATAGGTGAATTGGATCCACGATTATCTAAAAAGGTTGGTTTAATTCAGTCACCTATTGTATTCGAGTTAGATATGGAATCCTTATTAAAAATTGGTACTCCAAAATTAAATAAGATATCAAAAAATCCAATTGTAACGCGCGATTTATCTATATGGATCAATAAAAATATACCGGTACAAGAAATTTTTGACACAATAAGATCTTTAATTAAAGATGATCCAAAGTTGAATATAATACAAGATATGTTTGTATATGACGTTTGGCATCAAGAATCTATAAATAATGAAGGTTTTATAAAAGAGAAAAGCTTGACATTACGTTTTTATCTGCAAGATTTTAATAAAAATTTGAATGAAGCTTTCATATCAAACTGTATTACCCATATCAAAAATGAATTAATTCGTATACATTTCGCTCGGCAACGCTCTTAAATATTAATTCGGGATGTAGCGCAGTTTGGTAGCGTACTTGCATGGGGTGCAAGTGGTCATGAGTTCGAATCTCATCATCCCGAAAAATAGAATTAAAAAAATTTTAATTATGTAGTTTTCTTATTAAAATGACTGTATGATATTTCATTGATAATTGGAGGTGTTTATATATGCAACATCGTGACCAGGAAGTATTAATTGATGTTTCAACAGCTGCTATAGATACTGGAGGATACGGTGTTCTTTTAACTGTTACTGCAGAGGGTGGTACTGAGTTAGATACTGCATTTACTTATCTTGGATCTTGCAATTCTTTATATGAAGCTAGAAGCTTAGCAGAAAGCTTTGCTAAAGATTGGGTTGCAGAAAATATTCTGTTATAGAAATGAGAATAAGATAAATCTTTAAAAGATTTTATTTGAATAAATTATACTTTATCAGTTTATTAAAGAAAATTATGATCTATTATAAGACTATTATTATAAGTACGTATAGTCTTATAATAGGGACTATATGTACTTATTTCTTATATAATCTGAATTGACTAACAAGAAATAGAAGCTGCTTTCACTGTATTAATAAGTAACATAGCAACAGTCATAGGTCCAACACCACCAGGTACTTTCGTAATAGATCCAGCAATATTTTTAACTGAATTAAAATCAACATCACCACATAAATATCCATTAGTATCACGACTAATGCCAACATCAATTACAACTGCACCTGGTTTGATCATGAATTTATTAATCAGTCTAGATTTTCCGGTTGCTGTTATTAAAATATCTGCTTGACGTGTTTTTTCTGCAAGATTTTTTGTCCTAGAATTACAAATTGTAACTGTAGAGCCTGCTTGAACAAGCAGCATGGCTATGGGCTTACCAACAATGTTGCTTGATCCTACGATTGTAACATCAGAACCGCACAATTTTATGTTTTCATATTCTAATATTTTCATTATACCATATGGTGTACATGGTTTAAAATATGGATTTCCCATCATAACTCGACCAGCATTAATAAAATGAAATCCATCAACATCTTTTGAAACAGAAATAGCATTTGTAATTTTATACATATCCATATGTTTTGGTAATGGTAATTGAACAATAATTCCATGGATATCTGGATTTTGATTTAGTATTTCAATTTCGGTTAAAAGTTCAGTTTCTTTAATATCAGGAGAATAATATTTTTCAACGGAATATATTCCAGCCTTTTTGCAAGCAAGCAACTTATTTCGAACATAAATCTCTGAAGCAAAATCCTGACCAACTAGTACCACTGCTAAGCCTGGAATAATTCCTATTTTTTTTAATTGTATAACATGCTGTGCAGCATGCTCACAAATATTCTTTGATAATTGAAGACAATCTATAATATTCATATTCATGAAAAATTTGAATTTGTTTGGATCAATTTGAATTTATGTTTCTTATTTTTAATCATAATTAAATATTAATTCTATCCGTCTTATTGATTCCTTACAAAGAATTTATTACAAGTATCTATATTTTATACTAAAAATAGATACTTGCTTCTATATTCGATCAATTTGAAATAAGAAGAATAGATGGATTAGTAATATGGAATTAATTATTTTTTGAAAGTTAATTTACATTTATATAGATAAGATATTTTGATTGGCTATAGCATTTATTGAGAATTTGAGAATAAAAGTAAATCTCAGATATTTGAAATATCTAAATGCAAATGTATAAAATTAATATAATTTACATTTAGTAATAATAATTAGCAGTAATTATAGAAGAATATTCCTATATTCAATCTATTCTGATATTTTTAGTTTAAAAAAAAGTCATAATTAAATATGTTTGAAATCCTTAAAAATATGAAATTCATAAAGTAATAAAGATATTTAAACTGTACAACTTGTTATTTAAAAAAATATGTTCTTTAAAAAAAGAATAATAAAGATTTTTAAAAAAGTGTCAAAATTAAATGATAGAAGGTAGAATTGTTATGTCCTCTTGTAATCAAGATATAATTATAAATTCGCAAGCCGTTAATGAAAAAAAACAAGAAATCCAGGAATGGATCGAGGCCCTGATATCTGTTTTAAAACATTCAGGATTGCAACATACACATTATTTGCTAGAAAATTTAATTAATGCAGCACGTCATCTCGATATAAAAATATCTGTACCAATAAGTACAGCTTACGTCAATTCAATTTCACCAAATAAACAACCAAAATATCCTGGAGATTTAGAACTTGAATCAAAGATTCGTTCTTATATTAGATGGAATGCTATGGTAATGGTAGTAAAGGCTAATAAACAGCATTCAGATGGTAATGGCGATTTAGGTGGACATTTAGCTTCATTTGCCTCTCTAAGTACTATGATTGAATGTGGTCAAGATCATTTCTGGCATGCAGAAAACGAAAAAAATGGTGGCGATTTAATTTATTTTCAAGGTCATACCTCTCCTGGTATATATGGACGTGCTTATTTGGAAGGTCGTTTAACAACTGAGCAAATGGACAATTTCCGACAGGAAATTAGTATGAATGGATTATCTTCTTATCCCCATCCAAAATTAATGCCTAATTTTTGGCAATTCCCAACAGTATCAATGGGACTTGGGCCATTAATGGCAATTTATCAGGCTCGTTTTTTGAAATATTTACATGCTCGTAAAATTGCTGATACCCACAATAGAAAAGTTTGGGTATTTTGTGGCGATGGTGAAATGGATGAACCCGAATCATTAGGTGCTATAGCTTTGGCTGCGCGTGAAAAACTTGATAATCTAATTTTTGTTGTAAATTGTAATTTACAACGTTTAGATGGACCAGTTCGCGGAAATGGTAAAATTATTCAAGAATTGGAAGGAATTTTTCGTGGTGCAGGATGGAATGTAATTAAATTAATCTGGGGTAGTTATTGGGATCAATTATTGGAAAATGATAAAGAAGGAATATTGCGTTCCATTATGGAAGAAACAATTGATGGTGAATATCAAACATATAAAGCAAATAATGGCAAGTTTGTACGTGAGAACTTTTTTGGTAAGCATCCAAAATTACTCGAAGCAGTTTCAAGAATGAGCGATGAAGATATTTGGCGTTTAAATCGTGGTGGACATGATCCAAATAAAGTATATGCAGCATTTGATCTAGCAAACAAACATCTAGGTCAACCTAGTGTGATTCTTGCCAAAACTATTAAAGGATATGGTTTAGGTCATATAAGTCAGGCAAAAAATCTTGCACATCAACATAAAAAACTAGATCTAGAATCTATAAAAGAATTTCGAAATCGTTTCAATATTCCAATTTCCGATAAAGAACTTGAGAAGTTACCCTATTTTAAACCGGCAGATAATTCACCGGAAATGAAATATTTACATGAACGTCGTCAAACTCTTGGTGGTTATTTACCAAGTAGGCGTCAAAAATCTGATGAAAAATTTGAAATACCGAAATTAAAAGAAATATTTAAAAATATTTTAGAAAATACGATTCATAATCGTGAAATCTCAACTACACAAGTTTTCGTACGTATATTAAATCAAATTCTTCGTGATAAATATTTAGGGGAGCGAGTAGTACCTATTTTAGCTGATGAGTCTAGAACTTTTGGAATGGAAGGACTCTTTAGAAAGATTGGTATTTATGCTCCAGAAGGTCAAAAGTATACTCCGGTTGATAAGGATCAAGTTATGTACTATCGTGAAGAATCTGATGGTCAATTATTACAAGAAGGTATTAATGAGGCGGGCGCAATAAGTTCTTGGATTGCAGCTGCTACTTCGTATTCTACTAATAATCGTATTATGATTCCATTTTTTATTTATTACTCAATGTTTGGATTTCAACGTATCGGTGATTTAGCTTGGGCAGCGGGTGATATGCAAGCTCGCGGATTTTTAATTGGTGGTACTGCGGGTCGTACTACTTTAAACGGTGAAGGATTACAACACGCGGACGGTCATAGCCATATTTATGCTGCTACAATTCCTAATTGTATATCTTATGATCCAACTTTTGCATATGAATTAGCTATTATCATACATGATGGATTAAAGCGTATGATTGAAGCCCAAGAAAATGTTTATTACTATATAACAGTTATGAATGAGAATTATCCTCAACCTAGTTTAAAATCTGAGAATGAAAATGAGATAATTAGAGGAATGTACAAATTTAGATCTAGTAAGGGTTGTAAAAATAAAGTGCAATTAATAGGTTCTGGCACAATTTTTCGTGAGGTTCTAGCAGCACAAGAATTATTAGAAAGTGATTGGAATATACCTTCAGATACTTGGAGTGTTACAAGTTTTACAGAATTGAGACGTAATGGTTTGGATGTTGATCGTTATAATTTACTTCATCCTTTTAAAAAACCCCAGATCGCATATGTAACTGAAAAGTTTCTTGAAACAGATGGACCCATTATTGCTGCAACTGACTATATGAAATTATTTGCAGATCAAATTCGCCCTTTTATACCAAAAGGGCGAATTTATCGAGTATTGGGAACAGATGGTTTTGGTCGATCAGATTTTCGAAATGAATTGCGTGAACATTTCGAAATTGATCGGTATTTCATTTTACTTTCAGCATTTAAAGCATTAGTTGATGAAGGTAAATTACCGGTCATTATACTCTCTGAAGTAATGCAAAAATATGATATAAATCCTAATAAAGTTAATCCACACTATTCTTAAGGGAAAGAATGAGTAATATATTTCAAGTGAAAATTCCAGATGTTGGTGAAATTAGAAATGTTGAAATTATTGAAGTATTGATTTCTGTTGGAGATTTTATTAAACAAGAACAAAGTTTAATAACTATTGAATCTGAAAAAGCTTCGATGGAAATTCCAGCTCCAGTAACAGGTTGGGTAGAATCTTTACATGTCAAAGTAGGCGATAAAGTTTCTGAAGGATCTCTAATTTTGGATGTCAATATTCAATCTGAAATAGATTTGCCAACACGACCTATTTCTTCAAATATAGTAAAGAAATCATTAATAGATGAACCAAAAAATTCTATCGATAATAATTTGAATATACCTTATTCATCTCCTTCTGTACGAAAACTTGCTCGTGAATTGAATATAAATCTAAATAAAGTAGAAAGTACTGGCATGAATAATCGTATTACAATGAAAGATCTGCATTCTTTTTTAGAAAAGAATGCAGATAAAAAAAATAATACGAATCTTAATATTGGTAATAAAAATTTAAATTTATTACCATGGCCTAAAACAGATTTTTCGAAATTTGGTCCTATAGATATTAAATTCTTATCACGTGTCCAGAAAATTTCAGGAGCTAATTTACATCGTAATTGGGTCATGATTCCACATGTTACTAATAATGATGAAGCTGATATTACAGATTTAGAAGCATTACGTATTTCTTTAAACAAAGAATATGAAAAATCAAACATAAAATTTACGCTATTGGCTTTTCTAATTAAAGCTACAGTTGCATCTTTAAAAGAATTTCCCGAATTTAATACATCCATAGATGGTGAACAACTGATATTCAAAAAATATTACCATATTGGTTTTGCGGTAGATACAATAAATGGATTAGTAGTTCCAGTCATTCGGGACGCAGATAAGAAAGGCATTATTGAAATTTCCTGTCAAATAAGGGAATTAGCTAAAAAAGCACGATCTAATAAAATAGCTCCATCTGATCTACAAGGTGGATGTTTCTCCATTTCTTCCTTAGGAAAAAATGGAGGAACTTCATTTACTCCTATTATTAATGCACCAGAAGTAGCAATTTTAGGTATATCGCGTACAATTTATAAACCTGTTTGGAATGGTAAAGAATTTATACCTCGTCTTTTTCTACCTATTTCTTTATCTTATGATCATCGTGTTATTGATGGAGCTACAGCAGCTCGTTTTAATACCTATTTGATTAGCATCTTAATGGATTTTCGTCGTTTAAATCTCTAAAAAATTAAAATTTTTTAGAGAAAATTAAAATATGTAATCATGAACTATGATACAGAAAAATATTGAGATTACTTTAAATTAATCCTGAATCAATTTTGGGATGAATAAGCTAATATGCGCCTTGCTTCCCTACGTACACATTCGGGAGCAGTTCCTCCAATATGATTCCTTATAGAAACAGAACCCTCAAGACTTAAAAAACTGTGAATATCATCACCAATATCAGGACAATATTTTTGAAAATCTTTTAATGTAAGATCTGATAAATTGCAATCACGTTTTTCACAGTCAAGAACTACTTGAGAGACCAATTCATGGGCATCACGAAATGGTAAACCAATTCTGACCAAATAATCTGCAAAATCTGTAGCTGTTGAAAATCCAATTGATGCTGCTGCATATGTGTTATCTACTCTTACATTTAGGTGAGATACAATTTCAATGAAAATTAGCAATGTTTCATGAACTGTATCAACAGTATCAAACAAGCTTTCCTTATCTTCTTGATTATCTTTATTATATCCTAATGGCTGACCCTTAACTAGATTTAATAAAGCAACTAAATTACCAATAACACGACCAGTTTTACCACGTGCTAATTCAGGTACGTCCGGATTCTTTTTTTGAGGCATTATTGAACTTCCAGTACAAAAACTATCAGGCAATTCAACAAAACTAATAAGTGGATTCATCCATAGTATTAATTCTTCAGAAAAACGAGAAATATGTGTCATAATAAGAGCAGAAGCTGCGCAAAATTCAATGATAAAATCACGATCTGATACTGCGTCTAGTGAATTACGACAAATTCCAACAAATCCTAGAATCTTTGCAACTTGTTCTCGATCAATAGAAAACGAAGTACCTGATAAGGCAGCCGATCCAAGTGGTAACTGATTGACCCTTTTTCGACAATCTAGTAATCTTTCAGAATCACGCTCAAACATTTCTGCATAAGCTAATAAATGATGACCAAAAGTAATAGGTTGAGCAATCTGTAAGTGAGTAAATCCCGGCATAATAGTATCTGAATGTTTTAATGCAATATTAGCTAACGATTCTTTTAAACGACGCAAAAGGCATAATAGATTGTCAATTTCCATGCGTAACCATAAGCGAGTATCAGTAGTTACTTGATCATTTCTTGACCGACCAGTATGCAAACGTTTACCGGCATCACCTATCAGTTCAACTAGCCGATTTTCAATATTCAAATGAACATCTTCTAAATCAAGAGACCATTGAAAAGTATCATTTTTTATTTCAAGTAGAATGATTTCCATTCCTCGTTGTATATCTGCCAGATCTTTTTCAGAAATAATTTTTTGAGAAGCGAGCATTTTTGCATGAGCTAATGAACCTTGGATATCATGATTCGCTAATCGCTTATCAAAATGAATAGATGCAGTATAACTTTTTACAAGTTCTGATACTGATTCGGAAAATCTGGCAGACCAGACTTTTTTTTTATTTTTAAATTGGTTTTTATTGGATATAGAAGTTTGTTTCATAATAGGTAAATTCTTATTCAAAGATAGTTTGCAATATTTTCAGAATATTTTTATTTTTTAGAATTAACAATTGATCTAATTTTTTATTAATAAAATCAGGCATTATGTAAACAATTATCAGATAAAATGGAGTTTTTCAATGGGATTTTTAAAAATTTTCAATATATATATGCCTAAAACAAATTGGATGCAAACTATGACAAGTATTGGAATACTTATTATAGTGTTAATTTTTATACAATGGATAGTAGCACGATTAATTCTACAAGCCACTAATCGTGCTTTGATATTAAGTGGATATGATGAATGGAATAAAGCATTGATTAAAAATAGAGTCTATCAAAGCATTTGGTATGCAGTGCCATTTTGCATAATTTCCATAGGTATAAGATTAATACCACATATTAATCAATCAGCTGAATTCATAGGACGAATAGCAAATGCAGGTGTTTTAATATGTCTTTTCATAACATTTGGTGGGACATTAAGTGCCTTACAAGATATGCATTCTATCAGCACTCGAGCGAAGACACGATCAATTAAAGGTTATATCCAAATAGGGCAATTAATTTTGGTTATTGTCTGTACGATATTAGTATTATCAATACTAATTGGACGTTCTCCTTTATGGATGATTTCTGGGTTAGGTGCTTTATCAGCAGTTTTACTATTAGTTTTTAAAGATACCTTACTTTCATTAGTTGCTAGTACACAACTGACAACTAATGATATGTTACGAATTGGAGATTGGATTCAGATGCCTCAGTCTAATGCTGATGGATTTGTTCGTGATATTGCTTTACATACTGTAAAGGTCCAAAACTTGGATAATACAGTTACAACTGTTCCTACATATAAATTATTTTCAGAAAGTTATCGAAATTACAGACAAATGTTTGAATCCGGCGGGCGTCGCATTAAAAGAACATTACTTATAGATGCAACTAGTATTCGATTTTTAGGTAAATATGAATTAAGAAAGTTTATGGAATTAAAATTGTTAAGTGATTATTTAACAATAAAAAAGGCAAATTTTATACAATCTAATAATACTTCAACAAACATAAGCAATTTACCAGAAAATTATCGACGTCTAACTAATATTGGAATATTTCGTGCTTATGCTTTAGCTTATTTAAAAGAACATTCAGAATTACGTAAAGATATGACCATGATGGTTCGAATGATGGAGCCTAAATCTGATGGTATACCAATTGAAATTTACTGTTTTACAGCATTAACAGCATTGGTTGAATACGAACGCATCCAAGGTGATATCTTTGATTATTTATTAGCAATTTTACCTGAATTAGGATTGTATTTATATCAAAAACCATCTGGAACTGATTTTTGCAAATTGGGAAAATCATTGCAAGAATTAGTGAACAAAAAGGTTGTTTTAGATAAGCACTTTTAAGAGCACTTTTAAGAGCACTTTCAAGATTAAACATTGAGTCAGAATATTTAGAAAAGTATAGGAGTATTTTAAAAATGAGTACTGTAAATCTTACAATTGCACAGATAAATTCACATGTTGGTAATTTATCTGAAAATGTAAACAAAATACTCATATCAGCACGTCGTTCTTACCAACAAGGTTCTAATATTATTGTAACGCCTGAATTATCTTTAGTTGGTTATCCTTTACAAGGTTTACTTTTCCGATCTGATTTTATTGAATATCAGCAAAACCAACTAAATTTGATAAAAAAGAGTTTAGCTTCTTTTAAAGGTTTACATACCTTAATAGGACATATCCACAGAGAAAACAATTCATTGTACAATGCTATTTCAATTTTATATGAAGGAAATATAATTGGATTATATCGAAAACAGATACTAATTAATTCTAAAAGATTTAATGAAAAGAATTGTTTCTCAACAGGTAAGCAACCATTAGTTTTTACTATTAAAAATATATGTTTTGGTATAATGATATCCGAAGATATATATTCAGATTCAGTTGTTAAAACTACCATTGAAGCTGGTGCAAAAATTCTAATAGTTGTAAATGCATCGCCTTTTAGTATAAATAAACAACAAGAACGAAATTCCTTGATACAAAAATATGCCAACAATTTTAATTGTCTCATTGTATATGTTAATTTAATAGGAGGGCAAGATGAATTGGTTTTTGACGGTTCCTCCTTTATAAGAAGTCCTTCCAATAAGTGTAAAATTTGTTTACCAAAATTTACTGAAGCATTAACAACCGTTTCAATTAAATCTATTGACGATGTAAATGTAATTTCTGGTGAATTGGCTCAATTAACCTTTTTACCTGAAAAACAAGTCTGGAGCGCGTTAGTATTAAGTATTCATGATTATATTTATAAAAATAATTTGCCTGGTGTAATAATAGGATTATCTGGAGGTATCGACTCTGCGATTACGCTTGTAGCTGCAGTGGATGCTATTGGATCTGATAAGGTACATGCGATTATGATGCCATCACGTCATACATCTGATGTTTCTATGAAAGATGCAGAGGAAATAGCACATCGTCTTAAGGTGCAATTTGATTCAATTTCAATTGAATCAATGATTCCTTTATTTGAAGAAATTTTATTGGAAAAATTTAAAGAACCATTTTCTTCTAATACTAGAGGAAATATTCAATCCCGTATTCGCGGTATTATCTTAATGGGATTCTCAAATCAAACAGGCAAAATAGTGCTAAATACTAGTAATAAGTCAGAAATTAGTGTTGGTTATAGCACGTTATATGGAGATACGATCGGTGGATTTGCAATCCTTAAAGATATTTATAAAACCTTCTTATATCGTTTAGCTAAATGGCGTAACTTTCAGACTAATATTATTCCTGAAAGGATTATTTCGCGTAAACCATCAGCAGAATTATATAAGAATCAAATTGATCAAGATGACTTACCACAATATAAAATATTAGATGATATTATATATCGATATATTGAAAATAATGAATCCATAAATGAAATCATTTCATCAGGCTATGATGTTAGCACAGTTCAAAAAATTGTACATTTGATACATGTTAGTGAACATAAACGGAGACAGAGTCCAATTGGACTCTGTCTGACAGACAATATATCTAATCTTCATAAATATCCAATTACAAATGGATTTTCGAATAACGTTTAAATATGATGAAACAAATAAAATGATAAAATCATCTAAAAATAGATTATTCAAATTCAATTTGTATTTATATCTTGCAGTTTTGCAAATATGATTTGCATCATACAAATGTAAAGAATTCTAAAAATTATTCTATTTAATATGTTCAATTAATAGTTGTAATGATTTGGAATCTTTCCAAATATTTTCTCTTAATCTGTAAGCTGCTTGAATATGTTTTTGAACCGGTTTATTCCGATCAAACCAAATAGCATCGAAATATAAATTATTTCTTTTTAAATATAATTTTAAATGCCGTGATTTAATTAGATTTTGTCTACAAACCTCAAAATTATCTAGAAATAATGGTTCTAAAAATCCTGTGCCCCAAACTTGTTTTTTTATAAGTTCTATTGTTTCAATATTTGCATATTTCCATTCTAATGAACCATCTGTTTCAATGATATATTCAAGTTTCTTAGTTATAAATTTATTAATAGTGGATTCAAATATAGAAGTAAAGTGAATGTAATTATCTCTACATATTGTAAGCCCAACTGCCATAGCATGGCCGCCAAATTTAAATATCAATCCTGGATTTTCTTTATAAATTAATTCTAATATATTACGTAAATGTATCCCAGGAATAGAACGACCAGATCCCTTAATTTCATTTCTATCATTGCTAGGTGCAAAAGCCAGAACAGGAACCAAAAATTTATCTTTCAAAAATGATGCAACGAGACCTATAATTCCTTGATGCCATTTTTGATGATATATACAAATCGTTTTTTTTTGACAATTTTTTGATTGATTAACAATATACACAGCCTGTTTATTCATTTTTTTTTGAATTGCACGTCTCTTTCTATTAATTTCATCTAATTTCTTTGCTATTTCCATAACTTGGTCAAAATCATCAGAAATCAAACAAGTAATGCCTAGACTCATATCAATTAAACGACCAGCTGCATTAATTCGTGGTCCTAAAGAAAAACTAAGATCTGAAATTTTTACATTACTTAATTCACAGCCTATCACAAAGCATAATGCACGCAATCCAGTTTGTAGTAATCCATTTCTAATTCGATCTAAACCTTTCATGACCAATAATCGATTATTAGAATCTAACTCTACCATATCAACGATTGTGCCTAAAGCTACTAAATCTATAAGTGAATTCAAAGAAGGACCACCATTAGAAGAATAAATACCGCAGCGACGCATTTCGGAACGAAGTGCTAACATCAGATAAAACATAACACCAACACCTGCTAAATTTTTAGATAAAAAACTACAACCTGGTTGATTTGGATTAATGATAGTCAAAGCATCAGGTAACGTTTCACCTGGCAAATGATGGTCAGTGATAATAACATCGATTCCTGAAGCTTTAGCGGCATTTACACCATCAATACTTGTAATACCATTATCAACTGTAATGATTATATCTGGTTTACCAGACTTATGTTTCTTAGCCAATTCAACTACTGCAGGCGATAACCCATATCCTGTTTTAAAACGATTTGGAACCAAAAAGTCTACACATGCACCCATTGCTGATAATGCACGAATACCTACCGCACAGGCAGTTGCACCATCACAATCATAATCAGCAACGATTAATAATCTTTTACCTTGTTTAATTGAATTACTTAATATTTTTGCAGCATAAGAAATATTTTTTAAATTATTGGGTGGTAACAAGCTAGACCAATTTAGTCGGATTTGGTCAGGATGATATATACCACGTGCCACCCATAACTTCGCTAAAAGTGGATGTATACCAGAATTAACTAATAATTCGAAAGATTTTATAGGAACAGAACGTGTAATTAATTTTGGTGAAACCACCATAAACTCCAGTTTTTTTTTCGAAATGTGAACAAGTTACATATGAACCAATTGTTTTTTGGCTTCAAAATCAATTTGACCTTTCTATCATATCCTAATAATAGCAATTCTATTGCCTGATTTGGTGAACCATTTTGATCACATAATTTTTTAATATAACAATTATCAAATTTAGCTAATGTTTCTAACCAAGTAATCCAATCACTATTTTGATATGACTGATTCAGTTTTGTGAATACATAAGTAGAAGAGTTATTTTCTAAATATGGCCAGGGTTCTGCTCCGCCATACAACCATAATCCATTTATCGGAGGCACTCCTCGCTCTATTCGTCTTTTATTAATTGGATGTTCATACCATATCATTTGTATATGATTGAATAATACTCGCCATAAATGGAGTGTAGGATCACAATTCCAAAATTTATTTAAGTATTTATTAATCATCAATGCAGGACTAGTACAAATTGGTGATAAACCTTTTGGCAAAAATAAACGCCAGCGTCTTTCATTAAGTATTTCAGCCATAAATCCAATAGAATTTACTAATGAATGCACACTGATTAATAACTCTTTTGTTTCTTCAAGTTTTATATCCATTAGGTTCGGATCAAATAATTTGACTTGATCATTTTCTAGTATTAAATGAACTAATTCAGCTAACCATACTGGATTATGATCTTTTGCATTTGCTATTAACGGCCCTAATCCACTACCTAATAATTGTCCAGGCTTGGGAATAAAACCACTTTCTTTCAATTTCCATGCCTCAAAAATTGTACAACCAGCTTCAATAGGATTGAAATCTTCTATTAGCTGAACTGTTGCTATCTGTAACCAATTATGTAAATATGGAGCATAATTTTGCAATAATTTTGGTAATTCTCTACAAATATTAGAATATGGCAAAAAATCAGAGATGACAATTCTCATTGTATTAATCTTTAATTTAATATGTTTCAATCTTTAAAAAAGATTTTTAATTATAAAAATACTAAAACACAACAGTCTTTTTTTTCTAAAATAGCTTATGAAATTTGGATAGGTATTCGCTATGGGCGGATTATTCAGCGGAATCAGGGGCAAGATTATTTTATATCTCTTATTGCCATT
This sequence comes from uncultured Burkholderiaceae bacterium, assembly GCA_964620485.1. Classification (GTDB taxonomy): domain Bacteria; phylum Pseudomonadota; class Gammaproteobacteria; order Burkholderiales; family Burkholderiaceae_B; genus CAZTUH01. Next base: position 45,364 of record CAZUGU010000008.1, on the reverse strand, counting down.
ATTTCTATGTTAGGTATTTCATTAGGGGTTACTTCACTAATAACAGTTTTATCAGTTATGAATGGATTCCAAAAGGATGTGCGTGATCGCATGCTTTCAGCATTGCCACATATAGAAATATACCTACCTAAATGTAAATCAAGTTCTATTTTGTATCAATGGAAAAATATTGAAAAAATAGCTTGTGAAAATAAACAAATTAACGCCTGTGCTCCATTTATATCTGCACAAGCGATATTATTACATCAAAAAACTTTATTGGGAATTCAAGTGAAAGGTGTGGATCCAGAATTTGAGATTAATGTGTCAAATTTGAATAGACAAATGCAATATGGATCAATATATGAACTGGAAATCAATAAAGAAAGTACTATCATAATAGGATATGAATTAGCTTATAATATGAATATTAATGTCGGTGATCAAATATTAATCTTGATTCCGAAATATTCCGTAAGTTTATCTAATTTTAAACCATATGTACAACAATTAAAAGTTGTTGGTATTTTTTCTTCAGGCTATCACGAGTATGATTCAAATTTAGCATTTATGCATATAAAAAATGCTACCAAGATTTTCCAAGATACTGGAAAAACTGGTGTTCGTTTATCTCTTGAGAATATACATCAAGCACCAAAAGTGACAAGTGAATTACGAGAAATATTTACATCTGATTATGAAATTTATGATTGGTCAAACAATAATAAAATATGGTTTGAAGCAGTTCAAACTGAAAAACATATGATGTTTCTAATATTAGTCTTAATTGTAATTATTGCATCTTTTAATCTTTTATCTTCAATGGTTATGTTAGTTAAAGATAAAAAATACGAAATAGCAATTTTACGTACTATGGGTAGTAAGCCTAGTAGTATAGCTATGATATTTATAATACAAGGAGCTTTAATTGGAACATTTGGAACAATATTGGGAATTTTAAATGGTATATTTCTTACTTATAATATAGATGTTATCGTTCCATTTATTGAACGTATGTTTGGTATAAACTTTTTACATTATGAGATTTATTTCATTAGTATCTTGCCATCTGATTTACATATTGAAGACATCGTAAAAGTTGGCTTGATTTCGCTTATATTGTCATTCTCAGCAACGCTTTATCCTAGTTGGAGAGCTTCATGTTTACAACCTGCGCAAATTCTTCGTTAGAGCTAATAGAATTATGAAAAATGTTATTTTAGAAACAAAAAACATATATAAATTTTATAATGAAGATCTACAGACCAATTGTATACTGAATAATATTAATCTAACAATATATAAAAATGAGATGATCGCTATTATCGGATCATCTGGTTCTGGTAAAAGTACTTTATTACATATTCTGGGCTTATTAGCTAAGCCAAGTAGTGGTTCAGTTATCATTAATGGTATGGATAGTAATAATATTTCTGAAAGAGAAAGATGTTCTATACGTAATCATAGTCTGGGTTTTATTTATCAATTCCATCACTTATTGCCTGAATTTTCGGCATTAGATAATGTTGCAATGCCGTTGATTATACAAAGAAAAAATCGTTCGCTATCACGATCTATTGCATATGGTATGCTAGAATTAGTAGGCTTAGGCAAGTATGCAAAACGATTTCCTGATCAGCTTTCTGGAGGAGAGTGTCAAAGAATTGCTCTAGCAAGAGCTCTTATTAATAAACCAATTTGTTTATTGGCTGATGAGCCAACTGGTAATTTGGACCAGGCTACAGCATTTCATATATTTGATATTTTTAATGAAATTAATCATGAATTTGGCACTGCAATTGCTATTGTTACACATGATCATAAATTATCAAATATTATGAACAGGGAACTTTTAATAAAAAATGGCAAGTTATTTTTAAAAACTAACAAATAGATAATTTATGATCACTTACGTTAATCAATACATATTATCATCTCGATTCTATTTTTTCGATAAAAATAGAAAGAAAGTCGTTCAAACAGAACTATAAATAAGAGTCCATAAAATTGTAATTCTACCTATTGAAATGAAAAATTTTTCGGTTATAGCGAATTTAGCAGAATATATTCATATCTGTACATATGCGTTAGGAATTCATTCTTGATTTTCTAGAAAATCTACAGATAATGATTTGTGTCAATTTTTATATGATACGAAAAAGCTTCTATTAAGGACTCAAATTTTTTATCATAGAGAAGATTGGATTTGATTTTCAAACTGCTAATATTAATAATAAATATTATTACTTAAAACAATTTAAAATTACCAGTTTTATTACATATTTGATATTCATACGATATTACATTTTATTATTTGGAACGAATTTCAAATTTTCCTGGTAGAATTGGTCATGCTTGTCATGAAAGTCAACAGAAACTTAAGAAATTTTTTGAGTGTAGTTTGTTTTAGGATTGAAAGATTCTATGACTTACAAATGATCGATTCAAATACATAAATATGCTAGTTATTGGCCACTTTTAAATATTGTCCTTGAAATAGATACATTAAATTCTCTATCATTTTGATTAGAAATATCCAACAGCAAAATCGGCTATCTTGATTCAATAGGTATTGCAAATCAAATATATTAGTAAAATTATTTCGGTCTGACATTAATGAAATATCATATATAACAAGTAGTAATACTAAGAATCGTCTACAATGTTTGACTGAAATACATATAGATTCTAATTTGTAATAAACTTTACTACACATGTAGGATATTTTACATCTTATAGATTTTAAAAACTTCTACATTACACAAACTTAGTATTATTTATATAGAATTTATTCTTTCTATAAATTCTATATAAGGCATTAGATTTATATTTTAAAAATTTGCAATGTACATTTATCAAAAATTTAATGTTAATTAAATTATATTTTTAAAAAAATGAGATTTGATAAAAATTAAGATCTAACCATATAAGAAAGTAAGTATGCAGGATGTATTTATGCTATTAATTTCAGCCATTCAATTGTGTTAAATTTTCTACGACATAATTCATGTGCATGTTCTAATGTCTTATTTCCAATTTCTACGATTTTTAATGGAGAAATTACATTAGAAAAAGTCTTAATCATATGTTGAATAATAGCTTCTCTAGACATATTAGTTTGACTACGTAATGGACTAACAAGTTTTATCGCACTGGTTATACCTTTATCAGATATTTTTTCTTTTCCAATTCGTAATACCTTATTCATCTTTTTTTCATCTATATCATAAGATAGAGACGTATGATGTAAAATAGCGCCTAAACTTCTTGCTTGAGCTGAACCACCTATTTTTCCATAATTAGAAACAATATCATTCAAAGGTTTGTGCCAAACCCTAATTCCGATATCTCTTAATGATTTTAAAACCCATGATTCTAGGAATTTATAAGAATCTTGAAAACTCATTCCATATACTAATTCATACGGAATACTTAATGAATACGTGATTGAATTTCTGGGTTCGATAAACATAGCACCTCCTCCACTAATTCGTCGAACAACTTTAATATCATAATCTTTAGCAATTTGAAAATTTACTTCATTTCTCAATGATTGAAAGCGACCAATTACTACTGCTGAAGAATTCCATTCCCAAATTCGTAATGTAGGCCATCGAAGACCAATACCAACTTCGTGGGTAATTTGTTCATCTAGAGCCATATGTAAAGCTGGTTCTTGTGAATTAACATGAATCAATTGCCATTGATAATTATCCCAATTACTCTGAGTTTTCATTACAAGTATTCCATATCAAATCTGCAATATTAGATGGCGAAAAACCAAAAAGTATAGTTTGAGGTTGTATTGCTTTTTGAATAGTTCTTAAGATTTTCAACTTACTAGAATTTTTCGGCAATCCGGATAAGGCTTTATTAATTAAATCTAATGATTCAGGTGGTTCTATGAAAAAATCTCCACTAATCGAAACTTCATGAAGGTTTTTATTCCGAATTTCAAAATCAATAACAAGTAATTTACCACCAGGAATTTTATATTCTCTATGCATAATTTCTATCTTTAGAATTGGAAAAAATAGATTCAAAAAACACAAAAGTAGCAGGATACTCTAAATATAGATCTAATTACAATAATTTAATATTGAAACAGGATATGTAAGAAAAATCTCTCTTATAGAGAACACTAATATCAGTGTAATTTCTAAAATAAATTACTATTGAATTAAGAAATGTATTCATACTGATAGTATAATTAAAAGCTATTTTTTAGAAGTTATTCAAAATTTCTGAAGCTACATTAAGTATTGTAACATGAAGAAATTATATATAAATTTATTCTATGGGAATTTCTTGATGAATTTTATTAAAAAAGCAATTACATTTGACGATGTATTACTAGTGCCAGCATATTCTGAAATATTGCCACAAAATACTTTGCTAAGCACAAATTTAACTCGTAATATTCGATTAAATCTACCAATCATATCTGCAGCTATGGATACTGTTACCGAATCTAGCTTAGCTATAGCTATAGCACAAGAGGGTGGTATAGGAGTGATTCATAAAAATTTGACAATTAATAAACAAGCTAAAGAAGTAGAACGTGTAAAAAGACATGAATTTGGCATAGTGACTAATCCCATTACAGTCACACCAAATATGAAAGTAAGTGAGGCTATTTCTCTACAGCGCAATCATGGAATATCTGGTTTACCAGTTGTGGAAGGACGAAAAGTTGTTGGTATCGTTACAAATCGCGATCTTCGATTTGAGGAAAATCTAAATCAGCCTTTATGTAATGTGATGACAACACAAAATCAATTAATTACTATGAAAGAAGGTGAAACACTCCAAAAAGCGCAAATTTTAATGCATAAAAATCGTTTGGAACGTGTTCTCATAGTCAATGAACTATTTGAATTACAAGGACTAGCAACAGTTAAAGATATTATAAAAAATAAAAAAAATCCCATAGCTAATAAAGATTCTAAAGGTCAATTAAGAGTTGGTGCAGCAGTTGGTTTTGGTAAAGAAACAGAAGAGCGAGTTGAAAAATTAGTTAATTCTGGAGTGGATGTTATTATAATGGATAGTGCTCATGGCCATTCTATTAATGTATTGAAATGTATTCATTGGATAAAAAAAAATTACCCAGATTTAGAGGTTATAGGTGGAAATATAGCAACTGCTGATGGTGCAAAATCTCTTATTAAATACGGCGTTGATGGTATCAAAGTTGGAATTGGACCAGGTTCAATTTGTACTACTCGTATTGTAGCAGGTGTTGGCGTGCCACAAATTACAGCAATTTTAGATGTAGCTAAAGCTATAAAGGGTACAGGTGTACCACTGATTGCCGATGGAGGTATTCGTTATTCTGGTGATATTGCGAAAGCTTTAGCTGCCGGTGCTTCTTCTTGTATGATTGGTAGTTTATTTGCAGGAACTGAAGAAGCACCGGGTGAAATAGTTTTATTTCAAGGTCGTTCTTATAAGTCATATCGAGGTATGGGAAGCTTAGGTGCTATGAATGATGGCTCATCTGGTCGATATTTTCAAGATTTAATTGATACAGATAAACTGGTTCCTGAAGGTGTTGAAGGTCGTGTTCCTCATACAGGAAGTGTACTAACCATTATTAACCAATTAGTTGGTGGTATTAGAGCATCTATGGGTTATTGTGGTTGCCAATCAATCAATGAATTACATGAAAAAGCTGAGTTTATTCAAATAACTTCAGCCGGAATAAAAGAATCGCACGTACATGATGTTCAAATAACTAAGGAAGCTCCAAATTATTATACAAACTAAGTTTGGTAGTATCTACAAATTTATAACCGTCAGTGAGGTATTAGTTAAAGTGCGTCAAACTATTATTATTCTTGATTATGGATCACAGTTTACTCAATTAATTGCTCGGCGTATACGAGAAATCGGAATTTATTCAGAAGTCTATCCAGGAAATATTGATATTACTGCTCTGAAAAAGAAATTAATGCATAATTTATGTGGAATTATCCTATCTGGTAGTCATGCATCAATTTATAAAAGAAATACATTATCCGTACAAGCAGAGATTTTCAAGTTAAATATTCCTATTTTAGGAATTTGCTATGGTATGCATGCTATGGTTAATCAATTTGGTGGACAAGTTAATTCTGCTAAACAATGTGAATTTGGTTATGCTGAGGCTTGTTTACATGGAAATGCTAAGTTGTTTAGAAACATTTCTGATTATACTACGAAGTTAGGACAGAATTTTTTAAAAGTATGGATGAGTCATAGTGATATAGTTTCAAAATTACCGAAAAAATTTGATGTTATAGCCTCAACATCTTCATGTCCAATTGCAGCTATTGCTAATGAAGATCAGCGTTTTTATGCTGTTCAGTTTCATCCTGAAGTTACTCATACTTTGCAGGGAAAGAATATATTATCCCGATTTGTCAAAGACATATGTTGTTGTACAGAGAATTGGGATATTCCTGATTTTACTAATGAAATTATTTTTAATGTTCGTAAAAAAGTTAATAATGATAGAGTAATTCTTGGTTTATCAGGAGGATTGGATTCAACAGTTACAGCAGCCTTGCTTGACAAGGCTATTGGAAGTCAGTTAATTTGTATATTTATTGATAATGGATTATTACGTTTAAATGAAAGTAAGTTAGTTATTGAGTTCTTTAAAAAAAATACAAATATTAAAGTCGTGTATATTAATGCAAAAGAACAATTTATGAAAAAATTAACTAATATTTCTAATCCAGAAAAAAAACGTAAAATTATAGGTCATGAGTTTGTTAAGATTTTTCAAAATCAAGCCCGTTCCTATAAAAATGTTAAATGGTTAGCACAAGGCACAATCTATCCTGATGTTATTGAATCAATAAGTTCAAATTTGGAATCAGGGAAATCTTCTGCGATTAAGTCGCATCATAATGTTGGAGGTCTGCCATCATCACTAAGATTAAAACTTCTAGAACCATTGCGTCATTTTTTCAAAGACGAAGTAAAGACATTGGGATTGTCATTGGGTATTGCATCCAAAATTATTCAACGTCATCCATTTCCAGGTCCTGGATTAGGTGTACGCATCTTAGGAAAGATTACTAATAAATTTGTCAGACTTTTACAGCATGCCGACGCTATATTTTTAGAAGAACTACACACAACTATTGATTTGAATAGTGGTTTAAGTTGGTATGAACTAGTTTCTCAAGCATTTGCTGTTTTTGTACCAATTAAATCAGTTGGCGTAATGGGTGATAAACGTAGCTATGAGTACGTAATTGCACTGCGTGCAATACAAACATCAGATTTTATGTCTGCTAATTGGGCGCCCTTACCACAGATTTTATTAGAAAAAGTATCATCACGTATTATTAACGAAGTTAAGGGAATTAATCGTGTGGTCTATGATATCTCTAATAAACCACCTGCAACAATTGAGTGGGAGTAATAATTATATAATTCTAACTATATATTAGATATTAAGTTTATTTTTCTGAAAATTTGAAAAAAATTTCTTGAAGAGGCTTCAGCAACTTCATGAACTGAAATACCGCGTATTTCAGCGATCTTTTTAGCTACATTGATAACCATAGATGGATCATTTAATTTTCCACGATGAGGTACTGGAGTTAGAAATGGCGAATCAGTTTCAATTAATAAGTGAGTCAATGGAACTTTACGAGCAACTTCATGAACTGTATGAGCTGATTTAAATGTTACTATTCCAGATATAGATATGAAAAAATTCATATCCATTGCAATTTTAGCTATATTCCAATTTTCTGTAAAACAGTGCATAACACCTCCTATTTCAGAGGCCCTTTCATTCTGTAATATTTTTATTGTATCTTGTATTGCTGCCCGTGTATGAATGATTAGTGGTAACTTAGTTTGTTTCGCAGCTTGAATATGATTATAGAATCTGTTTCGTTGCCAATCTAAAGGTTCTTTTAATCGATAATAATCTAAACCAGTTTCACCAATAGCTATGATTTTTGGATGTTCAGTTAGAGAACACAACTTATCTATGGATAATTCTTTTTTATTTTCGTAATTAGGATGAATTCCTACAGATCCCCAAAGATTATCATAATTATTTATTAGATCTAATATAGATGTCAAACCCGGTATACTTATACTAGCAATTAAGGCATGTTTCACTTGATTAATTTTCATTCGGTCTAAAATAACCGAAATATTATTTATTAATTCAGGAAAATTTAAATGACAATGTGAATCAACATACATAGTTTTTGTTAAATTAATTAATTTTAGATAAGGATTCTATTACTTTCTTTATAGAAAGAAATGATAATAATTTAGAATTTAGAGAACGATTGTTAGAAAATTTACGAATATTTCTTAGCCAAGTAGCCATTCTTAAAACTTGTAAATAATTAGCATTATTAATAACTGTTGTTAACTCTGTTTTTAACATTGGAAAATAACGGCTATATCCACTTGATTGTATCAACATTATATCTATATAAACTTTTTGCAAAATATCGATCCAATTTTCTATACTTGTTTTTCCAAGAGACTTAATTAAATTATTAATATTAATTTGAATACCATTAGCTAATGATTGTACTAATAAATAAAGCCAATCTGGACAGGCATCAGAATATTCTTTACTTAGAGAAAGAACAGATAAAGGAGAACCACCACAAAAAGATAACCAATCATCAGGATTTTTTTCAATTCCTTGATCTTTTAGCCATTGTAAAGCAATATCAGTTTTGGGGATTGGGAGCGATAAACGTTGGCAGCGTGAAATTATAGTTAATTGTAGCTGACTCGGTACAGGTGTTACAAGTAAAAAGATCGTATCTTTAGGAGGTTCTTCAAGAATTTTTAAAAGTGCGTTGGATGAAGCAATATTAAGCATATGTGCTGGATATAGTAAAATGACACGCCTACCATCACGATGTGTTGCAATATTTAACCAATGATCTAAATCACGAATTTGATTAATTCGAATATCATTTGATAATGAATAAATTTGATCTTTCTTACTTTTTAATAAAGGTTTTTGATTATTTAAAATATCAGGATATATTTCCTGAAAATCGGGATGATTTCCATTTAGAAACCAAGAGCATCCAATACAATTACCGCATGCTAGTTTTTGTTGTTTTGATTCACATAATAAACTTGCTGCTACTGCTAGAGCAAAATTTTTTTTTCCTATACCTTTGGCACCATAAATTAACCATGCGTGTGGTAATCGAGTTTTATTTCTTAATAAAGAATGTGCTATATCAATCTGCCATGGTAAGAAAAACATATTAATTTATAAATTAGATCAATTAAGTAAATCCAATAAACTGGACTTTAATAAATTTTTAACGATTTTAGATGATTGTGTTAAATCCAAAATATGTATTCTTTTGTAATTAGATTTAGCACGTTTCAAATAAGCATTACGTACCCGATTAAAAAAATCCTTTCCTTCATATTCAAAACGATCAGCTTTTTTCAGATTTTTTAAGCGTTGATACATTTCTTCTACAGGAATATCAAATAACCATGTTCTATCTGGCTCTAAATAAGAAGAAGATATGAAATATTCAATCTGTTGTATAAAGTAATCACTGAGTTTTCTTCCGCCACCTTGGTATGCATAAGTTGAATCGGAAAAACGTTCACAAATTACCCAGATACCACGTAATAATGCTGGTTTAATTAACATACGAAGATGTTCACATCTTGCAGCAAAAAATAGTAATGTTTCTGTTTCAGATTCCATATACTCATTTAATAATAAACTACGCAATCTTTCCCCAAGAGAGGTTCCACCTGGCTCATGTGTATTAATTACTTCAATTCCTTTTGAACGTAAGATATTTGTTAACCATATCGCATATGTACTTTTACCTGCACAATCGATTCCTTCAAGAGTAATAAATTTTCCAGGAAGATTCATACCATCCCTTCATTAATAATTAATTATTAATTATTAATATTAATAATTAATTAGAACAATTTTGATTCTTACTAATATATGTAGTATACAACAGACTTATTAATAGTGCTCGTAAGTCTATAAGATATATCTTATATATTGTCAAATTATTTTATTATATAAGCATGAAATTGAATTCATTCATTGTAAATTCTTTCTAAGATCAGTAGAATTGCCTAAGCCTTATTAAATTATATTTATTCTATTTTTAATCTTTAATTTGCATTGTTTACATACTTGTTTCAAAATTTTTAAAAATTAAATTTCGACTAAAAATTTGTATCTTTTAAAGATGTAATTAAGTATTTAGAGCAAGGCAAAATTTTTAAATAGCTCGAAAAAAATTTTAATTTTTTAAAAACTTTAGAACATGTCTGAAATTATTGCTGCTTTCACACCTTTACTGGATTATAGATTAGTTATTATTAGCGGAAGAGATGCAACCGATTTTTTAAATAGGCAATTAACACAAGATATTAGAAAATTATCCAATAATAAAGCTTTTTTCTCTGGATATTGCAAAGGTAATGGACGTTTAATAGCTACACTTTTAATATGGCCTCGAACTTTGCCATATGATAAAGATCATGAAGAGACTATCTGCTGTTTATTACGAACGGACACTATATCACAATTTTGTAGTTATTTATCCATGTTTATATTAAGGTCGAAAGTAAAAATTAGTACCTTTAAATCTTATATTTCTGGTGTTAGTATTTCTAATAAAGAAATAAAGAAATTAGAACATATTGTTGGGACAAATTTACCAAAATCTCAATGGGAATATATAGAAAATGAAAATGGCACATGGATAGCAATTTCTTCTGCAGACTGTGAGCAAAGACGTTGGTTATGGATATCTAATAAAGAACAATTAAATCCATTTTTAAGTAATTGGATTTTAAATCACACGTATTCTGATTTGGAGACATGGCATTCTGCAGATTTAGAAATCGGATTACCTTGGATTGGCCTAGCTAGTCAACAGAATCTTTTTATTCCCCAAACTGTTAATTTGGATTTGATTGATGCCGTGAGTTTTTCCAAGGGATGTTATCCTGGCCAAGAAGTTGTAGCTCGTAGTTATTATTATAATAAAATTAAAAGACGTATGGCATATGGAGAAATTACTGAACTAACTTCAGATAGCTCCTATAATATATATAGCTTGATTGGAAAAGATATCTATGATACTAAAAATATTTCACAACCGTGCGGTAGAATAATTGACATAATTTTTTCAAAAAAAATATACTTACTTTTTGAAACTACATTAGATATTCTATCCAATGGAGAAATACGATTCCTGAAAGGAGATGGCCCAGTCATTCATTTATTACCTTTACCATATATAAGATTCTAGGAAATTTTAATTAGAACAATTTAACTATGCAAAGATCTTTTAAATAGAAAGAGTAGCTAAAAGTGTTTTTGTAGCATCTGATTCTATTAATTCAAATTTTTCAGGATATGTAACTGCTGATAAATACAGGCCATTTGGACAAAATGTTAGCAAATTATAATTTTGGATCTTTCCATTTAATAATCTCTCTAAGGTTGAAAATGTTAAATAATTTCTATTAACTTGTATTAATATCCCAATTAGATTTCTTACCATATGATGCAGAAAACCATTAGCACATAGAATAAAAATGAAAAATGGCCCTCTTTTTTCAACATCAAAACTATATATAGTTCTAATTGGATTATTTGCTTGACATTGTGTAGAACGGAAATTATTGAAATTATGTTTGCCTAAAAACATCAGGGCTGCTTTTTTTAAACAATTAATATTCAGAGAATGTATATATAAACCTACTCTGCCAACCAATAAAGCAGGTAATACATCGGCACAATATAATAGATAAACATAAGTTCGAGAATATGCACTAAATCTGGCATGAAAATCTGAAGAGACAGGTTTAGCCCACTGTACAGAAATACTTGATGGTAAAAAAAAGTTTAATCCGTGAACCCACGATTTCATTTTTCTATTTAATAATGTATCAAAATGAATGACTTGCATAGCGGCATGCACTCCTGCATCAGTGCGTCCTGCACAAATAGTTTTTAACTTATAATTTATATTTGATAAACGAGATAATGCTATTTCAAGCATATCTTGTACAGTTTGTCCATGAGGCTGAGTTTGCCAACCCTTCCAATTATTTCCTGTATATGAAATACCTAAAGCAATACGAAACGACATAATAAAAATTCAAAAGGATAAAATTAAACTAATAAAATTTTATATGTTACCATTTTTATTCATTTTTATTTTATCTATTACTATTAGACAAAATAGATTGATGCATAGAAATTATAAAAATTGCTATGCATCATATTTTTAATTGAAAAATTTTAAAACTTATTTTTTTAAAAGCTTCGTATTAAAGACTATCTAAAATAATTCGTAGAGTGCGTCGTAATGGTTCCGCGGCTCCCCATAATAATTGATCACCAATAGTAAATAAACTAAGATATTTTGGATTTATATTCAATTTACGCAAACGACCTACTGGAATATCTAAGGTTCCAGTAACAGAAACTGGTGTTAAGAATTTGATCGTATCTTGACTTGTATTTGGAATTAATTTTGTCCACTGAGTTCCATCTCTTATTAAATCTTCAATTTCATCTAACGGTATATCATGTTTAAGTTTAATAGTTAAAGCTTGACTATGGCAACGCATAGTTCCAACTCGTACACATAAACCATCAATGGAAATTTTTCTTTCATTATTATATTCATATCCCAAGATCTTATTGGTTTCATTTTCTGCTTTCCATTCTTCTCGTGACATACCAAAACCTAGATCCTGATCAATCCATGGTATTAGATTGCCAGCTAAAGACATGCCAAAATTTTCATGAGGTAATTTACAATCTTTTTGTATATTTAATACTTCACGATCAATTTGTAGAATTGTTGTTGCAGGATCGTCTAATAAATGCTTCACTGAATGATGTATAAAGCCAAATTGATTAAGAAGCTCACACATATGTTTAGCACCAGCACCTGAAGCAGCTTGATATGTCATAGCAATTATCCAATCAATAAGATTTTTATTAAAAAGACCAGCAAGAGCCATTAACATGCAACTAACTGTACAATTACCACCAACAAAATCGCAAATACCACGCTTTAGCGCAATGTCAATCATTTTACGATTGATAGGATCTAAACAAATAATGGTTTTATTGTTTGTACGTAATGAACTTGCAGCATCTATCCAAATTCCTTTCCAACCAGATTTGCGCAATTTGGGATATATTTCAGTAGTATAGTCCCCACCTTGAGTGGTTAGAATCACAGGCAATTTTCTCAATATACTTATATCATAGGCATCTTGTAAAGAACCAGAGCCATCTGCCCATAAAGGAACATGTCCTCCTATATCACTTGTAGAAAAAAATACTGGATTAATTAATGAAAAATCACCTTCCTTTTTCATACGTTGCATTAAAACTGAACCAACCATTCCGCGCCAACCAATTAACCCTACTGATGTAATCATGTTGCAATATTTCCAAATACCTAGAATCTATTAAAAAATATAAATAGCTAGATTTAAATATTTTTAATGGATCTATGAGTTATTAATTTAAAATATATGATAATTCTTTAAGAATAGCATCACCCATACCAGATGTATTGACCATAATAGTATTAGGCTCATAAATATCCTTAGTACGAAAACCATTTTTTAAAACATTTTGAACTGCCAGTTCAATATAATCTGCTTGTTTTGGCATATTCAATGAATAACGTAATAGCATTGCTGATGAAAGAATCATTCCCAATGGATTAGATATACCTTTACCAGCTATATCTGGAGCTGACCCATGACATGGTTCATATAAACCTTGCTTAATCAAATTTAAGGATGCTGAAGGAAGCATACCAATTGAACCGGTTAGCATTGCTGCTTCATCAGATAAAATATCTCCAAATAAATTTCCTGTTACAATAACATCAAATTGACTCGGATTTTTTATAAGTTGCATAGCTGCATTATCTACGTACATATGAGAAAGCTCAACACATGGATATTCTTTAGATACTTCAATAATGATTTTTCTCCAAAGTTGTGAGGTTTCCAATACATTAGCCTTGTCAATGCTACATAGTTTTTTTCTACGTGTCTTAGAAAATTCAAAACTAATTTTCGCTATACGCCTAATTTCTGATTCCGAATAACACATGGTATCAAAACCCTGTAGCTCTTCTTGAGATATACCATTTGAGATATATCGTAAACCTTTTGGTATACCAAAATAAATATCCCCAATGAGTTCACGAATGATTAAAATATCTAAATTTAATATAATCTCTTTCTTCAGTGTTGAAACATTAGATAAATCATAATATGAAACAATGGGGCGTAAATTTGCAAATAAATCTAATTCTTTTCTAAGTTTTAGTAATCCTTGTTCAGGACGTAATTCACGTGGTAAGTCATTGTACTTCTGATCGCCAACAGCACCAAAAAGTGTAGCATGTGATTTTTTTACCAAATTTAGAGTTTCTATAGGTAAGGGATTTTCGACTGCATCAAAAGCAGAACCGCCTATTAAAGCGTTCTGAATATTTAATGAAATATCTAATGCTGTCAAAACACGTACTGCTTGTTCGATTATCTCTGGACCAATACCATCTCCTGGTAAGACCGCAATGGAATAAATCACTTTAAAACTCCAATAATTCTTATTATTATTTTAACCGTATATTAATAATATTTCAATTAAAAATAATGGCAAAATTAATCAAAAATTTTCCAACCATGGATAAGTTGCAAAATATTTTTTTTCAAATTCACGAATTGTATTTGTAAAACGTAACGTTAAATCTATATCATCTAAACCATTAGATAAGCAATATTTTCGAAACGGTTCTATATTAAAATCAATTTTATAATTTTCCGGTGTAATTATCAGTTGATTATTTAGATCAACAATCAATTGATATCCTGATTTTTTTTCTACTTCTTGAAATAAATCATCAATTTTTGATTCGGATAATGCAATTAAACATAAACCATTCTTTGAGCTATTATTAAAGAAAATATCAGCATATGATGTAGCAATAATAACTCGAAAGCCATATTGCACAAGAGCCCATGCGGCATGTTCACGACTTGAACCACAACCGAAATTTTTACGAGATAATAAAATTGAAGCACCTTGATATCTTTTTTTATTTAATACAAAATTAGGATTTAGAGGTCGTTTTTTATTATCAATATCAGGTTCCCCATGATCTAAATAGCGTAATTCATCAAACAAATTTGGACCAAAACCAGTTCTTTTTATAGATTTTAAGAATTGCTTTGGAATTATAAGATCTGTATCCACATTTGAACGATCTAATGGAACAACTAAACCTTTATGATATGTAAATGATTTCATAATTTCGATATACTGTGTCGTTTTAAATAAAATTGCGAACATCTACAAAATGCCCAGCTATGGCTGCAGCTGCAGCCATAGCTGGGCTGACTAGATGTGTTCTACCACCATATCCTTGTCTGCCTTCAAAATTTCTATTTGATGTCGATGCACATCGTTCTTTCGGATTCAATTTATCTGCGTTCATCGCTAAACACATCGAGCAACCAGGTTCTCTCCATTCAAATCCAGCTGTTATAAAAATTTTATCTAATCCTTCATCTTCAGCTTGTTTTTTTACTAAACCAGAGCCAGGCACGACCATTGCTTGACGAACATTATGGGCTATATATTTGCCTTTAACTATTTTTGACGCTTCTCGTAGATCTTCTATACGAGAATTCGTGCATGATCCGATAAATACGCGATCAATATAGATATCTGTTAAAAGGGTATCAGGTTCTAATCCCATATATTCCAAAGCATTCTTTATTCCTAAAGACTTTGTATAATCTTTTTCTTGATTAGGATTAGGTACTCGCGAATTTATTGGCAAGACCATATCAGGTGAAGTACCCCAAGTAATCTGAGGCTGAATTAGACATGCATCTACTTGAATAGTATGATCAAATTTTGCGCCTATATCACTATGTAAACTATTCCAATAAGAAACTGATTTTTTCCACATTGATCCCGTAGGTGAATAGGGACGTCCCTCAAAATATTCAATTGTTTTCTTATCAACAGCAATTACTCCAGAACGTGCGCCGGCTTCAATAGCCATATTGCAAATAGTCATTCTAGCTTCTATGGATAATTCACGAATTACATTTCCAGAAAATTCAATGGCACAACCTACACCACCTGCTGAACCTATTAAACCAATTAGATATAATATAATATCTTTTGCAGTACAACCAAACGGAATATTACCATTAATGCTAATTAGCATATTCTGATTTTTTTTTGCCAGAAGAGTTTGAGTTGTTAGAACATGTTCTACTTCGGTAGTACCAATACCGAAAGCTAATGCACCTACAGCACCATGAGTGCTAGTATGTGAATCTCCACAGACAATTGTCATGCCAGGTAGTACAATTCCTTGTTCAGGACCAATAACATGTACAATTCCTTGTCTTAAATCATTCATACGAAACTCTGTAATACCATATTTTTTACAATTGGCATTTAAAGTCTCAATTTGTAATTTAGATATTGGATCACTGATACCTTGAATACGATCTTTAGTTGGTACATTATGATCTGAAACTGCTATATTTGAAGCAACCCTCCAAGGTGTACGCTCAGCTATTTTTAATCCTTCAAATGCTTGAGGACTAGTCACTTCATGTAATAAGTGTCGATCAATATAAAGAAGACAAGTACCGTCGGGCTCTTGATGAATAACATGAGAATTCCATAATTTATCGTAAAGAGTATACGCTGCCATTTAATAAAATTAAATCCTATAAAACCATTAAATAACTATCAATTTCAAATTTTCCGATTTTAAAAGCCAATCCATTTCTAAGTATATAACATTAATTAGATTGAACTACAAATTTATCTTTAGTTCAAAACTTATTTCGAAAAAATTTTAGAAATTGGTTTTCCACAATGACCTTGGTAACAAAGAGCATGATCCATTAAAACTATTGCTAACATTGCTTCTGCAATAGGGACCGCACGAATTCCAACACACGGATCATGTCTCCCTAAAGTTTGTAATTTAACTGGTTCACCAATTTGATTAATAGAATTGCGTTTAATTCGTATGCTTGAAGTTGGTTTAATCGCTAAAGATACTTTAATAATCTGACCAGTAGAGATACCACCTAATATACCACCAGCATTGTTTGTTTTAAATCCATCTGGAGTAATTTCATCACTGTTTTCAGAACCACGTTGACTAATACAATCAAATCCTGCACCTATTGAAACACTTTTAACAGCATTTAATCCCATCATAATATGTGCTATATCTGCATCTAACTTATCATATATAGGTTGCCCCCATCCTATTGGAAGATTTTCTGCTTGGATCTCAATACGTGCACCAATTGAATCACCATCTCGACGTATTTGATCGATATAATTTTCTAATTTAGGCACTAATTCCAAATTAGGGGCATAAAAAACATTTTTAGTTACATAATCCCATGAAAGAAATGGAATTACAATTGAACCAAGTTGACTCATATAGCCTCTTATTTTTATATGATATTGCTCTAATAGCCATTTTTTAGCAATTGCACCGGCAGCTACAGTTGGAGCAGTCAGCCGTGCTGAAGATCTACCACCACCTCTTGGATCTCTAATTCCATATTTATGCCAATAAGTATAATCAGCATGACCTGGTCTAAACATCTTAGAAATATTTGAATAATCTTTACTTCTTGCATCGATATTACGAATTAAAAGAGCTATTGGTGTACCTGTTGTCAAGCCTTGATAAACTCCAGACAGTATTTCTACTTTATCCTCTTCTTGTCTTTGTGTAACATGACGAGATGTACCAGGACGGCGACGATCCAATTCATATTGAATATCTGATATATCTAATTTTAAATTGGGTGGACAACCATCTATCACACAACCAATAGCTGGTCCATGTGATTCTCCAAAATTTGTAATACAAAATAAGGTCCCTAAAGAGTTTCCTGACATAAATATTAAATTCTAATTTTATAATTTTATATTATATAAAAATAAGTTCTGATTTGAAACTTGATTAGTATTGAGAAATTTTTCTTGTTAAAAATTTCTCAATAAATAGAAGGAATTTATTTCATAAAACAGTCCTTAATATGATGAAATAGATCAGATTATTTTTATAGAAATTTCAATGTGAGATTATATAAATATAAATTTTAGTAATAATTAAATACTTGTTTATTCTAGCACTTACTTGTTTATTCTAGCACTTATTAAAAATTCATTCAAAATTGTCAAAAATAAAATTATGAAAGCAAATCTCTAATGTGATTTAGACATCATACAAGAATTTTGAATAAAAATAACAATTAGAAGTAAATTAATCAGTAAAAATATCTTGGAATTATTCTAATTAGTATTCTTTAAAAGAATTCAAAAATTTCTTATTTCAAAAGATATTTAATATATTTCAGGATAAAAATTTGATATTTCTGAAAGAAATAAAATTAATTTCAATTATACTTTTCAGAAAAATTTATATGTATTTATATGTATTCAATAAAATTGAGAGTTATTATAATAAAAACTTATCGCTTGTTCTTATTCTATTTTATCAGATGTTTTAATTTAAAAATACTTCATCTTAATTAAGAATAGATTTGTATAAATGTAAAATATTTCTAATTTCATAGATTTCTATATTATTTGCTTAATTTTTTTATAATTAGACCAAGCTTTACTAATTATTTTTGAATCTTTTTTATCGAAAGATTTTAGATTTGATAATGTTTGGCGCCAAATTTTAGAACCTTTTTTGCCATTCATTAATCCTAAGATAGGTTTCAGAACAACTTGCAATGGAATATTGTCAGAAATTGCTTGATTAGCATAAAATATTAATTTTTCAATAATCGATTTATCATCCAATATCGATACATTAGGATACAGTTCTTTCGAAATTATAGATAGAATCCTTGGGTTACGTAAAACTATCCTACCAATCATAATGCCATCAACTTCATTCATTGCTTGCATAATCGTTTTCGTATTATTTAATCCACCGTTTAAAACAATAATGGCATTTGGAAAATCTTTTTTAATTTGATAAACCCATGTATGACGTAATGGTGGGACAATCCGATTTTTCTTAGGAGATAAACCATTTAGAATTGCATTACGTGCATGAATAATAAAAACATTACATCCAGCTTCATAAATTTTTCCAATAAAATCTAATAAAAAAGAATAAGAATTATTTTGATCTAGTGAGAGACGATGTTTAATCGTAATAGGAATATCAACAACATCTTGCATTGCTTTAATGCAATTGACTACTAAATCTGGCTTAGCCATCATACAAGCCCCAAATCCTCCATGTTGTGCTCGATTTGATGGACAACCGCAATTGAAATTTATTTCATCATATCCATAATTAGCTCCAAGAATTGCTGATTTGGATAAATCAGAGGGATTTGATCCAGCTAATTGTAAAGCGATAGGATGTTCAACTTTATTAAATGATAAAAGTTGATTTATCTTTCCATATAATAAAGCATTTGTAGAAATCATTTCAGTATAAAGACGTGCATATGGTGTCAATAAACGATAAAAGAAACGACAATGACGATTAGTAATACCAATCATTGGCGCTATACAGAATTGCCATTTGGTTCTTTCAAAGCAAAAATGGGATGTCATAATAATATTTACTTCAAAAAATATTTGAATTACATAAAAATTTACAAATCGTACAATTATCTTAAATATATTTAATTATTATAACATTTTCAAAAATTGATAGTTAAGTCTAATTTAATTATCTGATTAAGTTAGAGACATATAATAATATAAAACTTAATTCACCACTTGTTTTGACGTTTCTGTTAGCAATTGAATAGAAATTTTCAATTCATTTATGATTTATAAAAGTGAATTACTCAATTTTTAAATTTTTTCCTTACGGAAATCTAAAAAATATACTAATATTGAATCGATGTATTAATTACATGATAATCTCTCAGTTTAATATTAATATATCAAAAGTAACATTTACGATTCATAAATAAAATTTTATATATAATCAATAATTGAGAATGGCTGTTTTTACCTCTATATCAAAAAATGATATTAATGACTTATTAACTCATTTTACTTTGGGAAAATTAATTTCTTTTCATGGTATTTTGTCTGGAATAGAAAATACAAACTATTTTTTAACTACAACATATGGTCAATATGTATTGACAATTTTCGAAGTTCTAAAAAAAGAAGAATTGCCTTTTTATATTGAGCTTATGAACTTCTTAGCAAAGAAAGATATTCCAGTACCTCAACCACAAACTATGCATTGTGGTTCACGATTAGCATTCTTACACGGTAAACCCTGTATAATTGTTTCTCGTCTACCTGGAAGATATGAACAAAAACCAAGTGAAGCACATTGCATATTAGCAGGTACTGTTTTAGCAGCAACACACTTAGCAGCTAAGAATTTTTATCTATATCAACCTAATTTACGAGATTTATTATGGTGTACTGAAACTGCATCGAAGGTAATGAAATTTTTGAATAAAAATCAAGTTGAATTATTAAAAACTGTTTTAAATGAACAAAAAATTTTAGAAAAAAAACCAATATTAAGCGCTTTACCTATGGGTCCAGCTCATTGTGATTTATTTCGTGAAAATTTGCTTTTTTGCGGAACATTTGAAAATCCAAAAATTGGAGGAATTATAGATTTTTATTTTGCAGGATTTGATAGATGGTTATTTGATGTAGCTGTTACTGCAAATGATTGGTGCATTAAACCTGAAACAGGCGAATTAATACCAAAATTATTAGATTCTTTTTTAAGATCTTATGCAAAAATTCGTCCTTTTACTTATGAAGAAAGAGAAGTATGGCCATACATATTATGTGCAGCAGCACTACGTTTTTGGTTATCGCGTCTTTATGATTCATTTTTACCTCGTTTAGCAAAAAATTTAAAACCACACGATCCATTTCATTTTGAAAAGATATTAAATGTACGTATGGAAAAAAAATTATTTTCATTACCTCTCCTAGAGTAAAAAATCTTAACTAAAACTTGGTAAATTTGATTATTTGATTAATTATATAATCTTACCTTTCAATTAAAATATAATGACATCACTAATTTTTTAGTAATATCAAATATGATCGAACATATGCTATCATTCTATGTAACTCTGTAAATCCGATATTCTCTAATTTATAGAGTTTATAATTTTAATTCGAATTAAAATTATATTTAAATGAGATAGATAAATTCAGCATCAAATTACTGAATCAAGTCTTTATTATTCTTGATAAATCGTTCGATGCAATCTAATATTTCAGAATGGGCCGAATTAATATCTTTCCATCCCTTGACTTTTGCCCATCTACCTTGTTCTATATCTTTATAGTGTTCAAAAAAATACTGAATTCGTATAATTTCTTCATTAGGTAAATCTTCGTAAGATTTTATATGCTTATAGGGTGGATATAATTTTTCAATAGGTAATGCAAGTATCTTAGAATCACTACCTGATTCGTCATCCATTTCCATCATACCAATAGCACGACAGCAAATTACTGCACCGGTTTTAATAGGAAAGGGAGTTAAAACCAATGTATCTACTGGATCTCCATCATAGGATAATGTTCCCGGAATATAACCATAGTTCCAAGGATAGAACATCGGAGCTTGAATAAATCGATCTACAAAAATAATACCGAATTCTTTATCTATTTCATATTTCACTGGATCTGAATTCATAGGAATTTCAATAACAACGTTGAATTCATTAGGTAAATCCCTTCCTGCATTATTAATATATTTATAATTCATGTTATATTCCAAGTAAATTTTTATAATTATTAGCTATTCAATAATAATTATCGCAGCAGTGTTTTAACAATATTTCTAATATATTTTTCATTAAAAATTTAAGCGAAATTATTTTCAATATTATCAATATAAAGATAGAAGTAAGACATATTGTATCTAATTACGTCACACTTTTTCATTTATAATGCTAATATTTAATCTTTTTTCTATATTTTCATTAAAACCCACCAAATAATCAATTGAAATAAACAATCATTTTTTTATAATGAACATTGTTACACTAATTTTTATTCCTTTCTTACTTAAAAAATTATAAATAATAAATATAATTAATTTTTCCTAATTCTAAATTTATAATAAGGAATCTAAATTTCCAAAATCGATAATTCAATTTGATTTTAAGTATTTCTTGAGATATAAAATATTGTTGAGATCTAATTACGCAGATAAAAACATATCTTTTCGACTACTATTTTCAAGTAGAGCCTAAATTTATTTAGGTCGATGATTTTTCCTATTATAAAATAGATTTGTAAAATTTTTATCCAATCAAATCTTTTCTTGTATTTTATACAGTATTACTTAGGATTGATATCATCGTTACTACAATACATAATTTAATTGTCGAATTATCAAATTATAGTAGAATATAATAGAAACAAATCAATACAAAATCAATACAACTAAAATTAGTCTTAACTTAAATAATTAAAAACTAGTTTAATTATCACCTTATGATCATGATTTACTACTAACAAATATGATAAGATTATGATTTTGTGGAATTGGCATTAAAATAACTATATGAAAATTTTTTAAATATATAAAATATAGAAAAATATCTTATTCCAAGCTATATTAATCAGATTAGAAATTAAAAAAATTATTTCGATTTAATATAAGTGAACATCTAAAGTATTAATTCATTCTGAATAATATTTAGTATTTCAGTACGTCTGATTTATTAGGACAGTGTTTAATATTAAAATTGCATCTTTTAGTACCTTATACAAAATCCTAAAAATCTTTGAATCTTGACACAAACAATTTAAGAATATAGATTATCTAATTGTAATTGTATTGAATCAATAAGATTCTCCATTAAGAATAGAAAGTTTTATATGTATTAAGAATATTCATTATTAATTTTATTACATATTGAAAAATATATAAATAAGTAAACTTACCAAAATAGTACATTCAGATTTAAGACAAATATTGTATAAAGAAAAAATTTATTTTTTGATACAATAATACTATTATGATTATTTTCAATTCCAATCCTAATGTTACTTACTCAAGAATTTTTAAGAAAACGATTCATTCCTTCGAATTTGTTTTTTATCCGAGATTCCAGGTAGAAATGGTGTATTTATTATAAAATACATAATTAAATTATTTCATTAAATGAAATATCATTGAATAATATAATTTTCAATTTTTTATAAGAATTCCGTCTTACTTTTTTTTAAACCAATTTAAGTCCTATTTAGAATTTGATCATCTCAAATTTTTATAATATCGTTCCTCCTATTACATGCTTTGATATAGAAAATATGAAAAATCCCTGATTATAGGTATTTAAGATTATCTATGATTGTCTATAAGTAAACGACTTGATCGCAATGCAAGTAATTAATAAAGAAAAATATTAAATATCGCTTTTAGCGCTATGCCAATCATAGCAATTATTAACATACTTTGTAATAAAGTAATTTTTGAATGAAAAATAAAATAAGATTTAAAATGATGTAAATTACGTGTATTCATAATAAATAATTCCTAAAATTGGATACATGGCATCGATTAATCAGATTTAAATCTGATTAATCGATGCCATGTATCAAAACAGAAAATATTTAAAAAAATATGCTCTGGAACTACATTTAATCATAAAATAAAGTTTCTAAATTAGATTTGATATTCTTATAATATACTATGTTCACTTCTTATCAATTTTTCAAATTTAATTTAATTGTTAAAACTAGATTGTTCTTTAACGTTTTTATAAAATCATATTCGAATAACAATCAAATTTAATACTTTGAAAGTACTATTTATATATAACCATCTTTATAATAATCATCTTTAGATTCTTGATTCTATCACTATTTTGAAATAAATGAGTAATTATTATCCTATTTTGGATTATCAGAAGTAATTTTATTTCACTTTTCTGAAGAATTTCTGAATGAAATAATTATATATTTCACTAGTTTTATAACATTTAGTTTGATATATTATTTTATTCATTGCATTGATTCATTGAATATGAAAACACGGTAATTCTTTTTATAATATTTTCTAATGTTTCATATTCTCTGATACAGTAAATTTTATGTTTCTTAAGAATTTTTTATAAAGAATTTTTTATATCTGTAGAAAATTTTTTTTAGAAACTATTCATTCTTGCTAAGATTATATAAATTTAAAGATAATAGCGATTTTTATACTGGATTTTCTCTATAATCATTCTATGACACTAAGTTCTTATAATTATTCTACTATCAAACTATCAAACATTAGAGAAACGAGTAGATTAGCTAAAAAATTAGCACTATTAATAGTGAATCTTATTTCACCAGCAGCTATTAATATTCATTTAACAGGAGATCTAGGTAGTGGCAAAACTACTTTTATCCGTTTTCTCTTAAGAGAATGTGGAATTAGTGAGCAAATAACAAGTCCTAGTTATATTCTTCTTGAATCTTACAAAATTTCCAATTTAGAATTTCATCATATTGATTTCTATAGATTTTATAAATCTAGCGAATGGATAGATACTGAACTTTATTATTTATCAAAAGAAAAGTCTGTAATTTTAATTGAATGGCCTGAATTAGCTTATGGTAATCTACCGAAACCTGATCTGACTATTTCTTTGTCTTGTTTTGAAAAAGAAAGAAATGCATTTTTAACAAGTCAGACAGATCGTGGACAAAAATGGATAAAAAAAATTATTTCTTCTTATACAAATTTAAATCATTGATATACAATCAAACTTTTTCTTTTTAAAATAAAAAATTTTTTTGTAAAATTTGATAGGTTAGATCTTACTCATTTAATCAGCTAGAAAATAAAACAATGTTTTAAACAATCTTTATTTTTAGATAAATTATTTGTTGATATTGGAAAAATAAAAATCACAGATTCTTATCAAGAAATATTGGTTCAGAAAATAGAATGAGACTTGACTTCTATGTCAATATGCATCATCAAGAATATAAAACAATTGTAAATTTTCATCTAAAAGACCAGATTGATTTTAATATCAAATGATTTTCCAGCCTATATTTTCAGAAATTCATTTTTTGTTATGAATAAATAGAGAAAAAGAATTAAGATATAAAGATGGAAATAATCTTGAAAAAAGATAAGAAAAAACAATTTAAAAAAATCTAATCTTTATTTATTAAAATATTTATTAGATATTTTAATTTTCAATTCTAGAATAAAATTGAAGAATCAGTTGTAAATCCAAATTAGAATAGTTAATATTTTTATTAATTCTTTCATTGAATTGAATTCAATTCATTACAATCAATACATTTATAAACATAAAAAATTCAACTTTTTTATAGAATAAATTGCAATTACGATTCTAATTTTTACTAAAACATATAATAATCTGCAATTGATCTGTTCTAATTAATTCCTACTCTAATAGAGGTATTAAGGTATTAGAATCAGAAAGTCAAATGGCTAATGATTAAATAATGTTTTCATAATACTGATCTATCAATTATAAATACAAATTGTACTTATAATTGATAGACTTTTCTAAATGAAATTAGAATAGATAATATAAGTCTTTTTTCTAATTTGATAACTTGAAATTAATCTTTCTAAATTTACAAATATTAATGATCTGTTCTATTATTAATCAGTCGAAATTAAATTGAGAAATCAAAAAAATATAAAACCAGGATTCTTATCAAAATTAGAATTTTGTACTAATTTTTTATAATTTCTAATAAGAAGAATTAAAAAATTATCATTTTAATATTATAATGTATCTATATTTTTAAAATGAATACAAGTTTTTATTGATTAATTACAAGTTTTTATATGAAATCAAATATTTTAAATAAAAATTTGTTATATCTGAATAGACTTTACTAAAATTTATTAAAAATAAATTACTCAATTGATACAGCTTATGTTTCAATCATCAATTATCTGCTTAACTGGCCCAACAGCAACAGGGAAAAGCGCCTTAACCTTAGAATTAAGTCAAAAATGGCCTTTCGAAATCATTAATATGAATTCTGTCACTATTTATAGAGG
This sequence comes from uncultured Burkholderiaceae bacterium, assembly GCA_964620485.1. Classification (GTDB taxonomy): domain Bacteria; phylum Pseudomonadota; class Gammaproteobacteria; order Burkholderiales; family Burkholderiaceae_B; genus CAZTUH01. Next base: position 19,268 of record CAZUGU010000008.1, on the reverse strand, counting down.
TATGGATATTGGTACAGCAAAACCATCTCAATATGAACAAAATCAAGTTCAACAACATCTACTAGATATTTGTGATCCTATACAATCATATTCAATTGCTGAATTTTATACCGATGCTAATCATCTTATCAAGAAGATAAGAAAACGTGGAAATATCCCATTACTTGTTGGTGGAACTATGTTTTATTATAAAGCATTAAGAAATGGATTGCATAGATTACCGAAAGCTGATCCAGTTTTGAGAAAAAATATTCAGAATCATGCTGAAAAATATGGATGGCCTAATTTACATTCTAAGCTTGCAAAAAGAGATCCAATCATTGCATTACGTTTATCGAAAAATGATAGTCAACGAATACAACGTGCATTAGAAGTATGTATTCTCAGTGGAAAACCTATGTCGGATTTATTATTAAGTAATAATAATTATTATAAAGATAATATGATTAATTACATAACAATTAGTCTTGAGCCTTCTGAAAAATCCATATTATATAATCGAATTGAGAAACGCTTTAATAAAATGTTAGAAAATGGATTAATCAATGAAGTAAATAATCTTTATAATAGAAAAGATTTAAATCTCTGTGTTCCTTCTATGCGTTCTATTGGTTATCGACAAATCTGGGAATATTTAGATGGTAATATTAGTCTAGAAACAGCATGTAAAATGGCAATAATGGCAACTCGAGCACTTGCTAAAAAACAAACAACCTGGCTACGTTCTCAGCCAGAGCGTATTGTTTTTGATTGTTTATCAAAAAACTTAACTGGTGAAGTCATTAGTGCTATTGCAAAGATATTCAATTATTCTAAATTGATTTAAATAAAATTTTCATTAATATTTACAGAAGTTCTGAATTTTATCGTAATTCTAATTACAAAATTTAATATTATTATTATTTTTAACCGATCTATTTTGAAAACAATCTAGAATCTCATTTTAGAAATTTATTGAATATGTGGTGTATTTGATAATTAGAACAATATAAGAGAATCCTTTCAAAAAGTATTTTGGAATAGGAAACTGATAATCTCTCTTGAGAAGATTTTTAATATAAATTACCTTCACAAGATATATTTCTTTATTTTTTAAAATTTACATAATGACCAATATCATACAGAAACGTCTTGCGTTATTTGATCTAGATAATACTTTAATTCCTTTAGATAGCGATTATCAATGGGCTGATTTTCTGATAAAAAACGGAAATTCTGGTATGGATTCAGAAACAGCTAATCATCGTAATGATGAATTGATGTCTCTATATAATCGAGGAGAATTAACTATAGAATATGCTACTGAATTCACATTAGGTTTATTATCTGCTAATGAACCTCATAAGCTTGCGCAATGGCACGAAGATTTCATGAAAAAGATTATTCGACCAGTTATTACTCCACAGGCTATTTGTTTAGTGCGTGAACATTTAGAAGCTGGAGATTTGTGTGCTATTGTAACTTCTACAAATAATTTTGTAACGGAACCATTAGCACGTGCTTTTGGAATTGAAACATTAATTGCAACAAATGCGCAATATACTAATGGTCGTTATACTGGAAAAATTAATGGAATACCCAGTTTCAAGGAATATAAAGTCAAGCGAGTTGAACAATGGTTAAATAATTTGAACTGTCAAATTCAAGATTTTTGTGAATCATTTTTTTATAGTGATTCAATTAATGATATGCCTTTATTACAGGCTGTGACTAAACCGATTGCTGTTAATCCTAGCAATGCTTTACGTAATATTGCTTTAAAACAAGGTTGGAAAATTCTAAATCTATTCAATTCAATTTCCAAATGAGATAAATATTTAATTAATTATAAAATTATAAAAATTCTTAAATATGTTGATTTTGCAATGCTATTTTAAAATTGACAGTATATGGTATATGATGTTTGTAATAAAAATACAATATTAAATTGAATAGAATTCAATATTGTGAAAACAAAGGAAAGCAGAGTAAGATAATGCATGATGATGGATTTTATTTTTTTTGAAATATTCTACATAATATGTATTATATAGAAATTTTTATATAATTTAATTTTTTTGAAGAAATGAAAATCCTTACAAGATATTAGAAGCAATGATAGTACTATTTTTTACAATCTATTCTTTGACACGTAAAAATTATCGAATTTAGTAAAATACTATCTTAATAATTAAATCTATTATTCTTAATAGTGTGATTATTCGGTTTTGTTCTAATTAATATCTTTTATATTTTTTCTAGTATTTTTTTAATTATTAAAATTATTAACTTATTTATGGCAATATGATTCAAGTTTATATAGGATTGGGATCAAATTTGGGAAATAGTATAGATATATTTAATACTGTATTTCACGATCTATCTATTTCAGACAATATAAGAAAGTGTCGAATCTCGAATTTTTATCGTAGTTCTCCAATATGCGCCATCGGTCCAGATTTTATCAATGCAGCAATAGCGTTAGAAACCAGTTTAGAACCGTTAATTCTTCTGAATTTTTTACAAAAAATGGAAAAATATCATGGAAGAGTACGCCTTTATAAAAATTCTCCACGTACACTTGATTTAGATTTATTACTTTACAATGAACATCAAATAGATGAACCATGCCTTAGATTACCACATCCTCAAATGCATATTAGAGCTTTTGTATTACGTCCTCTACAAGATCTTGCACCAGAATTAAGTCTCAAACAAGGTTTAATTAGTAACTTATTGGATCAACAATCAGATCAAAAAATTGAGTTACTACAATATTAAAAATTATATTAATAATATTAAGAATGAATTCATTTTTAATCAGATAATAAAATTTAAATAAAAATACAAGTCAAAAGATTATAAAAAATAAAATGAAATTCTTTTGAAACATTCTGTTATATAAACTATAGTATATATAACAGAAACCTATATAAATTATCTTTTATATTCCATTATATATATTTATTTCGAATTAAATGCTTACTTTTCAAAAGATTATTTTGATACTACAAAATTATTGGGATAAGAATAGTTGTATTCTTCTTCAACCATATGATATAGAAATAGGCGCAGGAACATCACATACTGCTACATTTCTCCGATCTATAGGACCAGAACCTTGGCGTGCAGCATATGTACAATCTTCAAGACGTCCACAAGATGGTCGTTATGGAAATAATCCAAATCGCTTACAGCATTATTATCAGTATCAAGTTGTTTTAAAACCTGCCCCAATAGAAATTCTGAATATGTATCTTAATTCACTTCAAATACTTGGAATAAATTCAAGCGAAAATGATATTCGTTTTATTGAAGATAATTGGGAAAATCCAACATTAGGAGCATGGGGAATAGGTTGGGAGGTATGTTTAAATGGTATGGAAATTAGTCAGTTAACTTATTTGCAACAAATGGGAGGATTAGATTGTTCACCAATAACTGGAGAGATTACATATGGTTTAGAACGATTGGCTATGTATTTACAAGGTGTAGAAAGTATATATGATTTAATTTGGTCTGAAGATTCAAATGGTCGTTATATTTCATATGGTGATATTTTTCGTCAAAATGAAATAGAACAATCTATTTATAATTTTGAATGTGCTTCACCTAATATGCTTCTAACTCATTTCAATGACTATGAAAATGAAGTTAAACGTCTCATTAATTTTTCATTAGTTCTTCCTGCTTATGAAGCGATGTTGAAAACTGCTCATGTTTTTAATCTGTTGGATTCTGTCGGAGCAATTAGTATTACTGAACGTGCTGCCTATATTGGTCGTATACGCAATCTTTCAAGAAGTATTGCAAATTCATACTATGATTCAAGAAAACAACTGGGTTTTCCAATGTTGAATAATCATAGAAATTTCAAAGTAAATTAAAAATGACTACATATACTTATCCTCTATTAATTGAATTAGTTACAGAGGAATTGCCTCCTAAATCACTCAAAAAATTGGAACAAGCCTTCTCAAATAATTTATATAACTTATTGAAACAATTCGGGATATTAGACTGTAATTGCAAGATGACATCTTTTGCAACTCCCAGACGTTTAGCTGTTCTTTTTTCTCAAGTATTGAAAAGGGTTCCTCAAAAGACATATCTTAAAAAATTACTGCCAGCAAAAATTGGTTTAACTAAAAATAATCAGCCTTCACAAATTCTTCTAAAAAAACTAGAAAAACAAAATTTAGGTACTTTTAATGAAATATCGTTAGAACGGAAATTTGATGGCACTCAAGATTATCTTTTTATATATCAAACTACGATTGAAGAGAATCTATCAGTAATTTTACAAGATAGTCTTAATAAGACTATTAAAAATTTACCAATTTCAACTGTCATGCGATATCAATTAGATGATGGAATGGAAACTATAAAATTTGTGCGACCAGTTCGAAGATTAGTAGTTTTATTAGGTAATAATATTGTACCAATAAAAATACTTGGTTTAGATTCTGGAAGAGAAACATTAGCTCATAGAGCTATAAATCCTAACGGAATAACATTGAACAATGCAAATGATTATGAAAAAACTATGATGAATTCTGGCCGAATTATTGTCTCATTTGATCTACGTCGTGCAAGTATTTTAGAACAATTACAGAAATGTGCTTTAAAACTTGGTTTAACACTAGGTAATGAAAATGAGATAGCTAATTTGTTAGATGAAGTTACTGCATTGGTCGAGCAGCCTGTTGTTTATATTGGTGAATTTGATGTAGATTTCTTAAAAATTCCAGCAGAATGTCTCATTTTAACTATGCGTATACATCAAAAGTATTTTCCGCTCTTTACACTTGATACTTTGAAATTAACAAACAATTTTTTAATTGTTAGTAATATAAATCTGGATAATCCAGAGAATATTATTCTGGGTAATCAGCGTGTTATACAGCCACGACTAATTGATGCAAAATTTTTTTATGAACAGGATTTAAAAATACCGCTTAGCCATCGATTTAAAAAGCTTAATTCTGTTGTTTATCATCACAAATTAGGAAGTCAATTTGAACGTGTGGAACGTATCCGTTCTATAACACGCAATCTTGCTAAGATTTTAGGTGCAGATATTAATCTTGCCGATCGCGCAGCGATGTTATCTAAATCTGATCTTGAAACGAATATGGTTAATGAATTTCCTGAATTACAGGGAATAATAGGCTCATATTATGCTAAGTATCATGGCGAACCTGAGGAAATTATACAAGCATTGAAATATCAGTACTGTAGTCGCTATAATATTCCGGTAAATAAAAATTCTATTATTTCAATAATCTTATTCATTGCAGAGCATGTAGAAAAATTAGTAGGAATATGGAGTGTTGGTTTAATTCCAAATGGCGAAAAGGACCCATTTGGTTTGCGTCGTACAGCTCTCGGTCTAATAAGTGCAATTGAAAGACTAACACTTGATAAATTATTAAAAGTTAGTAATACAAAATCTTTATCTATAAAAAAATTACTTCTGATTACATCAAAAACATTTCCAACCAAAAAGGCTTCTGAGAAGAATCTAGCAGAAATTCATAATTTTATTTATGAACGTTATCGTAATAAGCTAGTCATAGAATTCGATCGTAATATTGTTGATTCTGTTATATCGCTAACTCCACCGTTACACCAAATACTTGAACGTATAAGAGCTGTTATAGCATTTAATAAATCATCTAGAGTTATTAAATTGATAATAGCTAATAAACGTATTAAAAATCTGATCAAAAAATATAATTTTGAAAAAAAACATATCAAGAAAAATTTATTAATTAAACCTGCCGAACAGGCACTAGAAAAAACAATATCTAAACTTACCGTGGATATTACAAATCAATATAATCAAGCTAATTTCTTAGTAGGACTGAATCTATTATTTCAAATTTCTGAACCTCTTGATGATTTTTTTAAAGATGTCATGGTTATGACTTCAGATATTTCTATACGACTTAATCGTTTATCTTTACTCACAAGAGTACATAATCTAATGAATCAAATTGTTGATATTTCTATGTTAAATTGAATTAGATTGAATATGTCCACATGAAATGATGTATTAAATTAGTACTTTAGTATTTTTTTATCAAAATTAATAAATATTAGAATTTGAATAATCTTCCAGAAAGTAGAAAATTTATAAATTATTAACGTTTTGGATAAATTATAGGAAATATTCATGTAAAAATATTCCGTTTCTGGTAAAACAATACGAAAATTTAGTCATTTTTTCTAAAATTAATTCTAATTTTTCCTATTCGGAACTAATATATATGAAAAGTTCAATATCTAGGGTTTTTCAGAAAAATCTAAGCTCATCAAAGGTAATAAAAATGCAGGATTTATATAAAAGTTTAATAGATTTAATCTTGGAAAAATTATTTAAAAATAGAATGCTATATTGGAAATTTTATTTAAAAAAGGAAAGATTTTATACGAACAGATATTTCTTATTAAAAAACTGAAAACATGATCTATTTCCGTTCAATTTTATATTTAGTTTTTTTAGTTCTAACTCTTATACCTTATACAATCATTTGTTTCATATTTAGTTTTACATCAGTAAAATTACGTTATAAATTGATGATAAAATGGCCAAAGCTTGTTTTATGGGGAGCTTTTATAATTTGCGGGATACGCTGGCAAGTTAAGGGAATAGAAAACTTACCTAGTGATAGTGCTGCCATTATTTTATCTAATCATCAATCAACATGGGAAACTTTATATTTTCTTGCAAAAATTCCTCGGAAAATTTGTTATATCTACAAAAGAGAATTACATTTCATACCCTTTTTTGGTTGGAGCTTAGCATCATTAAATATGATTTCTATAAACCGTTCTAAAAATCGCGAAGCATTCTTACAAATTTTACAAAAGGGTAGGAAATGTTTAGAAGAAGGTTGTTGGCCTGTTTTATTTCCAGAAGGAACGCGAGTTGAATATGGGAAACTGGCTAAATTTAAAATGGGTGGTATTCTATTATCAATAGAAACAAATACTCCTATTATTCCTATTGCTCATGATTCAGGAAAATGTTGGAATAATCGAAACCCATTCATTAAAAGTCCTGGTTTAATTACTGTTTCTATAGGACCAATAATAAGACCTGACAATTTAAGTCCTGAAGAATTGAATCAGAAAGTGAGAAATTGGATTCAAAACGAACTTGAATCAATAATGAAGAAATAACTGGATTAGTATTCAAATACTAAAAAATTGAACATATTTCTTGAAAAATTTCATGAAATATTTTGCAAGCATGAAATTATTCCCACATAATATATTTATTATATCGAAATATCTATAAGAAGTATCTCTTATATCTTATTAGTAGTTAGGAAATTTTTGTAAATTAATTAAACCATGACAGTATTTAAATTTTTTTCCACTACCACAAGGACATTGTTCATTCCGACCAATTTTTTTAGCAACTATCTGTCTTTTTGTTACAAAAATGTTTTTAGACTGACTGATGTTTCTAACATTATCAATTTGATAGGATTGTTCATTCTTATACAAATTTTTATCATTCAATTCTGCAAAATTTTCAGATTTTTTTATCTGAATTCTCATTAGTGTTTGAATGACATCATTTCTGATTCTACATAACATGTCTTCAAATAATTCAAAAGCTTCACGTTTATATTCCTGTTTCGGATTCTTTTGTGCGTATCCCCGTAAATGTATTCCTTGCCTTAAATAATCTAAAGAGGATAAATGTTCTTGCCAGTGTGTATCAATACATTGTAATAAAACGGAACGTTCAAATAAATCCCATTGTTTTACACCAATCCAATCGATTTTTTTTTGATAATTAACTAATATGATATTTTGTAGCTTTTCTAATATTTTTTGATCATCTAAAAAAATATCATTATGTTCTCTGAACATATCTAATGATATTGTTATATTCCAATCTATTTTAATTTTTTTTACAAGTTTTTCTATATTCCATTCTTCTTTAATTGATTCTGATGAAATATAAGAATGAAATAGATATTTTATGGAAACAATAAGTAAATTATCAATGATATATCTTACTGAAGTTGCATCTAATACATCATTGCGATGCTTATATAGAATTTTACGTTGTTCATTGGATATATCATCATATTCTAGCAATTGCTTACGAATATCAAAATTACGGTTTTCAACTTTGCGTTGAGCAGTTTCAATTGCACGATTTACCACACTAGATTCAATTGGCTCTCCTATTGGTAATTTTAAACGGTTCATAATATTACGTAATTTATCACCCGCAAAAATCCTCATAAGAGAATCATCCAATGATAAATAAAATCGAGATGAACCTGGATCACCTTGACGACCTGAACGACCACGTAACTGATTATCTATTCGACGTGATTCATGCCTTTCAGTTCCAATAATGCGCAAGCCACCAGTTTTTTTAACTTGTTCATTTAGAGATTTCCATTCTAAACGAAGATTTTTTATTTGAGATTTTTTTTGTAATTGACTTAACTTTTCATTATATAAAATCATATTAATTTGTCTGTCTATATTACCGCCTAACACAATATCAGTACCTCGGCCAGCCATATTAGTAGCAATTGTGATATGAAATGGTTTTCCAGCTTCAGCTATTATAATTGCTTCTTTTTCATGATACTTAGCATTTAATACTTCATGAGGTAACTTAGCTTTTCTTAACAAGATTGATAGTAATTCAGAATTTTCAATATTGGTTGTACCAACTAAAACAGGCTGACCACGTTGATAGCAATCCTTAATATCATTTATAATGGCATCATACTTTTCATGCTTAGTTTTAAAAACTTGATCATTTTGATCATGTCGTATCATTGATTTATTTGTCGGTATAACAACCGTTTCAAGATCATAAATTTCTTGAAATTCATAAGATTCTGTACTTGCTGTTCCAGTCATTCCTGATAAATTTTCATACATACGAAAATAATTCTGAAATGTAATTGATGCTAGAGTTTTATTTTCATTCTGAATTTTTACACCTTCTTTAGCTTCAATTGCTTGATGTATACCATCAGACCAACGTCGTCCAATCATTAGACGACCTGTAAATTCATCAACAATTATTACTTTCCCATCTTTTACTACATAATGTTGATTTCGTTGAAATAAAGTATGTGCTCGTAATGCTGTTATTAGATGATGCATTAATACAATATGATTAGAATCATATAAAGATTCACCTTTAGGTAATAAATTCATATTAGTTAAAATAGATTCAACATGTTCATGACCCATTTCAGAAATGAAGACTTGTTGATTCTTTTCATCGACCCAAAAGTCTCCAAAAGGTTCTAATTCATTTAGTTTTGGTTCTGAAATCATACGAGTCAACATAGATGGAATTACATTCATCTTGATGTATAAATCAATGTTATCTTCTGAATGTCCTGATATGATTAAAGGTGTTCGTGCTTCATCAATTAGAATAGAATCAACTTCATCAATAATTGCATATGTAAGTGAGCGTTGACGACGATCTTCAGAAAAATATTCCATATTATCGCGTAAGTAATCGAATCCAAATTCATTATTAGTACCATAAGTAATATCAGAATTATATGCTATTCTTTTTTCTTTATTGGATTGTTGCGAATTTATTGTTTTTGAATCTATTTTCAGAAAGTTATACAATCGACCCATCCATTCAGCATCTCGTTTTGCTAAATATTCATTAACTGTTACTATATGAACACCCTTGCCAGAAAGTGCATTAAGATAAGCTGGCATAGTTGCCATTAATGTTTTTCCCTCACCAGTTCGCATCTCAGAAATTTTACCATTATGTAATGCAATACCTCCTAAGACCTGAACATCAAACTGACGCATACCCAGTATCCTCTTGCTCGTTTCACGAACAACAGAAAATGCTTCTGGCAATAAAGCTTCAAGAGAATCACCGTTTTTATAACGAAGGCGATATTCATCAGTTTTAGATTTTAATGCTTCGTCACTCAGAATAGATACTGAATGTTCTAACTCGTTAATTTGAGTTAACAATTTGCGATACTTTTTAAGTAGGTGTTCATTGTGACTGCACCAGATTTTTTTAAAAAAAGAGATCATCCTTATACATTAGAAAATAAGAATACTTTATATAAAAAATAAATTAATATTTTTTAAAAGTATCCAAAAATAAATATTGATTAGAAATAAAAATCGTATGTTGTAATATATAAAATTTATTCCGACAGTTATTATAAAATAACAGATAGAATTTCTTTAGGATATTTTTAATATAGACATATTCCCATTGAAATTTTGGAAAAATGTCAACTATTTTGCAATATTCATATATTTTTCCTATAAAACTTTTTTTAAAATATTGTTACATACTAAATTATTATGAAATTTAATTTACTAAATTGGCTAGAATCTGATATTCAGGGAGCCAAAATTCTAAAAAAAGCTTTTACTTATATCAAGATCCAGAATCTTATTGCATTAGTTTTACCTGATTCATTATCAAAAATCTTTTATATATCGGAACTTCAACAAAATAACTTATTTATTATAGTTCCTAGCTCTGCATATGCAGCAAAAATTCGTCAATTCATTCCAACTATTACAAAAATCTTAACTAAAAATAATTGGAATTTTAAAAAAATTACTATTAAGATAGATAATAATAATTCAAATTTATATAGAACTAAGGAATTTTATGATACTCAAAAAGCATTCTTTGGAGAATCTGCTATTAATGCATTTAAAGCCTTACATAGAAATCTCAATCCTGGACCATTAGCTGATTCTGTTGAAAGATTGTTAGAAAATCATGAGATTACAATAAAAAAATGATTAAATTTGATTATTTGATTCAAAAATTGATTAAAATACCAATTTTTGAATATTTATAAAATAAATTTTCAATTCTGTAAAATTAATAATTATATATTATTAATTTTACATCAGTTAATGGACCTTGTAGAAAGATTGTTGATATTTCAGATACATAAGAAATTGTTTCAAAATATCTTGTCAATTTAATATTGTACAGATCAACTGATGATTGTTCAGAGTATGATTATAGCTAGATTTAGTTGCTCTATATATCTATCAATTATTAATTTCTCAAACAAATAAAAATTACTGATTGCATTTAAAAATTTATGTTTGATAAATAAATTTGTACTTGAATAGTAATTCAATACTAGCTTTCTAATTCCATTGATCTTATTATTTTTATTTCATTCAAAAATCTAAATTTTTCTTGAGCAATCTCTTCCATATATGAATGAATTAAAAAAATCCATTTTATCAAAATTCTCTTTGAGATTAATTATCGGATGTCTAAAATCAACATAGCTAATGAAAAATCCAATAAATAACATAACCGTTTAATATTTACCAAGTTCATTGATTGCCGCTTTCTTACTATTCAAATCTATATGCATATTATCAATGCATAACGTAAACTAACATTATGTATTTAATAATCACTATACACTATCTTATATTATAATATAAGATAGTGTATGTATGAGCTACATATAAAACATTAGAAATTAATAAGTAAATAAAAAAAATGCTTTCGATAGATCTATTCTATTATAGATAATACTAGTATTTTCTATAATAGAATATAAAGCAAAATAAATTCTGATACCATTCTTATGAAGATAAGCTACTTTAAAACAAAATGAGAAGTAATATCTTTGAAAGATAATATGAAATATAAGATTATAAGTTATTATAAATTGTAATAACTGTATTCAAATCCATATTAATTTCCATATTAGTTCTTCTTGATAGAAATTTAACTAAAATTACAAGAATCATAAGTATGTAATTTTAATCAATTTTTCTTCTCAAGAAGGCTGGAATGTCAAATCGATCCATACCAGAAATCTCTAAATCTCGTACTTGTTCTGAAGCTTTCTGCTCCCGTAGATTGCGTATTATAGATGGCATTTCCGTAATATTATTACAGCTATTTTTAGCTAAACTACTATGCTCTGATGATAAATTCTCAGTACCAGTTCGTAATGTATCAGTGTTATCTTTTACTAATTGTGGCCCAATAATTGGATGACCTAATCCAGTAGCCACTACAGTTACACGCAAATCTTCATTCATTGTTTCATCGTAAGCATTACCAAAAATCACTATAGCATCTTCCGCAGCATAACTACGAATAGTTTCCATAATTTCACGAGTTTCGCGCATTTTTAAAGAACGGCTTGATGTAATGTTAACTAACACACCTCGTGCCCCGTTTAAATCAATACCTTCTAATAAAGGACTTGCAATAGCTTGTTCAGCAGCAATACGTGCACGATCAGGTCCTGTAGCAATAGCAGTACCCATCATAGCCTGACCACGTTCTCCCATAATAGTTCGAACATCTTCAAAATCAACATTTACATTCCCGTCAACATTAATAATTTCTGCAATACCAGCACAAGCATTATGTAAAATGGCATCAGCTGATTTAAAACAATCCTCTTGCGTTGCATCTTCATCTAGTAAATCATATAAATTTTCATTTAATACAATAATAAGTGAATGTACATATTTTCCTAATTCTACAATACCTTCTTCAGCTATTTGTAATCTTCTTTTTCCTTCAAAAGAGAATGGTTTAGTCACAACTCCAACAGTTAAAATTCCAAGTTCTTTAGCTATTTCAGCTACAATAGGACTAGCTCCCGTACCTGTTCCACCACCCATTCCAGCCGTAATGAATACCATATGTGCTCCTGTTAAAGCTGAACGTATTTCTTCACGTGCAGTTTCCGCATATGCACGGCCTTGATCAGGTTTTGCTCCTGCACCTAGCCCGGTATGGCCTAATTGGATTTGCAGAGAAGCATTAGTAGCAGATAACGCTTGTGCATCAGTGTTTGTACAAATAAAATCAACACCTTTAACATTATTACGAATCATATGTGCAACAGCATTACCACCTGCACCACCTATACCAATAACCTTAATAATAGTTTTTTCGGTATTATTTTCCAATGTCTCGAAGTTCATTTTTAACTCCTATATCAATTATAGAAAACCATAAAGATTAGCCAATTTTTCTATGATTATAATCTTGTTCATAAGTAATTCTATGAAAAATATATTTCTAATTGACAGAAAAATATTGTTTATATTGACAAAATTTATAAGATCATTTGAAATATATTTCAATATATAAACCATCTTTTCATATGTTTTATGATCGTTTTAAAATTTATCAATTCTAATTTCTTTTTATGATGATCAGTATAAGATGCTTGTAATAATCCTATTACAGTTGAAAAACTGGGATTTTGCATTATTTCTGAAAGATTGCCACTATATTTAGGTATGCCTATTCTTATTGGTTTTGAAAAAATTTCTTCTGCCAATTCAGCTATTCCTGATAATTGAGATGAACCTCCTGTGACTACCACACCTGATATTAAAAGATTTTCATAGCCTGAATTATATATAATTTGGCGAATTTGAATAAATAATTCCTCAATACGAGGTTCAATTATTTCTACTAGTGTTGAATATTTAATTTGTCTTAATTCTTGTTGCTTATTCGAACTAGGAATCTCAAATAATTCGTCTTTTGATATAAATGTTTTTTTTGCTATGCCATAACGAAGTTTAATATTTTCTGCATCGGTTATTGATATACGCAACATTGTTGCAATATCGTTAGTGATTTGATTACCAGCGATGGGCAAGATTGAAGTGTACCGAATAGTTCCACCTGTGAATATAGCAATATCTGTTGTTCCGCCACCAATATCTATAAGTATCACACCAAGCCTTTTTTCATCATCAGTTAAAACTGATAAGCTTGAAGCTAAAGATTGTAAAACAAGATTCTGAACTATTAAATTACAACGATGAATACATTTTTTAATATTTTGTATACATCTAACTGAACCTGTTACAAGGTGCGTACTTACCTCTAAACGTAAACCGCTCATTCCAATTGGTTCATAAATGTCTTTCTGATCATCAATTGTAAATTCTTGTTTTAATACATGAAGAATTTGCTGATCTGTTGGAATGTTTACTGTTTTAGCAGTTTCAATAACACGATCTATATCAACTGCTGTAATTTCTTTATTCTTAATGATTATTAAACCATTTGAATTAAAGCTTCGAACATGATTTCCAGAAATACCAGCATATACGTGGCGAATTTTACAATTTGCCATTGATTCTGCTTCGTCAATTACATTCCGAATAGAATTCACAATTGTTTCAATATTAGTTACAATACCCTTTCGAATACCTTGTGATTTCTGTCGTCCAAATCCTAATATTTCAAAATTTCTTTCAGGCAAAATCTTTGCAATAACTGCTACTATCTTACTTGTTCCTATATCGAGTGCTACTATTAGATTTTTATCACAAGGCATAATTTTAAAATTTCCGAAATTTATTCTATTGCTACAAATAGTAATACTTTTATGGTTTTAGAGTTAGTGAAAATCCGTTTGTATAACGTAGATCAACACTTCTAACTCTTTCTTCCTTGATTCGATTATCTTTATTAAAAAGAATTGGCCAAATTCTAACAAATCGTTTTATCCTATTTTCTAATATAGATTTATCTTTATTTAAAAGATTTAAAACATTATCAATTACTATACAATGACCTAGCTCTAATTCCATTTCATTGCTCAATTTTATCTTCCATGTATGATATTTACTTAAATGAATTTCTTTAATAGTCATTCCTATCGGATATATCCATTTAGAAAATTCTATATAATTTTGTAAGACAGTGAATTCTGAACCATTTGGACCAAAAAAAAATGGTAATTTTTCGTTAAAGATTATATGATTCGAATCAATTGAAAGTATTTCTCCAAAGTTATTTATTAATTTATCCATATTCCACCAAGCATACGGTTTATGCTCTTCAATGAAAAATTGAAGAGCATTAGGCCATAATCGATAGATTGCAACATTTCGAATTAATGGTCTGGAATTAAGAATTCTATGAATTTCTTTCAAATTAAATGTTAAGAAATTTCCCTTAATATTATCCAAAATAATTGAATAAATTTCATCTGATGATATATAAACCAATTCTTGACTTGGTATTATTTTTAATTTCATTGAGTCTAAAGTAAAGAATGATTGTCTATTGACATATATCATGCTAAATATAAAAATAATTAATGTTAATAAAAAGATTAGCGTATTAATAACTGTGCAATTTAGAATCTGTATATCTTTTTTTATAATTATTTTACCTACTTGATACATATTTAAATCTATCCAATCTACATTAGATTACAGGAAACATATGCATAGGTCACAGTATATAATTTAGTGCCTTTAGCAATATTTCTTGCTGTTTTAACATTTAATTTAATTAGACAAAAATATTTCGCTAGACAATATCAAGTATATCAAGAGTACTTATCTCTAGGAATTTGGATAAATTTATTTTCTAGTTTGATAAATAATATTAAAAATTATGTAAATTCAACTAAATATCCTAAAAATAACTATGATAATTTTAGATATAAGTATGGTATACCTATATGACTTATAAATCTCAAAAATAGAAATACAATAATTTTATTTTTAACAAAAATAATTAGATCGGATTCTATTCTATTAATTAGAATCTTTATCATTTATATAAATCGACCGATTTGATATGATCGGTATCATTTTCATTTCATCACAAATAACATACTTAGTGTGTTCATGAGTAATTAATCTTGCTAGACTTAGTTGTAAGTTTTTCGAATTAGTATGCAATCTTTCCTCCAAATCGCAAGAATATTTCAATTCAGTAGAAAGATAAGAAGATAAATAATTACTTTCAAGTAACGAAATAACAGAATATATTAGCAAATTTATAATAATGAAATGAAAATATTTCATAAGATCATTCAGTTATTTTTTTCTTTCTTAAGATTTCTATCTTTTCAATAAAGGATAGAAAAAATTTATAAGTAAATCTAATGAGGAAATTATATAAAATTTATTATTAAATAGAGACAATATCTTTTCTCATTGCAACACGTAATACAGCAGAACGCCCTTTAGGATTTTTAGAAATTTCAGTTTCATCAGGTAATATACGCCCTAGAGGACATATTAAAGATTTAGGAAATTCACTATCTCGAAGTGGTAAATGAAGCATCTGAATCGGTGGATTTGAATTAGTCTTAATATATTGTTTAACTATTCTATCTTCTATTGAATGAAAACTAATTATAGCCAATCTGCCTGTAGGTCTTAAAATTTTTATAATTGATCTCAAAGTAACAATTAATTCATCAATTTCTTGATTAATATAAATTCGTAAGGCTTGAAAAGTACGTCTAGCAGGATGCTTTCCATATTCACGTGTTCGAACAGTTTTAGCAATACACTGAGCAAGGTCAAGTGTTTTAAGAAATGGATATTTTTTACGTCGATTAATAATTGCTTTTGCAATTTGAAAAGCAAATCGTTCTTGACCATATTTTCTTATAACTTCCCAGATTTCATCTAACTTAGCTTTTTCTAACCAATCGGCAACTGTATAACCTTTTGTTGTATCCATTCTCATATCCAATGGACCATCATTTTTAAATGAAAATCCACGTTTAGCATCATTAATTTGTGCAGTAGAAATACCTAAATCCAAAATCATACCATCTATATTTTTAATTCCACGATTAAATAATTCACTAAATATAGTTGTAAAACTTCCATGTATTGCTTTTACACGGTTATCTTCATTTTCCAAATTTTTTGCAATTCTTATAGATGCTGGATCTTTATCAAAAACAAATAATTTTGCATTAATTGGCAAATAACGTAATAGTTCCCGACTATGCCCACCACATCCAAATGTACCGTCAACAAAGATACTTGGATTAGAAGTTAGTTTTCTAAAATTATTGGTATTGCATGATTCAAATGCACTATGTTCTGAAAAATTTTCTTGCAATAATGCATTAATAGTTGGTTTTAATAGGACTGGATTATGTATTGTTTCCATAAAAAAATAAAAAAATCATTTTGAATTTTTTTCATAAAACTATTGTTAGTTTTACATTGTAAGTTTCAGGATAAGGATAATTATCTTAATTCAGATTTACAAATCCAAATCTAAACCTAGAAGGAATAGGAAACTACCTTCGAAACAAAACAGATCTATAGGCCGGATTCTGTATACTAAATACTTTAGTAAGCGATCATTCCTCTCGACAAATCGTTACGGATTTGTTCTAGCCATCTACCCACATGCTTGAACGGCGCTATTCTTTTTAACTATATTTAGTTAATCGCATGCCTATTTGATGTTGCTCCAGATAAAGGTTACCGCGTTTCACTCTACAATAATTTACAAATATCTAATTTAATTTGTAGACTCGTCTCTGTGGCCCTATTTCTCAATTCATATCTAACTATTTTAAAGAAAGAGTTAGAATTGGACGGCTATTAACCGCTACCCTGCCCTGTGGAGTCCGGACCTTCCTCGAAGGACTTCTAATATCTATCCATCGCGATCGCTCGATCTGTTTTGTTTATAAAATTTTATTAATTTTTTAAAACTTATAGTTTTTTAACTTGCCAATACAAATATTCTCCTGCTGTTAAAGGAATTAAATAATCATCTAAAATCCTAATATTATTAGGAACTTGATATTTCTGGCGAAATAACATTAAATCACCTATATTACGAGGCAATCCATAAAAATCTGGACCATAAAAACTAGAAAATCCTTCAAGTTTATCTAAGCATCCTATTTCTTCAAATGCAGTTGCATATAAAGCCATAGCATTTATTGCAGTATAACAACCAGCTCGTCCACAAGAATATTCCTTTAAATTTTGTAAATGAGGCGCACTATCTGTTCCTAAAAAAAATCTTTTGTTTCCACTTGTAGCAGCCTTTAATAAGGCTTTTCGATCTTTTTCACTTTTCAAAAGTGGTAAACAATATCGATGCACTCTAATTCCATCTTGGAATATAGAATTCCTATTATACAATAGATGCTGAGGTGTTATTGTTGCAGCAATAGGTTCTTTTTCACTAAGAATATATTCAACTGCATTCTTAGTAGAAATATGTTCAAGTACTATTTTTAATTCTGGATAGGAGCGTCGTAATGGAATCATGACGCGATCTATAAAAACTGACTCTCTATCAAATATATCAATATCTTGATCTGGAATTTCACCATGTATCAATAGAGGTATTCTGAATTTTTGTAAAATATCTAAAATTGCTGAACATTTAGATAATAAATCACTAACTCCAAAATTGGAGTTAGTTGTAACCCCAGCAGGATAAAATTTAAATGCGAAAATTTTATCTGATAAGACTGCATCTTGAACATCTTGTAAAGATGTATAATTTGTCAGATATAAAGTCATCAATGGAACAAAATTCAAATTTTTATAACCTATGACTTTATTTAAAGCTTTTAAAATCCGTTTTCTATACAACAATGCTTGTTTTACATTCACAATTGGTGGATTTAAATTAGGCATAACAATTGCCCTTGCAAATTGTCTAGCGCTGTCCCCAATGACAGTTTCAAGTATCTCAGAATCACGTAGATGCAAATGCCAATCATCTGGTTGTTTAATTATAAAACTCGTTGATTCCATTGCTTTAATATAATTTAATTTTAGAGAGTTCTACATGAAATGTAATGATATTCACTCTTGTATTAAAAAAATGTGAAATTAATGGTCTACTAGTTCGATCATAAGATTGATATCAATGAGAACTTGAATTTATCTCTATATAAAAATAAATCTTAACTTTATTTAAATATATTAAATTTTTTGCTAATTTTTTTGCAATTTAAAAAATATTAGAATTCATTCTTTAAATAGGAGTTATTCTTTCAAATAAAGCTAACCAACCTCTTATCAATCGGTAAACCAACCAAATTAAAGTCACTAATATAAAAAGATAACCAACATATATAGGAATTAAAATTATTCCTATAAAACCCAATATTAACGACCACCAAAATGTTTGTAATAACCATTCAAAATGAGCAATGTATATAGTATTATCAACATCGGCTCTCTTAATATATATTATTATAATAGAAGATATAATTAAAATACCTAGAAAACCCAGTGTTAAAATACCCAACGCAAACAAACAATAAATTACGTGTGTCAATAAATAGAAATTTAAACTAACATTCTTTTCAGAAGGTGAAACCATTTTATTCATAGTAACTAAGTCCTCTAAGATTTAGAACATGTAATATTGAACGGATATTTCACTAGAAATTGTTGACTTAATAATAAATAAATTAATTATAAACTATCTAATAATATGAATTATTAGATAGTTTAATTATTAT
>CAZUGU010000007.1:0-86187 GCA_964620485.1 uncultured Burkholderiaceae bacterium | reverse complement strand
CTTGGTGTTCAACACCGTTTCTAATTGTAGTTATTATTCTAACTTATTCACCCATAAAAAAACCACCCTAGGGTGGTTTTTTTATGGGTGAATAAGTTAGAATTCTAAATAATTATCTTATAATACTGTTTTAAGCAGATTACCTATCTCAGATGGATTTCGAGTTATTTTAATACCGCATTCTTCCATAACTTTAATTTTTGATTCTGCAGTATCTGTCCCACCAGATATTAATGCACCAGCATGACCCATGCGTTTTCCTGCTGGAGCAGTTATACCAGCGATAAAACCAATTACTGGTTTTGTCATATTATCTTTTACCCATAATGCAGCATTTTCTTCGTCAGATCCACCAATTTCGCCAATCATAACAACTGCATCAGTATCTGAGTCTTTATTAAATAATTTTAATATATCAATATGTTTTAAACCATTAATTGGATCACCGCCAATTCCAATAGCACTAGATTGACCTAGTCCTAATTCAGTAATTTGTGAAACTGCTTCATATGTTAAAGTACCAGAGCGACTTACTACACCAATTCTACCTTTTCGATGAACATGACCTGGCATAATACCTATCTTAATTTCATCAGGAGTAATTAATCCAGGACAATTAGGACCTAATAATAAGGTTTTACTGTTTTTAGCAATCATACGATTTCTAATTTCAAGCATATCACGAACTGGAATACCTTCTGTAATACAGATTACTAGATCTAACTCAGCATCAACTGCTTCCCAAATAGCTTCTGCAGCAAATGATGGTGGTACATAAATTACTGATACAGTTGCACCTGTATTTATTTTTGCTTCTTTTACAGAACCAAAAATAAATATATCATCAAAATATTTACCAGCTTTTTTAGGATTTACACCTGCGACAAAAGCTTCTCTACCATTTGCATATTCTCGACAAAGTCGCGTGTGGAATTGTGCAGTTTTACCGGTAATACCCTGAGTAATCACTTTAGTATTTTTATTAATCAAAATTGACATTTGTAAAATTCCTGAATGGTTTATTTTCTAGCAGCAGTAACAACTAGAGAAGCAGCTTCAGACATAGTATCAGCACTAATAATAGGCAATCCAGATTTAGAAAGCATATCTTTTCCAAGCGTTTCATTAGTACCTTTCATACGAACAACTAAAGGTACATTTAGATTTAAATTTTTACATGCCGTTAGCAATCCTTCAGCAATTACATCACAGCGCATGATACCACCGAAGATATTAACTAAAATTGCTTTAATATCTTTATTCTCTAACATAATTTGAAAAGCATCTGTTACTTTTTGAACTGTTGCGCCACCGCCAACATCTAGAAAATTAGCAGGCTCACCATTAAAAAGTTTTATCGTATCCATGGTTGCCATAGCTAAGCCAGCACCGTTAACTAAACAACCTATATCCCCATTTAATTGAATATAGGATAAGTCAGAATTACTAGCTTTAATTTCAGCAGGATCTTCTTCGTTGAGATCACGATATGCAAAAATTGATGGATGACGAAATAATGCATTGGAATCAAAATTTAGTTTTGTATCTAGAGAAATCAAACGATTATCATTTGTCAAAACAAATGGATTGATTTCTAACAAAGAAGCATCAGTTTCCCAGAAAGTTCTATACAAATTTTGTATCTCAATTACTGCTTTATCGATTAATAAATCTGGAATTTCAATTCTAACAACTAATTTTTCTATTTCTATATTTTCTAAACCATGAACTGGATCAACAAAAATTTTATGAATTTTTTCAGGTGATTCAAGACCAATCTGTTCGATATCCATACCACCTTCATTGGATGCCATGATACAAATTTTTTGTAAATTACGATCAATAAGTATTGCAATATAATATTCTTGTTTAATGCTAATTCCTTCTTCAATTAGTAATCGGCAAACTTTCTGTCCATTTGAACTAGTCTGATATGTAATTAATTGCATACCTAAAAGCTCTTCCGAAATCTTTCGAACTTCATCAATAGAATGAGCCAGCTTTACTCCACCACCTTTACCGCGACCCCCTGCATGAATTTGTGCCTTTACAACCCAAGTTGAACCACCGAGTTTTACAGCAGCAGTTACAGCCTCGTTTACAGAAAAAGCAGGGATACCTCGAGGTACAGTTACACCAAAATTTTTAAGCAACTCCTTGCCTTGATATTCATGAATTTTCATTTATTGTCCATTCTAATAAAACTAGCTAAAAAATAAACTTTGCTCAGAAAAAATATATAATACAACTTTATAATTAATATTATATTTAATAAGGATTAATTTCTAAAATTTAGGCTCGTTCATTCTTTAAATAAAAAATTTTTGATCGATTTATTGAAATATTCATATAAAGACAATCTTAATTAATTCTTTCAAATTATATAGAAATTAATGATAAATAAAGAAAATGCTCACACGAGACCTATTTCCTGAGTCTAACTTAGAAAGTCTTTTTCTACTAGAAAAAATTTATTCCTAAGGATGAATTAATATAAGATACATAGCTTAATTATATATCTTATTTATCTTATTCAAGAATATATTTATATGGAAAAATTATAGATTTTTGTAAGATTAGATATATTTTAAAGCATTTCAAACAGATTCGAATATTGATCTAAACTATCCACCCATTATTTTACATTTTATTAATTTCTCGAATTAAGTAAAAATTTGCATTGTATATCACTGTCATTAAAAAACAAGTATTGATTTAGTTTAGATATATTAAAGTTAAATAATTTTGACTATTTTATTAAGATATAAATAAATACAAATTATATATCAGTTAATAAATTGTTTTTTATTCCAAAATTAGTACGAATTTTATTTTCAATTTCATCGATAATTTCTTTATGTTCTTTTAAAAACTCACGTACATTCTCTCTACCTTGACCAATGCGAGTTCCATTATAACTATACCAAGTACCAGCTTTATCAATACAATTTGTTAGAAGTCCTAAGTTAATAACTTCACTTTCACGAGAAATACCTAGACCATACATAATGTCAAACTCAGCATATTTAAATGGAGGTGCTACTTTATTCTTTACAACTTTAACACGAGTTTCATTACCGGAAATTTCATCACCTTTTTTAATGGAACCAATTCTGCGAATATCTAGACGAACAGATGCATAAAATTTAAGCGCATTACCACCTGTTGTAGTTTCTGGATTTCCAAATATAATACCGATTTTCATACGAATCTGATTGATAAAAACTACCATACAATTTGTTCTTTTAATTGTTGCAGTAAGCTTACGTAATGCTTGACTCATAAGTCGTGCTTGTAATCCTGGTAATGATTCACCCATATCTCCTTCAATCTCAGCTTTTGGAACTAAAGCAGCAACAGAATCAATAACAATTAAATCAACTGAACCTGAACGTACTAATGCATCAGTAATTTCTAATGCTTGTTCACCATTATCTGGTTGGGATATTAATAGATCAGTTAAATTAATGCCTAATTTTGAAGCATACTGTACATCTAATGCATGCTCTGCATCAATAAATGCACAAACCCCGCCAATTTTTTGCATTTCTGAAATTACTTGTAAAGATAGTGTTGTTTTACCAGATGACTCAGGGCCATAAATTTCAATTACTCTTCCACGTGGCAAGCCACCAACACCTAAAGCAATATCTAAACCGAGTGAGCCGGTTGAAACAACTTGAATATCATGTTTCACTTCATTATCACCATAACGCATAATTGAACCTTTCCCAAATTGTTTCTCAATTTGAGACAGTACGATAGCTAGTGCTTTATTTTTTTCTGACACAATAGCATCATTTGTTTTGCTATTCATAAAAAATCCCATTAATTAAATCAAACTGATACTAAATGAACTATTTTACTGTAATTAGATAGTTTCAGATATATCTGAAACTATCTAATTACAGTAAAATAGTTCAGAATAACATCTGATATTTAATATAGATCTTTTACATCTGATATTTAATATAGACCTTTTCTTTAAAATAAATTTAAAGACTCTTATTAGAGTGGTAAATAATTTTAAATTGGTAAAAATTATAGATTATAATAATATTATCTTACGAATTTAATGAGATTATATTAGCTTATAGATATTAAATATTAATTGTATATAGTTAACTATTTAATAGTTTTGAAGATAAATACAGAATTATATTATTAATAAGATTTTAATCTTATAGGGTCAATTTAAATTTTGCTAAAAATTTTTTAGATATCCATATTTCTTTACAAAAAATAAACTTCAAATGTAAAATCAAAATAGTTTATTTACAGATGTATTTCGATATTCTATAATTGTAATTATAGTCTAAAAAAATCATCCGGCTAATTTATAAATTTATATTATTCATATTTCATAATCTTTAAGGCACTTCAATTTATTCACATTATAATCGCAGTTTTGTTCATCGAAGTCGTATTACCAATGGACAGCGTAATGCATTGGATATATCACTTGAAAAGTGGTCTATTCTTTATCAAAGAAATTTGATAGACATGAAAAAAATATTTGGTCGTCAAGCACCTATTATTTTGGAAATTGGGTTTGGTATGGGGGATGCAACACGAGAAATTGCCATTAATTTTCCTAATTATGATTTTATTGGTATTGAAGTTTTTGATGCAGGCGTAGGTTCGCTATTACAAAAAATTGAGAATGAAAAAATTACTAATTTACGTATTATTTGGCATGATGCTATAGAAGTAATTCGTGATATGATTCCTATAAATTCTCTGATGGGAGTTCATATTTTTTTCCCAGATCCATGGCCGAAAAATAGACATCATAAGCGTCGTTTAATTCAAATACCTTTTATTAATTTATTATCTAATCGAATTGTTCGTGGTGGTTATATTCATTGTGCAACAGATTGGGAAAATTACGCAGAACAAATGATTAAAATCCTAAATAAGGATCCTTTATTATTATATCTATTATCTGGATGTAATATTGGACCTAATTATAGGCCAGTGACTAAATTTGAGAAAAGAGGTCTACAATTGGGTCATAATATTTGGGACATAATTTTTAATCGTGTTATTTAAAGATTAATTTTAGAAAAATTATTATAGATTATGAGAATCATAACGAATGGAAAAGCAGAGAATTTCCTTTAGAGATTACAACTTCTGAATTTCTTAAAATTCTAGGAAAAACAAAAAATTAGCAGTAGAACATAATGAAAAGATTGTTCCGAAATCTTACAATAACAAGACGATTTTTAGAGACAATGATTTTATAAAAATTGTAATTGCAGTTTGTAATGATTAGTAAAATTAATAGAATAATGATTATTGGTCGATAACTTTGAAATTACAACTAAAAAATATCTAAATAAAAAATAAATATCCGGAAAATTTGCTTCAATTTATTTATATTTAGTCTAATTCATTTAATGAAACTGCTAATAGTTCGCATAATATTTTTCATACCGCCGGTTTTCATTTGTTTTACCATTTTTTTCATTTCTGTAAATTGAACTAATAATCGATTCACTTCTTGAATTGATACACCAGATCCAAATGCAATTCGTCTCTTACGTTTTGCTTTAATTAATTCAGGTGTCGTACGTTCGCAAGGAGTCATAGAATTCAGTATACCTTCAATGCGAGATAATTGTTTTTTTGTTAAATTGTTATATTGAAATTTTTTATTTTTTTGTTGCAATTGCATTGGTAGTTTTTCAATTAAGCTATTTAAACCACCAAACTTCTTAATACTTTCTAATTGATGTTGGAAATCATTTAAATCAAAAACATTACCTGATTCAATTTTTTCTTTAAGATTTTTAGCTGTAGTATTATCAATACTAGATTGAGCTTGCTCAACTAGAGATATAACATCTCCCATACCCAATATTCGTCTGGCCATACGATCAGGATAAAATACTTCTAACCCATCAAATTTTTCTGACGTTCCAATGAACTTTAATGGCTTATTAATTATATGACATACAGAAAGTGCTGCACCGCCACGAGTATCTCCATCTACTTTTGTAAGTACGATACCAGTTAATGGTATATATTTTATAAATTGTTTAGCAACATTAATCGAATCTTGTCCTTGCATAGCATCGACTATAAATAATGTTTCAATAGGTTTTAATAAGTTATGCAATAAACGAATTTCATTCATCATAAAATTATTAATACCCAAACGACCAGCTGTATCAAAAATGAGTACATCATAACAATGATAACTGGCATAGTTTAAAGCACCTCTAGCAATATCCTCTGGTTTTTTACAAGAATTATCTGAAAAGAAATCAATTCCTAATTTTTTTGCTATTTCATTAAGTTGTTCGATTGCTGCAGGCCGATATATATCGGCACTTGCAGTTAGAACTTTCTTTTTACCGGTTTTTCGACCATATCGCTTGTGATAACCATGTGTAAGCCAATAAGCTATTTTAGCAGCAGTAGTTGTTTTACCAGTTCCTTGTAGTCCTGCCATTAAAATTACAGCAGGTGATTGTGTAGCTAAGCAAAGTTCGTTTGAGTATTCGCCAAAGTTACTTCCCATCAAGGTCGTTAATTCCTGATGAACAAAACCAATTAGTGTTTGACATGGATTTAGGCTTTCAATTACTTCTATACCTAGTGCTTTGTTTTTAATTCGTAAAATAAAATCCTGTACTACAGGCAGTGCTACATCAGCTTCTAAAAAAGCCATTCGTACTTCACGCAATATTTCTTTAGTATTTTCTTCGGTTAGTCGTGTTTTCCCACGCAAAGTTTTTACAATAAGTGATAAACGTTGAGTTAAATTATTGAACATAACATTATTTTTAATGGATAATGACAATTAAATCTTTCAAATTCTTATAAAATCGATAAAAAATATCACTTAATTAAACTTGTATTTATAGTATTTATTTTATTAAGTAATTCCAACAAATTTTCATTTGATTCCTGAGTTTTATCGAGAATATTCATATAATTCTTCTATAATTTATATAAGATAGATAAATTTAATCATCGATTTAAGTTGACAAAAATTAAAAAATTGTTTTACATAATGAATTATAGAAAATCATTGTTTACCTATTGAATCTACTGAATAATTTTATTTCAATAAAAACAATTAAATTAATATTAATAATAGTGCATTAGTAATAGTGAATAAATAAATTAAATTTGTAATATTTGAAATTTCTATTCTTATATATCTTAGTATATGAGTATTCATTTTCATATGTAAAGATTTTGCATATTAAGATATATTGCCCAGATGGCGAAATTGGTAGACGCAGGGGACTCAAAATCCCCCGCTTTATAGGCATGCCGGTTCAAATCCGGCTCTGGGCATAGTAAACATTATTACATTAAGTACACAATGATTTCTTTGATACCCATATAATACTATTTAAATAGTAAAGTATTTAAAAAAAATATAAAATAAGTATCGATAATTTTTTCTACGGAATTAGAATTCTAGCTTTCTTTGAGGTTATAAATTTAAAATTTTTTAATAAAAAACATAATATCTACATCAAATTTTAAGAAATGTAGATATTTTTTAGAAAATTATTAATATCTGTTAGTACCTGTTTCTTTCATTAAAAATATGTTTTGATTGATACTGTTTGAAATCATTTACATTTATTTTATTGCATTGAAATTTTATATTTTACTTATGCTACGCTTAATTTAGATATAAATCATAAGAAACCAAGTTGTAAAGCATATCTATTATAACTAGGAAATATGTGAAGAAAAACTTGATATATTCTTCAAATATTTAATGTTAAAAACAGGTTTTATTATTGAAAATTGCAATGAAATAGAAATTAAATGAATATATCAGTAAATAGTGGTGGTTTAATATAGTTCAAAATTGATTCTTTGTTATGAATCTTTTCTTGGTTAGATATAATTAATTTATCTATTAAATCAATAATAATTCTCTTATTTCTCTATTTATTTTTTATTAATTGTAAGAATAAAAATTTCTTAAGAATTGAAAAGAATTATTAAATATGACTATATTCGACTCTTTTCAAAGTTAAGAATTCTAATATAGAATTGATATTTTTTAATTTGAAAGCAAGCAATAATTTATTTAATAATTATTATTATTTGACGGATAGAGGGGGATTCGAACCCCCGATACGATTATCGTATACACGCTTTCCAGGCGTGCGCCTTAAACCACTCGGCCATCTGTCCAAAAAAGAATAATTTTGAAGGATTCTGATTATATTTATTCATATATTCCAAATTTAGAGATATAAAGATTAATGATATTTCATCATACGATTCACATATCTTGCAATTATATCAACCTCTATGTTAACTATATCATTAATCTTTATATCTCTAAAAGTTGTATTATCTAAAGTATATGGGATAATGTTTAAACTTATTTCACAGTTATCACCTGTATCATTTACTCTATTAATAGTTAAGCTAACTCCATTGATAGCTACTGATCCTTTATATGTCATAAATCGTGATACTTTTTTTGAAAGCAAAACAATTAATTCCATAGATTCTCCAATAGATGAACAAGATCGTACTTTACCCGTACAGTCAACATGACCCAAAACAAAATGGCCACCAATTTGGTTACCTACTCGGAGTGATTTTTCAATATTAACTATGGATTTGATTTTTAGACATGCAATACAGTTTAAAGACTCATATGAAATAATTATACTAAAGAAGTTATCTTCTAGAATTGATTCTACAGTAGCACACATACCCTGTACCGAAATAGAATCACCTATGCATATATTATGCAAATTAGTATTAATTATTCTAATAACAACTCGAAATCCTGACTTCTTTCCATAGAAATTAGATAAATTTTCTATGGAAATAATCTCTCCTGTAGTCGTTATAAGTCCAGTGAACATAAGTAATGTAAGAATCCAATTAAAATTGTCTTAAATATATTGCATCGTGTAGTAATTGCCAGTTTTCATTAAAACGAGCACGTAAACGTATATCAGTTCCTAAATCCAAAATATCGAAAAAATCTAAACGTTTAACTTGATCCAAATTTGTTACAATTGGCAAATTTACTATAGGAAGAGCATTTCCAAGAAAGATAGGAGCTAAGTAAAGTAATATCTCATCTACAAATCCATCTGATAATAACTTACCACTTAATTTGTTCCCAGCTTCAACATGCACTTCATTTATTTTATTTTTAGAAAACCAATACATCATTTCTAATAGATTTACTTGCCCAATTTTTGTACTAGGCATCAAGATAACTTGACCATTAGATTTTTCAATACGTTTAGCTTTGTTAGTATCCATTTTTGTAGTGAATATTAAAACTTTAGTTCCATCAAAAATTCTTGAATTTTCTGGGATTCTAAACTTAGAATCCACAATAGCTTTGATTGGTTTACGTGATGTTTTTATATTGTGAACACTTAAATTTGGATTATCGTGAACTATTGTTCCAATTCCAGTTAATACAACGCAACTGCGAGCTCTCCAATGATATCCATCAGAACGTGCTTTATTGCTGGTAATCCATTTAGAGGTTCCATTACATAAAGCACTACGTCCATCTAATGAACTTGCTATCTTTAGCCAAACCCATGGTAATCCACGAATCATACGAGCAACAAATCCTATATTCAATTGTAAAGCTTCATTATGACAAACATTAATTGTAATGGAAATTCCGTTTTTTTTTAAACGTTCTAAACCTTTTCCTTGAACTTTTGGATTTGGATCAATCATAGCAATTACAATTCTTGATGGAGATGCTTTTAATAAAGCATCTACACAAGGAGGAGTATTTCCGTAATGATTACATGGTTCAAGGTTGACATAAACTGTGGAATTTTTAACACAGATATTTCTTTTTTTTGCATTTTGTAAAGCACATATTTCTGCATGCAGACCACCAAATGGCTGTGTTACTCCCTCACTTATACATTGATTATTTCGAACAATCACACATCCTACTCTAGGATTTGGCATGGTATCATATAATACTGTATTTGCTAGAGTTAAAGCTCGACGCATCCAAAAGATATCGTCTTCATTAAATTTTAAAGTCATTTTTTAAAGTATATGTATATTAAAATAAGCTATTTCCATTTAAAGAATTATGCACTTTGATATAATTGAATACCAATTTGAGAAACTAAACAATAATTCTGTTTTTCTGGACTCTATGAAAATATCGACAAATTCCATAATATCTGAAAAATTTTTATAAACTGATTCCTAACGAACATAGGATATTTGATCAAAATTTTTCAGATCGTTCATTACTAATTCAAAAATACACTTTGTCAATGTTTCATGTGATCTTTAAATATTAAACTATTTTCAATATGAGTTATAACAATATTAATTTCCTTTTTTTTTATTTTAATTGTGTTAAATAACAATCTCCATTGCGTTTATTACCAAGTAAAAAAATCAGCCAGCTCTTTTTATAAGTTGTAAATAGTTTCTTAAAATAAACACAACGGTGTTGCCGCCGAATTGCATTTCTTTTTTCAGATATTCTATTATTTTAGAATCTGAGTCTTAGTATGAGAACAAAATGTATAACTCATTTGATTCTTTTAAATTAGTCAAATCAATTTCTATTTATAAAAAATAATTATTTTCAAATTATATAATATATTATTAAGTTTATTCATTTTCCATAAACAGGTAATTGTTCAGTTAATTTATTCACATCTTTTTTTACACGCAATAAGATCGCTTCATTATTCATATTTTCTAAAACATCTGCAATTAAGTTACCTGTCATTTCTGTTTCAACTTCTGTGAAACCACGAGTTGTTATTGCCAAAGTACCTAATCGAATACCACTTGTTATAAAAGGTTTTTCTGGATCTCCAGGAACAGTATTTTTATTAACCGTAATATTTACCGAACCAAGTGCAACTTCAGCATTCTGACCAGTAATGCCCTTAGTTCGTAAATCTATTAAAATAATATGACTTTCAGTGCATCCTGATACAATTCGAAATCCACGCTTTACTAAAGTCTCTGCCAATTTTTTAGCATTTTTAACAACCTGATTTATATAAGTCTTAAATTCTGGTTGTAAAGCCTCTTTAAATGCTACTGCTTTAGCTGCAATTACATGCATTAAAGGACCTCCTTGAACACATGGGAAAACTGCAGAATTAATTATTTTTTGAAACTTTTCTTTCATCATAATTACACCACCACGTGGCCCCCGCAATGACTTATGTGTAGTTGAAGTTACAAAATCAGCATAAATTACTGGATTAGGATAAGCATCACCGACAACTAAACCTGCATAGTGCGCAATATCTACCATAAACATGGCTCCGTTATTATGAGCAATTCGAGAAATATATTCAAAATCAATATGTAAAGGATAAGAAGATGCTCCGGCAACAATTAGTTTCGGTTTGTAAATTTTTGTTAAGTTCTGGATTTGTTTATAATCTATTATTTCATTTTTATCTAATCCATATGGAATAAATCTATACAATTGTCCAGACGCATTAACTGGCGATCCATGTGTCAAATGTCCACCTTCTAGTAAATTCATACCTAGTACTATATCACCAGGATTTAATACAGCCATGTAAACGCTTTGATTTGCCTGAGAACCAGAATGTGGTTGAACATTAGCTGATTCAGCATGAAATAATTGTTTCAATCTTTTAATAGCAATTTTTTCTATTGTATCAATATGATCGCATCCACCATAATAACGTTTTTCAGGATAACCCTCTGCATACTTATTGGTTAATTGTGTGCCCTGAGCTTCCATTACAGATGGACTTGCATAGTTTTCTGAAGCAATTAATTCTATATGATTTTCCTGTCTAATATTTTCCTTTTGGATGCTGTTCCAAATTTCTAAATCAATTTGTTGTAGACCAAATTTTCGATCAAACATTTAAAATTCCTAATGTGTTAAACAAGCTTAAAAATCAGGAAAACTATTTCTTTTTAAAGAAATTTATTTCGTTCAAAATTAAAAAATTTTTTAATTTTAATTAACACTTCTAAAATGATTTAGATCGTAATTTAAATACGATTTAATAATGTAAACTAAGTTTTTTTCTAATTTAGAATTACTCTTAAAAATTTATGTTTTCCAGCCTGGACAGTATAGATACCCTTTTTTAATTCCAAAGATTTATTATCTATGCGATCACCATTAATTTTTATTCCACCTTGTTCTATATTTCTTTTAGCTTCAGAATTAGAGGATACCAAACCTGATTCAAATAATACTTTCACAATTCCCATTGGTGAGTTGCCAATATTTACTTCATGTATGTATTTAGGAATACTGTTTTTACAAAATTTAGATATAAAATTTTCTAATGCTGCTTCAGCAATTTTTTTACTGTGAAATCTTTCAGTAATTTCACGAGCTAAAATCATTTTAATGTCACGTCTGTTACATCCATTATCAATTTTATTCTTTATTTCTGTGGAGTTAGTTAATAAAAGAAAAGACAATAAATCAAAATATTTCCACATTAACGTATCAGATATAGACATTAACTTTCCAAACATTGAATCTGCAGATTCCGAAATACCAATATAATTGGAATTCGATTTAGACATTTTCTCAATTCCATCTATTCCAATTAGAAGTGGCATCGTTAAAATACATTGTGGTTCCTGTCCATATTCTTTTTGTAGAGAACGTCCAATTAATAAATTAAATTTTTGATCAGTTCCACCTATTTCTAGATCAGAGTTAATAACTACTGAATCATATCCTTGCATTAATGGATATAAGAATTCACTTATTGATATTGGCATTTCCTTTTTGAAACGTTGACAAAAATCAGAACGTTCCATCATACGTGCAACAGTATAATGTGAGCTTAATTGAATTAAGCCATTTGCACCTAGCAAATTATACCATTCAGAATTGTATCGAATTTTTGTTCTTTCCATATCTAATATAAAACTAATTTGTGTTTCATATGTCTTTGCATTTAAAAAAATTTGTTCTTTTGTTAACAGGGGACGAGCCATATCACGTCCACTAGGATCTCCTATTAATGAAGTAAAATCACCAATTAGAAAAATAATTGTATGTCCTAAATTCTGTAATTGTCTTATTTTATTGAGAACTATCGTATGACCCAGATGAATATCTGGTGCTGTTGGATCTAAACCAAGTTTGACATTTAAAGGTTTTCTAACAGAATAACTCTTAATTAATTTATTTATAAATTGATCTTTCACTAAAAATTCTTCACAACCATGGCTAATGGTTAACATATCGGATTGAATTTCAGTCTTATAGTTATTAACAGTAATCATTATGGTTTTTAATATTTAAGATTGAATCTTTTTTAGAAAATCATTGATACAAAAGATCAGAAAATATCTATTTTCTTATTAAATTTTATTATAATTAGATTTTTAACGAATTAATATTTAAATCCGTGAATTGAAAATTAAAAAATAACCATATGTAATATTTATTATTTTTATGATATATTTTCTTTCTATTTAAATTAGAAATTAAAACATTAAAAATAAATTATTTACGATTTCTAAAATATATTAGATATGTATCGATATATATCTAATTTTTGAAAAATATAAATATTCTCAAAATTTCATTTTGTATATAGTTAACAGAAATTTTCTAATGTATTTGAACTCATAAATAAAATAGAAAGATTTTTGAGAATATTTATATTTTTCAAAAATTATAAAGTTTTAGATTTAAAATCATATAACTATAGATAGAAATTTGAATGAACTAACTATTAAAC
Source organism: uncultured Burkholderiaceae bacterium (assembly GCA_964620485.1). Taxonomy (GTDB): domain Bacteria; phylum Pseudomonadota; class Gammaproteobacteria; order Burkholderiales; family Burkholderiaceae_B; genus CAZTUH01. The sequence goes on along the minus strand of CAZUGU010000007.1, from coordinate 72,466 downwards.
AAATTCAAAATTTATAAACAAATTCAAAATTTATATCAATTAAAATATTAAATTTTTGTTAAAAATCTTCATCAGATGTTCAATATTACAAAAATTTATTTTTTTATTTTATAAATAGTGGTTACAATTATATTGTAATACTCTAATTTCTAGTATTTCAATCAATATTGAAGATATGTATTAATATGAAAGATTATATAATTTTTGACTATTATTATGAAGAATAATTGTTCTGTTCTTAGAAATGAATTATTTTATACTGAGAAAGATGAACCACAACCACACTTAACGGATGCATTTGGATTTCTAATAATAAATTGTGATCCCATTAGATCTTCTTTATAATCAATTTCAGCACCGACCAAATATTGAAAACTTATAGAGTCAACCAATAATTTAACTCCATTTTTATCAAATTCCATATCATCCTCATTTACAGTTTCATCAAAAGCAAAACCATACTGAAAACCAGCACAACCACCACCTTGAATAAAAACTCTTAGTTTCAATTCTAGGTTTTCCTCTTCAATTAGTAGATCTCGAACTTTATTTGCTGCTGAATCAGTAAAGATTAATGTTTTAGGTTTTATCTTTAAATCTACATTTTTTATCAATGTATCCATAATAACGCTACTCCGAATAAAATCATTCCAATATAGAAAACAAACTAATAATAAATATAATAGCATCTGAATAATTCGAATTATAGACACTATTTCTAATCAGTAATTATCTAATCAGTAATTTCGATTACAAAGTATTATTTAAAATTTTCAGAAAGAATTTATTAAGGTAAAAATGAAACTTGATTTAAGCCAGTTTCTTCAGGAAAATTAAACATTACATTCATATTTTGAATAGCTTGACCAGCTGCTCCCTTTACTAAATTATCTTGAATTACTAAAATAATTAAAATTCCTGTTTGACGCTTGTAACATACAGAAATTCGCAAATTATTAGATGATCTAACAGAACGAGTTTCTGGCAAACTATCTTCTGGCATTATATCAATAAACTTTTCATTTTGATAATATTGTTCAAATAAATTTTGAAAATCAATTTGTTTTGCATGTGGTAAAACACGTGCATAAATAGTAGAAAACATACCACGAATCATTGGTACTAAATGAGGAACAAATGTCAAATCTACTTTTTTCCTTGAAAGTTTTTCTAATTGAAAGATAATTTCAGGATAGTGACGATGACCTTTCACACTATATGCCTTAAAATTATCGGAAATCTCTGAGAATAATAAAAAGTGATCTAAAGATCGACCAGCACCAGAAACTCCTGACTTACAATCTGTTATCAATGTTTGTAAATCTATTAAAGATTCTTGATTTTTTAATAATGGCGCCAAACCTAGCAAGATCGTTGTTGGATAACAACCTGGATTTCCAACAACCTGAGCTTTAGATATTGCAAGACGGTTTAACTCAACTAAACCGTATTCAGATTGTTGAAGAATATCTGGACAAAGATGTGGAATCTTATACCATTTTTCAAAAATTTCAGTATCTTTGATTCGAAAATCTGCTGCTAAATCAATAATTTTAGTCCCTTTTTCTATTAATTTAGGTGTTTCTTTCATAGCAACACCATGTGGTGTTGAAAAAAAAACTATATCACAATCTATAAGGTTATTTTCTTCACTTGACGAGAAATTTAAATTTAAATGATTTTTCAAATGAGGATATAAATCCGAAATTGGCAAGCCAAATTCCCTACGGGAAGTAACAGAAGTAAGAACAACATTCGGATGTCGAATTAATATTTGCAGTAATTCAATACCAACATAACCAGTACCACCGACTATGCCAACTTTTACAAAGTTGCCTGATTTTTGAGATAAAGTCATTTACTTTTAAAATATTGAAAATGTAAACAATTTTTGCAGACCATTAACGTTTACTAAATTGTCTGCGACGGCGCGCTTTGCGGAAACCAACTTTTTTTCGCTCAACCTCACGTGCATCACGAGTCAATAGACCTGATTGAGATAAAATTTGTTTTAATTCAGAATCATAATTAATCAAAGCCCGAGCAATCCCGTGCCCAATTGCTCTGGCTTGACTAGTTTCACCTCCACCATGCACATTGGCATTTATGTCAAATAGTTTAACATTATCGGTTATTGTAAGCGGTTGATTAATAATCATTCTTCCTGTTTCCCGAGAGAATTGTTTATCAACTGAATTGCCATTAACAATAATTTCGCCTGTTCCTCTTTTTAAAAAGACTCGAGCTACTGAAGTTTTTCTTCGCCCTGTTCCATAGTTCCAATTACCAATCATAATATTTCCTTAGATCATTAATAACTTAGGTTTTTGTGAGATATGTGGGTGTTCTTCACCGTCGTATACTCTGAGCTTTTCAAGCATAGCATATCCTAAAGGACCACTTGGTAACATTCCTTTAATAGCTTTTTGAATAATATGGCTAGGATTCTTATTTTTCATATCCTTAAAATTAGTTACATGTATTCCACCCGGATATCCGGTATGTCGGAAATATTTTTTTCCTATTAATTTATTTCCAGTAACAATAATTTGAATTGCATTGATGATAATAACATAATCACCTATATCAATATGAGGTGTAAATTCAGGTTTATGTTTCCCTCTCAAAAGTCGTGCGACTTCACTAGCAAGCCGTCCAAGAATTTTCCCCTTAGCATCGATGATAAACCAATCATGTGCAATTTCATTTTTCTTCACTACAAAGGTCTTCATTGTAATTTCCAAATATGTTCCTATAAATTACTAAAATTTATATGATTGTAATAGTTGTGGCAAATCTAAATGAATAGAAAAAATATTTTCTAGTTCTATCAAAATAATAAAATTATTACTATTTTTATAGTCTATATAAAATCTAGTACATCTATTGCGTTCTCAAAGCTTTGATTATGCATGATACTAATTGTAGAGCAAAATTCTTTTTTCATAAGTTAATTATTTCCAGCAATAGTCATACTTTCAATTAGGATGGAACCAACTGTTTTATTTTCACGAGAAATTATATCTGAACCTATAGCAACAATATTTTGAAACATGTCATTTAAATTACCTGCGATTGTAACTTCTTGAACTGCATGCTGAATTTTGCCATTTTCTATCCAATAACCAAATACACCACGTGAATAATCTCCAGTGACATAATTAACACCTTGTCCAATTAGTTCTGTTACCAAAAGTCCTGTATTCATCTTTTTTAACATAGATTCAAAATCGTCAGATTTACTAGTATTATTTGAATACATAATAAGATTATGAGCACCACCAGAATTGCCTGTAGTTAACATCTTTAATTTGCGTGCAGTATATGTTGATAAAAAATAACTTTTGAGTATACCTTTTGAAACTATTTTTCGTTTCTGAGTACGAACTCCTTCATTATCAAATGCTGCGCTACCCATACCACCAGTGATATAGGGATCCTCAATAATATCTATATGATTTGAAAAAATTTTTTTTCCTAAAGCACCTAATAGATAACTAGTCTTGCGATATAATGCAGTACCACTAGCGGCCCGAGCGAAATTACCCAAAAGACTTAAAGCAACTGGTGCTTCAAAAAGAACTGGAAACTTGCCGGTGCAAATTCGACGTGCAGATAAGCGAGCTATCGTGCGTTCAGCTGCACGTTTTCCTACAAATTCTGGATTTTCAAGAAGGATTGGATTTCGATTTGTTGTATACCAATAATCTCGTTGCATTAAGCCATTATTACTAGCAATTGACGAAACAGATAAACTATGATTTGAATATATATATCCACCTATAAATCCAAGTGTATTGCCAATTATCAATTGTCCTTCATATGTATTGATTGAAACATCATCAATATCAATACAAGAGTCTACATCTAAAGCGGCTTTTTCTGCACGATATGCAATTCCAGCAGCAGATTTAGTAGATAAATACCAAGGATGATACAAATCAAGATCCGGAAATTCCGTTGCTAATGCATCTTGATCTGGTAAACCTGCATCTGGATCAGAAATAGTATGACATGCAAGATTCCAAGCTGCTCTAATCGCTTCATTTAATGATTGATCAGAAAAATCTGAAGTAGATACTGAGCCACAACTTTTTCCAGAATATAAAGTCAAACTAAGTGATCGGTTATTAGCCTGTTCAACAGTTTCAATAAGGCCATTGCGAACAGATACTGAAAGACTGAAATTGTTAGTTATTCCTACCGATGCACTGGTAGATCCAATCTTAATAGCATAGATCAATACCTGTTTAACAAGCTTTTTAAGTAATTCTTCATTAATGTCTAATGACAAAGACGTAGTAAAAGAATCTACCATTTCAGTATTATATCCATATTCGTAATTAAAAACCTTTTAGCTATAACTTTGTATTCTATCATGAAGTAAGTAGTAAGAAAAATACCATTTTATTGAAAATTTAAAATCAAAATTGAAAAATAAGTTCCAAAGAAGTTATTCAAATACCCATTTTTAGATATACTGTATAATTAGATTATTTTCAAGTATTATTCATTCACTGAATAATAAAATTTGTACTAAGTTTTTATATTTTAATTATCAAATTGATAACTCATTCTTATGAGTAAGAAATCAATCATATTTTTCAAAAATTTTCAACTTGTCTGACTTGATTTTTTGCGAATTTCTCAATATTGATATTCTGTCTTAGATATGGAATCTTCTTAATTTTATTATCCAATTGGATGGTAATTTTATTACTTGATACATGTTGTTTTTTGTTGTTTTTGTTACTCAACATATGAATCTACTTTAGGTAGGCATTATTTTTGTCTGAATTATATCGATATAATCGAACATTTTTGTCTTACTGAAAGACATGACATCAAAAATTTTTAATATTTTCTATCTAGGATCATAATAAGACAATTGATATGAATTTATATTCAACTCTATTTCTAAAATTATTTTTTAACTTTTTTTTCTTTATTTTTCTCTTTTACAAAAATTGATTTCGCTATAAAATATGAGAAATGCGAATTTAATTTCTTTAAAATTTTTATCTATTTCTCCTTATTTTTCCTTATATCTTATATAGAAGATAGATAAAAAATTGTAGTTTTAAAAAATTGTAGTTTTAAAAAATTGTAGTTTTAAAAAATTGTAGTTTTAAAAAATTGTAGTTTTAAAAAATTGTAGTTTTATTTTATTTTATTTATATTTACCTATAAAAATGAATTATTAAATATGTTTTCATACTTTTATTTCTGAATTAACAATATTATTTTGTTCGGTTTTTTACGATTAAACAGCAAGAAGCAAGAAATAGTAATCGGAATTATTATTGATTTGAAATCATATTTCAAATCAATAATAATTCCTTATGTTAGCATTTTGTATTCCATATGAAATCATTTACCACTGTTCGAACTAGATTTGCTCCATCACCTACTGGTTTTCTTCATTTAGGAGGAGCGCGTACTGCATTATTTTCTTGGGCATTAGCACGTCATTATCATGGTTCATTTATATTACGAATAGAAGATACGGATTCTAAACGTTTATCAGAAAAATCTTATCAGTCTATTTTAGAAGGTTTAAATTGGTTAAACTTACAACCTGATGAAGGACCATTTTATCAAACAAATCGTCTAGATCGGTATAGAGATATTATAAAAAAAATGTTAAAAAATGGCACAGCCTATCACTGTTATTGCTCTTCTGAAGAAATTGAAAGTATGCGTAAGGAAGCCAATGTATCTGGCTTGAAACCACGTTATAATGGTATATGGAGACCTGAGCCTGGAAAAAAGTTACCGATAATTCCAACTGGACATAAATCAGTTATAAGATTTAAAAATCCTAATTATGGAATAACATCTTGGCAAGATATGGTCAAAGGTTCTATTAGTTTTAAAAATAATGAATTAGATGATCTAGTTATTGCTCGGGAAAATGGTATGCCGACATACAATTTTTGCTCAGCAATCGATGATTGGGATATGAATATTACACATGTATTACGTGGAGATGATCACATTAATAATACACCACGACAAATTAACATATTACGGGCTATAAATGCACCTATACCACAGTATGGTCATATCCCTATGATTTTTGGATTAAGTGGTGAAAAATTATCAAAGCGACATGGAGCAACAGATATTATGGATTATAAAGCTAAAGGTTATTTACCGGATGCTATGATTAATTATCTCGCTAGACTAGGTTGGAGTCATGGAAATGATGAAATTTTTAGTAGAGAACAATTTGTCGATTGGTTTTCCATACAACACCTTTCTAAATCTGCTGCACAATGGGACCAAAAAAAATTTAATTGGGTTAATTTTCAGTATATAAAAAACTTAAAAAATTCTTCCTTAACAGAACTAACAATCCCATATATTCTAAAAAAGAAACATAATGCTGATCTTACAAATATTTCTAATACAATAGAATTGTTTAGATATCGTGCTTCAACATTGGAAGAATTAGCTGACAATTTAATGATTTTTTACGAAGATTTTAAATCTATCGCTGAAGAGATTGAGGAAAAATATTTAAATATTAAAGTTATTAATGCATTAATTGATTTTACAAATCGTGCTAAGAAGATTAACTGGACATTACCATGTATTGCTAAATTAATTGAAATTATAAAAGTGGAACATAAATTAGAAACGTCAAAATTTACTGTACCATTACGAATTTTATTAACTGGTAGAATTCAAACACCTCCTATAAATTCTATCCTATTTTTGTTAGGAAGATCCACGGCATTGTCCCGATTAGATAGATATCTTTTGAAGAATAAATTTATAGAATATAAATAGATTATATAATCAAATAACTGAATGATTTTTTCAATTATTTTTGATATTTCTAAAATAATTTTTTCTGAGCAAGAACTGTTTTTCAGAGACTTCAGAAATCATGAAATTAAATGAATCCGGATCTATTGTTCGTATTAGTTAAATATAAATTATGATACTTTATTAAAATATATCAAAAAGTTTTTAGATTTTAGAATAGCACTTGATTGAATCAATAATAATCTCATTTATTAACGCATGATATTTATTTCATCATAGATTTATAAATGATTTATAAATGAGAATTAAAAATCTTCTACATTTTTAATGATTGTTTTGATTTCTGAATTTTATTCAAATTGCATTCAGGTTGTTGAGTTAATTTAGTTGTATTAGTTGTATTAGTTGTATTAGAGAGAAATTAGATATTAGATTTCTAATTATAAGGATGGACACAATTATCTTAATAAATAAATAAAATCGAAAAAATAAAATATAAAAGATATTATAATGATGTATCGTTCAGATATTTCTGATTCTTAAAATTAAAACTATTAATTTACTTAACTATTAATTTAATAATTAATAGTTAAGAATATTTAAAGGACGTTTTTATATATATGTCGATCTCGAATAAAAAATAACAATCCAATCTATAATTATGTATTTAGAGCATGATTTTTCTAATTATTCTAATTATTTTATATAGATATTAGATATTGTTATCTAAGTTTATTGACGACTTATATTCGTATCCTATTTATTTTCTAATAAATACTTAAAATAAACTTCTATTGTAATCAAATATTTCATTTCTAAGATTACTATTTTGATAATAGAAATATTTCTATTTTCCATTTTGCATCTTATGCAGGAACTTTTATGAAAAATACAACTAATGCTCTAAATCAGAAAAATACTGAATTCGATGAATCACCTACTCAAACTGCTAGTGCATTTCATGAAAAATGGAAAAATTATAATATTATTCGACGTGATGGTTCTGTAGTCCGATTTGATCCTAAAAAAATCGGCGTTGCTATCAGCAAAACATTTTTAGCAATTAGCGGGGAACATTATGTTATATCTACTCATATGAGAGAATTGATTGAAAAACTTACTAAACAAATAGTTGCTGCGTTAATGCGTAATAACCAAAATGGTGGAACTTTTCATATAGAAGATGTACAAGATCAAGTTGAACTAGCATTGATGCAATCTAGTCAATATGATGTTGCACGTGCTTATGTCTTATATCGAGAGAAACGTGCTCAAGCTAGAGCAATTAATATAGAAAATAAAGAAAGAAAACAAAATATGGTTGATGAATTAGTATTAAACGTTACGGACGGTAATATAAAACATCCTCTAGATTTAAATAAATTACTTAAAACTATCGAATCTGCATGTATTGATTTAAATTTAGATACAGAAGATGCTAAAAATATTCTAAAAGAAACAGTCAAAAACTTATACGATGGGATACCATTCTCCGAAGTATTTAAATCAGCTATTTTATCAGCACGATCTAAAATAGAAAATGATCCAGCCTATAGTCAAGTAGCTGCGCGATTATTACTGCATATAATTCGTAAAGAAGTTTTAGGTCAAGAAATATTACAGTCAGAAATGAAGAATCGATATGTTGAACATTTTTCTAAATTTATAGATCTTGGTATACAAGAAAAATTACTTGATCCTGAATTAAAAAATTTCAATTTAAATAAAATCGCTAACAAATTGGATGCCAATCGCGATTTACAATTTGATTATTTGGGTCTTCAGACTTTATATGATCGTTATTTTCTTCACATTAAAGGTCAAAGAATTGAATTACCGCAAATATTTTTTATGCGCGTTGCTATGGGATTGGCTATAAAAGAAAAAAAAGATCGTGAAATTTATGCTATTAAATTTTATGATGTTTTATCATCATTCAATTTTATGAATTCTACCCCAACACTTTTTAATTCTGGTACGCTGCATCCACAACTTTCATCTTGTTATCTAACTACTGTTCCTGATGAACTTTCTGGCATTTATGATGCTATAAAAGAAAATGCATTACTAGCAAAGTATGCAGGTGGTTTAGGTAATGATTGGACGCCAGTTCGTGCATTACATAGTTATATTAAAGGCACTAATGGTCAGAGTCAGGGAGTGGTTCCATTTTTGAAAGTTGTAAACGATACAGCTATTGCTGTTAATCAAGGTGGAAAAAGAAAAGGTGCAGTTTGCACATATTTAGAGACTTGGCATTTAGATATTGAAGAATTTTTAGAATTACGTAAGAATACTGGAGATGAAAGACGAAGAACACATGATATGAATACAGCTAATTGGATTCCAGATTTATTTATGAAACGTGTTATAGAAAATAGTGAATGGACTCTATTTTCACCATCAGATTGCCCAGATCTGCACGACAAATATGGAATCGATTTTGAAAAATCATACATAAATTACGAGTCTAAGATAGATAATGGAGAAATTACCTTATTTAAAAAAATACCAGCGCTTTCATTATGGCGAAAAATGCTATCAATGTTATTCGAGACCGGTCATCCATGGATTACTTTTAAGGATTCTTGCAATATCCGTTCTCCGCAGCAACATATAGGTATTGTGCATAGTTCAAATTTGTGTACAGAAATTACACTGAATACTAACAAATTTGAAATTGCTGTTTGTAATCTCGGATCGATAAATCTTGTCAATCATATGATGCTTACAAAACAAGGTTATTTCTTGGATATTGAAAAAATTAGAAAAACAACTAAGATCGCTATGCGTATGCTCGATAATGTAATTGATATTAATTACTATCCAGTTGATAAAGCGCGAGATTCAAATCAACTTCATCGCCCTATTGGAATTGGTATTATGGGTTTCCAAGATTGTCTTCATATGATGCGCATACCATATGAATCATATGAAGCTGTTGAATTTTCAGATTATTCCATGGAAATAATTTCTTATTATGCTTATTTAGCTTCTAATGAACTGGCTAAAGAAAGAGGTTGCTATGAGTCATTTAATGGTTCACTTTGGTCACGTGGTATATTGCCATTAGATACAATTCAAATGTTACGCAATGAACGCGGTAATTATGTTGAAGTGGATGAATCTAGCAAACTAGACTGGAACAGTCTACGTAACAGTATTAAACAATATGGTATGAGAAATTCTAATTGTGTTGCGATTGCTCCTACTGCAACAATTTCGAATATTGTAGGAGTATCTGCATGTATTGAACCAACATTCCAAAATCTATATGTAAAATCTAATCTATCTGGAGAATTTACAATTATTAATAAGTATCTTGTTCGTGATTTGAAAAATCTTGGCTTATGGGATGCAGTAATGGTTTCAGATCTCAAATACTTTGACGGAAGTCTTGCTCGTATTAATCGTATACCAATTGAATTAAGAAAACTTTATGCTACTGCATTTGAAATTTCACCAAATTGGCTAGTTGAATGCGCATCTAGAAGACAGAAATGGATCGATCAATCTCAATCATTAAATATTTACATGATTGGTAAATCTGGAAAGATACTAGATGATATTTATCAACTCGCATGGCGACGTGGCTTAAAAACAACTTATTATTTGCGGACACTTGGTGCAACCAGTGCTGAAAAATCAACCGGACAAGGTGGTGAATTAAACTCTGTTAATTCTAATGAAAACGTTATTTCTAATATTCCAAAAAATAATTCAATTTTGTCTGAATCATTAACTCACGAAAGAATATATACTATAGACGAAAGATCTAATAATTTTAATTTTGAAGATTGTGAAACTTGTCAATAAATTTGTTTTATTTGAAAATTACATATTATGAATGACCTAAAAATTCCTAAAAAAAAATCTGATGAAAAAGATGAAATATTCAGTCGAGTTAAGATTACTGATAAACGTATTATTAATGGTAAAACTGATGTTAATCAACTGGTACCATTTAAATATAAATGGGCTTGGGAAAAATATTTAGCAAGTTGTGCCAATCATTGGATGCCACAAGAAATTAATATGGCACGTGATATCGCACTTTGGAAATCTCCTAATGGATTAACTTCAGAGGAAAGACGTATCGTAAAGCGCAATCTCGGTTTTTTTGTTACTGCAGATTCATTAGCAGCTAATAATATTGTATTAGGGACTTATCGTCATATTACAGCACCTGAATGTCGCCAATTTTTACTACGTCAAGCTTTTGAAGAAGCTGTCCATACTCATGCTTATCAGTATATTGTGGAAAGTCTTGATTTAGATGAAACAGAAATTTTTAATGCATATAATGAGATTAAATCAATTCATGCCAAGGACGCATTTCTAATACCATTTATTGATTCTATTTCAAATCCAAGTTTTATCACCGGTACACTTGAATCTGATCAAATTCTTCTGAAGTCACTAATTGTTTTTGCTTGTTTAATGGAAGGATTATTTTTTTATGTTGGTTTTACACAAATCTTAGCTCTAGGTCGTCAAAATAAAATGACAGGCTCTGCTGAGCAATACATGTATATTTTACGTGATGAATCCATGCATTGTAATTTCGGTATCGATTTAATTAATGTTATTAAACTTGAAAATCCTAATTTATGGACGGTAGAATTTCGTGAAGAAATTTATTCTTTATTCCATAAAGCGGTTGAATTAGAATATGCTTATGCCGAAGATACAATGCCACGAGGTGTATTAGGATTAAATGCTTCTATGTTCAAATCCTACTTGCGGTTTATTGCTAACCGTCGCTGTCAACAAATTGGTCTCGAACCACAATTTCCTAACGAGATAAATCCATTTCCATGGATGTCAGAAATGATAGATCTTCGAAAAGAAAGGAATTTTTTTGAAACGCGTGTTATTGATTATCAGTCAGGTAGTGCTCTTAGTTGGGATTAGGTTTTACTATATTTGTTAATAATATTTATAAAAAATAAAACTAAATTTTCATAACTAAACTTTAAACAATAAAATTTTATATCAATAACAACTTGACTTGAATTGGAATGCTGCATGTTAGGTGATATTCTACGATTTTTACTCGAAATTACATTTAATCTTTTTGGAAGTATCCTTATTACTCGAACTTGGATATATGCAATGAGGTTACATCCTCTCAATCCATTCGCAAGCGCGATTTATCAGATCACAGATTGGATTATCTTACCTATAAAAAAGATAATTTTTCCTGGAAAAATTATAGATTGGTCAAGTCTTTTTGCCAGTTGGCTAGTTGCTTTGATCTATCTTACTTTGATACTAGTAGTTTCATTAGGTAATCCAGTACCACCTAATCTAATTAGTAGATTAATTGTTGTTTCAATTATTACTATATCTAAATGGATTCTAAATTTAACAACGTGGTTAATATTAGCTCAAGCTATTATATCTTGGATTAATCCAATGTCTCCAATTATGTCACTTCTCAAAATGTTGACAGCACCTTTACTAGATCCAGTACGTCGATCATTACCTAACACAACTATCGATTTCTCACCAATCATTGTCCTATTTTTAACTCAAATTGGATTAATGATTTTAACTAGATTAGTTTTTTCTTTACTGATGCTTTAAAGACAGGATTGTTTTGACATTTTATATTCTAAATAGTGTATATCTATTCCTCCCTTAAGAAATTGTATATCTTGTAGTAATTCTCGATGCAAGGGAATATTTGTAGATACACCCTCTATAACCATTTCAGATAGTCCAACTCGCATACGAGCTAGTGCTTGGTCACGGTTTTTACCGTAAGCAATAATTTTTGCAATCATTGAATCATAATGCGGTGGCACAAAATATCCATTAAATACATGTGAATCAATACGAATTCCTGGTCCACCAGCCGCATGCCAATTAGTGATACGGCCAGGGCTAGGTATAAATTGGAATGGGTCCTCAGCATTAATGCGACATTCTATTGCATGTCCATTTAAAAAAATATCGTCTTGTTTTAGTAAAAGTTTTTCACCGCTAGCTATTTTTATTTGTTCCTGAATTAAATCAATTCCAGTTACTAATTCTGTGACTGGATGTTCTACTTGAATGCGAGTATTCATTTCTATGAAATAGAATTTATTATTTTCAAATAAAAATTCAAATGTTCCTAATCCACGATAGCTTATTCGTTTACAAACAGCTACACAAAGATTTCCGATGTTATCTATATAATATTTAGAAATTCCAGGTGCTGGTGATTCTTCAATAATCTTCTGATTACGACGTTGCATGGAGCAATCTCTTTCACCTAGAAAAATTGCATTACCTTTACCATCAGCTAAAATTTGAATTTCAATATGACGAGGATTTTTTAAAAATTTTTCTATATATACTTCTGGACTATTAAATGCAATATCTGATTCAGAACGTGTTAATCTGACAGATTTTAAAAGAGATTCTTTATTATAAACTATTCGCATACCTCGACCACCACCACCAGAAGCAGCCTTAATAATAACTGGATAACCTATTTTGGCAGCCATATCCAATATTAAATTGGAATCATCGAATAAGATTCCATCTGTTCCTGGGACAATCGAAATACCTGCATTGAACATAATACGTTTAGCAACTACTTTATTACCCATTTGACGAATAGTTTCAAAATGTGGACCAATAAATATAAAACCACTCTTTTCAACACATTCAGCAAAGTCAGCATTCTCTGCTAAAAAACCATAACCAGGATGAATCGCTTCAGAATCTGTCACTTCAGCAGCTGCAATTATTGCGGGAATATTTAAATAACTGTTTTTTGATTCAGCAGGCCCAATACATACTGATTCATCCGCCAAACGAACATACTTAGTGTTACGATCTGCTTCTGAATATATAACAACTGTTTTAATACCCATTTCTCGACATGCACGTTGAATTCTTAGTGCAATTTCACCACGGTTCGCAATTAAGATTTTTTTAAGCATTTATAATTTTAACCGATAATAAAAAGAGATTGTCCATATTCAACAGGTTCGCCATTTTCAATTAGGATCTCCTTAATAGTACCTGATTTGTCAGCTTCAATTTCATTAAGTAGTTTCATTGCTTCAATGATGCAAAGTGGCTCACCTTCTTTAACAATTTGGCCAATATTAACAAATGGATCGGCATCTGGATTTGGCGCACGATAGAATGTACCAACCATAGGTGATTTAACAATATGATCGCAATGCTTCATCACAGATGAAGTAGATTTAGATTCTCGATTCGTAACTGATTGCATCTTCTGTTGGGTAAATTTAACGATATGAACTTTATCTTCCCCTTCTGTAATTTCAAGTTCTGCAATTCCCGAGTCAGCTACAAGATCAATTAAAGTTTTAAGTTTACGAAGATCCATAAATTTTCCAATAATAGCAAACCTACATTCTAACAGGATACCCAAAATAAAAATTGTTGGATAAAACAATCATCAAATAGGATTTTTTGACTTTTATATTTCAAGCAATGCATAACGTAGAGCTGCTTTATAGCCTTCAAAACCTAGGCCAGCTATAATTCCAACAGCTAAATCAGTTAAATAAGATTGATGACGAAATTTCTCTCTTTTTTTAATGTTAGATAAATGTACTTCAATAAATGGAATCGAAACACTAGACAATGCATCACGTAAAGCAATGCTAGTATGTGTATAAGCTCCAGCATTAATAATAATAAAATCGATATCATTTTGACTTGTTTTTTGAATATGATCTATCAAGATGCCTTCATGATTACTTTGCAATATAACTAATGTTCCATTTAAATCTTTTGCGATTTCTTCGAGTTCGGAATTAAGCTGAAATAACGAATGATTTCCATAAATATTTGGTTCTCGTGTACCAACTAAATTTAAGTTCGGGCCATGCAATACTAAGATTTTTTTTGACGTATTCATTTTATTCATTAATTTAAGACTATGACTTTATATAACTTTAGATTTAATAGGATTAACAGATTGATAATTATCGTCAATTCTTATATAAATAGTAGAAAAGACTAACATAGTTAGAGAAAATTAAACACTCCTTTTCAAAATTTAGCATAATCGTATTGCAATTAAAAATAAATAATTCTTAGAAAGAAGTAAATCATATACTTAATTTGAAAATACAAATGCTTTGCTTGAATATAAATGTTTTCGGATCGATAATACAATATCCTATTTATATAGAAGCTTTCTATTTCAATTGAGAATTTCCTATCTATGATATTATAAATTGTATATAGTTTCATGAAACGAAATATTAGTAGCATCCTTCATATGAAGGATGCTACTAATATTTCGTCAGTTTTTTTATATAAATCAAAGTTTATTGAAATATATTTTCAATATTATGTGTTATTTTATATACTACTTTCCATAATATAAAGGTTTCAGCTACTTTTTGTTTATATTCAATTTATTTAATAAACTCGACATATGAATATATTTCATAGTTAAAAACTATACATATTTTTCTTAACAATTTTTTATTAAATAACTTTATAACATTAAAAATTTTATTATTCAATAAATAGAGAATATTCATTATTTTTCTGATAGTTTTAAGTAAAATAATTTAGCTATATAAATATTAAATACATTTGAAAGTTTTTTGATTTCTGAAAATGGATCCTCTATAAAAATAATAAAATATAAATATAATCGTTTCTTTACTTTTCAAAAAATTATTATTGTTATTTTTTAAATTTATGTCGAATTAAGATTTCAAGATAATTAAGTATAGTTTTTAAAAATTATCAAGATATATCAACCATATAAATAAAAAAATTTTATGAAAAATACTACTATTCGACACTGTGCTGTAATTGGGAACCCAATATCTCACAGTCTGTCTCCGAAAATTCATCATGCTTTTGCTGCTCAAATAGGATTACCTATTTACTATGAAAGATTAACAGCTTCTATAGAAAATTTTGATACTACTGTTAGAAATTTTTTGCTTAATGGTGGTTATGGTTTAAATATAACTATACCATTTAAACAGATGGCTCTGAATCTTCTGAATAAAGATAAATTATCCAAAAAAGATTGTTTAGGAAAATCTATCAATACATTATGGTCTTCAAATGGCATTCTTTGCGGATGTAATACAGATGGCATTGGATTAGTAAATGATTTAAAACTTCAAGGATTTTGTTTAAAGAATTCTAGAATATTATTAATTGGATCTGGTGGTGCTGCAAGTGGTGTATTGCCAGCATTAATAGAATCAGGATGTAAACATATTCATATTATTAACAGAAATCCAGAACGTGCTCATATTTTATCCGACTCTTTTCGTCGTAATTCTTCTATTTATAACAAAAATTTAGAAATTAGTTCTGGTGATTTTTATAGTGTAAAAACATCAAAAAAATGGCAATTAGTTATTAATGCTACAAGTAGTAGTTTGCAAGGTATAGTATTTAATTTGCCTGATGATTTATATACTGCTGAAACATTTGCATATGATATGATGTACGATATTCTCGGTGATACTGCATTTATTCGTCAAGCTAAAAGCCTTGGAGCAATAAACTATTCAGATGGGCTGGGTATGTTAGTAGCTCAAGCAGCTGAAAGTTTTTCCATTTGGCATGGACAATATCCTGATTCTGAAACTGTTTTACGATCTTTACGTAAAGGTCAAATTTTGAATTAAATTATAGATTTTTTAATAATTGATTATTTAAAATAACAAATCTATCAAAACTATATTTGTAAGATCTTTTCAGATTTTTTATCCATTGAGATTTTAAATATTAAATAAAAAGTAATTCTTTAAAATTCTCTATAAAAGATCTTTCTAAAATTTATATAGTATCAAAAACCTTATAATATAAGTATTAAGAAGCAGAAATGCTTTCGTTAATCCAATTATTGAAACTAGTAGACTTGATGAAAAAATTATCAATACAGAATTTAATATTAAAAAATTATTACTTAATATAATAAATCTAAAATATATCTTGATTTCTTTATTAAAAATTGATTAATTTTAATTCTAATTAATTTTGAAATAATACGTATAACTTATAGGATAATTTATTCATTTAATTTAATGATTATGATAATAGCTATTTCCAAATCTATTTAACCTTGTATAAAAATATTATAATGAAAGTATTAGAATATTCATTAAGGCTATTCTATTTTATATCCAATTAACTAATTTTAGTTTCGGAATTATAAATTCATAATTAGTTGCATTGATTTTCAATATTACTATTTTTATTATTTCTTAGTACATTTCATTCTATGAAATATTGATATTCTAATATTAAAATAACTTCTTTAAATAGAAGTGGAGAATCCATAGGATGAAAAATGACATTTGGGTAGTTGGTGATATACAGGGCTGCTATGAACAATTTCAACAACTTTTAATGCATCCCGAAATCATTGGAAAGTCCTTAACTAAATTCTGGTTTGTAGGAGATCTCATTAATAGAGGTCCTCAATCTTTAGAAACTCTGCGCTATATTATCAATTATCTTGATAGTCGTAGTATTTCTGTATTAGGAAATCATGATTTACATCTTTTAGTACTCGCTGCTGATATACATAAAAAATCTAAATTAGATACTATCGATAGCATTCTGAGTGCTTCAGATTCAAATGATTTAATCAATTGGTTACGATTTCGTCCCCTGGCTCATTTTGAACATAATCATCTAATGGTTCATGCTGGTATTTTACCTGAATGGGATATTTCTAAGACATTATCTTTAGCTGCTGAAGTTCAAAATTTATTACGCAGTCCAAACTGGAAAAAAAACTTAAAGAGAATATACGGTAATGAACCTACTGATTGGAAAGATAGTTATACGGGTATACAAAGAATGCGTGTCATTATTAATGCTCTTACTCGGATACGTTTTTGTGAAATAAATGGCCACATGAATTTTTCTAATAAGAACAATATTTTAGATTATCAATCTAAGAATCTAATACCATGGTTTAAAATATTAAATAGTTCTATCATTTCAAATAAAACTACAATTTTATTCGGGCATTGGTCAGCATTAGGACTTTTAATGCAAAGAAATGTCATTTGTTTAGATACTGGATGTGTTTGGGGAAGATATTTAACTGCAATGCGTTTACACGATAGAAAATTAATTCAAATACCTAACTCTAACCGATAATTCTCTATATTTAGTTTATTAATCCTTTACGACATTTCAATTTATCTAATAATCGTAAAATATAAATTATCAGTTAATTATTAAATGTACACTCTCTATCTTCATAAAGATATCTGTTTTACAAAGATAAAGAGTCAAAGTATCGTTGCAAAATAATTGAAGCAGCTACTGCATCATCCATTTCATTAGTATTTAAAGAATCTTGAGCTTCTAAGCTTGATCCATGCTCATTTATTAATTCAGTATTTAAACCATATCGTGCACGAATCTGTCGGGCAAATCGATAACAATGATGGGTTATTAGTTGTTCTTTTCCATTCGAATCTAATGAAAGACCGATTATTATACGATATGGCTCCCATTCTTTTAATAATTTCTCAATTTTTAAAAATCTCCCAATTTTTGTTTTTTCTAATATAATACTCAATGGTCGAGCTTGTCGTGTTAATGAATTGCCAATGGCAACTCCTATTTTTTTTTCTCCAAAATCAAATGCTAGTAAAATTTCATGTATCATTGGTCTAGTGTATATTTAAAATATCATCAAATAATTAGACTAAGCTAACTATTAATCAAAATTAGTAAATGTCAATAAAATGCAAAGATACCAAATCCAAATATAAATCTAGTTTGAATCAAAAAGAGAAAAGTTAGAATTTACAGAATATAAAATTCTACTAATTTAAATTTCTATCAATTCAAAATCTTCTTTACGTGCGCCACACTCTGGACAAGTCCAATATGGAGAAATATCTTCCCATTTTGTACCAGGTTCTAGGCCTTCTTCAGGTAAACCTGCCTCTTCATCATAAATCCAACCACAAATTAAACACATCCAGGTACGCATAGGCTCTCTTTTTTGTATTATTATTTAATAATCCTTTTATTTTATAAAAAAGTAATTATTTAATGATTCTCTAATTTTATAGATTAATTTAATTTATATGGAAAAAATTATATGGAAAAAATCTTACATCTTCCTAAGATTTTATATGACATTTCAATGATATAGATTATTTAATATCTGATATAGAAGAAACAATCACATTCGGTATGAGCGTATTGCAATTTCAGCGCAAAACCAATTCGCTAGCAATATAAACAAAAAATTAAATGTTTGTAAAGATCTTTATTTTATATTTATAATTAATGATTATTTGCAACTTTCAATGCAAATAGAAGCAAATGGTGTGCATATAGATTATTAAAAATCGCAATATTTTAATAAAAAACAGGATTTTTTTATCTTGATCATGCAAAAGGAATGTTAGATGCTATAGTAAATTACTGACTTTTAGCTCTATTCTCTCATCATCAATTAAGCTAAAAACAGCAAGCATTATACTAAATACACTAAATATATTAATTCAAGCAAAAAATTTAGTGAAAAATTATAAAAATACCAGACCTACTGTTATAACAATCGATAATATTATCCCAGTCAATGCTCTTAATTTAATTAGAAAATCGTGCATAGATAGTATTGCAGTTATTCCTTGTATTTTTCTATCTTCTGATTTTAGAAATCAGCAGAAAATTATATATATCTGCTTTCAATTTTAATTCGTATACCAAGAAGATCAAGAACATAAAATTTAATCTTCTTGGTATACATAAGATTTTTGTGGTATATCAGAATAATAAAATCCTTGCAAAATTTCTAAATTCTGTTTTTTATCCCAAAGTCTAGATCTTCCATTTTTCTGATCAAATTCAATATTTGGGTTAATTTTCTTATAATTTTTTAGAAAAAGTGTAATTTCTGATTCATAATAACTTGACATAAAATTCACTTATTAAAAATATTTCATCAATGATCTCATCATTTTTTATAACCATCTTATTCTAAGATTCTAAACGAGTTGACTAAAAAATTCTTTAACTCGATCAGTCCAAGATTTACTTTGCGGTGAATGACGATAACTACCATCATTAAGTGATGCTTCAAATTGACGCAAAATATTCTTTTGTTCGTCATTAAGACGAACAGGAGTTTCAACCAAAACATGACAATATAAATCACCAGGATAATTTCCACGAACAGCACGTACTCCCTTTCCTCGAAGTCGAAAGGTTTTTCCTGATTGAGTTCCTTCAGGTATTAAAATTTCAGCTTTTCCAGTTAATGTAGGTACTTGAAAATTTCCACCTAACGCTGCTGATGTGAATGGAATTGTTAGCTCACAATGTAAATCTTCACCATCACGTTGAAATATTTTATGTTTTTTAATATGTATTTCAACATACAGATCTCCCATAGGGCCACCATTAATACCTGGCTCTCCATTCCCAGAAGATCTTATTCGCATCCCATCATCAATTCCTGCAGGAATACTTACTTGCAAAGTTTTATTACGACGAATTCGTCCTATACCTTTGCAGTTGTTACAAGTATCAATAATTTCTTTTCCGTTACCATGGCAAGTTGGACAAGTTTGCTGAATACTAAAAAAACCTTGTTGCATACGCACTATACCTGCACCATTGCAGGTTCTACATGTTTTAGGCTTAGTACCAGGTTTAGAACCACTTCCATGACAAATTTCACAGTTTTCCCAACTTGGGACTCGAACTTCTGTATTATATCCACTAGCAGCTTGTTCTAGTGTAATTTCAAGAGAGTATTTTAAATCTGAACCACGCTGACCGTGTGCTCCGCTGCGTCTATTTGATGTACTGCTTCCAAATATTTCTCCAAAAATATCACCAAAGGCATCAGAAAATCCGCCACTCATACCAGATGCATCAGCACTATCCATTCCTGATGCACTTGCATCTATCCCTGCATGACCGTAGCGGTCGTAAGCAGCTCGTCTTTGTGAATCACTTAGAATTTCGTATGCTTCTTTAATTTCTTTAAATCTTTCCTCTCCTCCTTTAACATTTGGATTACGATCAGGATGATATTTCATTGCCATCTTACGATAAGCTTTTTTTAGTTCGCTGTCAGAAGCGTTTTTTGCAACACCTAACACTTCATAGAAATCACGTTTCGCCATAACTAATGGACTCTATATAAAAGAGTCATCTTTTAAAAATCTTTCTGTTCTTCTGCAATCAAAATTACAGAAGAACAGAAAGAAAATAACAAAATAAAACTTACGATTCATCACGTTTTACTTCTTTAAAATCAGCATCAACCACAGTATCATCTTTTGGTTTTGCATTGCTTTTTTCAGATTCTTGTGAGGATTTTTCTTTTTGGATACTTTCGTACATTTTTTCACCTAGTTTCTGTGAAACAGATGATAATGCTTCAATTTTTGCATCAATAGTAGCTTTATCACCATTTTGCAAAACATTTTCTAAATCCTTTATAGCAGCTTCGATTTTTTCTTTTTCAGAAGTTTCGATTTTATCTCCATATTCAGTCAAAGACTTACGTGTAGTTTGAACTAATCCATCAGCCTTATTGCGTAATAGGGAAAGTTCGGCAATTCTGTGGTCTTCCTCGGCATTTTCTTCCGCATCTTTAATCATCTTTTGAATTTCTGATTCGGATAGACCTGAATTTGCTTTAATTGTAATTTTATTTTCTTTACCCGTACCTTTATCTTTTGCAGAAACATGAAGAATACCGTTAGCATCTATGTCAAAAGTTACTTCAATTTGAGGTATACCTCTTGGTGATGGAGGAATACCTTCGAGATTAAATTCACCAAGAGCCTTATTGCCAGCAGCAATCTCGCGTTCACCTTGATATACCTTAATTGTTACAGCAGGTTGATTATCTTCTGCAGTCGAAAATGTTTGAGAAAATCGTGTTGGAATAGTAGTATTCTTTTGAATCATTTTAGTCATAACGCCTCCTAAGGTTTCAATTCCTAAAGACAATGGCGTGACATCTAGTAAAAGAACATCTTGTCGATCTCCAGATAAAACAGAACCTTGAATAGCAGCTCCAGCTGCTACGGCTTCATCTGGATTGACATCTCTACGAGGATCTCTATTAAAAAATTTCTTAACCTCTTCCTGTACCTTTGGCATGCGAGTCATACCGCCAACTAAAACAACATCATCTATTTGAGATGTGCTTACACCAGCATCCTGAATAGCAAGACGACATGGTTCAATACTACGCTTTATTAGTTCTTCAACTAGAGATTCAAACTTTGTACGAGTTATTTTCAAATTTAAATGCTTTGGTCCGGATGCATCAGCAGTAATATAAGGAAGATTTATTTCAGTTTGTTGCGCTGAAGAAAGTTCAATCTTCGCTTTTTCAGCTGATTCTTTTAAACGTTGTAAAGCTAAAATATCTTTTGATAAGTCTATTCCCTTTTCTTTTTTAAATTCGTTAATTATGTGCTCAATGAGTCGTTGGTCAAAATCTTCACCTCCAAGAAAAGTGTCTCCATTTGTTGAAAGAACCTCAAATTGTCTTTCCCCATCAACGTCAGCAATTTCGATAATAGATACATCGAATGTTCCCCCACCTAGATCGTAAATAACAATTTTTCGTTCACTTTTTCCGACTTTATCAAGACCAAACGCTAAAGCAGCAGCTGTTGGCTCGTTAATAATACGTTTGACTTCTAATCCGGCAATCCGCCCTGCATCTTTAGTAGCCTGTCTTTGGCTATCATTAAAATAGGCTGGAACAGTAATAACCGCTTCAGTAACTTCTGTTCCTAAATAATCTTCTGCAGTTTTTTTCATTTTTCTCAAAACTTCTGCGGAAACTTGCGGAGGTGCTATTTTTTTTCCACGCACTTCAACCCAAGCATCACCATTATCTGCTTTAACAATAGAATATGGCATAAGATTAATATCTTTTTGCACTGATTTTTCGTCAAACTTTCGACCAATTAAGCGTTTAACAGCGTGCAACGTATTCTTTGGATTTGTAACTGCCTGACGTTTTGCTGGAGATCCAATTAGAATCTCTCCATCATCCATATAGGCAACAATCGATGGCGTGGTACGTGTGCCTTCGGCATTTTCAATAATCTTAGCCTTACCACCATCTACAACAGCAACACAACTGTTAGTGGTGCCTAAATCGATACCAATAATTTTTTCCATGATGTTTTACCTTGATCCAACATATAAACAATTCAAATAACTAGATAAATAAATAAAGAAATAAAAAATAAAAGAGATAGAATATTTACAGACTAAATGGGGCTAGCAACACAGTTTTCAAGAATATTTTCACTTCTTCTTCATAAGAATATCTGATCATTCCTTCAATTTAGTTTGACCGGAAGAAATAATAACTATTGCAGGCCGTAAAGTTCGATCCCAAATCATATAGCCTTTTTGTAACAATTTTACAACAGAATTTTCAGCCTCTTCTTCATTGGGAACCGATGAAATTGCTTGATGAAGACATGGATCAAATTTATCACCTTTTACTGGTTTTATCTCTTGAATATGATTTCGATCAAATGCTGAAGAAAGTTGTTTGTTAATAGCATTAACACCATCTTGCATTGTTTCGATAGTTTGATTTTCTTGATTAATAGCAGCTTCTAAACTATCTTTAACAGAGATTAAATCTTCTGAAAAAGTTTCTATACTAAACTTACGTGCTTTTGTAATCTCTTCCTGGTGACGGCGACGCATATTTTCTATTTCTGCATAAGCACGTAGTATTTGATTACGTTGCTCATCAACTAACTTTTTTGATTCTTCCAATTGAATATAAAGATCAGTGGCATCGTCTGTAATTTGATCTGATTTTAACTGTTCAGATACAACAGGTTTATCTTTTATGGACTGATTTTTTTTATTAGAATTTAATAATTCTTGATCAATAGGTTTTTTGATTTCTTTCATAGAATATTCTCACTAAATTAATTTTTTGTGATCGCTGGGTAGTGGATAGTAGTCAATTGGTAAGAGTTCTTACCTATTAACTGATCATTAATAATAAAAATTATTAGATATTTATAAGATTTTCTTATTATCCATATTCCAATTAGTAAAAAATAAAAAAATTGTCAAATTAGATAAATATTATTAAAGAAAAACACTATACTACCGTATAGTGTTGGATGGTTGATATTAAATTTCAATATTTCTTTTAGAAAACAAAAACTAATACAGAATTAGATTATTTTTTAAAAATAAGAAAATCATTTCATTCATTGTTTTTACTTTTTATTTCCAATCTCGTATGTGTTGTTCAATTAGCAATGTTAAATTTTTAATCCAGAAATTACATTTATTGAATGCAGGTATATAGCGAAATTGCCTACCTCCAGAATCTAAGAACAAATTTCGATATTCTTGATTGACTTCATAGAGAGATTCTAAACAGTCTGATATAAAACCTGGGCAAACTACGTCAATCTTAGTAACACCTTGTGTTACTAATTTTTGTAATGTTTGATCTGTATAAGGTTTAATCCAAGGTAATATTCCAAAACGACTTTGAAATGTTATTTCAAATTGTTCTGGTTTTAAACATAATTGCTTACTTAGTAAATAACCAGTCTTCATACAGTCTATATAATATGGATCTCCTAATTTAATTGAATAAGATGGTAAACCATGAAAGCTAATAATGAGTTTTTCTGGTTTACCATTTTTTTTCCAAAATGTATCAATTTGTCTGGTTATAGAAGATATATATCCATTAAATGTATT
The DNA here is from genome assembly GCA_964620485.1 of uncultured Burkholderiaceae bacterium. GTDB lineage: Bacteria > Pseudomonadota > Gammaproteobacteria > Burkholderiales > Burkholderiaceae_B > CAZTUH01. Next base: position 47,971 of record CAZUGU010000007.1, on the reverse strand, counting down.
AAATCGCTTGATAAAGCGTAATTCTGGTTGGTCACGTAATCCTGATATATATTGATTAACAACATCAAAAGCACTAGCACTTGTAGTAGTCGAATATTGTGGATATAAAGGAACAATTAAAAATCGTTCACATCCGGATAGTCGGAGTTTATCCATAGCACTAGATATACTTGGCTCACCATATCTCATTCCTAGTTCAACATTAACATCAAAACCTTTTTCTTTCAAACATTTTAATATATTATCTGATTGATAACGACTATAAACTGCAAGTGGAGAACCATCTTTCATCCAAATACTAGCATAGCTAGATGCAATTTTTCTTGGTCTGGTTGTCAAAATTAAAGTATATAGAATAGGCAACCAAATCCAGCGAGGAATCTCTATAATTCTTGGATCAGATAGAAATTCTGCTAGATAATTTCGAATATCTCTATGGCTTGGCGTTTTGGGTGTTCCTAGGTTAATTAACAATATTCCTATTCGATTAGATTCTTTTGATAGATCAATTTTATCTGAGTAATCATAATTATGATACTGAAATTTAGATATAAAAAACTTGGAAGAAAAATATTTCGTTAAAAATTTATACAATTGCATTTTTTCGATGATAATTCCAAATATATATTCATTTTATTGTTAATAATCAACTGTTGAACTTAATGTTATCTTAATTAATGGTAACATTCAAAGTAGCTTCAAATATATCATATTAAAAATAAATCTAATTCCAATTACTACACTTAAACATATCTTATTTCAATTTATTATGTATTTCCCCATTGTGGCCATTATCGGAAGATATCAAGATTCGAATCTAAGTATTCCATTGAAATTTTTGGCAAGAATTTTGACTAAAACAGGAAGAAAAATATTACTCGAATCAAATACAGCCAGTTTTACTGGAATAAAAAAATATCCAATTGCTAATTTAGAACAAATTGGCAAAATTGCTTCTTTAGCAATTGTTATAGGTGGGGATGGCACAGTGTTAAATGCCGCTCGTTATTTAGCTCCTTATAAGGTTCCTTTATTCGGTATTAATCATGGACGTTTGGGTTTTATTACAGATATATCTATTCAAGATATTCATACAAATATTGCTTTGATTTTAGAAGGAAACTATCAAGTTGAAGAGAGAACTTTATTAAAAAGTAGTGTTTGGCGCGGAAATCAAAAATTGTACTCTGCTTCAGCACTTAACGATGTTGTCTTAAATCGCTCAAGCAAAGGAGGTATGATTGGAATTCGAGTTGAATTTGATAATATTTTAATGTACAACCAAAGAGCAGATGGTCTTATCATAGCAACACCAACAGGTTCTACAGCATATGCTTTAGCATCAAATGGGCCGATTTTGCATCCGAATTTAAACGCACTAGTTTTAGTACCAGTTGCTCCACAGACATTATCAAATCGACCTGTTGTTATATCAGATACAGGAGTACTAAGTATGATTTTGACAGAAATAGGATTATCCGAATCGCATGCAAATGTTCACTTTGACACACAAACTTGGTCAAATCTGAAAATTGGTGATTGTATTACAGTACAGCGTGCACAACATACAATACAATTTATTCATCCACCTAGTTATAGTTTTTTCTCTACTTTAAGAAAAAAGCTTCATTGGAATATTATGCCAAAATTTTCCAATTCTAATTTAGATTTATATAAATAAATATAGTTAACAATGATAATTACTTATCTGAAATTTTATTTCTATTTCGTCTGTTTAATTATTTTTATTTTTTATAAAAATTTATTTGAACTAAGAATCTTGCCCTAATAATGAACAATTTCCCTAATAACGAACAAAGAAAGTTAAATTGAAATTATCAAATACTTTTTGATGATATCTAATATACAAAAATTAGGAATTTATAGTTATAGATTATTATTCTTAAAATTGTTTATTTAAACTGTAAATTCTTATTCTAAAAAAGAATTACATCTAAATTAATCTCTAATCTAATTAGTTAAATTTGATTGATCTAATCAATTAGATTAATAATATTAAAATTAAAATATTACATAAAGTTCTGAAGCATTGAGAAAAATAGAAGAATATTAATAACTTATCTAAGTTATTAATATAAGTTAAAAGTTAAAATTAACATAAAAAGTGTTATAAAGAGGCCTATGCAATTTCATTTGTAAAATACTATCATCAATAGTGTATATAAAACTTTTTGATAACTGATAAGATTTAGAAAAATCATATATTGTGAAAAATAGATTCATATTAATGAAAGTTAATCTCGAATAGTTATACATACAAAATTGTATATTATATTTTATAAATTTATGATGAAATCTCATAACTTTATTTTCTGAAAAGGACGATAACAATTTTAATACTTAAATACTTAATTTGAATATTATTTACTTAATTTGAATATTATTAAATTCGAATGTTCTAATATTTTAAATCTATACCTTTTATTTATTAAATTAAAAGTAGGATAGTGGATTTGTGTTTTTTTATTATTTATTTTGATAACAAATGAAAATTTCTATTTTTGGTATCTTATTAATTTTAACAAGTTGTTTTCCACAAAAGTGGCAATTGGCTTGTCATAAAGAAATTCAACAGGGCAATTGGATTACAAGGAAACAAATCTTACTTTTACGACCAGAAATGACGCGTGAACAGGTTCGATTTATATTGGGTAGTCCAATATTATCTTTTCAAATGAATCGATGGGATTATCCTTATTATTTTAAATCTTCAAATGGAGTTATAAAAAAACAAAATTTTACTGTTTGGTTCGATAATGATCAACTTATTCGATGGTCAGAAGATTTTCATTCATAATTGTGAATTATAATAATTAAGAATTAGAATTAGAATTAGAAACTGGTTAAGATCAAAATTTATTTTGATTTCTATTATTTTGACAATACGATATAAAAAATAAATTAAATTGGTAATTTAGTTAAATAGTTAAAATTTTAAACAAAGTTAATTCAAATTAGAATCGCTTAAATACAAAAGGATAAATTTTTATGCGCATAGCTATTGCAGGCATTAGTGGCCGCATGGGTCAAATACTTGTTCAAACTATCTTAAAAAGTAATTTCCCATTAGAATTTAGCGTAGCATTGGATCAATCTGAAAGTCCATTAATTGGAAAAGATGCAGGTTATTATTTTGGTAGAAATACAGGCATTATAACTACAGATGATTTAAATTCTCTTGCAATGGCTGATTGTCTTATTGATTTTACTCATCCTGATGGCACTTTAAAGCATTTAGATGCTTGTGTTAGACACAACACAAATATCGTTATTGGTACTACTGGTTTTAGTAAAAATGATAGAAACATCATTAATGCTACTTCAAAAAAAATAGCAATTGTTTTTGCTCCTAATATGAGTATTGGAGTAAATGCGTTTTTTAAATTGATAGACATAGCATCCAAAATGTTAGGATCTGAATATGATGTTGAAATATCAGAATCACATCATAGAAATAAAATTGATGCACCTTCTGGTACAGCATTAGAAATAGGAAGGATTATTGCGTCGGCCAGAAATTTATCTTTAGCTGATGTTGCTACTTGGGAACGATATGGAAACATAGGAAAAAGAAAACCTGAAACAATCGGTTTTTCGATTATACGTGGTGGTGATTCAATTGGAAAGCATACAGTTTATTTTTTTGGAACCGGTGAACAGATTGAAATTACACATTATTCCAATAATCGATCCACATATGCTGAAGGTTCTATAAGAGCTGCTTTCTTTTTAAATGATAAAACAAATGGAATATATGATATGCAAGCAGTACTTAATTTATAAATTAAAATTAAAAGGTTTGTATAATTAACTAAGATTTGTATAATTAATTTTGATTTATAAATTTAATTGATTTTTGTTAAGATTTGATTAATTAATAATTTTTTTGGAAAACAGAAAAGTTTTCATAATCTTAAAATTATTATACTAAACAGATTTACTGATTTTAATTATAAAAACAAAATCATTTGAATTCTTTCAATCTATATGGATATATTAATCAGTTAAATTTAATTCTGATTTTAATAATTTGAATATTTATACAAAAATATCATCTTAAAATAATCAAATAATGAATATTTATTTGATAAATCTATTTGCCTTAACAAATTATTACTATATTTTCAATATAATTTGAACAATATTTCTTTTCTATTTAATTATTTCATACTAGAATTTCCTTTTTCTTTTATATTAGAATAAAAAATTTTAAGTTTAAAATTCAATATAAACTATAGAAATAGATTCTTATATTCTTATTAAGGCTAAGATAATCATTTTATTTTTGTAAAAAATAAACCATGTGTTATAGTGATATAATGATTTTTATTAGATAAATTATTAGAGCCACTGTTAAGAATTTATTCTAAATTATCTGCGGGAATAGCTCAGTTGGTAGAGCGCAACCTTGCCAAGGTTGAGGTCGCGAGTTCGAGACTCGTTTCCCGCTCCATTTTAGATATCATGTTTTTTATAAATTATATTTGCAAATAATTAAATTTTTTAATCAAGATTTTTTATTGATAACGTCTTATTTCCAAATTATATTAGATTAAGAAATTTATTTCATGCGGCGCAATAGCAGAGTGGTCATGCAGCGGACTGCAAATCCGAATACGTCGGTTCAATTCCGGCTTGCGCCTCCAAAGATTATCAAGATTCAAGTATTACATAATCACATACTATAATAGCAATAATTTTTTATTAAAATATGAAAGCTATAAGTTTTTTGTTTCGAATTTTATTTTAATATTAAAAATTTTGACTTTTTATCTTTTAACTTATTTTAAATAATTACAAAATATATTCTTCGATTTATGAAAAAATATTAGATACTTTTCTATTTTAGAATATAATTCTTTGGAAAAATCTAATAAATTATTTTTATATGATAGTTTAAAGTTATGTCAACTATTTTTTGTTTATATCCATTCTTAAGAGAAGCTTTTTTTCTGATTGATCCAGAAGTATCCCATAAGATGGCCTTACATTCTCTAAAAGGAATGTATAACTGTCAATTTACTCGTGCATTAGTATCTAATAATACATTATACAATAATGATATTGACATTATGGGTTTGCAGATAAAAAATCCAATAGGATTAGCTGCAGGATTCGATAAAAATGGATCTTATATTGATGCATTAGGTAATCTGGGATTCGGCTTTATAGAAGCTGGAACTGTTACACCACGTGCACAAATCGGCAATGCCAAACCACGTCTCTTTCGGTTACCTGAGGCTCAAGGTATTATTAATCGTTTAGGATTTAATAATAAAGGATTAAAAAAATTTATTTCAAATATAAAAAGTAGTTCAATATATAGAAAAAAAGGTGGTATTTTAGGATTAAATATTGGAAAAAATTTTGATACTCCTATTGAGTATGCAGTTAACGATTATATCGTTGGTTTGACCAATGTATATGTTCATGCAGATTATATAACAATCAATATTTCTTCACCTAATACGCCAAACCTTCGGACACTGCAAAATAAAGATAAATTAGATTTTTTGCTGTCTCAAATAAAAAAAGAGCGTCAAGCTTTAGAAGATAAATATCAAAAAAAGGTTCCTATAGCTGTTAAAATTTCCCCAGATTTAGATTATGAACAGATAGACTTTCTAGCACAAATATTGCCTAAATATGATATAGAAGGTGTTATTGCGACCAATACAACAATATCACGCAAATATGTTGAAAAACTAAAAAACGCTAATCAAGTTGGCGGATTGTCAGGTATGCCACTTCATGAGTTATCCCTTTCTGTGATTGATCGCTTAAGAGAAAAATTGGACAAAAATATGACAATTATTGGATCTGGTGGAATTACTTCTAGCCAGCATGCAAAAGCGATGATATCAGCAGGTGCTAAAGCTGTTCAACTCTATACTGGTCTTATATATAGAGGACCTATTTTAATCAGTGAATGCATTCATGAATTGAATCAGCATTATAAATTACATAAACATCAATTGATGTAACATCATTTAAGCAAATATGTATTTTTTGCATAATTATGGCACTATAGATTTAAGTTTGTTTTTTTTAATTACTTTCCTATAACTATAATTTGAATATTCTATTATCATGTACAAAAAACTTTCTAACCCGGCAGATATTACACCACATTGCACAATAACAGATTGTTTAATAATCTGTTATTGTGCAATGTGGTGTAATATCTGCCGGGAATATCATTCTAAATTTATAAATCTAGCAAAAAATATTATTCAATATTCTTTCTACTGGATAGATATTGAACAACAACCAGAACTTCTTGGTGAGGAAGATATTGATAATTTTCCAACGATATTAATACAAATAAAAGAAAAAACTGTTTTTTTTGGTCCAATAACTCCAAAAATATTTTACCTGAAGCGTCTTTTAGAAAGTTTTAATCAAAATAGCCCAATGATATCAACAGGGCTCCCGGATATAGGATATTTATTAAATAATCTAATTTAATTTTATCAAGGATTTATTTGAAAATAAATCCTTGATAAAACTTCCATACCCGGGAACCCTGTTGATTAGATTGATTATATCATCTTATGATTAAGATCATAATTAACCTCAAACACTTTTAAACTTTTTAATAAATTAAAAAATTAATTGTTATGACATCTTTTTTTCAAAAAAGTAACAATCTGAACAGACCAATAGAGGTTAATACAGGGGATTTACCATTGTTTTGTCCTGATATCAAATTTCCGATATGGAACTTACATCCCCGCGTATTCTTAGAGATTAATCATATGGGATTAGCAAAGTGTCCATATTGCGGAACAGTATTTTTTTTAAAAAATAAATAAATTTATATGTTTAATATCATTCCATTTGTTAAGCGTAGATCTAGATTACTTAAGTATATGAATGAAAAGGGTGGTGGTATTGCTATTATTCCAAATGCGCCTAGAAAATTACGTAATAAAGATATATATTATCCATATCGACATGACAGTGATTTTTATTATCTAACCGGATTTGTAGATCCAGAATCTTGTTTAGTTTTAATTGCTGGAAAAAATAATCGTTCTTTTTTATTCTGTCGCGAAATAAATTCTTTTGAAGAGGTATGGGAAGGACCAAGTTACAATCCTAGTCAAGCAATGGATTTGTTCAATTTTGATGAAGCATATCCAATTGAAGATCTTAACAGATTAATACCTGTACTAATGTTAGGACAAAAATCGCTTTATATAAAATTAGTTTCTGATAGAGAAAATTTTAACAAATTTTACGATTGGATTACAGCTTCAAAAAAACAAAATCGGGTTGGTCTAGATATACCAACTTCTTTGCAAGATCTTCAACCAATATTAGCTGAAATGCGAGTTATTAAAGATATTAGCGAAATTAATACAATACGAAAAGCAGCTAAGATTTCAGCTACTGCTCATACACATGCCATTTTAGCCTGTCGCGTTGGCATGTATGAATATGAATTAGAAGCAGAATTATTGTATACATTACATCGATTAGGTGCCATTTCTACGGCATATGATACGATCGTTGCAGCAGGAAAAAATTCATGCACCATGCATCATAAAACAGGACGATCTATTTTAAATGATGGGGATCTAGTATTGATAGATGCAGGTTGTGAATTTAATAGTTATGCTTCGGATATTACCCGAACTTTCCCAATTAATGGTCGTTACAGCCCTACACAACGGGCTTTATATGATATAATCCTTGCTGCCCAATTTGCAGCCATTAACGCAATAACTCCTAGTTGCACTTTTGATCTGATTCATGAATCTGCAATCAAAATAATCATACAGGGTTTACTAGATGAAAGAATCCTAAGAGGAGACTTAGATAACATTATGGAATCAGGATATTATAATAGATTTTATATTCACAGAACTAATCATTGGTTAGGATTAGATGTTCATGATGTAGGCAATTATCCTAATAGGAAACTTGAAAATGGTATGATTATGGCTATTGAACCAGGTCTATATATTAGACCTGCTGAAGATATACCAGAAAGATTTTGGAATATAGGAATCCGGATAGAAGATGATATTTTAATTAATGAAACAGGATATGAACTCATAACTGAGGATGTTCCAAAGGATCCTGATGAAATTGAAAAGCTTATGCAAAATTTAAATTAAAATTATATCGTAATATAATATTTGAATGATCATAATTCTTGGGTTTCTTTCCATTTCCTCTAAAATAATTCTTTAATATTTAAGCTAATTTACTTGATGATATATTCTGATTTTGATATCACGATACTTGGAGCTGGACCTGTTGGGAAAACTTTAGCTGTTTTGCTATCACGAATTTCTTCTAATCCGCAGCGAATAGCTATATTAGAAGGATCAAGTGTTGAATTAGAGCAAAAGAATATAACAATCCCTGATATTCGTGTAATTGCTTTAAATTATGGAAGTTTAACCTTATTAAAATCCTTACAGATATATATAAAGCCATCTTCGGACATCAAATCCATTCATATTTCACAATATGGTCAATCGGGTAGTTGTATAATACGCGATTCAGACTTTAAGATTCCTAATTTAGGTAGTTCAATTACATATTCAGATCTATGCACTTTATTAAAAATACCTGTAATGAAATCAGGCGTTACTATATTTCATGATTCTCTAGCAGAGATAAATTCTCAGGATAATGAATGGATATATATCCAATATGGCAATAAGTATTTACGAAGTAAGATTGCAATTCAATCTAATGGAATTAGTTCAAAAGATTTTTATAGAGATTATAAACAGTATGCTCTAGTTACCAATGTAAAAGCCAGTTATCCATGCCCAAACTCTGCTTGGGAATGTTTTACTTCAGAAGGTTCAATCGCATTATTGCCTCACCCACATGCAAATAATATATATTCTCTAATTTGGTGTAATAGCATAATTAATATTAAGAAACTAAATAATTTGAACAATCATGTATTTTGTAACATTCTAAATGAAAAATTCGGTAATTTAATGGGAAAATTAGATGTTCAATCTCCGCGTTATCTTTTTCCTTTGGAACTTATTGTGCGTAACAATCTAGTGAATGGTCGATTAGTTTCTATTGGAAATGCAGCTCAGATTTTACATCCAATAGCTGGTCAAGGATTAAACCTTGCTTTGAGAGATACAATTGCTTTATCAACAGCACTAAAACCGTGGATTTTGAATCCTAAACAAAATCCATCAATATTTCTGGAAAATTTTTCGAAATCACGTAATGTAGACCGTTATGTCACAATTGTACTTACTGATTTTTTATCAACTATTTCTTCTATCAAATTTCCTTTAATTAAGCACGTTTTTAGTTTTTTATTATTTTCTATAAATTCAATAAAACCTCTTAGAAAACGCTTGGCTAGCTTTTTCTTAAAAGGGATACCCAATTAAATATAAGATCTCACTCTATCGTATATTATTAGTTTACAAAAATAAAAAATTCTCTGAATTTTTCAGGATATAATGAATTTTGCTTAATAAAATATAAATTGTGAAATCGAAATATTAATTAAATTCATAATTTATATGTATATAGATACTAATTTCGTTTTTTATTTTAATTTTGAACTTTGAATCAAATTTATTTTTTATATTTTTAATTACATTACATGAAATGAATATTAAATCTGCATTAATTTCCGTATCTGATAAGACTAACATTGTCGATTTTTCTAAGAAATTGGCTTCGTATGGTATACGCTTGCTTGCTACAAGAGGGACTGCTAATTTTTTATCTAAGTCAGGATTAGATGTTATAGAGATATCTGATTATACTAATACACCAGAAATACTCAACGGTCGTGTAAAAACTTTACATCATAAGATTTATGGGGGATTATTAGCTAGGAGAGATAATTCAGATGACCTAAATGAAATAAACCAGCAAGATATTATATGTATCGATATCTTGGTAGTAAATTTATATCCATTTGTAGAAAAAATAAGTGATCCAAATTGTTCATTAAATGAAGCAATTGAAAAAATTGATATAGGTGGAACAGCTATGTTAAGAGCTGCTGCAAAAAATTATGGTACTCAGAATATTGGAGGAGTTACTGCAATTGTTGATTCTGCTGATTATTCATTTGTGTTAGAAGATATTGAAAAATATGGCATAGTCTCTCATTCTTTACGACTAAAATTAGCAGCTAAAGCTTATATGTATACAGCAGCTTATGATACAGCTATATCTTCGTATCTTAGCAAGCTAATAAATCATTCCTCAATTTCTAATCAAAATGCTTCCACTCTTACAGATTTAGAATTACCTAAAAATTTATTTTTGCAAATTGAACAAAAGAAAGTGCTGCGTTATGGAGAAAATCCACATCAAAAGGCTGCAATCTATATTGATTCTAAATCTTCAAATGGATTAATCAATGATTATTATCAGATGCAAGGTAAAGAATTATCTTACAATAATATTATTGATATTGAATCTGCTTGGGAATGTGTCAAAAGTATTAATTCAATTGCTTGTGTTATTGTAAAACATGCTAATCCTTGTGGTTCTTCAATTGGAAAAACAGTGCTTGAATCCTATCAAAAAGCTTTTAAAGCAGATCCAAAATCAGCATTTGGTGGTATTATTGCATTTAATAGAAAAATTGATTCTTTGACTGCTCAAACTATTATGAATACACAATTTTTAGAAATTCTAGTAGCTCCAGATTATTCTGAGTCAGCTTTATCTATTTTTTCTAAAAAAAAGAATATTTGCGTTTTGAAAATGCGAGATATGAATAAAAATTTTATGGATATTAAATATATCGGTGGTAATTGGTTAATTCAAACACATGATACAAGTAATTTAACTCAAGATAAAATGAGGATAGTAACGAAGCGTCAGCCTATAGAACAAGAAATTTCTGATATGCTCTTTGCCTGGAACATAGTTAAATATACCAAATCAAACGCTGTTGTTTTTGTAAAAAATGGAATGACAATAGGTATTGGTGCTGGCCAAATGAGTCGTTTGGACTCTACAAAACTTGCTGATCTTAAAGCAAAAAATTCCGGATTTTCATTAAAGAATTCCGTTTTAGCTTCTGATGGATTTTTTCCATTTTGCGATGCTTTAACTGTAGCAATTGAAGCTGGTGCTATTTGCATCATACAACCGGGAGGTAGTATCAATGATAATAGTATTATTAAATTAGCTGATAAATATGGAATCACAATGGTTACAACTGGAATTCGTCATTTTCGCCACTAATGCGTATTTTAGGCATTGACCCTGGGCTACGCCGTACAGGATTTGGGGTAATTGATATAGAAGGTTCATTTATAAAATACAAAATTTCAGGAACAATTGTTATTCCTGAAAAATTACCTCTAGTGAATCGCCTAAAAATAATCTTAGATGATCTTCGACAAATTATACGAGAAACTAAACCGGCAGTAGCTTCCCTAGAAATTATTTTTTTAAATGCAAATCCAACATCAACTTTATTACTTAGTCAAGCACGTGGAGCAGCACTTTGTGCATTAGCAGATAATTATCTATCCGTTCATGAATATACAGCTTTACAAATTAAAAAAGCTTTAGTTGGAACTGGGCGTGCTACAAAAGAACAAATCAAAGTAATGGTATGCAATTTATTATCATTAAATGAAAGATTAAATAGTGATTCTGCTGATGCTTTAGCTTGTGCTATTTGTCATGCTAATATGAGTTCATTTAAAAAAAAAATAGATCAAATTTAGAAAAAATTATAATAATTTGAAATTTGATATTTTAATAGTTTTTAACTTTATAATGTATTGAATAAATTGTCAGAATATATTTATATTATACCAAAATATGATTGGACGTATTACAGGAATATTAACTGATAAAAATTCTACTACTATTTGTATAGATACTAATGGTGTTGGATATGAAATTGATATTTCTTTTAGAACACTGAATTCATTACCTAATGTTGGTGAACTTGTCACATTATTTACACATTTAGTTATAAGAGAAAATGAGCATCTTCTCTTTGGCTTCAAAAATTCCAGAGAAAGAGAAATATTCCGAATTTTAATTAAAATAACAGGTATAGGAACACGAACTGCTTTATCAATTCTTACAATTCTATCTATAGAAGAGCTGATTCAAGCTGTTATGAAAAAAGAATCAATATATCTGACATCTATTCCAGGAATTGGTAAAAAAACTGCAGAACGTCTGATTTTTGAATTATATGGTAAATTACCCAGTATTAACGATACTGAAACGGATATTTTAAGTTCAAAATCTGATATCCTAAATGCGTTAGTTTCCTTAGGTTATTCCAAAAAAGAATCATTAGCTGCATTAAAAATGCTACCAAGAAATTTAGACATATCAGAAAGTATTCGTCATGCATTAAAACTATTGATCAGATAAACTAATTAATAGGTAAAATTAAAAAAAGAAATTAAATTAATTAGATATTCTAATTCCAGTTTATATAAGATCGTTGTTTTAAATTTCAGAAATACAAAATATCATCTTTGTAATTTAAGAGATGTATTAATTTTACAAATTCTTATTTAATGTTAAAAATTCGATAAGATTTTTATAAAATCATTCTATATCTATAATTTATATACTAAATCTTTCTTGTTGCTCTCTAACATATTATTTTTCTAAAATTTACTTCTTATGAGTATTCAAAAGAATTCTATAAAACCAAATAGATCGAACGTAATTTCTACACAAGCGTCATCTCTCCGTGATGAAGCTATAGATCGTGCTTTAAGACCAAAAAATCTTAACGATTATATTGGGCAACAACATATTTGTTCTCAATTAAAGATATTTATTACAGCTGCCAAAAGAAGAAATGAATCACTAGATCATGTTCTTCTATTTGGACCACCTGGTTTAGGTAAAACAACATTAGCGCATATTATTTCGAATGAAATGAGTGGTAATTTAAGACAAACATCTGGTCCAGTATTAGAACGACCAGGTGATCTTGCAGCATTATTAACTAGTTTGGAAAAGCATGATATACTATTCATTGATGAAATTCATCGACTATCACCAATAGTTGAAGAGATTCTTTATCCCGCATTAGAGGATTTTCAAATAGATATTTTAATTGGTGAGGGTCCTTCTGCTCGAAGCATAAGATTAGATCTAAATCCTTTTACTTTGGTTGGTGCTACAACAAAAGCCGGTATGTTAACTAACCCTCTTAGAGAACGCTTTGGTATTATATCCCGTTTAGAATTTTATAAACCTACTGATCTTACAAATATTATTATTAGAAGCGCTGTTTTACTTCAATTTAACATTACATCGGAAGGAGCATATGAAATTGCTTGCCGGTCTCGAGGAACACCAAGGATTGCTAATCGATTATTACGCCGTGTTCGAGATTATGCAGAAGTAGAAGCTAAAGGTCTAATTGATAAAGATATTGCAAACTATGCATTAAAAATGTTAGAAGTTGATCCAAAAGGATTGGACTTAATGGATAGGAAATTACTTGATATTATCATTCATAAATTTGGTGGCGGGCCTGTTGGAATAGATAATTTAGCCGTAGCAATTGGTGAAGAAAACAATACCATCGAAGATGTTATTGAACCTTATTTAATTCAGCATGGATACTTACAACGTACTGCAAGAGGAAGAATAGTAACTCCAATAACATTAAAACATTTAGGATTAACTCGATCATCAGAATTTGAAAATTCGACTATTAATAATGATTTTTTTAGAAAATAAAAAATAAACCATCACTTAAGTGGTATTCTAATTATTTGATGTCTTTTATAAGACATCAAATAATTAGAAAATTAATGTTTTTTCTATTTTGATTATCGTAATAATTTAACTAATAAAATTAAAAAAATATCTTCCAACGTAACTGGAAAGTTGAAAACCTGTAAAGTTGATTTAAGAATTAATTAAGTCCAGATTAAAATAAAGATGCTATTTGAAGCTAAAAATAGGCATCATGAGTTTTATAGTTTTATAAAAATCAAATAAAAAGAATAAAACTATACATTAGTGTATACTGGTATAGTATAATTAAGATTTAGTTCAGTTTCTAAACTGATGTGGTATTTAGTAACAAGAAAATATGATAGCAGACACGACATTATCTTTTGCTCCAAATTTTTTATGTCGTATTATTGATGAAGATTTACGAAAGAATCGATTTGATGGAAAGTGTTGGATTGGAAAACCAGGTCCAGCTCGTATGCAAGTTCTTGGAAAACCTGATGTGGCAAGAATTCGAACACGTTTTCCACCAGAACCCAATGGTCATTTGCATATTGGTCATGCTAAAAGCATTTGTATTAATTTTGGTTTAGCAAAAAAATATGGTGGTGTTTGTCACTTACGTTTCGATGATACTAATCCTGAAACAGAAAAAAAAGAATATGTCGATGCAATTATTGAAGCAGTTCGATGGTTAGGTTTCGATTGGTGTATCAATGGAAACGAAAATTTATATTTTGCTAGTGATTATTTTGATTATATGTATGAATTTGCTGAAGCATTGGTTGAGGCTGGTCATGCCTATGTTGATGAACAAAATCCTGATGAAATTCGCATTAATCGTGGAACACTTACTAAACCAGGTTCTAATTCACCATGGCGTGATAGGCCAGTTTCTGAATCGTTAAATTTATTACGTGATATGTGTATTGGGAAATATCCTGATGGTAGTTTAGTACTACGAGCAAAACTTGATATGAGTTCTCCAAATATTAATTTGCGCGATCCAATCATGTATCGTATACGCCATATTATTCATCACCGGACTGGTAAACAAAGATTTATTTATCCAATGTATAGTTGGGCTCATCCAATCGAAGATGCTTTAGAAGGTATTACCCATAGTATTTGCACACTTGAATTTGAAGATCAAAGACCATTTTATAATTGGATATTAAACAGACTAACTGAATTAGGGAAATTGATTGAGCCTTTACCGAAACAGTATGAATTTGCACGTCTTAATTTAAGCTATGTAATCACTAGTAAGCGAAAATTATCAAGACTTATTGATGAAGGTCATGTCAATGGATGGGATGATCCACGTATGCCAACTTTATTAGGTCTACGAAGACGTGGTTATACTCCAGCTGCATTAAGATCGTTCTGTGAGAATACAGCAATATCTAAATCCGATTCATATATTAATTATAGCTTACTAGAACAGGCTATTCGTAAAGATTTAGATCCAATTGCAACACGGTCGATGGCAATTTTAGATCCTATAAAACTTATAATTACTAATTATCCAAAAAATAGACAGGAAACATGCTATGCACCATGTAATCCACATAAAGAAAGCGATGGTCAAAGAAAATTTCCATTCAGTCGTGAAATTTGGATTGATAGAGATGATTTTCGTGAGAAAGCCCCTAGAAAATACTTTCGATTATTTCCAGGAAACACAGTTCGATTAAAATATAGTTATATCATAACCTGTACGGGTTACAATAAGAATAAATTTGGAGAAATTATAGAGATTTATGCTGAATATTTACCAGGAACAAAAAGTGGAACACCTGGTTCTAACAGATTAAAAGTTAAAGGAAATATTACGTGGATCAGTATACCGCATGCTATATCTGCAAAAATTCATCTATACGATCGATTATTCTCTGAAGCTTATCCCGATTCTAATAATAGAAATTTCTTATTATATTTAAATCCTAATTCAAAAAAAACTGTCCAAGCAGTATTAGAACCAGGTACATTAAGTCGTAATCAGGTTAATATATGGCAATTTGAAAGACTAGGTTATTTTACTTTGGATCTAAAAGATTCTTGTATTAATGATCCAGTAATTAATCGTATTGTAACTTTAAAAGATTCATGGTCTGATAATTAAATGCGATGCAATCCACTATTGGTCGTTGATTTTAAAAGTTCGACATTATATGCAATACGCATAGTAATTTATACTACTGATACTGATCTCTTAAAAAATGAATTAGGTAAACATATAAAAAATTCAGGTGATTTTTTTAAAAATGAAGCAATTATATTAGATGTTAGAAAAATAAAAGAATCAATTAATTGGCCTAATTTATTAAGTATCTTACATTCATATAAAATTCCTATTATTGGTATATTAGCAGAAGATCCAAATCGGGCCACTGCAATTGAAATGAATCTAATTTCATTAGAATTAGTTATATCACCAAAAAAAAAATTAGATTCTTCATTATCTCCTTTAACCATTACTAAATCATTACGTTCTGGTCAACATATATATGCACAATATACCGACTTAATTGTAATAGGGATGGTTAGTCAAGGAGCTGAAGTTATTGCAGATGGTAATATTCATATATATGGACCATTAAGAGGTAAGGCTATAGCAGGAGCAAATGGTGATAAGTCTAAACGTATTTTCACTACCCAACTCAATGCAGAATTGTTATCTATTGCTGGTATTTATCGCATGTTTGAAAACAAATTTGATTATAATCTATATAATCAGCCTGCGTTAATAGAATTGATAGAAGGATCAATAAAAATCAGATCTCTTTAATTTTTAAAAAGATCATAGTTAAGAATTTTAGTTAAACTTTGCAATGGAAAGCATTTTCTTATTATAAAAGGACAATTATCATGATACGTACCATTGTGGTAACTTCCGGTAAGGGTGGTGTTGGAAAAACTACTAGCAGCGCTAGTTTTGCCGCAGGTTTAGCTATGCGGGGTTATAAAACTGTTGTTATTGATTTTGATATAGGATTACGTAATCTTGATCTAATCATGGGATGTGAACGTCGCGTTGTTTATGATTTTATAAATGTAATACAAGGGGAGGTTACATTAAATCAATCATTAATTAAAGATAAGCAACTAGAAAATCTATTTATACTTCCTGCTTCACAAACACGTAATAAAGATTCCCTAACACAAGATGGTGTCGGAAATATTATTAATGATCTAGAAAAGATGAAATTCAATTATATTGTTTGTGATTCACCAGCAGGTATTGAAGATGGTGCTCTTATGGCTGCTTATTTTGCTGATGATGCATTAATTGTCACTAATCCTGAAATATCTTCAGTTCGTGATTCTGACCGAATTTTGGGTATTTTAGAATCAAAATCTCGTCGTGCTATTCAAGGAAATGAACCAATCAAAGAATTATTATTAGTGACTCGTTATAATCCAAAAAATGCTCTTAATGGTAAAATATTATCAATTTCTGACATTGAAGATATTCTGAGAATTGAACTTATTGGTGTAATTCCTGAATCGGAGTCTATAATCCTTGCATCTAACCAAGGTATACCAGTGATTCATTTAGAAAAAACTGATGCATCAAAAGCTTATCAAGACTTAGTTGCACGTTACTTGAATGAAGATATCCCAATGCGCTTTACTGAATATAAAAGGCCAGGTTTATTTAAACGCTTGTTTGGAGTATCTTAAATATGAGATTTTTATCATTTTTATTTAGTATGAAAAAAAATTCGGCAAACATTGCAAAAGGACGATTACAACTGATTCTATCAAATGAACATTCTCGTAAAATTTTAAAAAACTATTTTCCACAATTACAACAAGAGTTAATTGCACTTATTGTAAAATATATCAAAACTAATCCAAATAATATTCAAGTAAACTATGAGGGAGGAAATTTTCCAGAAATTATTCAGATCAAATTTGAAGATTCTAAAAATCACATATCAAACTAATTATTAGTATGAAAAATTGATGATATAGAAATTAATAAAAAATATTATATCATTTAAAATAAATTAAGATCGTTTAATTTTTTCCAACATTTTAAAAATTATTTTAGGCGATCTAACAAATAACCGCTTCATAGTCTTTGAAAGACAACGGCGTTCAAGAGAATTTTTGCGAACACGTTTTAATTCAGTCATTATTAATTTCTCCAAAAATTTATTCATTTAATTCGATTTAAATAAAATAATTCGAAATAAATTATAAAAATATTTAATCCTATTTTTTAAATAATTTTCTAGGATTTAATAATATTTTTATGAAATTCGATTATCCCAATTTATTGATTCTTGAATATTAAGCATATCAATTGGTAATGGAGCTGAAAAACTCAGTAAACCACGGCCACCTGGGTCTTCGAAATGTAAAGCATAAGCATGTAGCATTTGACGTTTAGCTCCAGCTATCAGTCGACCTCCATAAAGTACATCTCCTAATAATGGATAACCCAAACTCGCCATATGAACTCGTACTTGATGTGTTCTTCCAGTTTCTAACCAACATTTTATTTTTGTTATTGAATCTTGTTGTTCAGTTTTGCCATTTATTAATGGAATATAATGTGTGCATGCTGTTTTATAGAAAATTGATTTTTTCGTACTCATACGTGTACGGATTCGCATATCTCGACCAATAGGAGAATTTATAAAACCGGATTTTTGTAATCTTCCATGTACAAATGCAAGATATTTGCGACCTACAGTACGAGATTGAAATTGTTTTATTAAATGCTTTCGTGCGTTTTCAGTACGAGCAACAACCATCAATCCTGATGTATTTTTATCAAGCCGATGCACTATGCCAGACCTATTTATTTTCTCCAACTCAGGATATTGATTTAATAGACTATCTGAAAGAGTGCCGATCCAGTTCTTAACTCCAGGATGTGTTACCAACCCTGCTGGTTTGTTAATAACAATCCAATCAGAACTACTAGATACGATATCGAATTTAACATACGCAACTGACTTAGCTTTCGAATTATATCCTTCTCTCTCTGAAATAGAGATGATATCATAAGGTTTGACTATTTTCTTAACATTTGTCGACAATCCATTAATTTTAATATAACCATTTTTGATATAAGATTGCAAATACTTTCTAGAATATTTTAATAATAAAGTAACGAGAACTTTATCAAGCCGATCTGCTTTTATAGATTCTGGCACAATGATATATTGTGGCTCTATTTCAGGATGTTCATTTTGTTCTGATATATATCTCATATATTAAATACATTAGTAAATTGAACCATTTTTATATTTTATATCTCCATCGAAATATTGGAATAAATCTGTGAAGAATACTATATCTAACGCTATTACTATATTAATAAATAGTAATAGAATATTTTTAATTTTTTTTATTTTATTTTGTGTTACTTGTTCTAGAACTGCTCATACAACTATTAATAGTAAATTCAATAATAAAATTGGAATAGAATTTGAAACAAAAAAGCTATATTTCACTGCAAAAAATAAAATTAATAACAAAGATTGGAAATCTGCTCATCAAATATTAATGATGATCAAAAATCAATCTTTTGGTATTTATGCTCAACAGATATTAATCGATCTTGCTTATGTCAATTGGAAAATTGGTGAAAATGAAGCAGCCTTATCAAATATTGATATTTTTCAAAAAATTTATCCGGATCATATTGCAATGGACTATATGCTATACCTAAAGGGATCTATCAATCTTTTATTATCTAACAATAATAATTTTCTGAACAACCTGACTGGTCAAAATCCTTTTGAACGTGATCTAAAATATATATATTTGTCGTATAAAACACATAATGAATTAATTGAACGATTTCCAAATAGTAAACATATACATGATTCGAAAAAACAAATTATTTGGTTAACCAATATCATTGTAATGAATGAGATACGAATTGGACGCTATTATTATCAAATTGGTGCATATCTAGCTTCTATTAATCGTTTGCAAAAAACTATCACAGATTTTGGTATTATACCTATTACTCGAGATGCTATAGAAATTATCATAGCCTCCTATAAGGCTATTGGATTGGATTCACTTTGTGATCTTTCCAAAACTTTCATACAAGAAAATTTTTCCGATGTTTGATATAAAATTAGAATTAAAAAAATATCTCAATAAATTATTAATAGGAGTAGTAAGAAATAATAATTATCTAGTTAATTCTATGAATAGGTATTTAATCTCTTTAAACCGATAATTTGACGTAATTCTTTCATAAAGGGAGTTGCTAACTTTCTAGCCTTTGATGCGCCCTCTTTTAAAACAGCTTCAATATTGCTTGGGTTTTTAATTAATTCTGCATAATGTTTTCGCATTGGAAGTAATTTATTTTCTAAGCATTTATATAGAATTTCTTTTGCTTGTCCCCAAGATATTCCATTTATTAGTTTTTCTCGAAAGATTATAGATTCTGATTCTGTTGCGAAAGCACGATATAATAGATAGATAAGAGAATTTTCAAAATCTTTAGGTTCACCTGGTTTTCGTGAATCTGTAACAATTTTCCTGATAGATGAGTACAATTCTTTAGAGTTTCCTGAAAACAATGGGATGTAGTTATTATAACTTTTAGACATTTTTCGGCCATCTAAACCAGGTAAAACTTTGGAATTATTAGAAAGAATCATTTTTGGTAAAATAAAAAAATTACTTTTATATAAATAATTGAATCGTTGGGCTATATCTCTTGCCATTTCCACATGCTGTGTTTGATCTTGACCAACTGGTACTATATTTGCATTGAACAGTAAAATATCTGCTGCCATTAGTATTGGATATGAAAATAATCCCATACTAATTCCATGATCTGGACTTAAGCCTCTCATAGTATTTTTATAAACTAAAGATTTATATGCATGAGCACGATCCATCATACCTTTAGAAGTTACACAAGTTAATATCCAAGATAATTCCAAAATTTCAGGCACATCGGATTGACGATAAAATATAGAACGACTGGTATCAAGACCCGCTGCAAGCCACGTAGCAGCAATTTCCAAGCTGGAATTGAAAATTCTTGACGGATGATCGATACATTTTATTAAAGCATGATAATCCGCAAGAAAGAAGAACGAATCAAAACCTGATTGAATGCTATTATTAATAGCAGGTTGAATAGCTCCAATATAATTTCCTAAATGTGGAGTACCAGAAGTAGTAATACCAGTCAAAATACGAGTATTCATATAGATATATGATAAATTTTGATTTTACTAAACTTTTAATTTTCTTTATCAAAGAAGTGATATTAAAAGTTTATAGCACGTTTATCGACTGCTAATGCAGCTTCTTTTAAAGCTTCAGAGAAAGTTGGATGAGCATGACAAATTCGTGCGATGTCTTCAGAAGCACCACGGAATTCCATAATAGTAACTGCTTCGGAAATTAATTCAGAAGCAGACGGACCTAATATATGTACACCAAGTACTTCATCTGTTTTATTATCAGCTAATATCTTAACAAATCCATCTGTATCTCCTGATGCACGAGCACGACCATTAGCTGAAAAAGGAAAACTACCTATTTTGTATTTATAACCCTCTTCCTTAAGGATTTTTTCTGTTTTTCCTACCCAAGAAATTTCTGGAGTAGTATAGATTATCCACGGTATAGTATTAAAATTGACATGAGTAAGTTGATTAGCAATGCGTTCAACTACAGCAATAGCCTCTTCCTCTGCTTTATGCGCTAACATCGGGCCACGAACTACATCACCTATTGCCCATATATTATCTAAATTTGATTTACATAGATCATCTACAATGATAAAACCATTATCATCAAGCTTTAATCCAACAGCATCAGCATTAAGACCATTTGTATAAGGAACACGACCAATTGATATAATAAGCTTATCCACTTCTAACTTAGATATCTCACCTTTTATATCAAGATATGATACACTAACCGAATTAGTTCCCTTAATTATTTCATTAACCTTAACTCCCATTTTAATATTTAAGCCTTGCTTTTTAAAAATTTTGAAAGATTCTTTAGCTATTTGATGATCAGCAGTTGGCAAAAATTCAGTACTAGCTTCTAAAACAGTAACCTCAGACCCCAGTCTGCGCCAAACACTACCAATTTCTAAACCTATAACTCCAGAACCAATTATTCCTAATCTTTTAGGAATAACTTTCATATCTAAAGATCCTATATTAGATAGTATTAAATTTTCATCAAATGATAAATTTTGCAATTTACGCGCAGAGGAACCAGTTGCTAACAATACATACTTAGCTAATAGATCAAATTTTTCAGAACCTTTAATTCCAATTGACCATTTCTTACTAGAATTTTGACCTATTAAATAAGCATGACCATAAAAAAAATTAACTTTATTTTTTCTAAATAAATATGAAATTCCTTCATTATTCTGTTTTATAATAGAATTTTTTCTAGCTATCAAAGCTTCTAATTTTAGAATTGGTTTCTGAATGTCAATACCATGTTCTGAAAAATGATAGAGTGATTTTTCAAATAACTCAGAAGATGCTAATAAAGCTTTAGATGGAATACATCCAACATTGGTACAAGTTCCACCAAGTGCAGATTTCCCGTTTTTATCCTGCCAAGAATCAATACATGCAACTGACATGCCTAATTGAGCTGCACGAATTGCTGCGGTATAACCACCAGGTCCAGCACCAATAACAATAAGGTCAAATTCTTTGATCATAATATTTCCACTATGAAAATTAATAAATACAAAATAGTTTAAGACTACTATTAGATAAAAAAATTAAAGAGTGGTCTTAAAATTTTATAAATTTAATCCTGTTTTTTATATTAATCATAAAAAACACAAAACACATTAAAAGACGATATACTTACATGAAATAAGTTTTTTATAAGTTTACTTATAAATCTAATAGTAAACGTTGTGGATCTTCCAATGCATCTTTTATAGATACTAAACCTAGAACTGCTTCACGACCATCAATAATACGATGATCATATGACATAGCTAAATAATTCATAGGACGAATCACAATTTGGCCATTCTCTACAATTGGACGTTCTTTAGTAAGATGTATTCCTAAAATTGCAGATTGAGGAGGATTAATAATTGGAGTTGATAACATCGATCCAAATATACCACCATTAGAAATTGAAAAAGTACCTCCTGTCATTTCACTAAGACTTAATTTTCCTACAGATGCACGCTGACCAAAATCAGCAATATATTTTTCTATTTCAGAAATAGAAAGCTGATCTGAATTTCGTAAAATAGGAACAACTAAACCTCTTGGACTACCAATTGCAATGCCTATATCAAAATATTCATGATAAACAATATCTTGACCATCAACTGATGCATTGAGTATCGGATATTTTTTTAATGCAGTAATAGCAGCTTTGACAAAAAAAGACATAAATCCAAGTTTTATTCCATGCTTTTCACTAAATTTATCTTTATATCTAGACCGTAGATTAATTATTGACTGCATATTAACTTCATTAAAAGTAGTCAAAATTGCATTTTCTTTTTGAGATTGTAATAATCTTTCAGAAATACGGGCACGTAGCCTACTCATTGGAACACGTTTTTCGGAACGTTGATCATTATTAGATATAATTTCGGTTAGAACATCTGATTTTTCGGTAATTGATTCTATAGTACCGATAGCATCAGTTTTTGCATCGATAGCATCAGCTTTTATAATTCGCCCATCCGGACCAGTTCCGGAAATTTTATTAACATCTAATCCCTTTTCTAACAAAATCTTAGTTGCAGAAGGTGAGGCAGTAACCTTTTTTAAGGAATTGGGTATTTTTTCTGGTATAGAATCAGAATTTATGTCTGTAGATTGACTAGGAACGATTGTCTTAGAAAGAGTATCAATGCGTGCTATTACTTCTCCTGATTTTACAATACTCTCATCATCTTTAATAATTTCAATTAAAATTCCTGAAGCAGGAGCTGGAATTTCTAATACCACCTTATCTGTTTCAACTTCTATTAAAATTTCATCAATTTCAACAGCAGAGCCTGGTTTTTTTTTCCAGGTAAGCATGGTTGCTTCTGAAACGGATTCGGAAAGTTGAGGTACTACAACATCGAGAATAGCCATAATAGTAGAATATCTTAGTAAGTTAAATTAAAAAATGGTAATAATATAAAAAAAATAACTTTGGTCTAAGCTGGAATCTATCTTGTAAACTCAACTTTAAATTCAGTAGAAAAAGCTTGTTCTACCAATTTTTTTTGCTGTTCTAGATGTTTAACTAAGTAACCTACAGCAGGTGATGCTGAAGAATTACGACCAGCATAACCAAGCTTTTGACCCTTTTTCATGCTCTGATATAAATGATGAAGTACATAAAACCATGGACCTTGATTTTTTGGTTCATCTTGTACCCAAATAATTTCTGTAACATTCGGATATTTAAATAATTCCATTTCAAATATTTTTCTAGAAAATGGATAAAGCTGTTCAATTCGGATAATTACTACGTAACCAAGTATTTTTAAATATTCTTTACGAGCATTCAATAGATCATAATATATTTTACCTGAACATACCAGTACACGCTTAACAGATTTTACTATATCTACGGTTATATCTTCTATTTCTCCGATTATAGTACGAAAATAATCATTTGAAAAATTAGTTAAAGAAGAACTGGCTGATTTATTACGTAATAAAGATTTAGGAGTAAAAATTATCAATGGTTTCCGAAATTGACGAATCATCTGTCGTCGCAAGACATGAAAAATTTGAGACGCAGTAGTCGGTTGGACAACTTGAATATTATTATCAGAACATAATTGTAAGAAACGTTCAATACGTCCAGAAGAATGTTCTGGACCTTGACCTTCATAACCATGTGGCAACATCAGTGTTAGTCCTGATTGACGTCCCCATTTAGCTTCTCCAGAACTAATAAATTGATCAATAACAACCTGAGCTCCATTAACAAAATCACCAAATTGTGCTTCCCAAATAGTTAATGTATTAGGTTCAGAACAAGAATAACCATATTCAAATCCAAGTACAGCTTCTTCAGATAAAACAGAATCAATAACGGTAAATGAAGCTTGATCTTTAGAGATATTCTGAAGCGGTATATAAGTTCCATCATCCCAACGTTCTCGATTTTGATCATGCAAGACTGCGTGACGATGTGTAAAAGTTCCACGACCTGAATCTTGTCCTGTTATTCGAATAGGATAACCTGATTCTAATAATGTAGCAAAAGCAAGATGTTCACCCATGCCCCAATCTACATGAATTGTACCATCAATCATTCGGCGACGTTCATGTAATAATTTTACAACTAAAGGATGAAGCGTGAAACCATTTGGCACAGTAGTAATATACTGACCAATTTTTTTCAATTTAGAAATTTCAACAGCAGTATTAATATGCTCATTCCATTCAGACTTAAGAAAAGGCGCCCAATCAACAGAATATTGATTTCTATAACCAGTTAGAATTGGTTCGATGGTACGTTGTCCATCTTCCATAAGATCTCGATAATCTTTTACTAGCTTTTTTACAGTTTCTTCAGTTAAAATATTTTGCGATACAAGTTTGCTTGCATATAATTTTCTAACACCACAATGAGATCCAATACGCTTATACATTAACGGTTGTGTCAAAGCCGGAGTATCCTGTTCATTATGTCCAAGTTTCCTAAAACATACAATATCAATTACTACATCATATCCAAACCGCATGCGATAGTCTAAGGCTAACCGTGTTACAAAAACTACTGATTCTGGATCATCCCCATTTACATGAAAAACTGGTGCTTCGATCATTTTAACTACATCAGTACAATAAAGTGAAGAGCGGGAATCACGCGGATCAGAAGTAGTAAAACCAATCTGGTTATTAATGACTATATGTATAGTACCACCTGTACCATAACCACGTGTTTGTGCTAAATTAAGCGTCTCCATAACTACACCTTGCCCAGCAAACGCTGCATCACCATGAACTAAAATAGGAAGAACTTGTTTCCCTTTAATATCACCTCGACGTTCCTGCCTAGCACGTGTACTACCTTCAACTACAGGATTAACAATTTCTAAGTGGGATGGATTAAATGCTAAAGATAAGTGAATCGGACCTCCAGGAGTGTTTAGATCACTAGAAAATCCATTGTGATATTTAACATCACCATCGCTTAAATCTTGTGCATGTTTACCTTCAAATTCTGCAAATAAATCACAAGGCATCTTACCCATAATATTAACTAACATATTTAAACGACCACGATGGGCCATACCAACAATAATTTCCTGAATTCCTAATAAACCAGCACGGTTTACAACTTCATCCATTGATACAATAAAACTTTCCCCACCTTCTAAAGAAAAGCGTTTTTGACCTACATATTTTGTATGCAAAAAACGCTCTAAGCCTTCTGCTTGTGTCAATTGTTGAAGAATATGATGTTTTTCTTTACTATCTAAATCTATCTTTCCTTGAGTTAATTCCATATTTTCTTGTATCCATCTTTTTGCAATGGGATCAGAAATATGCATAAACTCAACACCTATCGAACAGCAGTATGTGTTACGTAAGGCTTTCAAAATATCGCGAAGTTTCATGATGTTAAAATTTTTGAATAGGTATCGGGGATTGTATATTCTTGATCAAGATCAAATTCTGTCAGTCCATAGAAAGATGGTTCAAGTTCTGGAATATCTATCTTTTCCTGTCGATTAAGTGGATCAAGATCTGCCCAAAGAATACCAAATGAACGATATGCAGAAATTAAAGATTGTATACAAACCTGTTTAAATTCTATGGAAAGATTACTATCTTTTTTGTCTTTATACTTCTTAGTAAGATTTTTATTAAGTTGTTGTGACTCAATAATAGGTTTGTAAATTTTATCTGGGATAGGCTTTTTATGATTCTTTTCAGAAAAGTCCTGCAATTGATCGAAGTATTGTTTCCAATCACCAGAGATTGTTTCTGAATTTTCAAGATACTCTTCATAGAGTACTTCGATATAAGCAGTATTATCACTAAATAAGTAAGACATTTATATAACCCGAATATATATATATGATTTTCCTTATATCAGTTAGTTCCAAACAAATAGCAAATAACTTGGATAGAATCAACTGTTATAAGTTATATAATATGCATATATCATAAATATGATTTAGATGAATGTTAAAAATCAAAGTAAAAAATTAAATTAATAAGTAATGACTTAACTCAAATTATTTTCGAAAAAGTTTCTACTCATTAGCTCAATATTATATTTTTAATATAAATGAACAAAAAATAATCTAAAAAATCAACCTCGCTTGAATATAAAACATAAGACTTTCTTACATTCTACAATTGAATTCATTAATTTTCAATTCGAAATATACTCATTCATCAATACTAGTAGTCATTTTACACAATAGTTCAATAAAGATTAACAATATATATTTCCATACTAGAAGTTAAATAGTAATAAAAATTACTTAAATAAGTATCTTCAATAAATTAAATTTAATCAAATTTCATTTATTATTTATAATGATCAATTTACAGAATAGTGTATAAAGTTGTGATCTATTTATCAACTTAATTTTTAAATTTCTTCAATATTTGAATTTTTCTATTACTGTGCAAACTATGTAAAGGCGTTGCGGCGCTACTACATATTCATTCTATGATTTGTAATTTAAAAGATAATTTTTAATTCAAATTGAAGTATAGAAATATATTTCTTGAATTGAAAGAATTTCAGTGATTATTAGAGAATTAATTAATTTGAATGATTTTTTGATTTCGGGATGATATAAACGAATATTTCGTTATCAAACATTAAATCCAATTGACTGCGAGCATATTCTTCAAATACATAAGGGTCTTCATGAAGAAATGCTAATATTTTTTCTTCAAGCCTCATATTATTTATCAGAATACTTTGGTTAATTCTATTTTGTTGAATAATATTATATTGTAAACACCATACTTGACTCCACCCTGTATTACCAATCCAAAGTGGATACTGGATAATAATTAGCAATATTGATATTATCATTAGTGATAAGCGTGTCATTCATAATTAAAATGTCAATTTGTTTTAAAACAAATTAAAAAATGCATCAATTCCAGGATATATTGTAGTTCCCAGTAATTCTTGTTCAATACGTAGCAATTGATTATATTTTGCAATTCTATCTGAACGAGACAAAGATCCAGTCTTGATCTGCATAACATTTTTACCAACTGCAATATCAGCAATAATTGAATCCTCGGTTTCGCCTGAACGATGTGAGATAATTGATGTATACCCAGAACATTTAGCCATTTCTATAGCAGCAAAAGTCTCTGTTAGAGTACCAATCTGATTAATCTTTATGAGAATTGAATTAGCAATACCGTTTTTAATACCTTCTTTCAATATTTTAGTATTTGTAACAAACAAATCATCACCTACTAACTGAACTTTTCTTCCCAATTTTTTTGTTATTAATTTCCATCCTTCTAAATCATTTTCAGACATACCATCTTCAATCGAAATAATTGGATATTTTTCACATAATTTTTCTAAAAAATTAGAAAATTCTTGGGAACTTAAGATAAGACCATTTTCTCCAGATAAAATATATTTACCATTATGATAAAATTCTGAACTAGCACAATCTAAACCTAAAACCACTTGACTTCCTGGTTCATAACCTGCTTCTATAACAGCTTGAAGAATTAATTGAATAGCTTTTTCATGATTGTTAATATTGGGTGCAAACCCACCTTCATCACCTACTGTAGTAGGAATTCCTTGATCATGAAATATTTTTTTTAACGTATGGAAAATTTCTGCACCCCATCGTAAAGCTTCTCGAAAACTATTTGCACCAATTGGTATAATCATAAATTCTTGAAAATTTAGATTATTATTTGCGTGTACTCCTCCATTAAGTATGTTCATCATAGGTACGGGCATTTTTACTGGATCGATTCCTCCAAGGTAACGATAGAGAGATAATCCTAATTCATTAGCTACTGCTCGAGCAGTAGCTAAACTAACTGCAAGAATAGAATTGGCTCCTAACCGGCTTTTGTTTTCTGTTCCATCTAATTCAATTAAAGTATAATCGATAAAAGTTTGATGCCTAGCATCAAAACCAACTATAGTTTGGGCTATTTCCGTATTAATATTTTCTACTGATTTTAGAACACCTTTTCCAAAATAACGATCCATTTCATTATCACGTAGTTCAACAGCTTCATATTTACCAACAGACGCGCCTGACGGTATAGAGGCTCGACCCACTGAACCAGATTTCAGCACAACATCACATTCAATTGTAGGATTACCACGAGAATCAAGAATTTCACGACCAGTAACGCTAATAATTGTACTTACAATCATCTATAATGCTCCAAATATTGGAATAAATTAATGAAGAATTTATATATTCAATAGAATTTATTTTCTAAGTAAATATCAAGAATTATAATTTCACAGGAATTATAATTCTTGTAAATTGAGAATTAACAAATTTCAAATGGGAATAATCCTAAATTCATTGTAATTGTCGATACTATTTCCAATAGTTTAGTTGTTGATTACGTTTATATTGATTTCTATTCTTACATTAATATTATCGTAAAAGTTTTAAAGTAATAAAAATTATATTAATAGGTGACAATCATTTTAAATCAGATAATTAACTGAGTAGATTGCATGAGTAGATTGCATCAAAAAGAAAATGCAACCTAATTGACACAGAATTACAAATTATTTCATATCAAAATTAGGTTCTTTCAATAAGAATACAATCTACCTTAATGTAATAAAACTGTCACTATCATTATCTGATTCAATAATTTATCTTATTGATAATCAGTACGATATCATTTACAAGAAGATTAAGATTTTTTCTTATTTATTTTTAATTTTTTTATTTTCATGTTCACTATTTTTAAATATAAATACTTTTAAATATAAATACTGAATATATACTAGTATTAGTAACAGTCAATATTGATTCAATTTAATCAAAATGTGCACATCATTATTAAAAATGACTATATTTTTATAGGAAATTA
The DNA here is from genome assembly GCA_964620485.1 of uncultured Burkholderiaceae bacterium. Classification (GTDB taxonomy): domain Bacteria; phylum Pseudomonadota; class Gammaproteobacteria; order Burkholderiales; family Burkholderiaceae_B; genus CAZTUH01. The sequence goes on along the minus strand of CAZUGU010000007.1, from coordinate 18,212 downwards.
TACTTCACTTATCAAAAAATTTTTTACAGATAAAATCAGTATAAATTTTATTTATAATTTCTTTTGATTTTTTAGTATATTGAGCGCCATCATTGTATTAGACATAATTACACAAAGGTTACCTATCACGAGAAACATTTCAATTAAAATTGAAATTACAAATCTTCATTATTTATTGTCTTCTATATTTGATATTTTTTATTTCTTTTTGTCTAATGGCTTCTTTAATATAACTATAAAACAATGGATGACCACTACGTGGTGTTGAATTAAATTCTGGATGAAATTGTACTCCTATAAACCATGGGTGATTTTTCAATTCTATAATTTCTGTCAAATTTTCAATAAGTGAACGTGCGCTAATTATCAAACCAGCATATTCCAAATGTGGTATATAGAAATTATTAATTTCATAACGATGACGATGTCGTTCTTTAACTGTACTACCGTAAATACGGTATGCATGAGTATTTGACTTAACTGATATACTTTGAGAACCCTTTCTCATACTACCGCCTAGATTTGAGGTAGTATTACGTTTTTCTATTATTCCATCTTGTCTTGTCCATTCACTTATTAATCCTACAACAGGATACGGTGTAGAAAGATTAAATTCTGTACTATTTGCACTACGAAGTCCTGCTACATTTCGTGCAAATTCAATTACAGCTAGTTGCATACCTAGACAGATTCCGAGATAAGGAATGTTATTCTCACGTGCATAACGAATTGCCGCTATTTTTCCTTCAATTCCTCGTTCACCAAACCCTCCAGGTACTAAAATAGCTTCGTATTGTTTTAATTGGTGTATATCATCTTGCTGTTCAATATTTTTAGAATCTATATATTCTATATTCACTTTAGTTTTGGTATGAATACCAGCATGATTCAATGCTTCAATTAATGACATATAAGATTCTGTGAGTTCTACATATTTTCCTACTATGCCAATAGTAACCTCATATTTTGGATTCTCAAGCGATTTTACTAAATTATTCCATATTGAAAGATCCGCAGGGAGCGGATTTAGATTTAAACCTTTACATACAATATCATCAACACCTTGATCATGTAACATTGCTGGTATTTTATATATTGATTTGGAGTCCCATACTGAAATGACAGAAGTAGGTCGCACATTTGAAAATAAAGAGATTTTTTTACGTTCATCATCAGAAATACATCGATCAGCACGACATAGTAAAATATCTGGATGAATACCAATTTCGCGTAATTTTTGTACTGAATGTTGAGTAGGTTTAGTTTTTAATTCACCTGCAGAAGCAATAAATGGCACTAAGGTTAAATGTATAAAAATATAATTAATACGCTCTAGACTTAAGCTCATTTGACGAACAGCTTCTAAAAATGGCAATGATTCAATATCACCAACTGTTCCACCAATCTCAATAATAACAATATCAAAATTCCTATTATCACAATGACTAGTCTGAATAGCACGACCAATAAAATCTTGAATTTCATTTGTAATATGAGGAATTACTTGAACAGTATTACCAAGATAATCACCTCTTCGTTCTTTGAATAAGACAGATTCATAGATTTGACCAGTAGTAAAATTGTTTGTTTTATTCATGCGCGTTGATATAAAACGCTCATAATGACCTAAATCTAGATCAGTTTCCGAACCATCTTCAGTAACAAAAACTTCTCCATGTTGAAATGGATTCATCGTACCAGAATCAACATTAATATATGGATCTAACTTAAGCATGGTAATTCGTAGACCACGTGATTCAAGAATAGCTGCAAGAGATGCAGCAGTTATTCCTTTTCCAAGTGAAGACACAACTCCACCCGTAACAAATATATATTTTGCAGCAGTCATAAAATGATAGTTTTTTCTTGAATGATAAACGTTTTAAATAAATTTAATTTAATTATACTTTATAATTGACAATTATATTACTAGGCATTTTTAGAATTTTATGAAACGATATTCTTTTTAAGGAAATCTTCAGACTTTATAAAAATCCTTGAAATATATATCATTTTATAATTCAATCTCAAATATATAAACATCATAATCATTATGAAATCTAAACTAGAATTCGTAGAATTAACGTTATTTTCTAACAAAGAATTGAGTTATTCAAATAGGAAATATTAATATTCAATATTGAATATTAATATTGAATAGCATAGAACAACATCAAAATATAAAGGTTATTAAAAATAAACGAATTAAATCACTGTAGTTATCTTTTAAATATTGTTCAATAATATAGTTATTTTTGACATATCTCGAAAAATTGATTATTTAAGAATTTAAATATGAATGACCGAAGAAAAATTCATATTTCCTAAAAAGATTACATTTTAAAGATAAATTATATTCTATAACATGAGCAATCATCATTAAAACTTACATTCTTTTAATTAAATACTTTTTAATTCAATACAAAATTTTATGTTCATTTCAAAAAAATACTGTAATAACTGCTTGATATATTTATCTGATATTTGATATTTTTTTTTAATCTATTCTTGATAGATATTAGATTTATTGCGTATAATCTTAAATATAAATATGAAATTATGGAATAATTTGCATCTAATCTAAAAAATTTTTTAATAGATAATTCAGATCATTTTTATTGAACTGAAATTCAATATTCATTGAATAGATAACTGATCTGAGAAAATAATCCAGTTTATCAATCAAATTAATTCAGAATTAGATTCTAAATCTATCAGGAATTCCCTTCATTTATTTATTTTAAAATTAGTATATCCTGATAGAATCAGGACAAGATTTAATTGTCAAATAATTGATTTTTATCTAATCTAAAATTAGATACTTATTACTAACCTTATAATTATTAATTGCTTTTATTTCTTTATAAAACCATTTAAATCTATTTCTATGAAAAAAATCGACCATGTACCTTTAATTCACTGGAATTTAGGTAAAATTGTATCAGATTTACGTACCTTTCGTATACAAAGGAATCGATCAAATAACTATTTAAAGAATGAATCTAATATTAGGCGATTTCCTTCTAAACAGAATTTAATATATTTGATTAAGAAATTTTGTATAGCTTTATTTCCTATGCAATTTGGATCTGTTAATTTAAGGGAGGAAATTGAAGATTTTTATATCGGCAATACAATTAGTATTGCATTGAATGGTTTATTAAAACAAATATTATTAGAATTGCAATACTCAAGTCAAAATCAATTCAAATCTTTCAGCAAATTAAAAAAACATGCCATTGAAATGGTACAACAATTTGGAACTGAATTACCGAAAATAAGAGAAATATTAGAATTAGATATAATTGCAGCTTATCAAGGAGATCCTGCTGCTATCAATGCAGATGAAATTCTGCTTTGTTATCCCGGTGTTAAAGCTCTAATTTATCATCGAATAGCTCACATCCTTTATGAACTAGGTATATTTATGCTTGCACGCATTATAGCTGAAATTGCCCATTCTGAAACTGGTATAGACATACATCCAGGAGCAAAAATAGGACATAGCTTCTTTATCGATCATGGAACTGGTGTAGTAATTGGTGAAACATCTATCATTGGCAATAGGGTTAGACTTTACCAAATGGTTACATTAGGTGCTAAATATTTTCCTATTGGTCAAAATGGTGAACTTAAGAAAGGATTGCTACGTCATCCAATTATTGAGGATGACGTTATCATATATGCAGGATCTACAATTTTAGGAAGAATTACTATTGGAAAAGGCTCAATTGTTGGTGGAAATGTTTGGCTTACCTATAGTATTCCACCAGGTAGTAAGATTACACAAAATAAAGCTATTAATAATAGATCCGATCTACATTCCATACTTCAAAAATTTTATTAAATCTTATTTTAAATGATATCTCAAAGATTGAATCTTGCTTTCTATTGAAAAATTAGAAAGATTATGCAATGTAAAATTTAATTGAAGCATTTATCTAATATTAGACTTACTAGATATTAGTACTATTAGTACTATATAAATTTTTATGCAAAATTTAATCTGTATCAATAAACCATATATATGGCGCGCCCGGCAGGATTTGAACCCACGACCCCCTGGTTCGTAGCCAGGTACTCTATCCAACTGAGCTACGGGCGCGATTGTTGAAAGCTTGGATTTAAGATGAATCTCTAATTACTTTATTCTAACAAATTTTTCAAATTTAAATACAATACTATAATTAATTATTACTATATATTTATTAATTATTACTATATATTTTAATAAATACTTTATGACTTATAAACGGAGGTGGTGAGATTCGAACTCACGGTGCGATTTATAATTCACACACTCCCTTAGCAGGGGAGCCCCTTCAGCCACTCGGGCACACCTCCCTCTTATAAATAAACAAATTCTCTAAATTTATTTAATTGAATCTAAACCAAAAGCACTATGTAGTGCTTTGACACTTAATTCCATATGTTTATCATCAATGATAACAGAAGTTTTCACCTCACTTGTACTAATCATTTTTATATTAATATCCTTTTTTGAAAGTGTTTGAAACATAAGACTTGCTACCCCTACATGTGAGTGCATTCCAATTCCAATAATTGAAACTTTAGCAACTTTTTCATCAGTAATTAACTTATGTGCTCGCACAGCAGGTATTACCTTTTGTTCTAATAATTCAATTGCATATTGAAATTCGTTACGATTAACAGTAAAGGATAAGTCTGTTGTACCAGAAACTGATTGATTTTGTAAAATCATATCTATATCAATGTTTGCTGCCGCCATAGGACCTAAAATAGCATAGGCAATACCTGGTTTATCAGGTATTGCCTGCAGAGTAATTCTTGCTTGATCACGATTAAAAGCAATTCCAGATACTAAAGCATCTTCCATTTTTTTATCTTCCTCAAAAGTAATTAAAGTTCCCGAACACATTTCATCTTCTAATGGAATCATTGGATTAGTCATAGAAGAAAGTACCCTAGTTCTCACTCGATACTTACCAGCAAATTCAACAGACCGTGTTTGCAAGACTTTCGAACCTAAGGAAGACATTTCTAACATTTCTTCAAATGAAATAATAGGCATTAGTCGTGCTTCTGGTACTAAGCGTGGATCAGTAGTATAAACGCCATTAACATCAGTGTAAATTAAACATTCATCAGCTTTTAAAGCTGCTGCTATTGCTACGGCTGATGTATCAGAACCACCTCTACCCAGAGTTGTGACATGACCATTTAAATCTACTCCTTGGAATCCTGTTATAATTACAACCATTCCAGCATTTAAATCAGTCTTAATAAGACTGTCATCGATAGAAAGTATACGAGCCTTCGTATAAGCTGCATCGGTACGTAATGGTATTTGCCAACCAGCATAGCTCCGAGCAGAAATACCGAAAGATTGAAGAGCAATTGCTAAAAGTGCGCTACTTGTTTGCTCTCCAGTTGCAGTTAACATATCTAGCTCACGATTATCCGGTTGCGATGTAATTCTATAGGCTAAATTTAATAAACGGTTCGTTTCACCAGCCATGGCTGATGGCACTACAATAATCTGGTAACCAGCAGTATGCCATTTCATAACTCGACGTGCTACATTTTTAATGCACTCTATCGAACCCATAGAAGTTCCACCATATTTTTGAACTATTAAAGACATTCCAAACTCTTGGGATAATGTAATAAAATTTTTTTTAATGAAACAAAATATTGAGCTAATTTATTTACCATTTATTCACCAATATTCTGATATTAACTCTTCCACGAATACAATAAATATGATGATTTGCATGTTTTACCATCATCTGACGATCATATCCTAAATTATGCAATTGTCTCAATTGGCGTAATAAATTATATAAGCGAGCAGTACTAGGCATATATGCACCATTAATAGATAACCAATATCTCAAAACTTGAATCTGTCTAGGATGAGATAGATTACGCCAAGCAGTTAAGGAAAAACTACGCCCTTTATCTGTTACATCAAGATTATTTAAATCTGAATGAGCGATCTCTTTCAAAAGTTCTAATGACTCAGTCATTTGCTGTGCATGTCTTGCTAGAACACGTTTCCAACCAGGCCATTTCCAATCTAATATAGGACTAAGCAAAACCCGTATAACGGTACGGGTTCGATTAATATCATCATTCATAGGATCTTTAATCGCAGACCAAAAATATTTTTCTGAAAAATTTTTATTTGCTTTTAAAATATGAGATCGATCTATATTTAGCCAAGGACGAAGATAAATAAGTTCATCACGCTCTCTATAAGTAGACATAGCAATCATGCCTTGCGGACCAGAACCACGTAATAATCTCAATAAAACCGTTTCAGCTTGATCATCCTGATGATGTGCTAATAAGATATGTTTGATTTTATATTTACACGCTAGGATCGAGAAAGCTTTATAACGAGCTTTTCTAGCAGCTGCTTCGATACCTTGACCACTTGTTAAATTAACATTAGCATTAATGGTATAAATTGGTACATTTAAAATCTTTCCTAAAGTATTTATATGTTTTATCCAAATATCAGATGAAATTTGTAATTGATGATTTATATGGAAAAAATAAAGATCTATTCCCAATTTTTTTGCCAAACTTGAAGTTATTACTGCTAACATTGAAGAGTCAACACCTCCGCTCAATCCAACAGCTAAACAGGAAGGCATATAAGTCAAATCTGCCAGAGTTGATTCTAATGAAGAATAAAGTTTAGGAATAGAAAAATTCATAAATCACAATCCAATTTTTCTCAAAGAATAAAAAATATACCTGAAAAATTAATATGAACACGGTTAAATACGGCTTTCCTGAAACTGATTAGATCCACAAGATAATATTTTCTTCATACGTTGTTCAATTAGTTGTTCGGGTAGCATACCTTGAAATTTTCCTAACGAGTCAGAAAGAACTCGTTGTAATAAACGAGCCATAACACGAGGATTACGATGTGCGCCACCTATTGGTTCATTAACAATTTGGTCAATTAAACCAAGATCTTTCAATTTTGTAGCAACAACACATAAAGAATCAGCAGCATTTGGTGCTTTTGATACATCGCGCCATAAAATAGAAGCGCATCCTTCAGGTGAAATAACAGAATAAGTAGAATACTGCAACATTAAGACAATATTGCCAACAGCAATTGCTAAAGCACCACCTGACCCTCCTTCACCAATAATTGTTACAATAATCGGAACTCTGAGATCTGCCATAGAATATAAATTCCGACCAATAGCTTCAGATTGTCCACGTTCTTCAGCTCCTAACCCAGGATAAGCACCAGGAGTATCTATAAAAGTAAATATTGGTATATTGAATTTTTCAGCAAGACGCATCAAACGAAGAGCTTTTCTATAACCTTCAGGAGAAGACATACCAAAGTTTCTAGCTGCTCGTTCCTTTGTATCTCGACCTTTTTGATGTCCTATGATCATACAAGATAAACCACTAAATCGAGCTAATCCTCCAATAATAGAAGGATCATCTGCATACATACGATCACCATGCAATTCATGAAAATCTGTGAAAATTTCATTTATATAATCTAAAGTATATGGACGTTGTGGATGTCTAGAAACCAAAATTGTTTGCCAAGGTGTAAGTTTGGAATAAATATTTTTTGTCAAAATTTGGCTTTTTTGTCGTAAGCGATTAATTTCATCGGTGATATCAACTTCTGAATCCTTTTGCATACAAAGCAATTGTTCAATTTTTTTTTCAAGTTCAGCAAGAGGTTTTTCAAATTCTAAAAACGTATTATTATTCATGAAAATTAATTTAAAACTAGCACAACTACATTAAATCAAACGTATCATGTTACAAGAACTGCTTCATATGTAAATAAAAATATCAAATTTTATTATATAAATCTAGCAATAATTAAATATAGATCATTTATAATTATCCGATTAAAGATGGAAGTTCCAAATTAATCGATTACTCAATATTAAAAATTAATATTGAGTAATCGATTAATAATCTATCATTTTATTAGAGTAATTCATTCTGTTTAAAACCAATGTAAAAATTAAATAAAATAATCTAAAAATTTAAAATATCTAGAACTGAATATTTCACGTATATTAATTTATTTACAATAAGAGTAAATCGGACAATAAGAGTAAATCAGAGTAAATCAGAGTAAATAAAAATTTTAAGCCAAAAATTTCCCATATAAGAATCAATATCAATTGTTTCTTATTTACATATAATACCACTGTGTTTGACCATCTATCTGATCTTCCAATGCAATACCAGCATGGCGCAGAATATCTCGAATATGATCAGCTTTTATATATTCATGCATTTTTTTAGCTTTTTCTCTAGAAAGGATCAATGTTTCAATTTCTAATTTTGATATATATTGACTTGAACTATTATATTGATACATTTTACTACTACTGTATCTAGTTGTGGTTTGGAAATAAATTTTAGGATCTTGTTGTAAAAAACCTAAAAATCCACCAAGAGTTTTTAAAATTTTCGTAGTACTTGAACAAGTACTACGATTTGCTTGTAAGGATAGTTCAAATAGAACTGATATAGCCTTTGCCGTATTAAAATCGTCTTCCATAGATTCTTTAAATATTTTTGCTCTGGGTTCATCCCAGCTAAAAGTGTAATTATTAGCTGGTGGAATATTTTGAAGAGTTCGATAAAGTCTATCTAGAGCATTTTGTGAATCGACTAAACCATCAAACATATAATTTTGTATAGAACGATAGTGATTCTTTGCAATAAAGAATCGTAACATTTCTGATTCTCTTTTGTTACTCTTATAATAAGAATTTGATAGATTGTCATACCCAATAATTTGACGAATTGTATAATAATTATTCAAAGAATTAGACATTTTTTCATCATTAATTATTAAAGGCCCACAATGCATCCAAATATTTGAAAAATTTCCTATAAAAGCACTTTCAGCCTGAGCAATTTCATTTTCATGATGAGGAAATTTTAAATCTGGGCCACCACCATGAATATCTATTGGTAATCCCAATATTGTCTTGCTCATGGCTAAACATTCGGTATGCCACCCTGGTCGTCCAAAACCATAGGGAGATTTCCATTTTCTGTCAGGCAATTCATTATCTTCAACTAATTTCCATAAAACAAAATCCCTCGGATCTCTTTTTACTAAACCATTTTTAATACGATTTCCGATACGCAATTCCCTCAGAATTTTACCTGATAACTTTCCATAATTCGCAAATTTTTTTATGGAAAAATTTATATCTCCATTCTTAGCACGATAAGTGAATCCTTTATATTCTAATTCTGAGATAATTTCTAACATCTCTTTTATATATGAAGTTGCACGCGGTTCTTCGGTTGGACTTTGTATTCCTAGTGCTTGTTCATCTGCATGCATTGCATCAATATAAAAATCCGTTACTTCATTTAAACTTTTTCCAAGCTCCATTGAACGCTTTATTATTTTATCATCAATATCAGTAATATTTCGTACATATTCAACTTTTTGACCACCAATGCGCAACCAGCGTTGCACAATATCAAAATTAACCAGCATTTTAGCATGACCAAGATGACAATAATTATATACGGTCATACCACAAACATAAATACGAACTTTATCAGCTTTGAAAGGTTCTAATTTTTCCTTTTTTCTTGTCAATGTATTATAGATTCTTTGCATACTTTGAATAATAATTAGTTTTGAATTATATAAATAATATAAATATACAGTTATAATTTGTTGATTAACAAATTTATATTTTTATTAGATCATTTAAAAATCCTTTTTTACTATTCTTTTTACTACTTATTAATAATAATTTTTAAAAAATAAATTGAATTAGCAAGAGCATATTAATTTCATCCGAATTTAAAAGGATAAAACAATTTCCTTTTATGTTAAAATCTTAATTGTTCATTATTTATCTAGAATTTAAATTCTAGATAAATAATGAACAATTAAGGTAAATATCTTGAAAATTACGCTACAATTATATTTTCTAATTCATTCTGTTTCGTTTTAGTAATCCGATTTTACTTTCTATTTGTAAATTTTATAAGATCTGAAAAAGCAATATAAAAGATATTATCAAATAGTATTTGTCTGTACTACAGCAGTATCTGTACTATTTTTACTTGAATAAAATTATTTATGAAAAGTAGATAATGCATCTTGAATAATATTAAGTCTTACAAAACTAAAATTTAATGTTAAGTATATATTTAATCAATCTTAATTCACAAAAAATACATAAAAGAATTTTCTAATTAAGAAAAAAATCGAATCTTCAAAAATTTTATACCTAAAATATGCCAAACTTTAGTTGAAAAACAGACATAATATGAGTTTTCAGCTGGTTTTTCAATATACTAGGATACTTTTTAAATTAGACTTATCTTCAATTATTTGTGAAAAATAACTCAATTTTCTCTAATTTTAGAACTATAGTATAATGTTTTCCTGATTTATGTTGAAAATTTGCAAAAATGCATTAAAAAAATAGTACTTTTAATAAAGTAGAAGTGATATTATCATCTGGGGATATATTTACAAATATGATGCTATTCACTTTCCACTCATTTAAATAAAGCCAGTATTAGAATATTTGTTAATGCAATATAATTCATATTGGAACTTATATATTACAACAGTAGAGATTCTAATTGATCAAATTTTCGTTATTGTATCAATTAATGTCACTTACAAGGATAAATTTTACATAAATAAATTGATTATTAGAATCTCCGGTCTATGATTAGCAATTCAGAATGACAAGAAAATTCCTGGAAAAAAGTATTTCAGGATATCTGAAAAATCCGAAAAAAAGTGGATTTCTGAATCAAATTCGAACTGATAAATCATGTCAATTTCAGAAGCAATAAGAATATTTTCAGATGAGATCAAGTTACAATTTTGATATATGAACATATATACAGTTCAGAAAACATACAATAAATAGTTATGGATGGAAAAATTGAATGTTGATTTACTAAATTGATATATAACTTCTTCAATGAGTTTATATAATACATAGTTTATTTCAATGAAACTAAAATCAAAAAATTTGATTTTTTTCAGAATATCACTAAGTTTTACTAAAAAAATAAAAGTATAAGTTTAAAATTAAATTAATAGATTTAAGTAATTTAAAAATAAAAAATTAATTTGGTAATTGGAAATAAAAGATTAATATAAAAAATGCCTGATAAGCATCATTAGATGCAATATCTATCACATAGAGTATTAAAATAATATCTCATAAAATGAGTACCTTATAGTATCTTAAATACTGTAGATTAAGTTTTAATTTGTGTTTCTATTCCTGATTTGTTTAACTAATGAAGAATCTGATTTTTCAATTTTAAAAATATTTTTAGTAATTATATATATTGTGTTCAATGAAAAAAAATTATAAGCTATACCATTAATATTACTTCTTATCAATTTATTCAATGTTTTAATTAGTATTATAAAAATAACTGAAATATATAAATATTTCCTAGGGATTTTGTAACCTAAACTTTCTGCTAATAGTAAAAAACCTAACATAAGTAAGAATTCTAAACATAGAATAACTATCTTTGGGTATGTGTGAAGGATATTTGTTAAAAATCCAAATGCCAGAAACATAACACCCATTGCAAAAAATGCAGCAGTTATCATTATAACTAAGTTATTTGATATGCTGACGGCAGCGATAACTGAATCTACTGAAAATATTGTATCCAAAATGACAATTTTCAGAATAATATTCCAAAAATTGGGCTGATCATTACTAGACGATTCTGTAAAACATTTACAGGTATTTATTTTAAAGCGATCATATAATTCTATTAGACTTTCAAAAATTAAAAAAACTCCACCAATCATTAAAATTAAATCATGGACCGAAAATGAGAAATGAATATTTACAAATAACGATTCGTCTAAATTCAAAGACCATGATATTATGGATAATAAAATAAAACGCATGATTAAAGCTATTCCCATACCAATAATTCGAGCTTGATTTCTTTCCATTAATGGTAATCTATTTGAAAAAATAGCGATAAGAAATAAGTTATCCATTCCTAAAAAAATCTCAAGAGTTATCAGGGTTAATAAATCAATCCAGTTATTTGGATTTATAAATTCCCCCATTTCAAACCTCCAAAAATCAGCAAATGAAAAATTAATTGCTATTTAATGTGAAATTTTTTATGAAATTCTTAATTTTTTATTGAATACTCATTAGTTAAATTTAATACAATATACCAATTTTATGAATATCTAGATATACCTAAAGTTCTAAGAATAGAATTCAAAATTTTGGGAGCTGCAACGATTAATTGTCCTGATTTGATCCAATCCTGTTCTCCATTTAAATCAGTAGCTAAACCACCTGCTTCTTGTACTAAAAGACTGCCAATAGTTAGACTACATAATTTTAAATTGGAACCATAAAAACCATCTAATCGTCCACAGGCAACATAAGCTTGATTTAATATAGTTGATCCTAAATAACGAATATTAAAACAATTTTTTCCCAATTTTTGGAAATTGATCATATCGCTATAAGATAGCTTATTACAAGGTAAGTTAATTCCAAGTAAAGCATTCTGAAATTGTATTTTTCTGGAAATTCGAATACGCCGATTATTTAAAAATGTTCCGTTACCACGACTCGTAGTAAAAATTTCATTTCGATTCGGATCATAGACAACTGCTTGAACAACTTTTCCATATTGAATCAAAGCAACCGATATTGCATAATTAGGAAAACCGTGAATAAAGTTTTCCATATCATCCAATGAATTAACAATCCATTGATATGGATTTCTATCAAAATCTTGGTAATTATTAAATCCATCAAATGAAACTATATGATCAGGATATGAATTTTTTAGAATCTGATGAATGGCTTCTTGGGCAGCTTGATTTACCTTGATAACATAATTTTGAAGTACTTTATGGTCGGTATTATATTTTTCTAAACACAAACTTGCCCGATTAATTATATTTCCAGCATATCTAGTTGCCTTAACAGCAATATTGAGCATTGGATGCATAAAATTCGCATAAATTGTTCGTTAAGACTGAAATAACCTATGTGTTTCAATACTTAATACATAGGTTATTCTAAAAAATGAATAATATCAAACAGAATGAAAATACGCATCATATCTAAATTACCAAATTTAAATATTCTTCAATATTAAATATCAAGTCAGTTCGAGATTTCATAATAAGTTTAATCAAAAAACATTAATCAATAAAATTGAATAAATTCTTTTAAAATCTGCAAAAACATTTACTTTATAACGATTAGAACATTATTTAATTACCTAATTTATCAGATGAGTCATGTATTAATTTAGCAATAATTTGAAGAATTACCTAGAATTAAGATTTAAATCTTAACGAATATTTTATAATGAATCAATTATTTATACTTTCTTTATAAAGAAAGGAAATACATTTCAATATTGAAAATGTAACATAATCAGAAATTCTATGAAAGAAAAATAATATCTTTACTTATCTTATCTATTTTTATTTTCAAAGTAATCCAATCACATGCATGGCTTTTCGTACTGGTTCTCTATATTTGTAACTTAATTCAACAAGTGGTAATCGATGTCCAATACTAATTTTTCCCATTTCACTTAATGCCCATTTAACAGGAATTGGATTAGATTCCAGAAACAGAGCTTGATTGATCGGTGCTAATTTTGAATTTAATTCATTAGTATAAGCAGTATTACCAGATAATGCTGCTTTACATAATTCATGCAATTTTTTCGGAGCGATATTTGCAGTAACCGAAATATTTCCTCTAGCACCTAATAGCATCAATGCAGCTGCAGTTGCATCATCACCACTGAATATATGAAAACCGACTGGTGCTTCACGAATTAATAAAACACCGCGAAGAATATCTCCCGTAGCATCTTTAATGCCAATAATACCTGGCACTTGAGCTAATCTTAAAATAGTTTCATTGCTCATATCGACCATTGTACGATTAGGCACATTATATAATATTATCGGGAATTCTACTGCTTCAGCAATAGAACAAAAATGTCGATACAAACCCTCTTGTGAGGGTTTGTTATAATATGGAACAACTGATAAACCTGCATGAGCACCCATAGATTTTGCATAGCGAGTCAAATGAATAGCTTCAGATGTAGAATTAGCACCAACTCCAGCAATAACCGGAATACGACCTGCAGCATGTTTAACTGCTATACATATGAGTTCAGCATGTTCATCAATAGAAATAGCTTGTGATTCACCTGTTGTTGCAACTACAACCAGCGCATCTGTACCTTCATTAATGTGCCAATCTATTAATGCTCGATAGGATTGGTGATCAATATCACCATTTGGAAACATTGGTGTAACCAATGCTACAATACTTCCCTTGAGCGAAATATCTAAGAAAGGAAGTGTCATAAATATGGCCTCAATTTTAGAAAAAATTATTCAAAATACCAGAAATTTAATGAAATCAGTGAAATAATAAGATGTATCTCGCTATTGCAAAATATAAATATTATTTTTACATTTAAATTCTTACTAAGAGCCAAAATTTATAAATTAGTTATATTCTTAATATATGAAAACTCTCATCAGAAGAGTATTAATAATAAATTTAATTACATGGTATTGGATATTTCTATAGTAGAAAAAATTATAATGAATTACTGATTAAGTTTCTTAGAAACAACAATACCAAAAATCAATCAATTAATAACTAATCTGAAACTTTTCAAAATGTGAATTCTTTCTAAAGAAATATATATTTTATATATCTATTTAAAATAAAAAAATATTCCTTCAAAGTAAGTTAGATATTATACGAAAATCTACATTTCTTAGTATTAGGTTTAAATTTAGAAAATATCACATTTTTATAAATTTAAAAATTTGGATTGCATAACTAATTTATGAATTAAGCAATCCAAATTTTTTTACAAAATTTATATTTAGAAGAACACTTTGATCTCCCGTCTATTATTTTAAATAAATTAAATCTCTATAATTTATAGATCTAATTAAGAATAAATAGTTAATAATTAAGTAAATTTTATAAATAAATCCTAAAATTTTACAAAATTTTTATAAATTCTATAATAAAACTTTAAGGAATATAACAAATATATAAAAACTAACAGAAATGAAATAGATAAAATCACTCTAAACCATGTTAAAGCGTTACTTTCTTATAAAGAATTGTCCTATTTGATATATAAACAATGCATTATTGTGCATACCATGTGTTAAATTAATTCTAATAATAAAGATTAAATCAATTTTTAATGAAAAGATTTCTAATAATAATACTTATTATGCCAAAGAAAAAAGTATAAAAATTCCCGATTATATCTAAATAACTACACTTTTATAAATATAAAACAAGCAGTAAAGTTTTTTTGGGTGGCTGACGGGACTTGAACCCGCAACAACCGGAATCACAATCCGAGACTCTACCAATTGAGTTACAACCACCAAAAAATTATAGATCCTTGTAATATGGTATGAGATAAATATTAAAGTAATCAAAATTGCAATAAACTTGCGCTCTTTATTATACACAAATCATTTCAGATATAAAATATAATTGAATATTAGGCTATGTACTAAATCAACATCAAAATTATAAAGAATCTTTAATAACTTTTATTACAAATAAAAGTTATTAAAGTAAAGATGATTACATTTGAAAAATTCAGAATATCCATAAAAATATCAGGATCTTATTATAAATATTATAAATTATTTAAAGCTTTAAATAATTTATAATATTGCGGCAGAAGGGATTCGAACCCCTGACTCCAAACTTAGAAGGTTTGTGCTCTATCCATCTGAGCTACTGCCGCTATAAAATTCGAATTTCAATATGTAATAAGACATTAAAAGAGATAACTTAATATTGAAAATCAATCATATCCATTAGGTTAATTCAAAGAAAAGTATCAATATAAGTAAAAATATTTCTTAAAAAGAATTTATAAAAAGATATGAATTTAATTTCAATTTAAAAAATAAGATTTTTAAATATCAAAAATATTAATAAATACGGACTCAATAAATATGCTTTTTATAATTCTTATTATATCTAAATGGTCGGGGTGACGAGATTCGAACTCATGACCCTCTGCTCCCAAAGCAGATGCGCTACCAAACTGCGCTACACCCCGCAAATTAATTCAAAAAATTTTAGTAAAAATTTAACCAAATCTACCAGTAACATAATCCTCAGTTTCTTTATGCTTTGGTTTTATAAAAATCTGATTCGTTTTACCAAATTCTATTAACTTTCCTAGATACATATAAGCTGTAAAATCAGAACAACGGGCTGCTTGTTGCATATTATGAGTCACAATAGCTACAGTATAGTCATTTTTCAATTCAATAATTAATTCTTCAATTTTTGCGGTTGCAATAGGGTCTAATGCTGAACATGGTTCATCTAATAATAAAACCTGCGGTTTTATTGCAACACCTCTTGCGATACATAAACGTTGTTGTTGTCCACCCGATAAACTATTACCACTTTTATATACTTTATCTTTAACCTCATTCCATAGTGCAGCCTTCCTTAAAGCCCATTCAACTCTTTCTTCCATTTCAATTTTGTTCAATCGTTCAAACAAACTAACACCGAACGCAACATTATCATAAATACTCATTGGAAATGGAGTTGGTTTCTGAAAAACCATACCAATTTTCGCTCTAATTAGTGAAATATCTGTCTTTGAAATTAATAAATTTTCGTCATCTAACAAAACTTCACCCTCTGCACGTTGATCTGGATATAATTCAAACATTCGATTAAACGTACGTAATAGAGTTGATTTACCACATCCCGAAGGTCCAATAAATGCAGTAACTTTTTTTTCTTGGATTGGCATAGTTACATTATGCAAAGCACGAAATTTTCCATAGTAGAAATTTAAATTTCTAACTTGAATTTTAACTTTATTATGAATATTATCACTCTTTTTCATATATCTACCCTTATAATTTTACTGTCTTTATTAGAGATATTGCAAGAATAATCAATAATCATAATAAATTATTTACAAAATATATTTCTAGCAAGAAGATTGATCATAAATACTAAGGATGTAATCAATAATGCACCAGACCAAGCTAAATTATTCCAATCTTTAAATGGACTAGTGGCATATTGATAAATAACGACTGGTAAATTTGCTATTGGTGCATTCATATTAAATGACATAAATTGATTTGATAAGGCCGTGAACAATAAAGGTGCCGTTTCTCCAGAAATACGTGCTAAAGATAGCAATACACCAGTCATAATACCTGACCGCCCAGCTCGATAACAAATCGTAATAATCATTCTCCATTTAGGACAGCCTAAAGCAACAGCAGCTTCTCTTAAATTATTCGGTATTAGCACTAAAATATTTTCGGTCGTATGAATAATAGTAGGTATTACTAAAATTGATAAAGCAAATGAACCAGCCCAACCTGAATAATGACCTACTTGAGCAACATAAATAGTATAAACAAATAAACCTATGATAATAGATGGTGCTGATAGCAATACTTCATTTAGAAATTTTATCATTAAAGATAAAAAATTTTTTTTGCCATATTCTGCAAGATAAGTTCCAGCCAAAATGCCAATTGGCACACCGATTGAAACACCTCCTCCAATCATCATAATGCTACCAATTAAAGCATTAATCAATCCACCTTGCTCACCAGGTGGTGGAGTAATATTTAAAAATATAGCATAAGTAAAAGTTGGTATACCTTTATACAATAAAGTTAGAATAATCCAAGATAACCAAAACAGTCCTAGTAGCAACATTACTGACGATATTGATAAAACTATTCTATTTAATATACGACGACGTTGATATATAGGATTATCCATTGCAATAATAAATTTATTCATATAACAAAAATTACTACTTTTTTTAGAGAGTTCTTCGATTTCTATTTAGAAAAAATTTGGATAATATTAACGTAATTGTAGTAATTAAAAACAGAATTAATCCTAATTGCAACAAAACAGATCTTTGCAATTCTCCAGATTCATTAAATTCATTTGCCAATGAAGATGAAATTGAATTCCCAGGAGAAAATAATGAATCTGGATATTGAAACGTATTGCCAATTACAAAAGTAACAGCCATAGTTTCTCCTAAAGCACGTCCCAAACCTAGTATAATGCCACCTATAACACCAGATTTCGAAAAAGGTAATACAATATGCCATAAAACTTCCCATG
>CAZUGU010000006.1:0-39120 GCA_964620485.1 uncultured Burkholderiaceae bacterium | reverse complement strand
CCTGTGCTCTGCTAGAAAATTTAAATTAACGATCATGGAAATAAACGAATAATCCTTCCAATCAGAGTTATCTTGATATATAAATCAGACGATCATATAAGTCGGGATTGGCCTCCTTGCCCAAATTCAAATACAGTTGGTGCCGATGGCGAGATTCGAACTCGCAAAGCTTCTGCCACTACCCCCTCAAGATAGCGTGTCTACCAATTTCACCACATCGGCTAAAAAAATTTTAGCAAAATAAAACTCATCTTGAAATAAAAAATATGAAAGAATATCTAGAAAAATTATTCTTATTGTAATGGTCTATTCTCAATTGATTCTAATTCTAAGAAAGGAATTGATTTTGGGATTGAATTATCTTGCAAAGAATTCTCTATATTAGAAAAATCTAAAGTTTTTTTTGCATTCCTATGCCCATTATATGTTAAAGCAATTGTGCTAAAAAAAAACAAGACTGCCGACCATTTTGTCATACGAGACATAAAATTCGCAGCTCCAGTAGCACTGAACAAACTTCCAATAGAACTATTGCCAAGAGATGGTCCCATATCAGCACCTTTTCCTTGTTGAAATAAGATTAAAAAAATAATTGATATAGCTGATATAAATTGAATTAATAAAAAAATAAGAAAAATTACTGTCATAATTTCAAATTAACTCCATTTTCTACTTAAAATATTTAATCTAAATAGAAGCAATTTTTAAAAAATCTTTAGCTATAAGTGAAACTCTACCAATTAATGCACCATCAATATCTGGCATTGAAAATAAATGAATAGCATTACTGATTTTTACATTTCCGCCATATAATATGCGAATATGGCCTGCATTTATTTGATATAGAGATTCTCGAATATTTTCATGGATTTTTTGGATTCTTTCAGGATCAATAATAGTTTTATTGCCTATTGCCCATATAGGTTCATAAGCTATTACAATTTTTGATACAGCTTTCTGACCTAAAGAAAGAATTGGTTCTAATTGGCTGTTAATAACTGATAACGAAGACCCATCATTATATTGATTTAATGTTTCACCAATACAAACGACAGGTGTCAAATTTACCAACAAAGCAGCTTGTATTTTACCAACAACAATTTCGTTAGTTTCACCATGAAACAAACGACGTTCGGAATGACCTACCAATGTCCACCGACAATTAAAATCCTTCAGCATTTTCCCAGAAACTTCACCAGTATATGCGCCTTGTTCATGCAAACTAATATCTTGCACACCCCAAGATATTCTACTATTCATTAGAGTCTTAGAAACCTGAAATAAATATGGAAATGGCACACAAATACCTACTTCACAATAATTAAAGATTTTAGCATTACGTAACTGATTAAGTAATTTGGCATTAGTAACCAAATTTCCAAACATTTTCCAATTACCCAAAACAAGTCGTAACCTACTTTTTATTGGATACATAGATATATCAAATCCAGAAAGTTATACATAAAAATTCTATCTATCTTATAGATAAATTCGTTTTTCTTCTGATAATTAGTTAAAAATGATATTTTTTGAATTATTAAAAATGTTTTCAATCATACTAGTTTGGATAAAAACTAAATAAGAGATTGACTATAATATGTTATATACTAACTTTAGTATACCGTAATATAAAAACAAAAATAATTAATAAAAATAAGATAATCATTGTTGAAATTTAGAAAGAAAACTGCTTCATATTATCAGTCAACATGATACATACCATATTTTAATACTATATATTTTATTCTAAAATATATAGTATTAAAACTAAATTAAGCCAATCCTTCTTTTCATTAAGACATCAAAATTTAAGATTTTTATTAAATTAGATGAAATAAATTAAATCATACAAAACTAAATACATATAATACATGTAATACATGTAATATATTTTTGAAACGCTAATTGAGTCAATATATTCGTATCATTTAATTAACCAAATATTATTTTTCTAAATATCATTTACTATTAAAACACAAAATATATTTTATATATAGGATAATATGAAGTGATTAAAAATCAATTTAATAAACTTTGGAAAGTTTGCAGTATGAAGTACTATTGATTTTTCTATTCTGTTATATATAAAATTCGAAATACAAGATGCAATTTAACAGATTTATTTTAAAAGCTGTATTCAAAATGATAATATAGAGAAAAATACGTTTCTATGGCGGGAGCGGTGAGATTCGAACTCACGGTGGGAGATAACCCACACGGATTTTCAAGACCCGAGCATTAAACCACTCTGCCACACTCCCATATATCATATAGTGAATTATTTTCACATAGATATGATTTAAAAAATTACCCTTGGATTTTAAAATAATTTGACAGTTTCCTAACTATCTATAAATAAAAATACAATTAATTAAAATTTTAAATTATAAAAAAGAAAGGTACAATACTATTATTGATTATTTTATTTTATAATTAGTGCTGCTGTTTATTATTCTACATTCTTTTCAGAAAGAGTTGAAATCGGTAATTAATTTTAGATAAGATATAAATAATATACAGTAATAAGATATAAATAATATACAGTATATTATTTACTTCATTTTTATATTTTGAATAAATTATCAAATTCTGCACCCATGGCGAAATTGGTAGACGCAAGGGACTTAAAATCCCTCGCCGTAAGGCATGCCGGTTCGACTCCGGCTGGGTGTATAAATTAATACAAAATAAGCTTCAGAATCTTAAAATTCAATGCTTAAATTTTTATTAGATATCATTGATATCTTTTCTGATATAGTTCTGATATAGAAAAGGAATTATCTGATTATTTAATGAATATTGATTAAATTACTTGTTGTTCTATTTCAATTCTAAATTAGAGATTTTATTTATCAATTCTAAGATTTAGAAATCTAGCCGTTTTGATCAAAATTAAGTGTATTTCACTATGTCTTCTATATATGAGTATGGCATAAATCATAAAGCAATATATCATAGAATTAGAGATTTATATTAAACAAGACTATAAATCTTAGGATTTATAATTTGAATATTATTAAGCATTAATAATATTCAAAAAATTGAAAGTTTCTACTTTACATTATTTAAATAACTTTCAATTTTTATAAAAAAATTATGAAAAAATATCCTGGAGCTCTTTTTATTATCACTGCACCTAGCGGTGCAGGAAAATCGAGTTTAATTAAATCATTATTGGAATATGATTCATCTATTTTACTTTCTATATCTTGTACAACTCGCCCACCTCGTTTGGGAGAAAAAGATGGTAGAGAGTATCACTATTTATCTATCAATAATTTTAAAGAAATGATCAGAAAAAAGGCATTATTAGAATGGGCAAAAGTCCATGATCACTTTTATGGAACACCGCGTAATTTCATTGATTATGCAATGAGAAATGGTAAAGATATTATCTTAGAAATTGACTGGCAAGGTACTCGTCAGATCAAAAAACATTATCCAAAAGCATTCACAATTTTTGTGCTACCACCTTCTATCAAAGAATTGGAAAATCGATTGATTACACGGAATAAAGATAGCAGCTCAACTATAAAAAATCGAATATCTGAAGCAAAAATTGAGATATCTCATATACATGAATTTGAATATGTTATAATTAACGAAAATTTTAATTCCGCACTACTAGAATTTATACATATAATCAATGCATCCAGATTACAATTGAATTCTCAAATAGCTCGTAATAATTATATATTTAAACAACTTGGTATTTAATCTTTGAAATAATTTTTTATACTTTTATATTGAAAAATAATTCATATGAATATAGAAATATAAATAGTAGTAATAGGAGTATATATGGCACGTATTACTGTTGAAGATTGCCTGACAAAAATTCCTAACAGATTTCAGCTAACATTAGTTGCGGCATATCGTGCACGTGAATTAGCTCAAGGCCATATGTCACATATTGATAGTAAAAATAAGCCAACTGTTGTAGCCTTACGTGAAATCTCTAAAGGACTAATTGATACGGAAATACTTCATAAAGCGCCCTACTAGATTTTATTAATCTTGCTTTATTTTTACACTTATACTTTTAATTTCTCATTGTACTATCGAATTTATAGCAGTAAAAATCTAATGTAAGATAGGTAGTGAACTTACTACATCTTTTCTGATCTTAATTGGAAACAAGTATGATGGATTCATTTGTCGGATCGTTAGATCCTCTAATTCAAATACTCAATACCTATTTAGAAACTAAAGATATTTCTAAAATTAGAAAGGCTTATAATTTTGCAAAACGATCTCATTTTGGACAGTTTCGTTCTAGTGGATTTCCTTATATTTCACATCCAATTGCTGTTGCAGAAATTTGCGCAGGTTGGAAATTAGATGTTAATGTTCTATGTTCTGCTTTATTGCATGATGTAATGGAAGATCAAGGTATTATTAAGTATGAATTAATAGAACAATTTGGCTTAGAGGTAGCAGAACTAGTTGATGGATTATCAAAATTAGATCGATTAGAATTTGCAACCAAAGAAGAGCAACAAGCTGAAAATTTTCGAAAGATGCTATTAGCTATGGCTCATGATGTACGAATAGTTTTGATTAAATTGGCAGACCGTCTACATAATATGCGTACATTAGATGCTGTAAATTCTGAAAAGCGTTACCGTGTTGCTAAAGAAACTTTAGAAATTTATGCACCTATTGCTCATCGACTAGGATTAAATCTACTATTTCGAGAAATGCAAGATCTGTGTTTTGCAGCAATATATCCCAATCGTTATCGGGTTTTATATAAAGCTGTTTTATCTGCACGTGGAAATAGAAGAGAAGTTATCAGCAAAATTACTGAATCAGTCAGAAAAACACTAATTACTGCAGAAATTAAAGCAGAAATTAATGGCAGAGAAAAAACTCTATACAGTATATATCTAAAAATGCTTAGAAAGAAAAAAACTTTTTCTGAGGTATTAGATATTTATGGTCTCCGAATTATTACAAACACTTTTCCAGAGTGTTATCTAGCATTGGGTTTTTTGCACCAATTGTATCAACCTATTCCAAGAAAATTTAAAGATTATATTGCAATACCAAAAATTAATGGTTATCAATCCTTACACACAACTTTAATTGGACCATATGGTGCGCCTGTAGAATTTCAATTTCGGACGCATGATATGCATTGTGTTGCCGAGGAGGGTGTAGCTTCTCATTGGTTATATAAAAATACAAGTAATAGTTTGATCTATTTACAGAAGTATACACATCAATGGCTTCAATCTTTGCTAAAAATTCAAAACCAAACTGGAGATTCTAGAGAATTTTTAGAACATATTAAAATTGATTTATTTCCTGATGCAATTTACGTTTTTACTCCACGTGGTAGAATTGTTTCATTGCCTAGAGGAGCTACATCAATAGACTTTGCATATGCTATTCATACTGATATTGGAAATCAAACCATAGCCACAAAAATTAATGGGGAATATTCACCATTAAGCACTGAGCTCAATAGTGGCGATATGATAGAAATTATCACTTCATATCAATCTTGTCCTAATACACAATGGTTAAATTATGCTAGATCTGGCCGAGCAAGATCTGAAATTCGTCACTATTTACGTACTAAGAAATACAAAGAATCTATTGCTTTTGGTGAACGATTACTAATACAATCTTTAAAACAACAACACTTGATACTGCCTCATCTTAGTGATCCTATATGGAAAAAATTAGCTCGTAGTATAGGAGCTAGTTCACGCGAAGAGATTTTAGCTGATATTGGTTTAGGTAAACGATTACCAGCTGCTGTAGCGAGACGATTTATTCCAGAAAATCAACTTGTTGCTATTACAGCAAAAAAAGTTGATGAATTAGCTTCAGCTACACATAATGCTCCTATTTTAATTC
The DNA here is from genome assembly GCA_964620485.1 of uncultured Burkholderiaceae bacterium. Lineage (GTDB taxonomy): Bacteria > Pseudomonadota > Gammaproteobacteria > Burkholderiales > Burkholderiaceae_B > CAZTUH01. The sequence goes on along the minus strand of CAZUGU010000006.1, from coordinate 33,252 downwards.
AAGGAAATGAAGGACAAGCAGTACAGTTAGCTAATTGTTGCGGTCCATTACCGGGCGATGCTCTTATTGCTATTATAAGACTTGGTCATGGTTTAATTGTGCATACTATAGATTGTGTAACAGCAATTAAACAGAGAAATAGAGAACCAGAACATTGGATAGATGTTGCATGGAGTTTGGAAACAGCAAAACACTTTTCCACTAGATTAGAAATCATAATGCTTAATGAGCGTGGTACATTGGGCAAGCTTGCTATTGAAATTACTGCAGCAAATTCAAATATTATACAAGTCACTACGCATGATAATACAGGCTCAACGATATCATTGCATCTAACAATACAGGTTGATAGCCGCAAGCATTTGGCCCAAGTGATTCGATCAATAAGACATATATCTCAAATAAAAAAAGTTACACGAATTAAGAAATAGAATCTTGATTTATGAGTCGTTAATGTCAAAATTACTGAGGATTCTAAAGTCATTTATGAAATTTATTCAAAAACTTGAACATGCCTGGAAAATTAATCAATCCTTATTACAGATAGGACTTGATCCGAATCCTAATTTATTTCCTTATGAATTTCAGGGTAAATCAAACTCAATTTTTAGATTTTGCCGTGAAATTGTGGATTTGACTGCAAAATACGTTTGTAGTTTTAAACCACAGATTGCATATTTTTCTGCATATCGTGCTGAAAATCAATTAGAAGCACTATGTATCTATATTCGTGAAAAATATCCTAATCTGCCTATTGTATTAGACTCAAAGCGAGGAGATATTAGTTCAACAGCTAAATATTATGCTTATGAAGCTTTTGAAAGATATCAAGCACATGCTGTAACTGTTAATCCATATATGGGATTCGATTCAATAGAACCCTATTTTTCTTGGGAAGACCGTGGTGTTATGGTATTATGCTTAACATCAAATTTTAGTGGAAAAGATTTACAACATTTAAGAATAAAAAATGGTGATCCATTATATCTCTATATTGCAGACTTAGTTGCTAATCATTGGAATATTACTGAGCAATGTGGATTAGTTATTGGAGCGACATATTCAAATGAATTGGCAATTGTACGAGAAAAGATAGGTAATAAAATACCATTACTCATACCCGGTATTGGTACACAAGGTGGAGATATATTTTCAACAGTCACTGCTGGTATTAATTCTTTTGGATCTGGAATTATGATTAATTCTTCAAGATCGATTTTATATGCTAGTAATGGTAAAAATTGGCGCGATATAGTTTCTAAATCAGCATTAAAACTACGAGATAAAATTAATTCAATAAGATATTTAAAAAATACAAATGTATAAATTTAAAACTTTGCCATCATTATGATAATTAGTTGAAAGATTCATTCTAATTTATTAATTCTTATTAAAGATTACTAACTAATTTATATAAATAATTAATAAAATGAATAATCATTATGCTATACAAAGCAGCTAATAAGTCATCTAACATAATCCCAAAACCTGTTTTTATATTCTTGTCAAAGAATTTAATCGGTTGAGGTTTTACAGAATCAAATAGTCTAAATAGAAAGAAACCAATAATATGGAAAATGAAATTATCTTGTATAAGATGAAGAACAATCCAAAAAGATACCATTTCATCCCAAACTATTCCTATATGATCTACAGTCTGTAAAGCATTAGAAACGTCCTGACAAATTTTACAACCATAAATAAAACTAAAAATTAACAGGATACTAATCCAAGTAGTTGGAATTAATGAGATAACCAGAAACCAAATAAACCAAGCAAAAAGAGTCCCGCATGTTCCTGGCATTAATCGAATTAATCCACTTCCAAAACCAAATGCTAACAAACGTTCAAAATTATAAAATACCCAGGAAATTTTCGGGAAATTTACATGAGAGCGTTCTTGCAAATATGAAGATTTTTTAATTGAATTGATTATCGAGAATATATATTTTCTATATAGAAAAATGATCGAACCCCATTTGATAATTTTTTGAATAACTGGCCGTTAGAATCAAATCATTTTAAATAATTTATTTCAGATGTAATATTTCCAATTAAACTAATCGAGATACTTATTTCTTGAGAAGATATATTAAAGATACGATTTTTTGTTTAAAAGTGATGCAATAAAAACATAATTTGTAAATATTACCCTTACCTAAAACAGATTCTTCTGCGATTATATCAGGTAATTCATTTAGAATGGATGCTATTGAGATAGTTTCATAGTTTAAACAGATTACAACATGATTTGATCCAAAAATCATGTAACAATTCATTTAAAATATTCATAGCAGAATTTGTAATTATTTCTTCTGCCAGAATTTATCCTAAATTTAAACATGCCTGTAATCATATTCCAAAGCTCTTCTGTTATTTCTAACCATAATTTATCTTGAGGGTATTAGAACTGTAATCAATCGATAAGCAATATCTGCTTCACTCAAAAAAACAAGAAAACCAAATTTTATCACCAATTCTAGCTTCATTTCTCTTTAATACTTTTTGAGGAATAAACGAACCAAAAATAGTTACATTAATAGTTAAATTCTTGTCAAATTCGAATTATATCTTCATTAATTAACTTAATCTGCAACAGTTAAAATAAAAATTCTTTAAAACTCTTTTAATCAGTTTTTATTAATATAAAATAAAGCTAAAATTAATCGGCATTATCTATTGCTTCTGTCTCATAGCAACTAAATCAAATAGATTAACTATCAGAGCTTTATGACTCAAAGGAATCGGATCAACATTAGAAAATAAGTGACAACTTTCTATTAAGAAATCAATACTAATTGTAATATTTTTACCTAAATGTATAAGAAAATAAAGCAAAATCATCATAATTAAAATTTAAATCATTATTATTTTATTAAATGTATACTTTGAGAAGTATTGTGCAATAAGATCAAGTTCTAATTTCATAAAAATTTAGTTAAACATCAATAATTAAATTTGCACATATGATGATATATCAATTCATTATGAATATCATTTAATCACTCGAACACTCATTGCTAATTTATCTAATACGCTATTTATAAATTTAAATCCATCTGTTCCAGCGAATATCTTAGCTAATTCAACTGCTTCATTAATAGCAACTTTATATGGAATTTCATAATGATAAATCAACTCGTAGCTCCCTATTAATAGGATAGAATGCTCTACAGGTGATAATTCTTCTAAACAACGATTAATATATGGAATGAAATATTCATGCAATACCGCATGTTTATGTAAAACACCATAAAATATAGTTCTAAACCAGTAAATATCAGCTTGGGAAAAATCATTATTTTCATATAAGTGAACAGTGATTTCAAGTATATTTTTCTTTTCAGAAAATCTATTGTTTAGCAACCACATATAAATGCCTTGCAAAGCAAATTTACGTGCTAAACGACGAGAAATTTGAAATTTTTTAGAAATTTTTTCCAATTTTTCAACCTATATGATATTTTTATCGTGTATCATTTATACAATATATCTATTTACCAAATTTTTTAATAAAATTTGCCATTTCTACAGCAACTTTTGCACAAGTACATCCTTTATCAAAGGCACGAGCTATACCCTGTCTATTAGTATCAACGGTCAATACTCCATTAGCAATTGGAATACCTGTCTTCAGGATAATATTAGAAATAACGGATGCAACTTCATTGCTAACAATCTCGAAATGATATGTTTCACCACGAACAACAGCACCAAGAGCAATTAAAGCATCATATTTTGATGTTTTAATCATGTGTGATAAAGCAATACCTATCTCTAATGCTCCTGGAACGCTCGTAATAGAAATATCAAACTTATTTACACTTAACTTATTTAATTCATCTAAACAAGATTCTAGTTCCATTTTTCCAATTTTTTCATTAAATCGAGTATATACAATACCGATATGGAGTCCATTTCCATTAAAATTAGGAAATGAAATATATGTATTCATAGATTTTTATTATATGAGTGTTTTAGTTCTGGTATATTTAAAATTTTACGTGAATGAGTAAGTAACCTTATCTTGTTAACTTTTAAATCTCTTAAAATTTGAGTTTCTATTCCAGAAGTGCGTAAATTATCAGGTTCATTTAATCCTTTTGGAATATATTGTAATCCTATGTCTCTATTTATAAATTGTTTGAATAACTGATTAGCAGACAATTGACAATTTATCAATATAAGAATTCCAGCAGGTTTCGATATAATAGTCTTTAATGCCTGATGAATACTCCAATTGTTCTGTTGATTGCTTTTTATATCTAAAATATCCAATAAAGAAGATGGTTCATATATCCAAACCAATGTTTCATGTATGGGGTCAATATTACCATGAACAAGAGCTAAATGTGCTGAATTGGTAACAATGTCCTGATAAGCAAATACGAGAAATGTACCCCAAACAGTTTGTACCGAATGCTGGCCCATTCTATTTATAATTGATTCATGTTCAATACGATATTGAATTAAATCAGAAATTGTACCTATTTTTAATTTATGGTATTTAGAGAATTTTATTAAATCTGATCGACGGGCCATAGTCCCATCTGATTTTAATATTTCACAAATAACTGCTGCAGGATTTAATCCTGCTATAGCAGTTAAATCACACCCTGCTTCAGTATGACCAGCTCGAATTAATACACCTCCTGATAAGGCTTGAACAGGGAAGACATGACCTGGTTGTATTAAATCATTAGGTTTAGTATTACTAGATACAGCTGTTCGAATCGTATGTGAACGATCAGCAGCAGAAACACCTGTACTTATACCATTTGCAGCGTCAATAGATTGAGTAAAATTAGTACCATAACGCGTATTTTTATTATTAAAACTTGCTATTGGTAGAAGACCAATTTGTGAGCAACGCTCCTCAGTCAAAGTTAGACACACTAGACCTCGACCATTTGTAACCATAAAATTAATTGCTTCAGGTGTAATAAAATCTGCAGCTATAACTAGATCACCTTCATTTTCACGATCTTCTTCATCAAGCAGAATAATAATCTTACCAGCTTGTAATTCAGTTACAATTTCTAAAATTGTTGAAATATTAGGTGTTTCTAATTTCATATTAAGGGAAATTACAAATTTTTAAAAAATGTATTAAATATTAAATATTTGTTTTTAAAAATTTTTATTAATCTAATGTTAAACACTCTTATTCTATTTTGAAAATTAATTCATTAAAATAGCATTAACAAATTCTTTAGCTACAAATGGTTGTAAATCATCTAAATTTTCACCTACTCCTATCCAATATACTGGAATGGGTCTTGTACTATTATTACTGACAGAAACACTTGTAAGAATACCACCTTTAGCTGTTCCATCAAGTTTTGTAATAATCAAGCCGGTCAATCCCAAAATAGTATCAAAAGCTCGAATATGGGCTAGAGTATTTTGACCCATATTGCCATCAACTACTAAAATAATTTCATGAGGTGCAGTTACATCAATTTTTGAAACAACTCGTTTAATTTTTTTTAATTCTTCCATTAAATGAAGTTGTGTAGGTAAACGACCGGCTGTATCTATCATGACTATCTTTTTATCGCAATCTTTTGCGATTCTTACAGCATTAAAAGCTAGAGATGCGGGATCCTTGGTAGAATTTTGTGTAAATACTTCGATTTTGTTACGCTTTCCCCATTCGAATAGCTGCTCATAAGCAGCTATTCGAAATGTATCAGCAGCAGCAAGTAAAACACTCGCATTTTTCTTTTGAAATATATGAGCTAATTTTCCTATTGATGTAGTTTTTCCAACTCCATTAACGCCAACAAACATAATAACTAAAGGCTTAGAATTTTTCAGATTAAATTTTTTTTCCAAAGCACATAATCTATTCAATAATAGAGTTCGTAAAATTTCTTTTACTTGAATAGGATTTTCAATTTTTGCTTTTTTTATTTTTAAGCGTAATTCAGTCATTAATTTTTCAGTAGCTATTGGTCCTGTATCAGCCATTATAAGTGCTGATTCTAATTCTTCAAATAAACTTTCGTTTACCTTTTCAACTAGAAATAATTTATTTAATTTTTGTCCAGTATTAAGTAATCCATTTTTTAATCGAGTAAGCCATGTTATTTTTTTTTCATATTGATCTTGCATAGAATTCTTTCCATTTATCATATTAAAAGTTTGTATAATAATCTAATTCAGAATTGATATTAGGGATATTAATAATAATTTTTATAGATTGAGCAATCTATAGTGTGTATTAAAAAATAGGACATTTTATAAATTAATTTAATAATTTATTAATATAAATATGAGAAAAAAATCAACACATATACTTACTGGTCAATATCGCTTAACACCAATATTTGTACCTAGTGTACCTAATTTACATCCAACTCTTGGTAGAATACGTGAATCTTTATTCAACTGGTTGAATTTCTTGTGGAAAGAAAATTTTTCAGATAAAGATATACTTGATTTATTTGCAGGTAGTGGCTCATTAGGATTTGAAGCTGCTTCTCGAGGAGCACGATATGTAAGGATGATAGAAAAAAATAAGATTGCATCATTAGCATTAATTTCTCTTCAAAAAAAACTGGGAGCTTATATGGTTAGCATTCATAATGAATGCGCAACAAAAATTATTGAGCATTTCAATACATTACAATTTGATTTAATTTTACTTGATCCACCATTCAACCAGACATGGTTTCCTGATATTTTAGAAAAAATCCTACCGATCTTAACTAAGAATGGTCTAATTTATACAGAATCTAGAAATATATTTCCAATACCAAGTAATTTTAGTATTATACGTTATAAAAAAATAGGATCTGTTCATTTTCACTTACTATGCAAGTCTGATTTTGATTCTTAAAAAAGAATTCATATAAATGAATAATTATTAAAATTATATTTTAACTTATAAAATATAAAAAAATAAAAATTAAATAATTTAATATTCAAATATAATAATATTTTTTTCAAAAAAATCGTCAAACTTTTTTAAGGAGGTAATGGTTTTTATTATAACAAATAAAGAAATGAATCTGATGATTTTTTCTAATTTAGATTTATTTTCAATTCAAAATTCCTTTTCCAAGATATTTTTTAATATTGGTAATGGTTTTACATTATATTTTTTACGTATTTTATTTAATAATGCTTTCTCTTCTGATTCTCCTAAAACAGATGATAAGTAATCTCCAAATTTATTTTGATCATTCTTGGTTATAATATCTTTAACATATACAATAAAGAAATTCTGCCCAATTGGAAAGCCAATAAATACAGGTAATAAATTGGATGGAACATTCATAGCAACATCTAAGATCATTTTTGGAATTTCTTCATATATTTTTATACGTGATATTTCGAATTCTTCTGAAAAGTATTCAAATGAACTATTTTTCATATCAGCTTGTAGTGCCTTCAAATCTTCTTCACCTTTCTTAATTGCAGCATATGTTGAGTATTGAGTTAATAATTTGCTTCGTATAATATCCTCTATTTCCTTTAAATTTGGAATAAATTCAGGTTTGATTTGTGCAATACGGAATACTATTAAAATAGATGGTGAAATTTCTAAAACAATAAAATTACGTCGCTCATTCAAAACTTCCTTAGAAAATATGGTTTGGCGAATTAGTTTAGAATTTAAAAACTGATCATAGATGCTATCTGAGTTTTCTGACAAAAGATTACCAGAATAAGTTAAGCCTTTAAAATTATGAATTTTCAGACCCAATATGTTTGCTATAAAATCTAAACTAATTTTCTGATCAGATAATAATTTTAATAACTGGTGATTTTTCTTAATAAAATGATCGGCGATCATCTCTTGGTAAATTTGAGTTCTAATTTTTTCTTTTATTGAATCATTTAAAGGTAGAGCTGAAGATGGTTTAATATGTATTAACTTCAAAATATGGAATCCTTCAGGACCATTTATTAATTCAGATATTTGTCCTTCATTTAGATTAAAAACTGATTCTTGTACATTCTGACCTAGTTTTTCAAGAAGTTCTTGAGCTTGCCATTTTCCTAAAAATCCACCTGATAAAGCTGAATTAAGATCTTGTGAGTTTTCTCTAGCCAAATCCGAAAAAATATCAGGATATTTCTGTGCTTGTTTTACTAAAAATTCAGCTTTATGATGGATTAAATGATTTTCCTTAGAATTAGGAATATCTGGATATTTAATAAAAATTTGACTAAAACTACGTTCTTCAGGAACAAAAAAGTCTTCACAGTGCATATTATAATAATTTATTATATCTTCTTCTTGAATATTAATATTTTCCAATTTAGAGTTTTTATCCAAAATAATATAATCAATGTCTACGCTCTCAGGAATTTTTAGATGTGCTTTATTATTTTCATACCAAAGAAGAATATCTTGAGTTTTAATCGAAATATTTTTATCGAAGTCTTTTCCGAGATATGTACGAATACGTATGCTACGTTTTTGTAACTCTGTTTCTGCATAAGTATTTGTAATAGTATTCGGTATATGTTCAGAAAATATTATTGGATCTAATACTTGTTGAATCAACAATTGATTTCTTTTATAAGATTCAAATTCTTTTGGAGTAATGCCATGTTTTCTTAAAAAACTTAAATAAGCATCTGATGAAAAATTATCTTTTCCGTTTCCCCAGTCTAGAGATATTATTGTTTTTTTTAAACGTTCATCTGATATAGAAATATGATAGTCAGATGCCATAAGACTTAAAACATGTTCATTAATAATCCTATCTAATAGTTTTTTACGAATATTTTTCATATTCATTTCAGAATGATCAAATTTATCATCCATATCGTATCGGATTTGATCGATTATATTATTGTAAGATTGTTCGAATTCAGAATAAAATATTGGATAATTAGATATATCTACCAATTTCATTCCTCGTCCATTTGATAGATTTTCATAACCTTGAAATCCTACTATTAGGAAAGAAACTATAATTACTAGAGCTAGTATATAGCGTATCCAATGATGATTATCATATTTAATACCAAACATAAAATATTATTTCCAGATTGGATTGTAAATTGAAAAATTAATTGAAAAACTACAGATTGCGATAATAAATTTGATTTATATTAAACTATTCGAAAAAATTATATAGAATGCTTTAACTTAAAACTTAAATAAAATTAAGAAATATTAAATTAAGCTAATAAAATATCACAATTCATTATAATCCTTGATTTATTACTAATTTTTTCTGTATTACTATTTTTTTAAAAATTTTTCATATTTATAATAACAATTAATATTATATTATTTTAATTCATACTACATTTTATCTTCGTTATTTCTAATTATTACAATTGCTAAATTTTTTAAATGTCTAAAATATATCTATTTCATAATTGAAAATCTTAACTATATTTTGTATTGTTTTAGTAGTTTATAAAAAATATAAAGATTGATATTTATATTTAGATTAATAATATATAAAATATATTCGACAATCCATTTCTATTCAAATCAACGATTTCTCTAATATATTCTAAAAATTTTATTATATAGATTTGTTCAATTCTTTTATCGATCTAATTTCAAGTGGATATTTTTTATATGATCGATCTTTTTTTATTCGACACGCTATTGTTTTTTTAAAAGATTAGTTTTAATATCATTTAAGTAATAATTTAATAGAAAACATTGCTGAATTGAATTTCATGATAAATTATGAAATGTATTGATTGTCTAATACTATAATTAATAGTGTTTGATTATAAGAATAAAAACTTTAAAGAGGTAAAATAACTTTATTATAAATAATAAAAACAGAAATTAAGTTTAGATTAGATAATAAATCATAACAAAAAACTTCAAAACATAAGTTTTTCAATCGATTAAAAAATTTTAAGAATCATTAAATAGATAATTATTTCGTAAGAATAATTAAGTAGATAATTATTTGTTAGTTTGAACATTTAATGATTATTAAAAATCTGAAATACAGATAAAAAGTATATAATTATATATATCGGACCCATTTATATAATTTATCTAATTGATTATATTCCGTTAAATCTAAACTCAGAGGTGTAATCGAAACCATTCCAGTAGAAATTGCATGAAAATCAGTTCCATTAGTAGAATCAGAGACTGTTCCAACCTTACCAATCCAATAGACTGTTTCACCATATGGTGTAGTACTACGAATTACAGGTTGAGATGGATGTCGCTTTCCAAGACGTGTAATTTTAAATCCATTTAAGTTTTCGAATTGTAAGTTTGGAATGTTAACATTTAATAATGTTGGTGCTGCTAATGGATGATAGAATTGATTATTAATAATTTTACTAGCAACATGTACTGCAGAATCAATGTTTTCCCATCCTCTATTTACCAGTGAAAATGCAATAGCAGGAATTCCGAATAAATATGCCTCACTAGCAGCAGCAACAGTTCCGGAATATAGAGTATCATCACCCATATTTGCTCCGTTATTAATACCTGCAATGAATAAATCCGGCAAGCTGCTCATTAATCCAGTAAGAGCCATATGTACACAATCAGATGGTGTACCATTAATTACCATGAATCCATTAGACATTACATTAACTGTTAATGGACGATCCAATGTCAAAGAATTTGAAGCTCCACTATGATTAGATTCGGGCGCTACTACTGTTAGATCATAAAAATTTTGTAGATATTTTACTAACATCTCTAATCCAACGGACGAGTAACCATCATCGTTTGAAATCAAAATATGCATGAAATTATTTCAAAATATTTCTTAAAACCAGTTACAATTTGTAAAGTGTAATCTGTCAGTTAAACTGATTATAAATATAAAGAATAGTATACTCGAAAATCAGATAAAATTTTATGAATTTAGATTTAATTTCTAACCAAAGTTTATTATTGATATTAATAGCTTATTTAATTGGTTCTATTCCATTTTCCATAATCATTAGTAAAATAATGAGATTACCTGATCCTCGCAGTTATGGATCGAAAAATCCAGGTACAACCAACATACTTCGATCTGGAAGTAAAGTGGCTACTGTGATAACACTATTCGGAGATATATCCAAGGGTTGGATACCTGTATACTTATCCAAAATTTTCATATCTAATCAATCTGTAGAATTTCTTGTAATAATTTCAATTGCTTCTTTCATAGGTCATATTTACCCAATTTTTCTAAAATTTAAAGGTGGAAAAGGAGTTGCAACAGCATTTGGCGTATTGATAGCTATTCAACCTATTGTTGCATTTATTACATTATTAACATGGTTAACTATTGCTTTTTTTCTATGCTATTCATCTTTAGCTTCATTAGTTTCTGCATTTTTAGTTCCAATTTACTATATCTTAGGATCTGGTATTATATGGAATTATCAAAAATCAACTGTAATAACATTATTATTTATAACTTCCTTTTTATTCTATCAACATATCGAAAATATCTATCGTCTAATAAATGGTAAAGAAAATCAAATTAATTGTGATTCAATCAAATCTAAATAGTATTAATTTCCGCTAAAGACCAACGTGGCTTAACAAAATTATTTATATTTTTTCTATTTAGTGAAACTAAACCAGCATTAAATCGTTGTGCAGCTGCAAAGGCAATCATAGCACCATTGTCTGTACAAAAATATTCCGAAGGGAAAATTGGATATGCTTTTATGCTATCAAGTGCAGATGTTAACCTGATACGTAGTAACTTATTGGCACTGACACCACCAACTACAACTAGACGTTGTAAACCTGTTTTCTTTAGAGCATTTATTGATTTATAGACTAGAACATCAATAATTGCATCTTGTATAGCGGCAGCTAGATCAGCACGAGTTTGCATATCAAAATTATTGTTTAATTTTGACAATTTATGAATTTTAGTTAAAACAGCAGTCTTTAAACCGCTAAAACTAAAATTTAGGTTTGAATTATTTAACATCGGTCTTGGGAAAAAAAATCGATTTTTATCTCCGTGAATGGAAATATTTGCAAGTAATGGACCTCCAGGATATTCTAATCCAATTAATTGAGCGGTTTTATCAAAAGTTTCACCAACAGAATCATCTACTGTAGTACCTAGTAAAATATAATTACCTAGTTTATTAACTCGAATTAGTTGAGTATGACCACCTGATATCAATAGTGTTACAAAAGGGAATTTTAATAGATTAGGTTTAGTTAAAAATGGTGAAAATATATGTCCTTCTAAATGATGAATAGGAAGAATAGGTAACTTTCTTGACCATGCAAGTGATTGAGCAAAATTTGCTCCAACTAATAAAGCGCTGATTAAACCTGGTCCTGCTGTATAAGCTATTAAGTTAATATCATCTAACGTCATATTACATTGATTTAACAATTTCTTAGTTAACGGAGTAATCTTTTGAATATGATCACGTGAAGCTAATTCAGGTACAACACCACCATAATCTTTATGAAGATTAGTTTGGCTATGTAAAATATGTCCTAATAAACCATGTTTTGTACAGACGATGGCAATGCCGGTCTCGTCACAAGAGCTTTCAAAACCAATAATGATCATTTAATTAAAATTTGATAAATATAAAATAAAAAAATTATTCAACAAGTGAATTATATTATATGTGTTTAATAAAATCCTTTAGGAAAGAATCAAAAATGTTAGAAAAATTGTTTCATTTAAATAAGTATTCTACCAATGTATATACTGAATTTTTCTCAGGAATTACGACATTCCTAACTATGTCATACATCATTTTTGTTAATCCGGAAGTTATGTCTTTAGCTGGTATGGATCGTAATGCTGTTTTTATTGCAACATGTTTATCTGCTGCTTTTGGTTCTCTTTTAATGGCATTTATAGCAAATTTGCCAGTTGGTATGGCTCCTGGTATGGGTTTAAGTGCATTTTTTACTTTTACTGTTGTTAAGACAATTGGTTGTTCATGGGAAAAAGCACTTGGTATAGTTTTCATTTCTGGAATAATTTTTTTATTTCTAACAATTTCTGGAATACGTTCTTGGCTTATTATAGGTATGCCACGGTCACTTCGTAGTGCAATTACAGCTGGCATAGGATTGTTTTTAGCATTTATTGCCTTATCTAAAGCAGGTATTGTAATTAGTAATCCTATTACTAAAGTTTCATTAGGTAATTTAAATAGTCATATAGCTTTATTTTCAATTTTAGGTTTTTTAATTATTACAGTATTGGATATAATCCAGGTTCGTAGTGCTATTCTTGTTGGAATACTTGTTATAACCTTTTTAGCTACGTATTTTGAATTTAATGAATTTAGAGGATTTTTTGCATATCCACCTAGTATAATGCCAATTTTTATGAAATTAGATATAAATGGAATACTAAGCATAGATTTATTACATGTGATCTTAATATTTATATTAGTAGAGATTTTTGATGCAACTGGAACTTTGATAAGCATTACTAGACAAGCAGGATTAATTTTAGAAAATAGATCATCTAATTTAAACAGAGCTTTATTTGCTGATAGTATAGCTATTTCAATTGGTTCTATTCTAGGTACTAGTAGTACTACTGCTTTTATTGAAAGTATATCAGGTGTGCAAGCCGGTGGACGAACAGGATTAACAGCTTTTTTTGTTGGATTATTTTTCATAGCTGCCCTTTTTGTTTCTCCGATAGCTAGCTCAATTCCAGATTATGCTACCGCACCTGCTTTACTATATGTTGCTTGTTTAATGTTACGTAATTTTGGAAAAGATTTCGATAAAATGGATCCTATTGAATCCATATCAGCAATTTTAACAGTGATTGTTACACCATTTACTTACTCGATTGCTAATGGACTAGGTTTTGGTTTTATTAGTTTTGTATTGCTTAAAAGTCTAACTGGTAAAATTGCTCAAATTCATCTAGCCACTTGGCTAATATCGATATTATTTGTAATGCGTTATACTTTTTTAATTTATTAAAGACCTTTTTGATCTTTGAATTATATAAAATAGAAAGTATTATAATTATGAACTAACCGTAATAATTTTATCAATGAGAATTTAAAAATCATAAAATTTATGGTGTCCTTATATTTAAATATTCTTCATAATTACCTGGATAATCTACTATTTTTTTACTAGGAAATATTTCTATTATTCTATTTGCAAGTCCAGATACAAACTCGCGATCATGCGAAACAAAAAATAATGTTCCCTGAAACTTTTCTAAGGCTAATTGTAGTGATTCAATTGATTCCATATCTAAATGATTAGTTGGTTCGTCTAGAAGAATTACATTATGATATCCTAACATTAATCGACCAAAAATCATACGACTTCTTTCTCCACCAGATAATACCGAGACTGGTTTTAAGAAATCATCTGAAGAAAACAGTAATCGTCCCATTATTGATCGAATAAATTGATCGGCATCATTTATTTGACGATATTTCGATAACCAATCTATCAAAGTAATATTTGATTGCAAAAATTGATCTGATGTATCTTGACACATATAGCCTATATTAGCATTTTCAGACCATTTTATACGGCCTGAATCAGATTCTAGATCACCCGCTAATATTCGAAGAAAACTAGTTTTCCCAACACCATTTTCACCAATGATAGCAATTCTTTCACCTGCATCAAACATTGCAGAGAAATTATGAATTACAGAATAATCTCCATAGAATTTAGATAACTTTTCTATTGATAAGACACGCCGGTATATGGTTTTCTTTTGTTCAAAACGAATAAAAGGATTTTGTCGTGAAGATGGTTTAATATATATTTGATCTGCTTTAATTCGATCAATTTGTTTTAGTCGTGAAGTAGCTTGACGAGATTTGGATTTATTAGCCGAAAAACGACGAACAAAGTCCTTTAATTCAGAAATTCGTTCTTTTGACTTGTTACTCTGTGCTATCAATAATTCACGTGCTTTTGCAGATGCATACATGTAATCATTGTAATTACCAGGATAAATATGAATTTTTCCATAATCCAAATCAGCCATATGTGTGCAAACCTTATTTAAAAAATGACGATCATGACTAATAATAATCATAGTACTTTGATAATTTATTATTATATTTTCTAACCATCGAATAGTATTAATATCGAGATTATTTGTTGGTTCATCTAATAGTAAAATATCTGGTCTTGAAAATAAGGCTTGAGCTAATAAAACTCGTAATTTCCAACCTGGTGCGATTTTTCGCATTAAAAAATTGTGTTGTGAAATTGAGATACCTAAACCGGAAAGCAATTCTCCTGCACGAGCTTCTGCAGTGTATCCATCATATTCTGAAAATTTAGATTCTAAATGAGCAGCTTTGATATAATCTTCTTCTGAAGATTCAGGATTTTCATATATAATATCACGCTCGATCATAGCATTCCACATTTCTGCATGACCCATTTTAACTACATCAATAACTTTCATTCCTTCGAATGTAAAATGATCCTGACGTAATTTTCCTAATCTAGCATTAGGATTTATAGTTATATTACCTGATGTCGGTTCTAAATCGCCTCCAATGATTTTCATGAAGGTTGATTTTCCAGAGCCATTTGCTCCGATCAAACCGTAACGATTACCGATATCGAATTTGACGCTAACATTCTCAAATAATGGTTTAAAACCAAATTGCATAGTAAGATTATTAGTAATAATCATGTTTTTAAATATTATTTCTAGTAAATTAAAATAAAATTTTGAGACCTATTATTTTTCAATAATAGGTCTAGACTTTTAGATTTTTATAAGGTTAGTAATCAATATATAGATGTAAAATCTTAAATAAGAAATCTATATAAATCTATAATAAATCTGTTTAAAGAAAATATATTTTGGAGAAAAATTTCTTTTTTCTCCAAATAAAGAAACAATGTGTTTTACGTAATTGTTTTGTATTTTATATTGAAAAAATCAGATGTATATTCTATATATGTTAGAATCTAAATTCTAGACATAATGTCTTTTTACAAGACGTTTCTCATAAAAAAATTTTTTCATTATTCTACCACAACATTTAGGCAAGATATTTTTAATTATTTTAGTCTGATGATTAAGTTTCTTAATGAGACCAATATCGATAATTGTACCACAAGCGCCTGTTTTTGGTGCATAGGCTCCAAAAATTAGTTTGGATAAACGTGCATTAAAAACTGCTCCAATGCACATAATACATGGCTCAATTGTAACGTATAAGCTTAAACCATTTAAGCGATAATTTCCTAGTCTGCTTGCAGCAGCACGTAAAGCTACTATTTCAGCATGTGCTGAAGGATCATGAGTAATAATTGTTTTGTTATATCCTTGACTCACTAAAACTCCTTTTTGATCAACTATAATTGCTCCTATAGGAACCTCACCAATTTTATAAGCCATATAAGCTTGCTTTAATGCTAGGTTCATCATACTTTTTTCAAATTCTAAATTTTGATTATTATCTATAATAGAAGGAATAAGCTTATTAAATTCATGCAAAATGTATTTTGAATACCTTGAACAAAATTTCTTTAAAAAACAGAATTTTCAGAAAAATAAAGTAATTCTAAAATTTGAATATATTAATATAATTTTTAAAAAGTCGATTGTTTTATTTTTTAGAGCTGCGATATATCGCAGCTTGCATCAAAAATGTCGCTGTAATTGGAGAACTTAGAACGAGTAACATGATAATAATAACCTCACGAAATATTAACTTTTGAAATGAATCTGAGAATATTAACATTGAAGCAAGAATCATACAAATGGATCCCATTGTATTTGCTAAAGTTGGTGCATGAACTCTTATATAGAAATTTGGTAAATAAAGTAATCCAAATGATCCTACTAATGCTAGTAAGCCAGATATTATCAATAATAAACTACTGATAGTAGTAATAAAAAAATGAATATCCATTTTGTATATTTATGATTCTATAACTTCTCCGCGCAATAAAAATTTAGACATTGCAGCAGAACTAATAAAACCAAATAAAGAAATTAATAAAGCAATATCAAAATAAACTAGATTATTAGATTGTATACCTAAAGCCATTATTGCAAGCATTCCATTAATGTATAATGTATCTAAGGCAAGTATTCTATCTTGTGCAGATGGTCCATATATAAGTCTAATTGCAGAAAAAAACATTCCTATCAGGAAACATATTAATGAAAAGTATATTGATAAATGTATTATAAAAATATTCATTAAAAGAGCTCCATTAAGTATTTCTCATAACGTTGTTTAATGGAATTAATTAATTTCTCTTTATTTCTTGAATCTAAAACATGTAAGGCTAATACATAATTTTGAGAAATACCAACCCATATCGTTCCTGGTATATAAGTAATAATACAAGCTAATATTGCTATTCCATATGGATTACGTATTTTAATTGGCAAAAAAACAAAATCTGGTGAGTAATTCCGATATAATATGCTATATATTAATGCAATACTAGATTTGAAAATGTCAAAAAAGACGTATAACAAAAGTCTTAAAAATTGACATGAACTTTTCAGATTTATATGGGATGAATGCAAACTTGGTAAAATAATCCATATCCATAAACATAGTGAAATTATTGAACCGAAAAGAAAATGAATGAGAGCAATACTCTCATTCAGAACCATCCATAATATAACAAGAAATAACGGAAAAATAAATCTATGAAAATAATAATACATTGAATTTTTTAAACTTTAGATTTCTAAAATAAAAAACACGGCATTAATGTAATGAATAGCATTACTTAGGAAGGTAGCAGTATCATTTAAGTAAACCATTGTAAAACTAGATCCTAGCATTAATGCAAATGATAGACAAATTAATATTCCTATTGGGGTTACTTCTAACCAGTGTAATGTAGGTATTGTTGTTTCTCTTGTCCAAAAAAAACGAATGCCAATTCGACTAAACACTAAGATAGTTGAAAATCCAGAAAATAAAATTGCGATTATTAAAATCCAGGCCTTGGTGCTTTGTTCTGTTTCAGCAATAGAAATTGCTTGTGATAATAAAGAAAATTTTGCAATAAAACCAGATAAAGGTGGCATGCCTGTAATTATTAAACTACATAAAACAAATGTGAGACCCAAAAAAGCCATTGCAGATGGAATAGGAACTCCTACAATATTAGAATTATGATACACCAGAACTGGATCATTAATAATAAACATGTTTTGCTCAGAATTATTATAACCAGTACCAGTATTAGAGGTCTGTGCGCGCTCAATCAATTCAGTAAGTAAAATCAGCATACTTATTCCAAGAACTGAACTAATTAGATAGAATAAAAGCGGACCTATCAATGATTTACTAGACATACCCAAAATTAGCAACATAGTTCCTGTTGATGTGATAATACAATATCCAGGCAATTTTAATATTTGTTGTGTTGATAATAAACCTAATCCACCAAACAAGAGAGTCAACAATCCAATTATAAACATCCATTCTAAATTAAAACCAGGCATAGTATCATTCGTTAGCAATATAGAATTAATACGCAATAAAGCATAAATTCCTATTTTTGTCATTATAGAAAAAATAGAGGCAATTGGTGCACTAGCTGAAGCATAACCTTTGACAAGCCAAAAATTTAATGGCCAAGCTCCTGCCTTTACCATAAAGGCAATACTTAAAATTGCAAAACCTATTTCAAATAGCAAACGATCAGTATCTTTTAAATCACAGGTCACGATAGCTAATTCAGCTAAATTTAATGTGCCGGTTACACCATAAATTAATGAAATGCTGATAAGCAATAAAAAAGAAACTATTAAATTAACAACAATATAATGTAATCCTGCATTGACTCTTTTTATTCCTGATCCATGTAACATTAAACTATATGAAGCGGATAATAACACTTCGAAGAAAACAAATAAATTAAATAAATCACCAGTTAAAAAAACACCATTAAAACCCATTAATAAAAATTGAAATAACGAGTAAAAATGTATTCCTGCCCGATCCCATCGGGCAGATGCATATAACAATGAAATTGCACCCAATGTTGCTGTTAAAGTCAGTAAGACTGCTGTTAAACGATCTGCTACCAGAACAATTCCAAATGGAATTGGCCAATTACCTGGTATATAGGTACCGAATCCATTAGGCCAACTATTATTATAGTTTCCAGCTAGACAAAGTATTACAATAGATATTGATAATTGGATACCAATCGAAATAAATGAGATCGTAATGCGAGTATACCGCTTGCTATCCGATAATAGTAACATTAAAGAACCTACTATCAAAGGAACAACAATCGGGCATATCATAATATGCTGAAAATAGCCAGTTAAAATATTATAACTCCTTTCCATCAACATGATCTGTACCTGTTAAACCTCGAGATACTAAAAGTACTACTAAAAAAAGAGCTGTCATAGCAAAACTAATTACGATAGAAGTTAAAACCAATGATTGAGGTACAGGATCTGCATAACAAGTAATATCATGATTAGAATTAATTGAATTGATTATAGGAGGTTTTCCAATTACTAGTTTTCCCATTGCAAAGATAAATAAATTGGTAGAATATGAAAGCAGTGATAATCCCATAGCAACTTGAAAAGTCCGAGGACGGAGTAAAAGCCATATTCCTGATCCAGCTAGTATTCCAATTCCTATTGAAAATATTAATTCCATTAGATTGATACTCCAATTCGAATATGTTCTTGTTCATCGGATATTGTTTTACGTTGAGCACGAAGAGATTGATGAGCTAAGGCTATTAATATCAAGATTGTAGAACCAACTACTAACATATACACACCGAGATCAAATAGAAATATAGTAGAAAAATGAATGTCGCCAATAATTGGTATAAAAACACTCCAATTTAATGCTGTTAGAAATGGATGTCCTAGTAGACATGCTGATATAGCTGAACCACATGCAAATAACAAGCCAGAAGCAATCCAATACTGAGGACTTAGACGATTATGTGATTCAACCCAATATACTCCACTAACCATATATTGTAATATAATAGCTGTAGCCATAATCAAACCACCAACAAAACCACCACCTGGCAAATTATGCCCTCTCATTAAGAAGTATATTGAAATCAATATTGCAATTGGAACTAATAAATTGACTAGAATAGATGGAATAAACATGGAGCCTCGATCTAAGACCAACTTAGTTTTTGATTCTTTGCAAATGATTTCTATTTTTTGTTCATCTAATCGTTGCAATGGATGTTCGATGCTTTCTATTGATGGTCGAAAACGCCTTAATAAAGCATAAATCGCTAGAGAAACAACAGCTAAAACAGTAATTTCTCCTAAAGTATCAAAACCCCTAAAGTTTACTAGAATCACGTTGACAATATTCTTTCCTCCACCTTCAGATAAAGCATTTTTAATAAAATATGAAGCAATCTTTTTTTCTCCAGAACACATAAGAGTAACATAAGATAGACAAGTCAAACTTAATCCAACACAAATTGACAAAATTAAATCTCTCAGTCTTCTAACATAGATTTGAAAATTATTCTTTTTAACTTTATTACATAATTCGATTCTCCTTGGTAACCATCTTAAACCCAATAAAACTAATACTACAGTAACAACCTCAACAATTAATTGTGTTAGAGCTAAATCTGGTGCTGAAAACCATAAAAAAGTTAAGCAAGTTACTAAGCCTGCTCCTCCTACTAAAGTCAATGAGGAAAGCCGATGATATTTAGCTTCATATGAAACGCCTAAAGCACAAATAGAACCAATAAACCATAAAAAAGCGAAAGCTGGATCAACGTTTGACATATTAATATCTAATTCTATAATCTTAATATTCATGCCATTTAATGGCATCCATGCAAAAAAAAGTGTGCAAATTATAATTAAAGTTATTTGTATTTGTAAGCGAGAAGATGATAATCTCTCTAACAGATAGATTAATACTCTTCTAGATTTTTCTATAAGAAAATTAAATGCTTGATGTCCATTTAAACTAAATATAAAAGGAATACTATTAAGTTCTGATCTATGGTTTATGAGTACAGTTTGATAAAATATTGTACCAATCACTAAAGCTACAGAACTCATTAGGAGTGGTAATTTAACACCGTGCCATACAGATAAACTGTAATTTGGCATCATATGTGTACTTAAAATGCTTTTAGCTGCTATATGCAAGAATGGTCCTAATGTAGGAGCTGGCATAATACCAACTACTAAACATGTTAATACTAATAGAGCGCTAGGTAATAGCATCCAGCGTGGTGGTTCATGTGGTTGACATGGCAAATTTTGTGATGATGGTCCAAAAAATACCTGTAAAATAAAGCGAAGTGAATATGCAACACTAAATATTCCTGCCAATGTTGCTAATAAAGGCAAACCAATTTTTATGTAAGCATCTCCTCTGACAAAAGTTGTTTCAGCAAAAAACATTTCTTTCGAAATAAAACCATTTAATAACGGAACACCTGCCATTGATGCAGCTGCGACCATTGCTAAAGTAGCTGTAATAGGCATAGATTTATATAATCCACTTAAACGATTAATATCGCGTGTACCTGTTTCATGGTCTACTATACCTGCAGCCATAAATAATGATGCTTTAAAAGTAGCATGATTAATCATATGAAAAATTGCTGCAACTAGTCCTAAGGAACTATTTAAACCAAGCAACAAAGTTATTAAACCCAAATGACTTATTGTCGAATATGCTAAAACTCCTTTCATATCTTGTTGAAAAATCGCTGCATAAGCAGCTAGAATTAATGATATTAAGCCAGATCCACCAATAATCCAAAACCATTCATCAGTTCCAGATAAAACTGGCCAAAACCGCGCTAATAAGAATACACCTGCTTTAACTACAGTTGCAGAATGTAAATAAGCTGACACTGGTGTTGGAGCAGCCATAGCATTTGGTAACCAGAATTGAAATGGAAATTGAGCGCTTTTACTTAAAGTACCTATAGCTAATAAGGTTAATATTATTGGATACCATGAATGTCGACGAATAAGATCACCGGATAATAATACTTTGTCCATATCATAACTACCAACAATATGACCTATAATTAATAAACCCAAAAATAAACATAAACCACCAGAACCGGTTACTATCAACGCTATATGTGCACCTCGTCTCGCATCAGAACGGTGATGCCAATATGCGATTAACATAAAAGAAGCTAGACTTGTCATTTCCCAGAATAAGGCTAATTGAATCAAATTACCTGAAAGAACTATTCCAAGCATTGCTGCCATAAATGCCTGGAAAAAGGAAAAAAAACGTGGTACTGGATCTTGAGGTGACATATAGTATCGTGCATATAAAGCTACTAATGTTCCCATTAATGATACGATTAAAGAAAATAGCCAAGAATAACCATCCATTCGGAGTATAAATTGCAAACCGAATTCGGGGATCCATTTAATATCTGTTCGAATTACTTCACCATTTGATATTTGAGGATATAAGCTACATATCAATAAGGTGCATGTCAAAGCTAGTATACCTGCTAACCAGGCTTCAGCATTTCTAGCATTAGATGGCAATACAGCAGCGCATAAACTACCTATAAAAGGTAAAATAATAATAGTGAGTAGCATAAGTGTTTACTAACTTTTAAGGAAAACTTTATTGATTTGATCACTGCAACTACTAAAGTTTCAAAGAACAGTAAAACTACTTTCCTTAATTTTTTAGCAGATTTTTAATCTTATAAAAACTAATAATAGTTTTAGTTTATCAAAAATAAATCGAATTATATTTGATAAATATATCTAATGATTAATACCAATCTATATAAGAATCAATATTACAATTAATATTATTAAAATTGTTGTTATAAAAATGCTTTATTCTAATTTTATATATAAATATCTTCATTAGATATAAAACTATAAAAATTTTATGAATAAAATATACAAACAATACAAAAAATATTAAAAATCTAAATTTCTGGTAATTTCCATTCTTTCTATTTATAAACTTATGAATGGAAATTTCAACTGAGATTTTCTTTCATTAATACAAAAAATTAATGAAAGAAAATCTAACTCAGTTCCCATAGTCCAATTCAAAGCCTCATACCCTATATTAACATACAGATTCGGAATATGAGTTCAGTCAATTAATGGTATTCTGATGGAGAAGACAGACCAGTAACTGATACCTATCAAATCTAATACATTAGGTAATAGTTCTTTGTTTAATTAATCTAATCTTTTACATTATGTAACATAAATATTTTTTTGAATAATCAGAAATTTATATGAAAATCACAGTGTATAATTTATGATTCATTCGAGATAGAATCATCTTGTGACTACGATCGATGAATCCCACTATATTGATGCTATATCAGGATTTATAATTGTAAAAGAGTAGCAGAAATCCTTTGCAGAATAAACATTATATGAAATTCCTAAAGATCGCAGTAGAAACTGGCTAAAATTTACTAATGGAACGACATATTTATCTACAGATATAGTTTTATAATAGCTATCAAGACTTATTATTTCTATATCATGAATCTTTCTAAAATTATCCAATAAGAAAGACGATTGATAGTTATATTATAGCTTATAGCGGAATCGATCTCCGATTTTCTGATACTATTTTATAATTTTTTTATGAATAAGTAAGCATTATCACTTTCATCTTCGTCAGAATAGTCTTTACCAATTATAAATTGACGGTTTTTAGTCAAATCTGATTTTATTTTAATTATTTCTTCAATAAAAACAATGAATTGCATGATATCTAAAGCTTTGCATTAAATACACTATTTTTTTTGAGTTTTTAAATTCACTTGAATTTCGATAAAAAAATTTAAAATACCTTTTTCGATATTTTGATAATTTACATCAAATTCACCATGCATATTTTTAGTATTACACAATTAATATTGCATCATTCGTATGATGGCACTGATATTATTTAAATTGTTTTCCATGATAAACATCCTCTCAAAAAATAGGATCCATATCCATTAATAAAAATAAAAATTTGGATTAAATTTTATTAAAACATTATCAATAAATATCGATTTCATCATTTCAAAAATGGTATTAAAATTAGCTAAGGTTTCAGAATAGGATTCTGATATCCGTTTACCATTAGCAGAAATTATCTCTAATGCAACTTTAGCATAACGTTCTATAACAAGAACTTCATAATCAGATTTATCTAACCATCAAACATCAAAAATTCCAATGATATCACCGTCTAAAATAGCTATTTTTCATTTATTATATCTCAATGAATTTATCACGATTTCAGATATATCGAGATTCATTACCAATTAATCCATTGAATTCATTATGAAATTAAATTGACTTTTAAAATAATGAAATAGAATAATAATCTCGTTTCTAACTTATTTTTACTTATTTAAATCAATATTGAATAATTCTTAAATTAAGATAAAAATTCAGAATTTTATGAAATTTTGTTCATATTATTTATATGATATTAAGCCGATTTTTAGTCTAACTATTTTCAAGTTTTATCTCATAATTATTATTATCTTATTTTGATATCCATATTTTTATTCTCTTAAGAGAATTTAATCATAAAGTTTGTATTTCATTAGGTACTTCAGTGTATTTGAATACATAAGAATTAATAATTGATCAATGATTAAGATTTAATAAGATTTTTGATAAAAATCAAACCAAGTCCAGACTGTATTTAGTTCAATTTAATTTTAAATTTTAGCAATATCAGAATAAGTTTTAAAATAATTGAATAAATAAATTTTAGATAAATTCATTAGAAATAAATTTAGATCTGCGTTGAGATTAATAGCATTGCAATTAAATTAAATTAAATTTCTATTTCTTTTTTTATATTTCTTCTTTTAAAAAACTCGAAAGATCACTGGTTTTTTGAAGAACTTTAAACAAATACTCTTTATTTGATCATTTTCCAAGATAGGATTTTTAATGAATTTCCTGTAAAACTATTTACTCTACATTTTTCGATAAATTCCACTTACCCGTAATTTATTTGTCCCAATTAAAGTAATTTGAGCAATATAATCTTAATTATCTAGTTTCATTAATAAAAATCATTACCTCTATTTGGCAATGTACGAACTTTACTAATATTAAAAATTAAACATTGTTTTTTCAGATAAAAGTACTAGTTGTGTTTAATTTTGATCGATATGAATAGGTTTTATTAAAACATCACTAAGTTTTAATTTGACTAATTTCCACTCGTTTCGTTGGTAATTCTCGTTAGTAACCCTTTATATCACCTTAACATATAAAATCTAAATCATTTTCTTTATTATTAAAAAACGATTGTGTAGACTAAAAAACAATACTATGTTCAATTCAAGAGTTGAATTCAAGATTAATTAATCTACATTAATTAATGTATTAATAGGAATATTGTTATTAATCATGTATAACAAATGATTTATAGAATCACTGTATATATGACCTATATTGCTAAATATTACCAGTGTACTAAACTTTGACATTTAAATATTTGATCCAAGATATCACCTTGCTTAAAACTGAATTTCAATATGTCATGATCATGACCTTTATAGAATTGAATCCAAAACTTTTTAGAAAGTATTACGGGTAGCTAGTTCTTTTAGCAGTTTTATTTTCAATGTTGCATATTGTATCGATTTTATCGAAGTACAACGATCATCATCATATTTCATATGAATCATATTTGATTTTTTTAATCAATAAATATTTAAGAAAATTTTTATTGATTAAAAATCTTTTGCAAAAGTACCTTTTCTTTATTTATATCTAATAGTTCCTGATTAATTTTTAATTCTTCTAAACGTGCTATTTGATATAAATGCATATCTAATATTTCTTGAGTTTGTTTTTCCAGATAGTAAAAATTTTTGAACTAGTACATTTTTAGGATTATCCATAGTATGTATTATTTATATGTATTATTTGAACTATTTCATGAATATTTCGATAGGTTAAAAGCCATTCCATTTAACAAGATTAACGCGATCAATTATCTTATTTAAGCAAAAATAAACACAATATAATATAATCATCAAATTGAAACTTTAATCATTCTATTAAGATATTACGTAAGCTTTTTTGGAATGGCTTACCATCCATTCCAATGGATATCATATTTATGGATATATTATTTTCCATACTAGTCTTTTTTTAATAGAATATTGATGAATTGAATTTTATCAAAATTAGAATTTTTAGACTCAAATATCAAACGAATAGATGCAGTTTTATTAGATTTATCTCGAACAACACCAGACAACATGTAATAAGTTTATCATAATAATCTTATTCTGTTTTTGATCTTCTGTTGACTCTTTCTGGCTTGGCTTAATTTTTTGGACAATTCACTCAGTTCATGAATCTCTTCTAATATTTTTTTCCAGAAGTATTAGATGATAATTCTGTAATAGCTAATCTCTACTTTTCTTGTGTAATTTCTTCAAATACCTATTTAGCTCTTATTTTTAGTGAACCGCGTCTAGACATATAAACATTAATAATATTTTCAGAGGTAGATATGATATGTCTATTACCTGGAAAATTAGGTCCTAGAATTAATTCACTTAGTTTTTTGTCGGATAAATCTGGGTTTTATTAGAGCTATACATGCTTGTGTTATGCTTGTGCTACTTCTCGTATATTATGCAAAGCTATTTCAATAGTCATACCTATTGCAATTCCAGATGTGCCATTTAAAAGTATCATTGGAAACCGTGATAGAAAAACTGTTAGTTCTTTTTGATTATCATCATAATTCGAAATAAAATCTATAGTATATTCATCTAATTCATCAAGTAATAATTTTGAGATTGATGTTAGATGTACTTCTGTATACCGTATTGCGGAAGTGTTATCACAATCACGAGACCACAAATTTCCATGACAATCAATTAAAGGGTATCGTAAAAAAGGTTTGAGTCATACGAATCATTTCATCATAAGTAGCATAATCACCATGAGGATGATATTTTCCTAAAACATTACCAATGACACGTGCAGATTCAACTGATTTAATATCCTCGTTTAGGCGCATTGATACATTGCATATAAAATTCGTCTCTGAATCAATTTTTTGATCATCGGCGATATTAGGTAAAGCACAACTTCGTATAACAGAAACAGCATAATCTAAAATATGTTTGTTTGACACAAAGTGCTAGTGTAAGATTTTTTTCTTGGTTATATCGTACTACATTTTCAGAATCACTTTGTGTATTTTGTATCATTTCTTCGCATCATTAACACAATTAAAAAAATAATCATCTAAATAAAGAATTAAATGAATTTTTATTGCTTAATCTTTAATTTTTTTTAATTAGATTAATTAATTTTTTTAAAAAATCTGGATTAATTTGATTGCTCTCTTTTTTGATCCACATTCATCGATAAAAATCATCGATAAAAAGATTTTTTCTTTTCTTGTAATATATTAAATATGTTGGTTGTCTGTTCAAAAGTTAAGTCACAATAAGTTATAGCCAATAATTGTCTTGTATTAGGATTCATAGTAGTTTCCTATAGTTGATTTGAATTCATTTCATTAAGACCTTTAAAATGGCTAATGATAAGTGATTCTTCTTTTATACCATTTTTAAATATTTTCTTTTTAGTTATTTCTAATTCTTTCGTATCAAAATTTCTAATTCTTTCGTATCAAAGATAGTATATTCTTTAAATAGAATCCTTACGAATTTTTCCAAAGATATCTATGCGAAATAATGATGATTTAGCTATAAAAAATATAGCCTAATTCAACTAATTTTGGGAAATATCTAAAAAATAAAGCTAATAAGAGAACTTGAATATATAGATCATTAATATCAGAATCTGCAAGAATACAAATTCTACCATACCGAATATTAGATAGATTAGGATTATCATACAATCATACAATCCACGAATCATACAAGCCACGTGGATCTTTTATAGATATGGCTATTTTATAAATTTCTTTATTAAAAAATAGATTATTTTTATCAATTTTCCATGCATTTAATATTTTCCCCGTAATGGTAAAATTTCTTGAAATTTCTTATTACGCTACATTTTTGCTGAACAACCAGCAGAATCTCATTCTATTAAAAATATTTCGTTCTGATAAATATCGATAGACTCACAATCAGTTAGTCTTTCTTCTGTAAGAATTAATATTCCGAGATTCTTATTTTGATTTGTTTTTCACTTAAAAAAATCTTATCTGAGTTTTTTGTATTATAAATCTAATTTAATCATCTTCTATATTCAATATTATCGTTTAACCATAAAGCAAATGCATTTTTAATACAATCGCTTATTAAACATAAAATGTCTCGATCATTTAATTTTTCCTTAACTTAACCTTGAAAATTGAGGATTTAATATCCTGATTAACAAGATAAAATTAGTTTTTTAAAAACATCTTCAGGAGATATTTTAATTTCCTTATGAGCTATGAGATAACTTATGTAATTTTTAAGAAATTCTTTGATTGTTGAGAAAAGATCTTTACGTTAACCTAATTCAATTCATGTGTATCGTCTAATACAGTTGGAATTAGGTTAACGATCCTCGCAAGACATTTTGTGATTCGGACTATACTTCACAATTCATTAAAATTCTTCATTTCGAAATGAATCTTCTTTAGAATTGTATTTTAATTGTTTCTTTTCTTCAAATTATAGGAACTATTAAATCTAATTCTGGTAAAAATCTTTCAAAATATTCGTGTAATTCATTGCAGAATTTCTAATTCTGTTTCTCATCATTAATTTTATTAATAAACAGGATTTTTATTCCTGACATAAGAGCAGCTTTGCTGTGTAATAAATAAATTAGATCATTTAACGGAACTATAGAACTATTAATATAGAACTATTAAAATATTTAGGATTTGGCCATACACGGATATATGTCTCTGATTTTTTCTTTTATAAGAATTAATTCTAACTAAAGATTCTGATACATTCTCATTCTTAAAAGTTAATCTATATGTATTTTCATTTCTTCATACAACTTCAATATTATTTGATAAAGCATTGGTTACTGAAATACCTAAAACATGTAGACCACCTGAAAAACATATGGAGTATTTTTCTTCTTTTCAAATTTACCTCCGGTATGTAATTGAGTAAATATTAATTCTATGGTGAAAATGTTTTCTCGTTTGCGCAATTCAATAGGTATTCCCTATCGTCATCTTCAATTGAAATACTATCATTTGCATGATAGATAACCTGAATTTTTCCCATATCCAGCCAATGCCAATATTTCATCAATTGAATTATCAATAATTTCTCGCACAATGTTTAAAGGATTATTTATATTTGTATATATTCCTGGGCATTGGCAAATAGATTCTAATCCATATAAAACTCATATTGAGTTTTCATTGTATTGTGAAATAATCAACTCTGTTTCTTTGGAAAATAGCATTACTGTTGTTCAAGTACAACATATGATTGTTGATGAAATTTATTTGTCAGGTATAGAAAATTCTAGTTTTTTTATATAAATTTTGACTATAAAAAATTTCTTTAAACTTGTTTTTCTATGTATTAATAGTTATTTTTCTATATATTATATAAATTTAATATGATTTTTTTTGGAAAAATTGTCTTTAAAACATTTTTTATAGATATCATAATTTCTAATTTCTATATAAAAAATTATCAATTTTTTAAAAAAGAATCAACGCAGTATCTAGCGTCTAATCTTTTAATATTTATTAAACAAATAATTTTATTATTATATGTTATAAGTATAGGATATAGATACAAAATATAGTTTATAACAGATACTCTGGATAAATAATCAAAATTATTCTTACAATTTGTGATATCTATTCAAAAAAAAGTCTAATATTAGATAGCTATCACGTAATATTTAGAATTTCTATTGTGCAAAACTTATTCTTGCAACATTTCAGGTAAATATATTGATTTGATAAAATAATCTTCGATATTATTTTATTTTTTATCAGAAATGAAATTAATATTATCTTTTAGATAATGATACACTTTAATATATAAACTAAGTCAATTTATTTTTATTGACAATTAATTATATCCATTAATTCCTTTACAACTTTTGTTTTTTATATTCATTGCAATGCATCTAAATGAACTGAAGACGTTACATGTTTCACAGTTATTAGAAATAGCTACTAGCTTGGAAATCGATAATGCTAGTCGCTTACGTAAACAAGAACTGATATTTTCTATTATGAAACGTCAGGCTAAGTTAGGTGAGCAAATTTTTGGTGATGGGGTATTAGAAGTCTTGCCTGATGGTTTTGGTTTTCTGCGTTCTCCTGAAACATCATATCTTGCGAGTACTGATGATATCTATATGTCGCCATCTCAAATTCGTAGATTTAGCTTACATACTGGAGATTCTATCGAGGGTGAAGTTCGTACTCCAAAAGATGGTGAACGTTATTTTGCACTCATAAAAGTTGATAAAGTTAATGGCGTCATACCTGATAGTATTAAACATCGTATTATGTTTGAAAATTTAACACCATTACATCCAGATAAATTAATGAGATTAGAGCGTAATGTTAGAAGTGAAGAAAATCTCACTGGTCGTATTCTAGATGTTTTTGCGCCGATTGGAAGAGGGCAACGTGGACTAATAGTTGCGAGCCCAAAATCTGGAAAAACTGTAATGATGCAACATATAGCACATGCTATTACAACAAATTTTACCGATGCAACTGTAATTGTTTTATTAGTTGATGAGCGTCCAGAAGAAGTAACAGAGATGCAGCAAACAGTACGTGGAGAAGTTGTTGCTTCTACATTTGATGAACCGGCTATACGACATATTCAAGTAGCTGAAATGGTAATTGAAAAAGCTAAACGCTTAGTTGAAATGAAAAAGGACGTGGTAATCTTACTTGATTCAATTACTCGGTTAGCTAGAGCTTATAATACGGTAGTACCTGTTTCAGGAAAGGTTCTAACTGGTGGTGTAGATTCCAATGCACTACAACGCCCTAAACGTTTTTTTGGCGCTGCACGTAATTTAGAAGAAGGTGGTTCATTAACAATATTAGGAACAGCACTAATTGAGACAGGTAGTAGAATGGATGAAGTTATTTATGAAGAATTTAAAGGAACAGGTAATTCAGAGATTCATCTTGAGCGTCGATTGGCTGAGAAACGCGTATATCCAGCTATAAATCTTAATAAATCTGGTACACGTCGAGAAGAGCTTTTAATTAAACCTGATATCTTGCAGAAGGTATGGGTCTTACGCAAGTTTATTCATGATATGGATGAAATCCAATCTATGGAATTCATAATGGATAAAATGCGTACTACTCGAACTAATTCTGAGTTCTTTCATATGATGAAAAAATAGATGAAATATTTTCTATACCCTAAACCATGATAATCTCTTAAATTAAGATTATGATTTTATTGTACAAAATAAAGCTTCAGATCAAGTTTTATAAAAAACCTGGAATTAGAAAATATATAATATTGCAGTTAATAAATTTTGATCTATGCTATTGAGATTTGTAAATGTAGTAAACATTTTAAGTTTTTACTTATGATAGCCTTAAATAATATAAATGTATAATGTCATCCAATAAAAGTAAATTAAGAAATCTTGCTGTTGTAGCTCATGTTGACCATGGAAAAACAACATTAATTAATCAGTTGCTTATACAATCTGGCGCTTTATATAAAAATCAAATTATAACAGATCGAATACTTGATTCAAATTCTTTAGAAAAAGAACGAGGCATTACGATTTTATCCAAAAATTGTTCTATTAAATATAATGATATACGAATTAATATTTTAGATACTCCTGGACACGCTGATTTCGGTGGTGAAGTTGAACGGGTTCTTTCTATGGTTGATGGCGTATTGATTTTGATAGATGCAGTTGAAGGTCCGATGCCACAAACTATCTTCATTGCAAAAAAATTCTTATCATTAGGATTAAAACCAATAGTAGTAATTAATAAGATTGATCGGATTGGTTCTCGTCCAGACTATGTAATTGATGCTACATTTGATTTATTTGATCAATTAGGAGCAACTGATGAACAATTAGATTTTCCAATAATTTACACATCTGGATTATCTGGTTTTGCAAGTCTTAGTCCAGATGTCAAGAATGGTAATATGGAACCGCTATTTGAAGCGATCATAAAATATATCCCACAAAATAAATGTTGTTGTGATGGTCCGTTTCAAATGCAGATTACATCTATCGATTATGATACTTATATTGGTCAAATGGGAATAGGTCGTATAAATCGGGGTTTTGCATATTCAGGAATGCAAATTGCGTTTCGTTTAGGAAATGATGGTCCTATCAAAAAGGGACGAATCAATCGAATTCAGGAATTTCATGGACTAGAACGTGTTTCGGTTGATAAAGCCGATGCTGGAAATATAGTTTCAATTAATGTAACTGAAAATATTGATATTGGTACAACGATTTCTGATCCAAATTTTACAGAACCACTACCAATATTAAATATTGATAGTCCAACTTTTAAAATAAATTTAATGGTAAATAATTCGCCATTTGCAGGACATGAAGGAAAATTCATAACAAGTCGCCAAATTTATGATCGTTTAACTCTCGAACTAAAATCAAACGTGGCATTACGTGTATCAAAGACAAATTCTGATTCGATATTTGAAGTATCTGGCCGTGGAGAACTACACTTAGCAATTCTACTAGAAACAATGCGACGAGAAGGATATGAATTAGCTGTATCATGTCCTGAAGTTATCTATAAAGAAATTAATGGTGTTCAGAATGAACCTTTTGAATCTCTGATTATTAGAGTTGAAAATATTTATCAAGGCCATGTTATGAAAGAACTTTCTTATAGGCAAGCAGAGTTAAAAAACATAACACCTGATAAATATGGTTCTATTGAATTGGAATATATTATTCCATCTAGATTTCTAATTGGATTTCAAAATGATTTGATGACAATAACGCATGGAAAAGGTGTAATGAACCATACATTTAATTTGTATCGACCAGTAAATATAAATACTGTTAATAAAAGAAAAAATGGAGTATTGGTTAGTCAAGTTAATGGTAATTCTGTAGCATATTCTATATGGAAGTTACAGAATAGAGGTCGTATGTTTATAACATCAGGAGAAAAAATATATAAGGGTATGATCATCGGTATTCATAACCGATATAATGACTTGATTGTTAATCCAACTAAGGAAAAGAAATTATCTAATGTACGTGCATCTGGAAATGACGAAGCTATTCGGTTAGTGCCGCCAATACAGATTTCAATAGAATATGCAATTTCATTTATTAATGAAGATGAATTGGTAGAAATTACACCAAAATCAATTCGACTACGTAAGCGATAATAATAGAA
>CAZUGU010000005.1:0-56346 GCA_964620485.1 uncultured Burkholderiaceae bacterium | reverse complement strand
AAGTAAATATAATATTGAAAATAGAATATATAAATTTTTTCAAACATTTAAACATTATCATAATATAAATTTATAGGATTATTTAATCAATCAACCAAAACAATTAAATTGTTTGAAATCATTAGCATATTTCTATACTTTGAATAAAATGAAACTTATCTTTATGGTTTTGTTAATAAAAAATTAAAAAGATCAAAATATTCATTTATATTTCATAAACTCTTTTATTCTATTAAATATTTTTAATTTTTTAACGACTTACTAATTTTGGAAAATTTTTCTAAGGTTTCTATTTATTCTGATATAGTCAGAAAACATTTGATTTTTCGACATAAGAATCTTATTCTTTTATAGTAAAGATACTTTGTATTTATACAATTTATTTAAAATAAAAAAATGCTTAAATTTCTTTCCAGAATGAAATTTAAGCATATTCTTGTTACTTAACTGTCTATTTATAAGCATTTATTTTTACTAATACTTTAATAATTTCTTTCTATATTTAAACATTCATAATTAATACGTTTCTTGAAAAGTTCTATTGAAAATTTTCAAGAAACTATCAATATAGATATATTTGATCAACTAACCTAAGCATCACAGTAAATGCATAAAATTTTTTATTAATATTTGAGGTGATCTCAGTATTTGAAAATGAAGATTTGAATATTTATGATACGATTTTTATTCACAGTTTATTAAAAATAATGATTTAAAAATTGCAAATATTATTCTTATTTTATAACAAACAAAAAATTAAATTATTTAGCAAAATTATCATTATAGTTATTGTAAGATGGATTTCTGTTTTATTAATCATTCAGATTTGAATCGTTTAACTCTTATTATCTTACTATAAGTTTAATTCTTAGTATCTTAATATAAATATTTTATCTAATTTTATAATATTTAATTTAGATTTTTAGAACAAAAAAGATCTTTATTTTTATTAATTTGAAATAATATTATTCAACATGATATGATTTTTAATCATTCTAAATCTATGATTTAAATAGGATATATCTTATTAAGATAAAAATATGTTGCTATATGAGATCATATTTATGTTTTAATAAATGATTTATAAATCATTTATTACATTGTTTATTCTGTAGTTTACTAAATAGGTTGATATTAACTATTTTTGTTGTATATACTTATTTAGGTAAGTATTTTTAAATCTTCTTCTTATTCACAGATATTATTTTTAATTGAAATAAAAATAATTAAAAAATTAAATGAGTCAAATTGGATCTATTCAAATATTCTTTTGAAGAAATCTAATCAAATATAGAAATTTTGAAATACAAATAGAATAATGTAATTATAGAAAATAGGTGAAGGTTTATGCCCAGAATTCTGGTGGTTGACGACGAAGTTGGTGTTCGTGAGTTATTATCCGAAATTCTCTATGATGAAGGACATACGGTAGAAAAAGCAGAAAATGCTGCACAAGCAAGATCATCACGTCTTCGGATAAGACCTGATCTAGTATTGTTAGATATCTGGATG
Source organism: uncultured Burkholderiaceae bacterium (assembly GCA_964620485.1). Taxonomy (GTDB): domain Bacteria; phylum Pseudomonadota; class Gammaproteobacteria; order Burkholderiales; family Burkholderiaceae_B; genus CAZTUH01. The sequence continues at coordinate 54,834 of CAZUGU010000005.1, read as the reverse complement.
CCAGATACTGATGGCGTTAGCTTACTTAAAGAATGGAGTTCTCAAGGATTATTAAATATGCCTGTTATTATGATGAGCGGCCATGGCACTATTGATACGGCTATTGAAGCAACTCGTATTGGCGCTATAGATTTTCTTGAAAAACCTGTTACTTTACAACGATTACTTAAAACAGTAGAAATAGCATTATTACGTGGTCATACCATTCAAAATGGTTTAACAGTTCATCCTCATGCCATTACTAATAATATTCCTATTGCTTTGGATAAACAGATTGATGTAGGAGAATCAAAATTATCGCCATCAGAATTGAATATGACAGCACGTGGGCAATCCAATAGTATTTCACTTGATCAACCGCTTCGAGAAGCGCGTGATATATTTGAACGAATTTATTTTGAATATCATTTAATGCGTGAAGGATATAGTATGACTCGTGTATCTGAAAGAACCGGACTTGAGCGCACTCATCTTTATCGAAAATTAAGACAACTTGGCATTGAATCTATAAGAAAGCGCGGATCAAATTAGTTTCTCTATATCTATATATATTAGAATTCATAATATCATATTCAAGATATTAAATAGGAATAAACATAAGATCAAAAAATTAAATTACTGTTTTTAATTCATATTTAAGAAACGGCATTTCCAATTATTTACTATCTTTTTTATAAGATCGTTTAATAGAGTTAACATTTAAGTATACGTTTCTATCTAGTGTTCTATTAATTGGAGCTTTCCAACCGTTTCCATAAATAATTTCGATTGTTAAGGGAATCAAATTGTTTTCATTGCGTTGAGATTCAAGAGAAGAATACAACTTTTCAATCCAGGATCGACTAATCAAGTTTTTACGACGATTTTTCATTGGATTTCCGCCTAATGCATACACATCTCGTATTAAATGTTTAGCTGTTTTATAAGTTAATGTAATCGTTTCTTGATTTATAACAGGATCAACAAAACCATTTTTTATTAAAAAATCTCCAAAATCATGCATATCTATAAATTGATATGTTTCAGTTACTAACTTAGCATTTTGTACAGCCTGACGTAATTCAGAAAATGTCTCAGGCCCAAAACAAGAAAATACTACCAGACCATTTATTTTTAAAATTCTATTCCACTCAGCTAAAACATAATCCGGCTGTGGATGCCAATGTATAGATAAATTAGACCAAATCATATCTAAACATTCAGGTAATAATTTTGTATCAGATAAATCATTTTCAACAAAACGTATATTTCTTTGTTTTCTATGAAAAATTTTATTTAACCATGAATTAATACCATGCGGAATAAATTTTTTATTTGCATAATTTAGTAAGTTCTTGCAATTATCTAATCCTATATAATTGACTTCTGGATATATATGAAATAATAGTGGTATGTTATTACCAACTCCACATCCAGCATCTAATAACATATTCGGATTAATTCGTATATATTTTAATCTATCAATTAGTCGTCTAGCAATTTCACTATATAAAAATTGAGCATTTATTAAATTACCTCGACGAGTAAACTGTTTTATAACATGTGAACTGTTTATTGATAAGCCTGATAGAAAATCTGTCGAATAATTCATTATTTCACTATAAAAATATTCTTTATATCAAAAAAATATTATAAGTCAAAAATAATAAAATCAAGATAGTAAAAAGAAAAGTTTTGTAAGATTAAACAATCAATTATATATTTAACTCCTCATATGTTTATTAATTTTAATACGATGAAAGTAACATATTTTCATAACAAGGATCGCTTTACAAGAGAGAATCAACTGCTTTCATAGGTTCGATTTTCTCGAAAAGAATAGAATATACTGCTTTAATAATAGGTAACTCAACATGTAATTTATTAGCACGACTAAGAACTGATTGTACACAGCGTAAACCTTCTGATGTTATATTTTTAGAAAATATATCATCTATTTTACAACCAGATCCAATCTTAAAACCTATTGTACGATTCCTTGATAGTTTACTAGTAGCTGTTAACACTAAATCACCAAGTCCAGTTAAACCTGAGAAAGTCTCTGATTTTGAACCTAATGCTATACCAAAACGACTTATCTCAGCTAATCCTCGAGTAATGAGTGCTGATCTAGCATTTTCTCCAAGACCGAGTCCATCAGAAATACCACAAGCTATTGCTATTATATTTTTTAATGCACCACCAATTTCAACACCAATAACATCTGTACTTGTATAAATACGTAAGTTTTTCCTATGAAGGGCGTAAATGATAGTTTGACAGAGTTGTACACTTTTACTTGCTATTGTTAATGCTGTTGGTAGTCCCTGAATTACTTCTCTAGCAAAGGAAGGACCAGATAAAACTCCAATTTTCAGTTTGGAAAAACTTTTAAAAGAATTATGAAAAATTTCAGATGGTAAACGAGATGTTTTTTCTTCGAGCCCCTTGCAAGTCCAGATAATAGAAATCTGAGTCAAATTATATCTTGGTAAGAGAACTGATAAATCTTGACATAAATCAGAAAGACCAATTACAGGTACAGCAAAAATAAGTAAACATTCTTTTTTATTAAAAGCAAGATTTTCAAGTATTATATCGATACTACTATTAATATTTAAATTATTAGGTATTTTGATTCCTGGTAGATAATAGGGATTTTGATATGTTTCTGACATATTTACTGCTCTAATAGGATTACGAACCCAAAGTTGAGTTGAATGATAATGACAAGCTAACATAGCTAATGCAGTACCCCAACTTCCCCCGCCTAACACAGCAATCTCTAATGGTTTATTGATAGTGTTACTAGAATTAGTTACATACATATTGAATCACAATGAAAATTTATACTTTTTAATATTATTCACCATTTTCAAAATTGCCAGATTGCGTCATAGATTCAGATAATTTCTTTTCATGCATATTTTTAAAATTTATCTCAGATAAATATAAAGGCGGCATAGATATTCTAATGATTAGATCAGCAATATTTGAACGCAAATAAGGATATAAGATATTTGGACAAGTTATACTAGATAAAAAATTCATTTCCTGATTCAGGTTATTGCGTAATTTAAAAATACCTGCTTGGGTCATTTCAATTAAATAAACAATTTCATTTTTAATACTTGCAGTAACTGTAGCAGTAATTGTAGATTCAAAAATGTTTTCTATAAGGAGACGACCGCCTACATTAATATTAATATTTATTTTTGGAATTTCTGTCTTTAAGAAGATCTCTGGTGCATTAGGCATTTCTAATGAAATGTCTTTTATATATGCACGCTGTAAATCACACATTGAAACATCATCATAAAATGGTTGAAAATTATTAGATTTGTTAATCATAAAAATATTAAATAAATAATAAATAAAAGATAGCATAAAGATGCAGAGAAAAATAAATTCTAAATCTTATTTTTTTAAAAGATCTAAAAGTTGTCCTGTAAGATTCATTTTTTCTAAATCATCGTAACCACCTATATAGGTATCACCAATAAAAATTTGAGGAACAGTTTTTCTACCTGTGCGTTCTATCATTAGAGTCCTTTGTTCCAAATTATAATCTAAATATATTTTTTTAATTTTTATGCCATATTGAGTCAATAAATTTTCAGCGTATACACAATATGGACAAGTTTTTTTACAATACATCGTAGCGATAGATTTCATAAATTTCCCATTCTTTCTATAATTAGTCTCGATCAGAATTAAGTATATATTGGTATGCGATAAATATCTAAATATTATGAATAATAGGAAGATAAATATCGTTCCATGCTTTCATTCCACCATTTAATACAAAAATTTTAGAGAATCCATTAGTTTCTAAAATAGAAATAGCTTGATTAATATGTTGTTTTTTATTGCTAATTAATATTAATGGTTTATTTTTAGGGATATTTAATGATTTTTCAGATAATTCCGCAATTGGAATATTGTGAGCTTGTGCAATATGTCCAGTTCGAAATTGATTAAAAAGTCTAATATCAATCCAAATTGCTTGTTGTTCATTTGCTATATTTATAGCTTGCAGTACTCCTATGTATTTATTATTTTTCCGATCGGAAGTTATTAAAAGTATTAGACCAGAAATAATAGTCGTTAAAATTATAAAAATGTTTTGTTTATTTAATAAAAATAATAAAAATTCCACGATTATCCTAAAAAAGTGTTATAAAATTTTTTTAGTTAGCTAAAACTACTGATGATTGGTAAATGAAAACATTATATTTTCAGAATATTAAGTTAAAAGATAATTTCCTATTATAAAACAAAAGAGCTTTGATTTTAAATTGAATAATGGATTTGTATTAATATGTATAAATTAGTCTTGATGCGTCATGGTGAAAGCCAATGGAATTTAGAAAACCGTTTTACTGGTTGGACCGATATTGATTTAACCAAGAATGGTTATGAACAGGCTAGAATTGCAGGGAATTTACTTAAAAAAATGGGATTTACATTTGATTTAGCATATTCTTCCTTATTAAAACGATCAATTCGAACCTTATGGATTATTTTGGACATTATGGATATCATGTATACACCAATTAACATGACCTGGCGTTTAAATGAGCGACATTATGGTAATTTACAAGGATTGAACAAATTAGATATTAGTGATCAATATGGTAGTGATAAAGTTCTAAATTGGCGACGTTCTTATATGATTTCACCTGAACCATTGAAAATAGATGATAAACGTCATCCGCGTTTTGATTCACGTTATAGTAAAATTTCATCTAATGAACTACCTGCAGCTGAATCCTTAAAAGATACTGTAAAAAGAGTTTTGCCATTTTGGAATAGCTCTATTGGCCCGGCAATACAAAAAAGTCGCAAGGTTCTAATTGTTGCACACGGTAACAGTTTGAGAGCATTGATAAAATTTTTAGAAAAAATCTCTGATAGTGATATTATCAACTTAAATATTCCAACAGGTCAACCATTGATCTATGAATTAGATGAACGGTTACATCCTATTTCAAGATACTACTTGAATAGTATGAATAAAAAATAAGATTTGAGAATATATATTCTATAAATACTAAATAAATAATCGAGCTAGTAAAAATTTTTCTTATATAATTAATTCTTATTTATTAGGTTAATACTACATTCATAAAATGATTATATAGAACTATAACGAATAAAAAAAATCTTATGATAATGAATTGATCTTGATTAGAGTTTTGATTCTTTATCAAAAAATAGCTTTATCCTATAATTTAATAAAATATTGAAATGTTGCTAATGTTTTTAGACAATTTAACTGTTTTTGATGTTACAAAATATGTTGAATGAAATTCATTTTTAATAAAATTTAAACAGGATAATTTAGTTAAACTAGATCTAATAATTAGATTTATTAGAAACTTTAATTGATTTCTATAGATAATGTCTATTAACTCAAATCCAAAAAAATTATAATTATTTTTCCTATGAAATAAAAACATATAAAATCTTATATAATTGTCATTATCAAAGTTCATATTTCAATTAAAGATTATGGAATTAAATTTATATTTAAGAAAATATAAATAATGAATATTAATGTAATAACGAAATTATTCATATAAAATTCCAAATTCTATATGAATTGAATATATGTGTAATTTTAATTAAATTAAACGCATGATCAATAATTTTTACATTATGCTCGATATATTCATATTAGGTATTAAAGATCAAGGAAATTAAAGATCAAGGAAATTTTCTTGCATTACGAGTTTTAATGATAAAAACAGGCAGTTTAGATTCATCAGTTTCTATATATGATTAGATCCGGTATTGGCTCAATATCATTAGTTAAAAATGATATTATCAAACTGAGTGAGTAATTTTAAACGTCAAATACTACATGTGACAGCTGATATTGAGATATTTAAAGCTAATTCAGAAAAAACATATAAAAGCTTTTAATCGGAGAATTTCTATCAAATCTATTGAAAAACGTTTTAATAGATTTGATTTGTCTGCTGAATTAAAAGCATCAGATTTTGTATTAGAAGACTGTACTGGGAATTTTTTCAATTTGTTACATTATTAATCGTTTATGTACAATATTTTAAACTACTATATTTAAAACTACTAATTTTAGAATTTTCTATAAATTTTGATGGACAAATTTATTTATATAATTTATTGAATAATCAATCGCGATGCTATAACTGTATATTTCTTGGAAGATATAAAAAACAAGCAAAGTTATGCAAGATTGAAAATCTTTGTATAATTGATTTGTATTCTTGATAATATACAAGAAGCTGAAACATTGAAAATTTCATCCAATATGGAAAAATTTATTGAATCGTTTCTTATATTTTAATATATTTAATATGAAATGGCGTACGATCAAAATTGAACGTAATCCTGAATGGTAGATGGTAGTATTTGTATGAATTTTCATTCTAAGTCTAAATATATTATGTGATTTAAATATATAAAAATCCTTTACTATATTTATCCTTAATAGAATTGTTATTAATTATTAATATAGCAAAATAACTAATTTTGGAATTTTATTTCAAATAAAAACTATATTTTTCATTAAAAATATAAGTTATTTTTCTGAATATTTTTTAAAATTTATACTAAGTTCAGTTCCTATACATTCGCCACGCGATAAACGCGTTAGAACATGATTTTCACGTCCAGAAGCAATAATAGTTACAGCGCCACTAAGAGTAGCCCTCTTAGCTGCTGAAATCTTGGTAAGCATACCACCTGTACCTATATCTGTTCCAGCGCCACCGGCAATAATCTCTAATTCTGGATCTCTTGCATAAGCATGTTTAATAAGTTTTGCTGCAGGATTCTTACGTGGATCTGAATCATATAAACCATTTTGATCAGTTAAGATAATTAGTGCTTCAGCCTTAATTAAATTAGTTATCAGTGCTCCAAGAGTATCATTATCCCCTAAACGAATTTCCTTTGTTACAATACTATCATTTTCATTAATAATAGGTATAACCCCTAATTGTAATAAAGAAATTAGAGCGCTGCGTGTGTTTAAATATCGATTATGATCAATCAAATCTTCATGTGTAAGTAAAATTTGGGCAGTATGCAAATTATGGTTAGAAAAAGCAACTTCATAGGCTTGACATAATCTTATTTGTCCAATGGCAGCTGCTGCTTGTAGCTCATGTATATTAGATGGACGTAATGTCCATTTAAGGCGAGCCATGCCTTCTGCAACTGCACCACTTGATACTAATATAATTTGTTTACCTATCTGATGCAATATCGCTATTTGTTCAACCCAATTTGCAATAGCAGTTTTATCAAGACCTTTACCCTCATCAGTTATCAGGGATGAGCCTATTTTAATAACTAACCGACTAGCTGATAAAATAACAGAAACATTAGTGTTTGAAGAATCCATAGAACTAACTTAATATGAGGTTAGAATCATTACGAATATTAAGAGGGAATCTTACATATATAATCACATTCTATTAAATATTATTGATAAGAATCATAGTTAAAAATATTGAAATAAGATATTAATCGTGTATGAAATTATACGAATTTTCTTTATTTCTATCCTGTATATACGTAGTACTATTTATGTAAGCTTGTAAAGCAGATAACAAACTTTTTATACCACTACCTTCTAAACTAGAAATTGGAAAAACTGGTCCATCCCATTGAAGTTTTTTTCGGATGCTGACTAATTTATCTTGAATATTGGAAATCATATCTAATTTACTGAGAACAAGCCAACGAGGTTTAAGTGCTAATTTTTTATCATACTGATTTAATTCTTCGATGATGGTTCGAATATCAATTACCGCTTGATCAATAGAGTCTATTTGTTCATTATATCTAGAAATGTCAACTAAGTGTAAAAGTATACAAGTGCGTGACAAATGACGTAGAAAAAGGTGTCCTAATCCATTTCCATTTGCAGATCCCTTAATTAAGCCAGGAAGATCTGCGATTACAAAACTATTACCTTTAGATAAACGTACTGTGCCAAGAGTAGGATATAATGTAGTGAATGGATAATTCGCAATTCTTGGACGAGCATTGGATAAACAACTAACAAGCGAAGATTTTCCTGCATTTGGTAATCCTAATAAACCAACATCAGCTAAAACTCTTAGTTCAAGTTTTAAATGACGTTTTTCACCATTACATCCTGATGTTGAATGGTAAGGTATACGATTTATACTAGATTTAAAATGTATATTTCCATAACCACCATTTCCGCCTGAAACTAAGATAGTTTTCTGTCCGTTAATTTTTAAATCAGCCAATATTTTCTTTGTATTATCATCATATACAATGGTACCTACTGGTACAGGCAATACAATATCAGGTGCTGAAGCTCCAGTTTTATTTGAACCAAGACCGTTCTTACCATTTTTAGCCCGATAAAATCGATTATGACGAAAATCTATTAGGGTATTTATATTATGATCTGCCACCATATAGATGCTACCACCACAACCACCATTTCCACCATTAGGACCACCCTTTGGAATATATTTTTCACGGCGGAAACTAACTATTCCGTTACCACCTTTCCCAGCAACTGCCTCAATAATGACTTCATCTAAAAATTTCATAATAATTTCTTACTCTTGATGAGAAAATTCATAAGAAAATAAAGTAATCAATTTAAAAAAATAAACTAAAATATATAGAAATAAATTCTTATGTAATGTTCATCAAACTTCTTACTTGGATGAAAGACTCAAAAGACTAGGATTGTTTTCTAATAACTGAGATAGTATTTTTACGCAAGACGCCTCTAATGTTAAATTGTATCTGTCCATTTGTTAATGCAAACAAAGTATGATCTTTTCCCATTCCAACATTTAAACCAGCGTGAAATCGAGTCCCTCTTTGTCGAACAATTATAGAACCTGCAGTAACATTCTGACCACCAAACGTTTTAACACCCAGACGTCTTCCTCTGGAATCTCGACCATTCCGAGTAGACCCACCACCTTTTTTTTGTGCCATTATTAAATTCCTACTATATTTTCAATTGTATTAGTTTTATTAAATATTTATGCTTTCAATACGAACTTTTGTATAGTTTTGTCGATGACCATAATGTTTTTGGTAATGCTTACGGCGACGCATCTTGAAACCTTTGATTTTATCGTTTTTTCCATGTGAAATTATTATTGCTTTAATAACAACATCGGTAAGGGTAGGACTTCCAATTTTAGTTTGGCCATCTTTATCTATCAGTAATAAACACTCAAAAATAACTTCTTGACCAATTTTATAAGGAAGATATTCCACTTGAAAGGTCTCTCCGGCAGAAATACGATACTGCTTGCCACCGGATTTAATAATCGCATACATCGGAAAATTCCTCAAATGATCGTAAAAATATAAAATTAACCTAATAAAAATTCTAGATTTTGATATTTTAACACAAAAGAAAAGTCAAAAAATATTTTTGGATATGAATAATTTGAATTGATTTTATGTTCATTTAGCTTTCCACTAATGTTCAATTAGGCTAGAATTTTATTTAATAGCTAACAATATAATAAATTTATTAATAAAATCTATAACTTTTTTTAAATTTGGATATGCTTTGAATCTTGCTAAACTTTTTATACCTATCTCTAGTGACATGAAAGCTGTTGATGAAATTATACGAACTCATTTAAATTCAGAAGTAATTTTGATACGTACAATTGGTGAATATATTATTAATATGGGTGGTAAAAGAATAAGACCAGCAATGATGCTGATAATTATACGTTCTTTAAATTGTAATCATTCTACACAATGTAATATCTATCATCTCCTAGCTGCAGTGGTTGAATTTATTCACACTGCTACTTTATTACATGATGATGTGGTTGACAAGTCAGAATTGCGCCGCGGTCAAGGCACTGTAAATTCAATATTTGGAAATTCTGCTAGTGTTTTAGTCGGAGATTATCTATATTCTCTTGCTTTTGAAATGATGGTTAAAACAAATTCTATGCGAATTATGAGTATTTTATCTAAAGCCACTACAGTTATTGCTGAAGGTGAAGTATTACAATTATTAAATATAAATAATCCTGAAATATCTCAAGAACGTTATTTAAAAATAATACGTTACAAAACTGCTAAACTATTTGAAGCAACAGCTCAAATTGGAGCTATTTTAGCAAATGCTAGTCCTGAACAGGAACAAGCTGCTGCAGATTATGGACGTCATATTGGTACAGCATTTCAATTAATTGATGATGTTTTAGATTATAATGGTGATATTAATAAATTAGGAAAAAATATTGGTGACGATATTCGAAATGGTAAAATTACCTTACCATTAATTAGAGTTATGGAAATAGGTTCATTTGAACAACAAAAATTAATATATCATGCAATCAAGACTGGTAATGTTGATTTTCTAGCTATAGAAAAGGCTATTTGCGATACAAATTCTGTGGAATATGTTATTGAATTGGCGCAAACTGAAATCAAATCAGCAAAAAAGGCTATAGATTCTTATCCTAATTCTATTTATAAAGATTCTTTAATTGGATTATGTACATTTGCAATTAATAGGAAATTTTAGAAATAGAATTTAATTTATATATTTTATGGATATATATTTTATAGATAGCTTACGGGATGTATCTCAGCTTGGTAGAGAACTGTGTTCGGGACACAGAAGCCGGAGGTTCAAATCCTCTCATCCCGATTTATTTTTAATGTTTTATTATATATCGTAGTTAAGTATACACATGAGATTTAGAAAAATTTTCTAATATTTTGGTAAAAATATGATAAACAACCTATATAAATTTAAAGATTATTTTTTGAATATAAATCCAAAAATTTAAGTACGGATCTGACCAGATCCGGTTAGTATCCATTTTGAAGTTGTTAGACCTTTTAGACCTACAGGTCCTCGAACATGAAGACGATTTGTCGAAATACCAATCTCGGAACCTAGGCCATATTCATATCCATCAGCAAAACAAGTGGGTAAATTGACATAAACAGAACTAGAATCAACGTCACGTTGAAATTTTTGAGCAGAATCTAAATCTTGTGTAACGATTGATTCTGTATGTCCTGAACTCCATTTATTAATATGATCAATTGCTTGATCTAAAGAATCCACAATTCTTACTGCTAGAATCGGGCCAAGATATTCAGTTTCCCAATCTAAATCTTTCGCAATAGAAATATTAGAAACTAATTTTCTTGATTGCTCACAACCGCGTAGCTCTACTCCATATGATGCAAAACCCTTTTTTAATCTTGGTAATATGTATTTAGCTATTTCAGTATGAATTAATAATGTTTCCATTGATCCACAAATACCATAACGATAAGTCTTTGCATTGATAGCAACATCATAAGCTTTTTGCTGATTAGCAAAAGAATCAATATAAACATGACAATTACCATGTAAATGCTTAATTAAAGGAACACGAGCTTCTTGTTCCAATTTTGCAATTAGATTTTTTCCACCACGAGGTATAATAACATCGATATATTCAGTCATAGTAATAAGATTTGAAACGATATTGCGATCGGGAATACTTATTAATTGAACAGCTTTATCTGGCAAGTTTGCTTTGAGTAAGCCAGCTGTTATAATAGACCCTAATGCAATATTAGATTGCAATGCTTCACTACCACCACGGAGAATCACGGCATTTCCTGATTTTAAGGATAGAGCAGCAGCATCTATAGTGACATTTGGTCGGGATTCATAAATAATACCTATAACTCCCAATGGGATGCACATTTTTGCGATTTTAATTCCATTAGGACGTATGGATGTTTCACTAATATGACCAATAGGATCTGGCATATTAATGATTTGATTTAAACTTTCAGCCATTAAATCTAAAGTTTTATCTGATAATGTTAATCGATCTAATAATGCTTGACTTAATCCATTTTTAAAAGCTAAGTCTAAATCTTTTTCATTGGCATTTTTAATCTGAGAACGTTGTTTTATTAAAGTTTCCAGAATAAAATTTAAAGCGCAATTTTTTTCCATACTGTTCGTACGCATCATAAAATTGGATGCAGAACGAGCATTTTTGCCTATATTAAGCATTAAATTTTCAATAGATAATTGTGACACGACATCACTCCAATTTTTAAAAACGCTAGATTAGCATTCGTTTAAATTTAGAATCTTACCCTTGAACATAACATATGTACGTTATCATTTACATATCTTCTATTAGTGTAAGATAGACCTATATCAAAATTCTATAATATTTTTTTCCCGATGGTAATGCTAATCACAAGATTGGTTATTTCATGCCATGGCCTATTTAAACGATTAGGAATACTTAATCCTTTAATTAATAAATCAATATCATGAGCATGTTGAAGGGCTATTGACCAAAAACTTGGGCAGATACGATTAAATGCTTTTAATATAAGTTGTGCATGATTGTTATCAATTTTTAATTTGTATAATAAATTCTTAATAGATTGATTACTGTTTTGAATTGTAACCATATTTTCTAATATGTAAATTTCTTCAGTAATGATCCAAAAAACCAAAAACAAAATATTCTTATCTTGGATTTTCAAATCAGAAAGTATTTTCATAGTATGATTAAAATCTCCAGATAGCATTGCATTGCGCAAATCAAATATATCATAATGTGCAACGTTTGATACAGTATTTCTAACATTTTGATGATCTATCATTCCCTTTGAATAGAGAAGACTTAATTTGATGATTTCTTGGTTTGCTGCAAGCAAATTACCTTCAACTTTATTTGCAAGCCATTCTAACATGGCAGAATCTACACTCTGGTTTTGCTGGGCTAGCCGATGACATATCCATTCAGATAAGTATTTACGCTGGATAGTTGGTATCTTAATAAGTAATCCTTTATTTAATAATATTTGTATCCAGCGATTACTTTGCTTCATCTTTTCAAGATTAGGCAAAGTAATCAGTACAACTGTATCAGGATTAAGAGAATATTTTGGTAATAATTCAGAAAAATTTTCTAGGATTTTATTTTCCTGTTTGCCCAGTTTTTTGTCTGTAATTCTAAGTTCTAAAATGCGATGCCGATTAAATAAAGAAAAATTTTGTTGAGTATTTATTAATAAGCTCCAATCACTTTGCGCATCTATAATCATACTAATATGTTCATTATAGCCTAATGATTGAGCAATTAAACGTAAAGCCTCTATTGTTTCATTAACTAACAAAGTTTCATTACCAGATATAACATATAGGGAACCAATTCCTTTTTTTTCACATTGGAAATTCTTAATAAGAAGTTTTGCATCAAATAATCTCATATGTGCAGTTAAAAGATACGATACTTGATTGTAAAAACAGAAATTAAATAAATTAACTAAATATTAACTAAATAAAATTAAATTTACTTATTAATATTAAGTATATTCTGTGCTTTTTATGCAGTTATAAATAATATATTAATTTTTTAATAATTAATTAACTTCATAGATACATATTTTTCCAATTTTATTTTTTATATGCCTTACTTTATCATAAGAAAATTTTTTAAATATGCAAATATGATTCATTTAATTAGAGGTTAATTTTTCTTATCAATTAATTAAAATTTAAGAATTCAATTTAATGTGCTTAGGTTTCCATTCGAATATTTAGAGAAATGTTAATAATTTGTTTTATATTTTTGATTTGCTCTAACATTACCTGTATTTTTCTAAAAAATAGACATACTTGATTTGAAATAAAATCATATGAATAGATTGATCAAGACTCTTACAAAAATTGAGTCTTTTTTAGCAGAATTTATTTATAAAGATTGAAGGGTAGTAGCGCTATATTTTTTAATTAAATACATTTATATATGATAGAAATATATAAGAATGAAATTCTCAACTGTCATTCGATTTTATCAAATTACGATATTTACTAGCTTATTTGAAACTATAATAAGTCTTTTTGGTAAACGTTTCCCTAATAATTTTTCAATTTTTTTATCAGAACTTATCAATACTTTGATATCGTCTTCACTAGCATGATAAGGAATTAATAATTCTCCTTTTCGCTTTCCATTAATTTGTAAGACTAGCTTTATTTCATTAGTGATCAAAGCATTTTCATCTGGTTGAGGCCATGAAGCATTTAATAAATCACCGAAAGTATTTATATACTTCAAATCTCGCCAAAGTTGCCAGGTAATATGAGGAACGATTGGATGTAAAATACGTAAAAGAATACTAACAGCTTCTGTACATGCAGTCATCATATGAATTGAATCAGATATTAATGTAATATCTTCAATAGAATTTAGTAATTTCATAGCTGCTGAAACAACCGTATTAAATTGTACTTTTTTATAATCAAGATTAATCTTTCTAAGAATGGTATGAATTGTGCGACGAAAATCTTTAATGCAATCAGGCATTTCTAACCAATCTAACTCTTTGTCAACATTAGATCGGATAGATTCACGCCATTTGTAACAAAAATCCCAAAGTCTGTTTAAGAATTTATATGAACCGTTTATACCGGACTCAGACCATTCCAAAGATTTTTCTGGAGCATTAGCAAATGTAATAAATAATCTAATTGTATCAGCGCCCCAAGTTTTTATTAAAACTTGGGGATCAATGCCATTATTCTTAGATTTAGACATAGTACCCATACCGTTATAATTAACAAATGAATTATCAATTTTTAATTTTGCTCCAGTAAATGTTCCTTTTTCATTATAATTTACATCTTTTATATCGTCTGATCCAAAATATTCGATATTACCTTGTAATGTCTTTCTTGAATAAATATGATTTAATACCATACCTTGGCATATTAAATTTTTAAAAGGTTCTTCAAAATTTATCTTACCTAAATCATATAAAAACTTTGTAATAAATCTGGAATAAAGCAAATGTAATATTGCATGTTCAATCCCACCTATATATTGATCGATTGGCATCCAATAATTATTACAATTATCAAATATCTCCTGATCATTATTCGGTGAAGTATAACGCATGAAATACCATGATGAATCAACAAATGTATCCATTGTATCAGTTTCACGCGAAGATTTTTTACCACATTTGGGGCACAAACAATCTATAAATTCTTTGCAATTAGCCAATGGATTTCCAGTACCATTTGGTACTAAATGATTTGGTAAAATAACTGGCAAATCTTTTTCAGGTACTGGTACTAAACCGCAATTATTACAATGAATAATTGGAATTGGCGTACCCCAGTAACGCTGTCTTGAAATGCCCCAATCCCGTAATCGCCATGTAATCTTTTTTTCACCAAATCCCATTTTTTCTAAATCACAGGTGATTTTTCTAATAGCTTCTTGACATGTTAATCCATTATAAGGATCTGAATTAATAGTAAAGCAATTATCTTTATCGGCATACCATTCTTTCCAAGAATCAGTAGTATATTTTCTATTTTTCATAGAAATGACCTGATTGATAGGCAAGTTATACTTCTTAGCAAATGAAAAGTCGTGCTTATTATGAGCTGGTACAGCCATAACAGCTCCTTCACCATAATTCATCAGAATATAATTACTAACCCAAATTTCAATAGATTTTCCAGTAATTGGATGAATTGCTGTTAATCCTGTAGATATACCATTGAGATTTTCAATGGATATTTTTTCAACATTTAATGACTTATTTTTTGTTTTATTATATTGATTAATAAAGGCATTTAATTTGGGATTTGTTATTGCGGCATGTATAGCCAATGGATGTTCTGGTGCAATAGAACAAAATGTTACGCCCATAATAGTATCGATGCGTGTAGTAAATACATATAACTTGCCATGCTGAATAAGTGAACCATTAGTATCTGTAATACAATGAGGAAAATAAAAGCGCACACCTTCTGATTTTCCTATCCAGTTATTTTGCATAATGCATACGCGTTTTGGCCAATCAAGAGAAAGCTTCTGAATTGACTCTAGTAATCTATCAGCATAATAAGTTATACGTAAGTAGTAACCTGGAATTTCTCTTTTCTCAACTAATGCCCCAGAGCGCCAACCTCGTCCATCTATAACTTGTTCGTTAGCTAAAACAGTTTTATCTATTGGATCCCAATTTACGGTTTGAGTTTTTCGATAAGCAATATTTTTTTCAAACATTTTCAAAAATAACCATTGGCTCCATTTATAATATTTTGGATCACAAGTATATATTTCTCGTTTCCAATCTATTGCAAGACCCAACTTCAGCATTTGGTTTTTCATATATACAATATTTTCATATGTCCATCTTTTAGGAGAAATTTTCGATTTTATTGCTGCATTTTCAGCTGGAATACCAAATGCATCCCAACCCATTGGCATTAAAACATTATATCCGCACATACGAAATTTGCGTACTATGATATCGTTAATTACATAGTTGCGGACATGACCCATGTGCAATTTCCCACTAGGATAAGGAAGCATTGAACAAGCATAAAATTTTGGTTTATCAGAACCATCAAGGTTTTTTACATCTTCTGTTGCAGAATAAATATTCTGAGATTTCCAGTATTGTCGAACAATTGATTCAATGAAATTAGGTTTATAATAATCTTGCATGAGAATAGAATAATTTGTTAATACTTTTTTAGAAACTAAATAATATATCCATCAGTTAAATCAGTGTAAATGGGTATACTGAATCAGTTGATATCTATCTATTTTTATCTTTAATTTTCATAAATAATTGACATTTGAATTTCATTTGGATTAATTTAAATTATATAGATATTTTCCTATATAGATAATATTATAAATAATATTTCGATTTATCTTTTAATAAATAGCCTCTGTTTAATTTTTTTAGTTATCATGGAATATTTTTCTAAAATGAGTATATGAGATGAAAAATAAACGATAGATTATTTTGTCTAAGCTATTGTCTATTTTTGAAATCGAAAAATATGGTTTATTAACTTAGATAGATTTATCTATCAGTTAGTATTAATTAATATTAAAAATTAGGCAAAAATAAAAAATATTAAAAATTCACTTATTCTTATTTTTTATAGATCTAAATTATTTTTTAGAAAAAATGTTAAATAGATAAAAGAAATTTTCTGAATCTAGATCAAATTTAAAAAATGAAATAAATAATTTAAATTGAAAATAGTTAAAGTGAAATTATTAATTCAAAATCATTCGTGATTCCATGAAAATACAAATTTATTATCTAACTATGCACTATCATTCCATTTAAATTAGATTTAAAAATTAAAGAAATAGAAATAATAATAACTAAAAGAAAATGTATTTAAAATAGATTTATTATTTATTCTACTTTTCATAGGAAGAAGTAATTTGGGACTAATCAAAATTGTAAAAAATATTAATAATAAATACCCTTTTTTTAGATAGATAAAATTTTGGTAACATACTGAATTTTATAAGAATTTCATTTCCTATCCAATGATCAATGAAGAAAGAAACTTGATTATAAATCAGTGAGATATATAAATAATTTAATCTAAACAATCTAATTGATGAAAAAATTAAAATTCAAGATGATATGACAAAGTAAGAATAAAAAAATTTTTCTAATAATTTTAGCCTGGTTAGATCTTCTTTGGAAAAATTCTTATCGGAAAAAATGAAATATTTTAAGATATTATCATAATAGTATTTTGGTTAATAAATCGCTGATTATTTTATGATACTTGCTGTAAATATTAAAAACTAATTAATTCAGTTCAAATTTCTCTTTTTAGTTAGTGATGATTCTATTTCTAAATATTGAAATTTAATTCATACTAAAGTTATTATGAATTATTGTAGAATCTACAAAAATATGATGTATCTTATATGATTAGATTTTTTATCCAATACATTCTACTAAGAATTTTAATAAAAAATTCTTAGTAGAATGGTAATATATTGATTATTTTTATCTTACTTTCATTTTACTAGAATTAAATTCTATTTAATTCTTACATATTAATTAATATAAAACTATTTCATTGTTTAAATATTTTTTACTATCAAAATTTTATAGTCAAAAAATGATTGAATCAGACCTAATATTATTATTAAAATTCACCTAATATTGGATTTGCAAGTTCTAATACTTTTTTTCTTGATAACATTCCAATAAATTCATTACCATCACCAGTTACTGCAAATGGCTGATCACTATGTATTAAATACGTTATAACCTTTCCTAAGCCAGCAGTAGATGGCACAGATGCTAATTCTTCAACAAAATGTGATATATCACGTGATCTTTTATTAATAGCGCATTCAGCACCTTTTGCAGTTAAAACACCAGCAAGACGTTTACCATCTAATACTGGTGCATAGTCATATTTGAAAACATGCATACGATCCAGAGCATGTTTAGGACGAGAGCGCATAGTTAGTGTTAAACGAGGTTGATTAACAGCATGTGCCGCGTTTAAAACTCTGGTGGAATTAACATCCTGCAAAAAAGCTTGTACATAATTATTTACAGGTGTTAAAAGAATATCTTCAGGTGTTCCTTCTTGAATTAATTCACCGTGTTTTAATATTGCAATACGATTACCAAGTCGGAGTGCTTCATCTAAATCATGTGTAATAAATATAATAGTTTTGTTTAATTTAACTTGTAAGTTTAATAGATGGTCTTGCATCTCTCGTCTCATTAATGGATCTAAAGCAGAAAACGCCTCATCCATTAGTAAAATTTCAGTATCTGATGCCAATGCACGTGCTAAACCAACCCTTTGTTGCATTCCGCCAGATAACTGATTGGGAAACTGATTCTCAAAACTAGATAAATTAACCTGATTTAACCAATATCGCGCTCGGTTTTCTCTTTCAGATTTACAAATTCCTTGTATTTTTAAACCATAAGCAACATTTTCTAATATTGTATGATGTGGAAATAACGCAAATTTCTGAAATACCATACTTACTGTTTTTTGTCTAAATTTTTCTAATGTACTTATATTTTGGTTCGTTATATCTAGATCATTAATAAAAATTTTCCCAGAACTAGGTTCTAACAAGCGATTAAAATGACGTATTAAAGTTGATTTTCCTGATCCAGATAAACCCATAATGACATAAATAATACCCTCTTCAATAGATAAACTAATATTACGCAAGGCTAAAATATGGCCACTAAGAGATAATAAATCTTCTTTATCTAAACCATCTTGCACACGAGGTAACCATTTTTTAGGTCGAGAACCAAAAATTTTAAAAATATTCTTAACTTCAATTTTTGCCATATTTTAAACCTCTCGATGTATACGCTTTCCATACGATTGAGTAATACGATCAAATAACATTGCTAAAATGGCAATTGCTAGGCCGGCTAATAAACCTCGTCCTGCTTCTTGACGATTAAGTCCCAATAAGACTTCATATCCTAAACCACGAGTACCAATCATAGAAGCGACCACTACCATTGAAAGAGCCATCATTGTGCTTTGATTGAGACCAGCCATAATACTTGGTAAAGCTAGTGGTAATTGTACGCCAAATAATTGCTGAGTAGCGTTAGCACCGAATGCCTTAGCAGCCTCTAATACTTCATTATCTACTAATCGTATGCCTAAATCAGTTAGTCGAATTAAAGGAGGTACTGAATAGATTATAGTTGCGATAATTGCTGGAATCTTTCCTAAGCCAAATAACATTACTACAGGAATTAAATATACAAAACTTGGCATAGTTTGCATAATGTCTAAAATGGGCAACATAATTGTACGTAGCCATTTTATACGTGCCATCAATATTCCTAAAGGAATTCCAATCAAAGCTAACAATACTATGATAATGATCATTAGAGTTAATGTTTGCATACTTGCATCCCATAGTCCTAAAAAACCAATAATGCATAATAAAATACCCATGGTAATACTTAATTTAATCTGATGACTTGCAAACCAAGCAACTATCATTGTAAAGATAATAACAAACCACCAAGGCGATAAACATATAAGATGCTCCAAATATAGAAGTATCTTTAATATAGGTTGAGATAAAGTATCCAATTTATCAGCATGGTTTGTAACAATATTTTCTATATAATTATCAATAGATTTTTGTATAATATGTATTGGAATAATTTCAGGAAACATAATAATATTCCATATCAAATGTTTAGGTTGAGTTTTTGAGACAAATTTATTAGTCAGAGTCGTTTTTAATTAAATTAAAGATAGTAAAATTTAAGAAAATATATTGACATTTTAAATTGAGCATAGAAATTCAGACAAACTAACATTTCGACAAATAATACAATTCATAAAGCATACTGAACTTGTATTGCTATTTCAGATGGAACCCATTGACTCCAAATTTGAAAATTTTCTCTTAAAAACCATTTTGTCACGCTATTAATGTCATTATGTGTTTTTTCCATATGAATTAGAATTTCTTCAATGGTTTTTAAAGGAATTGCTACTTTAGAAAGAAAGTAAGTTAATTGGGGTGCTCTATCAGAAAATCCAGTATTTACAGCTGTAAATACTGGATTTTCTGGATAGCCACTGGCTTGTGGATTTACACAATGTTGTGATAATAAACATTGATATTTCTCTGCATCATATTCTGGTAAATCAAGTTTTACAAGATTAAGTGTGCTAACTAGCGAAGTTGGGAACCAATATACAAAAGCAATGTTCTTTTTTCTTTTATAAGAAGAAGTTATAGCAGCTTTTTGTGCAACACCAGCACCTGGTGGATATAATAAAAATGTATCATTTAAGCCTAAGGCATGGAATAAATTTTTACAAACAATTTCACAGCCCCATCCAGCAGGACAGCCATAAAAACGACCCTTTCCTGGTTCTTCAGAATCTTCAAATTTTTCTTTAAACTTCGATAAATCAGAAGCTGATTTTAATTCAGGCAAAAGTTTTGATGTATAACTGGGAATAAACCAGCTTTCACCTCCTATATAAACATCTCCAATTCGTTTTACTTTTCCAGTTTTTTCAGCATGTTCCCAAACATCCTTCATACTGTTTAACCAAATTTCTGAATTAACATCTAGGTCTCCCCGAATAAGTGCAGTTAAAGCAAGTAAAGGTTCTGTTGGAATTATTTCAGTTTGGCATCCGTAACCTTTTTCAATAATGAATCGCTCAATATCTACAATAATAAGATTTGATTCCCAATTCATACCACCAAATTTAATTGGTTGTTTTATCTCACACGTTTGATATTTGGTTGCGTAAGATGTAAATGAGAATATCAAAAATACTACTGAAAAAATTAATATAAATGTCCATATTCTCATAAATACTAATTTCATAATTATCCTCCATTAATAAATCTAAGATATATTAGAAATATTACATAAAAACATAAATAAGATATCTAAGAAAAATAGTTCATAATTAAAGATGGATTTTGAGACTAATAACAATATAAAAACAATAAAAAAAACTATAAAAATTGGAAAATTATTAATATTTTTTAAGTATTCTACTAATTAAGAAATTTAGAATTTACTTTATATAATCAGTAATATTATTTTTATTTAAAAACTAGAAAATTGATTAAGAATCGATTTTAAAAGTCTTTAACTTATCAAAGCAATAATCAATAATCCAAATTCTATTTATATGTATTTATATATTTTTGATATGATGTTTCAATATTTTAGAAAAAAAATATAATATGTTTAACATAAGATACTTAAATGAAGCATATTCTATAAATTGAATCTAAAAATTTAATTATTAATTATGTTCCTTATTTTTTTAAATGTAATTTTTATTTTATTTAGTAATGTATTTCTCGATCTTTTAATATCGATTTAGATGGATATTGCTAAGGTCTCAAATTATGTTAGAATAAGTGGGTTCACTTGCAATTTTTCTTTTTGCAAATTATTCGGAATTCTAAAGTTATATTTATAATCTCGAGAAGTCAAGTTCAGACCAGTTTTAAGAATAGTGGGAATAAGGATGGAATAATCAATTCAGTTGAGTCTTATTGTGCATTTTAATACCTAAATTTTTAATACCTAAATAAGATTTGCTTTCCTATTTTGTAATATTATATTCATATAAAAAGGAGATATATTTTGACGCGCGTTTGTCAAATAACTAATAAACGTCCTAGGGTTGGAAATAATGTTTCACATGCAAATAATAAAACTAAACGGAATTTTTTACCTAATTTACAGTCACGACGTTTTTGGATAGATAGTGAAAATCGTTGGATTCGCCTTCGCGTTTCTACTAAAGGCCTTCGAATAATTGATAAATATGGTATTGATACAATTTTTTCTAAAATGTATAAAAAATAAAAAATTCAATTTAGACTTCACAATTTTTTTGTATTGTGTAATAGATACTAAAATTTACTACTAGTACGTTTTTGTAATTTTTAATTGGAGGATTTTTTATTAATGTCAAAAAGTACACGAGAGAAAATCAAACTTGAATCTTCTGCTGGGACGGGACATTTTTATACTACTACAAAAAATAAGCGTAATATGTCCGGGAAGATATCAATTAGAAAATTTGATCCTGTTGCACGAAGACATGTTGAATATCGAGAAACTAAACTAAGATAAAATAATTAACTGTAGAATACATAGATCAGTTATTGAATTTTTTGTTAATTAATAGCATTCTGTTTTGATTGAATCAGTATTATATTTTTTCTTTACAAAATGTATCATTCATATTTTTTCTGTTTGCACAGTCTTTAAAGATTTTCTAAAACAGACATGTCCAATAGTTTCTTTTTTAGAGATTTACCTAATTTGTATTTTATTTATTTTTAATGCATTCTTACACTTATAGTAAGATCCTAGAAAAGATAGTAATATTAACAATAATAGTATAAAAGATAATACTCGCATTATAATGACAAAACTTGGTGTAAATATTGATCATATTGCGACACTTCGGCAACAACGACATACTTTTTATCCAAGTCCATTAATTGCAGCCAAGCTTGCTGAAGAAGCTGGGGCAGATTTAATTACTTTGCATTTACGTGAAGATAGACGACATATTCAAGATGCTGATGTTTATGCAATTCATCAGGCACTTATTACTCATATGAACTTGGAATGTTCCTTAACCAAGGAAATGCTTAATATAGCTTGTACTGTTAGACCAAAGGAAGTTTGTTTAGTTCCTGAGCAACGATCTGAATTAACAACTGAAGGAGGTTTAGAAATAACTAGAAATTTCTTCAAAATTAGTGATGCAGTTAATTTTCTTACAAAAGCCGGTATTCAGGTATCTTTGTTTATAAATCCTGATATAGAACAAATTACTGCTGCTGCAAAAACAGGTGTATCTACTATAGAACTTCATACAGGAATATATTCTGAAACATCATCTCCAAAACAAATTCAGATCGAAATTCAAAGAATTAAGATAGCAATAGAAATTAGTTTAAAGTTAGGTTTGCAGGTTAACTTAGGTCATGGTTTAAACTATGATAATATTGCTCCAATTGCAGGATTATATGGAATATCTGTATTCAATATCGGCCATTCTATTGTTTCACAAGCAATTTTTGATGGTTGGAATAAAGCTGTTCGTGATATGAAAGCTATAATTGTACAAAAAAATCAACAAGCTTTGTATAGGAATTATGAACTGTAACATATTATAATGAACAAATGTGTCAATCTGATCTTGCTTGCATACTAGGAATTATTTTCTAATTAGTAATTAATAATGAATATTGCTGGAATTGGTATAGATTTACTAAATACTTCTCGAATTGAGCAGATATTAATGAAGTATGGCGAACGTTTTGCGAAGAGAATTTTAGGATTGCAAGAACTAGATGAATTTAATAATCGAAAAAAACGTAGCTTTCAAAGAGGTATTAATTTTCTGAGTTCTCGTTTTGCAGCAAAAGAAGCGTTTTTTAAAGCTATCAATCTCAAAATTAATATACCGATAACATGGCACGGAGTTCAAATTTTGAATACTACTACAGGTAGTCCTACTGTAGTATTATCTTCTAATTTTTCAAAATGGTACAACGAGCGGTATGGGTCTGCTCATGTTTCTATATCTGATGATTTTAGATTAGTTATCGCTTATGTTGTAATCGAAAATCTTAGACCACCTATTAATATAGCGTTCTAGAATAGAAAGAATGTTTTTATAATTAGTGCTATAATATTTTCTTTATGAATTAATTTAATATTTTTTGTAAATCTATAACAGCAATGCTAACTTTTAAAGTTTTACATTCGATATAAAGATTCCGATACTTTCTACGTGAGAAATCAAAACATAAGAATCTTTAGGAAAAATTGAATAAAATTATCTCATCTTTATAATCAAAGTTAATATTAATATAGAAATTAATTGAAAGTTTTATCAAAGATAGAATAAAGCTATTTCAAAAATTAAAATTTCTTCCATTTCAATTTTTGAAATAGCTTTTAAATCTAGATCGTGCTAATTCGAGCAATTCGAATTTGATATTTCAATGGAAAATATCAATTATATTGTGTTTATTACTATTCCAGAATGGAAAATTATCATTAATATGTTTAATGATTTTGATCTCAAGTCATTTATAGCCACTTTACCCAATTTGCCAGGTATTTACAAATATTTAAACAAGATGGGAGAAATTATATATATAGGGAAAGCCTGTAATTTAAAAAAACGTGTCGCATCTTATTTTCATAAAAAAATTATGAATCCCCGCATTGCACGAATGGTAAAAAAAATCGTAAAGATCGATATAACGGTGACTCCATCAGAAATTGAAGCTTTTATTCTTGAAAAGAATTTAATTAAGCATCATCTTCCACGATATAATATTTTGTTCCGAGATGATAAATCATATCCTTACGTTCTAATTTCCAAACATAATTGTCCAAGAATTGCTTATTATAGAGGAAATATTAATAATACAAATGCACACTATTTTGGTCCATTTCCTAATGCATGGGCTGCCAGAGAAACCATTCATGTAATACAGAAAATTTTTCGTTTACGAACTTGTAAAGATTCGGTATTTATAAATCGTTCCCGTCCCTGCATGTTATATCAAATAAAATCTTGTTCAGCTCCATGTGTAAATATTATTAATAATAAAGATTATGATATTGATGTACAAAACGCTATTCAGTTTTTAAAAGGAGAAAAAAATAGTGTTGTTAGTGAACTTAAAAAAAACATGCAAATAGCTGCAGATTCATTAGAATTTGAATCTGCAGCTTTAATACAAGATCAAATAGTAGCTATATCAAAAATCTTACATAAACAAACTATGGAAAATATAGGTTGTAAAGATACAGATATTATCGCTATAGCTAGTATCAATAATATATCCTGCATTAATTTAGCAATGGTTAGAAATGGTCAGCATTTAGGTGATAAAGTAATTTATCCAGAAACCTTCTCAGGAAAGGAACAACATAAAATACTTGAAGATTTTATTATACAACAATATAGATTCAATCCGATACCCAATATATTAGTTTTATCGCATTCTTTATCTAATCTAGATATTAATTTTATAAAATCTAAGAAAAATAATGCAGATCAGATGAAATCTGTTCAGATTTTAACAAATCCAAAAGGAATTATGTATTCTTGGTTAGAACAAGCCAAAAAAAATGCTGAACTTTCTTTGAAACAATCATTAAGAACTTTAAAATTATGTACTTCACAAACATTTGCATTATCAAGATTCTTAAAATTTATTACAAAACAAAATATACCAGATAATTTATATATTGAATGTTTTGATATTAGTCATGCATCTGGTGAAGCAACACAAGCTTCTTGTGTCGTATTTAAAAATTATTTAATGCAACACTCCTTATATCGACGTTATAATATAACTGGAATTAAACCAGGAGACGATTATAATGCTATTAGACAAGTAATTTATCGACGCTTTACAAAATTGATTCAAGACAAAGAAGATATACCAAATGTTGTATTAATAGATGGTGGGAAAGGACAAATTAAAGTAGTTAACGAAGTTTTATCTGAACTTAATTTAAATATTCAAGTCTTGATTGGTATTGCAAAAGGTGAAAAAAAGAAAAACAAACCTGAAAAACTAGTATTTTCAGATAATAAACCATCAATTGTTTTAGATTCTGAATTACCTGTATCCGTACTACTCATGAAAATTCGTGATGAAGCTCACCGATTCGCTTTGTCTGGCATGAAAAACCGTCTTGCAAAGACTCGCAATTTTTCACAACTTGAAAACATCTATGGAATCGGTATTCATCGGAGACAACATTTATTAAGAAAATTTGGATGTATTGATAATATAGCATCAGCTAATATAGATGAATTAACTACAGTGAAAGGTATTTCTCAATCACTAGCCATGAGAATCCTTAATTCTTTAAAATAATTGATTATATAATAAGTATGTTATGAATCTGTTTTTTCTTTCAAATCATCGAAATAATTTGCTTCTATGTTTATAAAAATACCGATAATTTTAACATGGACGCGTATTGGGATGATACCATTGGTTGTCAGTCTATTTTATCTTCCTGATAATTGTATTGATACAATTTGTCGGGATACGCTAGCGACTATTATTTTTATCTCAGCAGCTTTAACAGATTGGTTTGATGGATGGATTGCACGACGTTGGAAACAAACATCAACATTCGGTGCTTTTTTAGATCCAGTAGCCGATAAACTGATGGTGTGTACAGCGTTAATTCTTTTAGTGAAATTAAATCGTTTGGACGCTTCTATTGCATTGGTTATTATTAGTCGGGAAATTGTCATATCTGCTTTAAGAGAATGGATGGAAAAAACTGGATCTAGTAACAGTGTTGCTGTATATAGTTTGGGAAAAGTTAAAACGGCATTTCAGATGATTGCTTTGCCATGTTTATTCTACGAAAAACAAACATCTGGTTATCTACTTCATCAAATAGGATTGACTTTAATTACAATTTCAGCCATTTTAGCAACTTGGTCTATGTTTTATTACTTCATATGTGCATGGCCGAAAATGCATATAAGAGATATAGAATAATTCAGTTAACAAAGAAACAATATTGAATCAATCGAATTTTTTCGATTTTTATATTTTGTATAAAGTATTGATCTTATTTAATTTTTATGAATCTTATTAGAAATAGGATTCATAAAAATTTCTAGTAGAATTATTCGTTTTCTTTTTATTTACTTTTATCAAAATTGTTAATTTTTAAAAATTAGATACTTAATTTTATTAATATCAAAAATATTCATTATTTTTAAGGTTTGGTACTCTCTTTTCAAGTTGAATCTAAAATAAAAGAACCTATTATCTTAATAATTTAAAAAAGTATCAAAATTCTTATTATTTTTTGTTTTCAAGCTCATTTAAGAAATAGATAATCTGTATTAGGTCTTACTTAGCTTTATTCTTTGTTTTTGGATATTAGAAACTCAAAGGTGTCAATTATGCGATTAGATAAGTTCACAACAAAATTTGTAAAAATTTTAGAAAATTCCAAAAGCTTAGCTGTTCGTAATGATCATCCGTATATAGAACCATTACATGTTTTACATGAATTAGTACATAATTCTGATAAAATTACATCAAATTTATTAAAACGATCAGGAATTTCTATCGATCTTTTAATAAATTCTATAAATGTTGCATTAAAAAAAATTCCTCAGGTTCAAAACAATGATAATGTTCAAATTAGTCATACATTACAAATTATGCTAACTCGTACAGAAAAGGAAGCGTTGAAACGTGGTGATACTTATATTTCTAGTGAACTTTTTTTACTTCAGCTTGCTGATGATAAAATAGAAACTGGTCAGTTACTATCTCAAGCAGGTTTACAGCGTGTAAAATTAGAGGAAGCTATTAATGCTATACGTGGTGGTGAAAATGTTTTAAAAGCTCAAGGAGAATCTAATCGTGAAGCACTTTCTCAATATACTTTAGATATAACAAAATATGCACAGCAGGGTAAATTAGATCCTGTCATCGGTCGTGATGATGAAATACGCCGTACAATTCAAATTTTACAACGGCGTACAAAGAATAATCCAGTTCTCATTGGAGAACCTGGCGTGGGTAAAACAGCAATTGTTGAAGGATTAGCACAACGTATTGTTAATAACGAAGTACCAGAAACATTATCTGGAAAACGAGTACTATCTTTAGACTTAGCATCTCTATTAGCAGGTTCTAAATTTCGAGGTGAATTTGAAGAAAGACTTAAGTCTGTTTTAAAAGAACTTTCAAAAGATGATGGTAATAATATTGTTTTTATTGATGAATTACATACCATGGTAGGTGCAGGAAAAACTGACGGTGCAATGGATGCTAGTAACATGCTTAAACCAGCATTAGCTCGTGGGGAATTACATTGTATAGGTGCGACAACACTTGATGAATACCGAAAATATATTGAAAGAGATGCAGCATTTGAAAGACGTTTTCAGAAAGTTTTGATAGGAGAACCTGATGTCAAATCAACTATTGCTATTTTACGAGGTTTAAAGGAACGTTATGAAATACATCATGGTGTCGAAATTACTGACTCTGCTATAATAGCTGCTTCTGAATTATCGCATAGATATATTACAGATCGTTTTTTGCCTGATAAAGCTATTGATTTAATTGATGAAGCCGCTGCGCGAATTCGTATGGAAATTGATTCGAAGCCTGAATTAATGGATAAACTTGATCGACGTATTATACAGCTGAAAATTGAACGTGAAACTGTTAAACGGGAAACAGATGAATTATCTAAAAAACGATTGCTTACCATCGAAGATGAATTAATGAAATCACAACGTGAATATGACGAACTTGAAGAAATATGGAAATATGAAAAGTTAGAATTGAAAGGTATAAAAGAACTTAAAGAAGAAATTGAAAATATCCGTGCTGAAATATCTGCATTACAACGGAAAGGTCAATTTGATAAACTGGCGGAACTACAATACGGTAAATTACCAGAGTTAGAAAAACGCCTTAAAAAGTCTGAAGATCATTCTGGTAAATTTGATACTAATACTAGTAATAAATACTTTCAACAGAAATTATTACACACTCAAGTTAGTTCGGAAGAAATTGCTATTGTAGTTTCAAGATCTACCGGCATACCAGTATCTAAAATGTTACAAAGTGAGCGTGATAAATTATTGAGTATGGAAGAGTTTTTACATAAACGCATAATTGGTCAAACTGAATCAGTTTGTCTAGTTTCAGATGCAATTCGCCGTTCACGATCTGGATTATCTGATTCAGACAGACCATATGGTTCGTTTTTATTTTTAGGACCAACTGGTGTTGGTAAAACTGAATTAAGTAAGGCTCTTGCTGAATTTATTTTTGATTCAGAAGAATATATGATTCGTATTGATATGAGCGAATTTATGGAAAAACATTCCGTAGCACGTCTAATTGGAGCTCCACCAGGATATATTGGGTATGAAGAAGGTGGATACTTAACTGAAATTGTACGTCGAAGACCTTATAGTGTTATTTTACTTGATGAAATCGAAAAAGCTCACCAGGATGTATTTAATATACTATTGCAAATATTGGATGATGGTCGTTTAACTGATAGTCAAGGTCGTACAATTAATTTTTGTAATACCATAATTATAATGACTTCAAATTTAGGATCTCAACATATTCAAAGTATGATTGGAAAGCCATATGAAGTAATCAAGGAAGTTGTTTTGGATGAACTCAAACAGACTTTACGTCCAGAATTCCTTAATCGTATCGATGAAATAGTGGTTTTTCATAGCTTAGAACCTAGCCATATTGAATCTATTGCTAGAATTCAGTTAAAAAAATTAGGTCAGCGTCTTCAGCAAAAAGAAATGAGTTTAGAAGTATCTGAAGCAGCGGTTATCGAATTAGCTCGTATAGGTTTTGATTCAGTTTTTGGGGCTAGACCATTAAAACGAGCAATACAACGCCATATCGAGAATCCATTGGCTCGCTTAATTTTAGAAGGGCATTTCAGATCAAGTAATGTAGTACCAGTAGATTGGAAGGATGGTCAGTTCATTTTTACTAGAACTTTACAATAAACTATCTAAGCCAGATTATATTTAGAAAAATATAATCTGGCTTAGATTATATTACAAATAATTTTTTCATTTTGAGAATAGAAACTGGAATTACCGACATTTTCTATATTCAATCCCTTTATTTATAAAACTAAATTAAATAGGATATTTGATTTTTCCTATAATATAAGAATTTTTAAATGCACATTATCATTTCAATTTAGGATTGAATAAGAAAAAGTTCCTACATTTTGTTAACAAAGTGGTGATTTTTTAATGATTTAGATAATATATCTTTAAACTAACTAATATTTTTTTTAATTTATTTATACTTTTCTATAAAATAAACAACTTATATCTTTTCAGAGAAAACACAAATAATAGATAAAATAATTTTATAAAAATTTCATTATGAATTTTAATTTCATATTACACAGTGTGTTTTTCATTCTTACTGATCTGTTTTATTATGAATAAGTAAAAATTAACTGCAAAAATCCAGTCTATTCTAGTTGATATATAAGTCAGTTTATTTTCATTTTTATAAATTATTTCTATTTATATATTTTAATTAACAGACATTAAATTATGAATTTTGAATTTCCTAAATGTCAATTTTCTTCTATAAAAGAAATTGATCGTGCGGTTATGAAATTGCTATCCGGCAAACTTGTTGTATTCCCAACAGAAACTGTTTATGGACTTGGCGCTGATGCTGAACAACCAAGTGCTGTAAAGGAAATATTTAAACTAAAAAACCGACCTATAGGTCATCCGATAATTATACATATTTCCCCGGAATATGATTTATCTTACTGGGTCGACTTTGTTCCTAAAGAAGCACATTTGTTAATCCAGAAATTTTGGCCCGGTCCGTTGACTTTAATTCTTAAACGGTCTAAATATATTCATGATTTGGTCACTGGTAATCAAAATAGTATCGGGATACGTTGCCCTAGTCATCCTGTTGCACAGGCTCTGTTACGAAGATTCTCAAAATTGAAACCTAATGGACAAGGTGGAATTGCAGCACCATCAGCTAATAAATTTGGTAGAATTTCGCCTACTCAAGCAATTCACATTGAACAGGAATTTCCTATAGAAACAAGAAATGGGTTATCTGTTCTAAATGGTGGTAATTCTCAAATTGGTATTGAATCAACAATAATTGATTTGTCAAGATTGGAAGAAGGAATTGGACCAACTTTATTGAGACCTGGTCATATAACAACATCACAAATTTCTAAAGTTTTAGGAGTCTCAATAAAAATCCGAGATAATTCTGCACCGAAAGCTTCTGGAAGCTTTCTAGTCCATTATGCACCCGATACTCCTATTCAATTAATATCAGATATACAATTTTTACAAAAAAATATATCAGAAAAAAATCTATTAAAAGAAAAATATGCCTTGATTGCTTATTCAAATGAAATTAAACATCTCAATTCCAATATAGAATTTTATAAAATTTCGAAAAATCCTATTTTCTACGCAAAAGAATTCTATGCAATGCTTAGAAAAATTGATAATCAAAATTATTCCAAAATTTATCTACAGATTCCACCTAATAATGATATAAGTTGGGATGCAATAAATGACCGAATTCACCGAGCAGCAGCAATATCTATAAAATAATTAGATCTTTAAAATTGAACTTTTTTACTTTAAATAATGATTTTTAAAAATTTAATTTTTATATCTTTTAATTTAAAGAAGTATTCTAGTGCTTAACGCTGACAAAGTTCCAGTATTTTCTGCAGAAATATTTTTCTAATAATATTTTTCTAATAATAATTAATTAATATTTTTTGAAGTTTTTGAATGTGGCAACAACAGCTATATTAACAAAGTTTCCAAAGAATTCTTTTTGTTCAAAGATAGCAATATAAATTATATAAAATATTACTTGCAATGAGTGTTTATTATAAAACAATGAAATCTTGAGATATTTTTAATATGAAATATATTATAAATAATTAATATATTTCATATTGACATCAATATATATTTAATAAACTGAAATAAACCTCGCTGGATGGAATCGAACCAACAATTGACCCTTAGGAGAGGCCTGTTATATCCGTTTAACTACAGCGAGAGACAAAATTTCGGTTCTATATGACAGAGTATATAATTAATGAGAAAAGAAAAAATTTTTCCCAAATTTTAGAAATATTTATAATTTTATTTTTTATTAATTATAACAATGATTCTAATTAATGCTTAATTGCACACTCAGATTACGTCTATATATAATAGCAATAGCAAATTAATCAATAATTTATTGGATATAAAATTGTATTTTTCTTCTATAACCATAGCAGATATATTTTCAATACCTGTAAAAGACACTTTGATTCTTACTATTAATGAAAGATATTCTAAATGGATAGTTTTTTCTTTAATAAAAAATTTTCAATTTCAATTTAAGAAAAAAACATTACCGAAAATTTTTCCATTGTTTGAATGGATTCGTTATTGTACAAATGAATTGGAATTTCAACAAATAAATACCTGCATATCAAATTATCAGTTAAATGAATTTTCTTCTAAATTGGTTTGGAATGAAGCTATTAAACAAGATATGTCTAATAAAGAGATTTTAAATGTTGATCAATTGGTAGATCTAGCATTAGAGGCAGATTTTTTAATGCACGAATGGCAAATATTTGTTCCACAACATCTCGAAACTCCCGAATATCAAGCATTCTCACGTTGGCGCTACTATTATGATCATAAATTAAAGATTATTGACGCAGAAGATTTTAATAGAATTTATAAAAAATTTATTCTAGCTTTGAGAAAAAAAAAATTACACATTCAAAAAAATATAGTTTTAGTTGGTTTTGATGAAATATCTCCCAGATTGCGTAACTTACTTGAAAGTTTATTGAAAATGTCAAGTTCTATTTTTAAATTGGAAATAGAAAGAAAAAACCAGGGTATAGTTCAATATTACGAAGCTATTAATACCAGCTCCGAATGGTATTCCGCAGCAAATTGGGCTGCTGAATGTTTATCATCAAATCCTAATGGACATTATGCTATCATTTCTACAGATCTTAAAAATAATATTCCTATTGCTCAACGCATGTTGAATAAATGTTTTATAGAACATTATGGTGATTTATCTGCAATTCCGTTTAATATTTCAATTGGACGATCTTTGATTCAATGGCCTGTAATTCAATCAGCTCTATATTGGTTACATGCTCTATCAAAAACAGCAGAAGGTTCTTGTAGTGCTGAAATATATGGAAAAGCTCTTTTATCTGGTTATTGTATCGGTGATATTCAATATGCCACTGATTATATATCTATTGATATAAGATGGAGACAACAAGCTCGAATAAAAATTGATCCAACTGAATGGATAAATTCTTTAAGAGAATGCAAACAACTTAAAAAGGGATGGAATAAAGCTTTATTAGCATGGAATCAAATGAATTTTGCAAAATCCGATAAATGGATGAAAATCATGAAAGACTCGTTATTTTTTCTAGGTTTTCCAGGTGAGCATAAATTGGATGAAATTACTTACCAAGTAATTAACGCCTTGGAAGAATCATTTAATAATTTTGCAGCTATAGCGCCTGTAGTCGGTCCAATATCAGGAATTGATGCAGTTCATTTATTAAATAAATTAATAGAATCTACAAAATTCCAAACGCAAAAAGATCCTTCATTAAATTTAGACATTTTAGATGTTAAAGAAGCAGAAATAGGTAATTGGGATAGTATATGGTTTCTTGGAATGAACGATGGAATTTTACCAGCACAAATCGAATCGAATCCATTATTACCTTGGCTCTCTTTAAAAGAAATAGGAATTTCATCAAGAGCAACATCAGAGCATGAATTTCAATGGTCTTCAGATATTTATAATAAAATTTGTCGTTCTGCATCTAAAATTATAGTTAGTTATGCACGTGCAAATAGTGAACGTGAATTATATCCATCTTTTTTAATTAAAGAAGATGCTCAATCATTATTAAAAGTATTTAATCAAACTGATCCATTATTAATAGATCAGGAAATTATAAATGATTCGAAAGGACCTATTTTATCAGAATCATCTAAAATAAACGGCGGATTAGATGTATTAGAGCTACAAGCTAGAAATCCATTATGGGCTTTTTTGCGTTATCGTTTAGGTGCGGTAATAATGCCTCATTATTCTATTTTACCTGGAATAAATCTTCGCGGTAAATTCTTGCATAAAATATTAGAGTTAGTCTGGAAAAATTTAAAAAACTATAAAGCTTTATCTAATATGGTAGAAGAACATAAATTAGAATTTTTTTTAAAAAAATGTATAAATGAAGCAGCTGTTATTGAATTGAAAACTTATTCAGAGATACTTTCTAAATTAGAATGTGAACGAGCTTATAAAATGCTTATTGATTGGTTCTCCATAGAATTGCAGCGTTCGCCTTTTACCGTAAAATATATTGAGAAAAGTTGTTTATGGAAATATGGACCGTTAACTTTAAGATTTCGTACCGATCGCATAGACCTATTAGAAAATGATCATATAATCATTATAGATTATAAAACTGGAAATACTGCGATGCAACTTAAATTAGATTGGTCTCGAACACGACCAATCAATATACAATTACCTTTTTATGCTATAACAACACTAAACAAGTCACTCATAAAAAATATTGCTGCTTTGGTTATGATACATATTCATACTAAATCTATATCTATACAAGGTATAGTAAATCAAGAATTAGATTTCACAGAACTTATGCCATTTTCAGAAAATTATTTTTCTGAAACTGATGGTTGGAATGAAACTATGAAAAAGTGGAGTATATATATTCATGGTCTAGCAGATGAATTTATAGAAGGAATAGCAATAAATCGGACATATAAGTATGATGATCTAAAATTTTGTGATGCATTACCATTTCTACGAATCTTTCCTAATAAAAAATCTTTTAATTAGAAAATGCAAAAATATCAATCTAGCGATTATGAAATTCGACAAATGGCAATTAATCCAAAATATTCTTTTTTGATACAAGCTCCAGCTGGTTCAGGAAAAACAGAATTGTTAACAAATCGGATACTATCTTTACTAGCAATTGTTTCAAAACCTGAAGAAATTTTGGCAATTACATTCACACGTAAAGCTGCAGCAGAGATGCGTACAAGGGTATTAGAAAAACTTAAAAATGCAAGTAGATCTATCTATCAAACTGTTAATTTCAAATATCAGGAAGATAGTTTAGAACTTGCATGTTCTGTTTTAAAACGTAATGAAGCACTTCATTGGAATTTACTAGAACGTCCGGAACGTTTGATCATTCGAACCATTGATTCATTTTGTTGTAGCCTAATAAATAGTATTCCATATCAATCTAAATTAGGTTATATAAAGAAGATATCTAATGATCCATGGAAACATTATGAAAAAGCAGCTAGTAGCACATTAAAGTTAGCAGATAGATATAGTGAAGTTTATTTATTCCTAAGACATATGGATGTGAACATTCAAGCAACAAATAAAGCTATTGTTAATATGTTAGGTAAACGTGATCAATGGTTATTTGCATTGCAAAATGGGTTTAAAAGAGATTCATTACAAGATGCCCTACAAAAAATAATTTTATTAGATTTGAAAAATATAAATGATATGATGCCATTTGGTTGGAATGAAGATTTATCCCCATTAGCTCGCTATGCTGCTAAATCTCTAACAACTAGGAGTGGAATTAATAAGCTATTACCGCTTTTAAATTGGTATAAAAATTTACCTGTAAATTTAGATTCTTTATCTCAATGGAAAGCTCTATCTTATTTATTATTAACAAATAAAAATAAATTACGTAGTCCAAAAAGTATAAATAAAAACCTAGGATTTTTAATAAATTGTTCCTATAAAAACCGATTAATAGATTGGATTAAATCTGTTGATCCTGATTCTTCTTGGATTCCTTATTTAGGAATATTGCGTAATATTTCCAGTATTGAATTTACTAATACACAATGGAATATACTGGAAGCACAACTAAAAACACTTAACTTGGCAGCAAAACAACTAAAATTATACTTTTTAAAAACCGGTGAGATAGATTTCATAGAGGTTACTCAGCGTATATTGCTTGCACTAAATAATGTTCGTAATATTGATGAGATCCTATTAAATGCTAATATTTCTATCAAACATTTACTAATTGATGAATTACAAGATACTAGTCAAAATCAACTGGCTTTATTAAAAGCTTTAACTTCTAATTGGGACGAAAATGATAATAGAACTATTTTTCTTGTAGGTGATCCTATGCAATCAATTTATCGATTCCGGAAAGCCGAAGTCAGTTTATTTTTACAAATATTAAAGAATGGAATTGGAAAAATAAAACTGAATTTCTTGCAATTAACAGATAACTTTCGTTCTCAAGCTGGAATTGTAAAATGGACTAATCACATATTTAAAAAAGTTTTTCCTAAACAAAGCGATGCACTATTCGGTGCAATTCCTTTTAATGCTTCAAATGCTTCCCTTGAATCTTTACCAGGAAAAGCTGTGCAATTTCATCCTATTCTAGTAAGAAATAAAAATATTGTGATGGAAAAATCTGAGAGTGCGGAGGTTTTTACAATTAATTTAATTCGTCATTATATAAATAAGTATTCCGGAACTGGGAAATCAATAGCAATATTAGTTCGTGCACGTCATCATTTAGATAATCTAGTCCAGAATCTGATAAAAGAATCAATACCATTTCACGCAAAGGAATTAGTTCCATTAACAATGCGTCCCATTGTATCAGATTTAGTTCAGTTAGTCCGTGCTTTAATGCACCCAGGAGATAGATTAGCATGGTTATCAGTATTAAGATCTCCATTTTGTGGTCTTACCTTAAATACTATGTATCAATTGTTTGGACACGATCATACAACATCAATTCCGATTTTATTAAGAAATGCTTTATATAATGAAAACACTCAACATGAGTTTCCATCAAAAAATAGAGATATAAATATTAAGAAAATATCTTTGTCAGATCATTTAAATAAGTTATCTATCTCAATTTCTGAATATAATAGATTGACTTGGATAGCTTCTATATTATTGGACAATAAAAACAAATCAGGCACAATTCCTTTATCTTCCTGGATTGAATCACTATGGAAAAGGCTAGGTGGTTCTGCTTTATACACAGATGGTAATGCAGAAACTGATGCAGAAATTATATTTCAATTGATTGAGCGTCTCGCTCCCTATGGCGGATTAGATCTTAGAGAATTCGAAGATCATATAGAGAAATTATTCTCTTCATATTTTCCAAAAAATTCTTTGAAAGACCCAATTGTTGAGATTATGACAATACATAAGTCGAAAGGTTTGCAGTTTTCAACTGTAATTTTGTACGGTTTGCATCATGCGCTACATTATGAGAAAGCATCTTTAATACAGTTTGAGCAAAATGCTGGAACATTTTTATTTGGACCTATTAAATCAAAATTTTCTTCGGAAGAAGATCCGATTTCAAATTATCTAATGAAACGCGAGAAGCAAAGAACCGATTATGAAATAGATCGTTTACTTTATGTAGCAACTACAAGAGCTTGTGAATATTTACACCTGATTGGGGAGTGTCAAATTGATACTAAAAACATAACAGTAAAAAAACCTGTATCTGGTAGTTTATTACAACATTTATGGCCACACTTAAAAAGTGAGATTCAAAACAATTTCATTGAGTTAGAAAGTAATCATGATACTGTAATCAAGCATAAGGTTTCAGAATTCCAAATAGGATCCCTACATAGAATTCCCGAACGTCATTTTTCAAAAATGCCTCCACAATTTAAGAAAGAACCTTTAAATCTTGAACTCAGTGCAAATCATATTGATTTACAAAATTTTAGAAAACAGGTATTTCAATTGAAATTTGATTACGAATTGATAATTAGTAGTTTAATTCATAAATGGTTGATATATATCGGAAATTCTGATCCTAAAAAGAAATCTAAAAAGTTTTTAGAAAATCAATCTTTTATTATACAAAAACAGTTAATACGAGCTGGAATTCCTATTAATGAAACATTTCAAAAAACTAGAACGATTATTCATAATATTCAATTAGCTTGGTCCAGTGATAGAATCAGTTGGATATATTTTCAAAAAAATGCAAATAGGAAGCTATTTTTGATTGATACTATAGTGAATAAATCTATTATCGACTTAGTATTGGAAACAAAAAATGGTTGTCTTTTAATGATTACATATAAGACCGATCAACTAAATAATAATGAAACATATGAGCAGTTTAAATTGAGAATGCGTTACCAATATCAAGATCGATTTAAGATTTATTGTAAGCAATTAGTATCTTTGGATGGTCGAGCTGTAAAATCAATTATATATTTTTTATATCAAAGTATTTGGCTCGAATTATAAATAAAAGTATAATTTGAATAGTAATTGATTAAATGATTCTATGACTAGGCAAAAAGAATGTATTTTGATAGTATTGAAAGACTAGCCCACTGTTCATAGTGCATCGGCAAACCTGGTCAGATTGGGAACAAAGCAGCCATAGTCGTTTAGTATTAGTGATACAGTGAGGCTGGTCTTATAACCATATTCTTAAAATATGCTCATTATACGGGGTTAATTATATTATTGATATGATTTCGATCAATACTAGATGAGTTTGGGATACAAATTATCGGTTTTAAATAAATGAATGAGTTATTTAGTATTAGCACGTAGGTTACGTCCAAAATCATTTGATACACTTGTCGGTCAAGATCATGTTGTACGTGCTTTAAAGAATTCTCTTGATTCTCATCGATTACATCATGCCTGGTTATTTTCTGGCACAAGAGGAATTGGAAAAACCACTTTATCTAGAATTTTAGCTAAAGCTTTGAATTGTGAAACAGGGATTACTTCTATGCCTTGTAATCAATGTCAAATTTGTAAAGAAATTGATTCCGGGAGATTTATTGACTATTTGGAAATAGATGCAGCTTCAAATCGTGGGATTGAAGAAATGACTCAATTAATTGAAAAAACTGCATATTTTCCGACTATAGGTCGTTTTAAAATTTATATGATTGATGAAATCCATATGTTAACTGGACATGCATTTAATGCAATGTTAAAAATTTTAGAAGAACCACCAAAACACGTAAAATTTATTTTTGCCACAACAAACCCACAAAAGATTCCCATTACAATCTTATCTCGATGTTTACAGTTTAATCTTAGGAGTATATCTTCTGATACTATCATTGAATATTTAAAAGATATTCTTACTAAAGAATTTATAGAATCTGATTCAGAAGCTTTGTATTTAATTGCAAAATCTGCTAAAGGTTCGATGCGCGATGCACTTTCCTTAACAGAACAAGCTATGTCGCATTCTATTAGTAAATTGAAGAAAAAAACAGTCTGTGAAATACTTGGCATTATTGATCCAGACTACTTAATTCGATTATTGGATGCTATAGCATCCAATAATGCATTGGAAATACTATCCATAGCTGACAAACTAGCATTATATTGTTTGTCTTATACAGAAGCTCTTTCTGAGCTAGCAACGCTTTTATCAAAAATTGCAATTGCACAACATATTGATCATATGAACTCAAAGATTAAGTTAAAATCAAAGGATATCATTCGTTTGGCAAAGAATATTCATCCTGATGCAATTCAACTGTTTTATTCGATAGCAGTACATAGTTGTAATGAACTAAGTTTTATGCCTGATGAATATTCAGGATTTATAATGGCGTGTTTACGCATGTTAGCATTAGTTAATAATTCAGAAAATTCAAAAAAACAAGTTTCTATAGAAAAATCTATAGAACATGAATTAGATTTTTCTTCTAATTATCATCCAGATAAAATTATTTAATAAATTAAACTAATATCTTAAAAGAAATTCTTACCAAGCTAATTAGGAAATTATTCTCCATTTTCATACTTTAAATTCTAAATTAGAAATTCTAATAATGAATTTATGAAATAATTTCAGGAATTTTAACCTAAATATTTAATTTATTTCACTAAATATCTATACTTCATCTTGAATAAGATTTAATAAAATATTATAAGTTTTATACTAAAAATAGGAGAATGCAATGATAAAAAATCAGATTGCTGGTCTGATGCGCCAAGCACAACAAGTGCAAGACAATATCAAAAA
This sequence comes from uncultured Burkholderiaceae bacterium, assembly GCA_964620485.1. Classification (GTDB taxonomy): domain Bacteria; phylum Pseudomonadota; class Gammaproteobacteria; order Burkholderiales; family Burkholderiaceae_B; genus CAZTUH01. Next base: position 14,760 of record CAZUGU010000005.1, on the reverse strand, counting down.
AGCGCAGGAAGATCTAGCAAATGTTACAATTGAAGGAGTATCAGGTGGTGGCCTTATAAGAATTTTAATGACATGTCGTTATACTGTAAAAAAAATAACTATTGATCCAAGTCTTTTAATGGATGATAAGGATTTATTGGAAGATTTGCTAGTTGCTGCATCAAATGATGCGTTGCGTAAAATTGAATCAACTTCAAAAGAAAAGATGTCTTCAATGACAGGAGGTTTGACCTTACCAATTGATATGAAATTTCCCGCTTGATCTAATAAAATTTATTCTAATCTATTTTATAGAATTAAATAACCTATGCATAGGTCTTCTGAACCTGAATCATTAGTTGAATTAATTAAAGCTCTAAAACGTTTGCCAGGAATTGGTGTACGCACAGCAACCCGAATCGCATATTACTTACTCCAATATGACTTAGAAGGTGCTAATTTATTAAGTCAGGCATTAACCAGTGCAGTTGAAAATTTATGTCATTGTTCACGTTGCAATAGTTTATCTGAAAAAAAAATATGTACCATATGTTCTGATCCGTGTCGTGATTCTAGTATTTTATGTATTGTTGAAAATCCAGCAGATCTAAACGCTTTAGAAGACAGTCGTAGTTATCATGGTCTTTACTATGTCTTGATGGGTCGATTAGAGCCGTTAGAAGGTATTGGTCCTTATGAGCTCAATTTTAAACAAGTTTTGGATCGTGCATTGGATGGAAAAATTCGAGAGATCATTTTAGCAACTAATTCTACAGCTGAGGGTGAAACAACAGCTCACTTTTTAAGTGAGCTGTTGAACAAGTATAAAATTACAGTTAGTCGCTTGGCACGTGGTATACCAGCTAGCAGTGAACTAGAATATTTAGATACCAATACCATAGCTTTGGCATTGATAGAACGCAAACAAATGCAGGACTAGAAAGATTTATACGTCAATTTCCTTTAAAAATTCATTTTTGACTTGAAATTAGACTTTCTAATTTCTCTGCTGCTTCAATAAAAAGTCGGATACCTTCTGCTAATTTTTCAGTAGTCATAGCGTCATCATTAATTTGTTTACGGAAAATAATTTCATTACATGATAAATGATCAATCTTTTTTTTATATAAATTATTTGTCAGTTTTACAGGAACTGTCCCAATAGTCTGATTTAATTCTAGTAAAAATTCAGGACTAATTGTAAGTAAATCACAACCTGATAATGCTAGAATTTGTTTTACATTTCGAAAACTTGCTCCCATAATCTCCGTTGGAATATCAAAATATTTATAATAATAATAGATCTCAGAGACTATCCTGACACCAGGATCATTGTTACCTGAATTAGATGATTCATCCCATGCTGAACCTGCAGTTTTTTTATACCAATCATAGATGCGACCTACAAATGGAGAAATTAATTGAACTTTTGCATCTGCACAAGCAATAGCTTGATATAAAGAAAATAGCAGAGTTAGATTGCAATGAATTCCCTCAATTTCTAATATACGAGCAGCCTGAATTCCTTCCCAGGTTGAAGCAATTTTTATTAAAATACGATCTTTTGATATTCCACTCTCTTTACAGAGATGTATTAAATATCTTGCGCGTTCTATAATTGCTTTCGTATCAAAAGATATTCTTGCATCGATTTCAATCGATACACGTCCTGATATTATATTTATAATTTCTCGAGATAATGCTACTAATAATCTATCTGAAATCTCAGCATAGCTCTTATTCTTATAATCATGTATTATTTTTTCGAAATTAGATTTGAAAAAATTCTTTCGAATTACTTTTAAAATTAAAGAAGGATTTGTAGTAACATCAGTTGGCTTAAAAATTTGTATATCTCTAATATTTCCAGTATCTGCAACGATTTTTGTGTTTTGACGTAATGATTCAAGTTGATTTAACATAGTATTAATAAAACCCTGAAGAATTGTAGTTTTTTTGTTAGATAGAAAATTAATATCAATTATTTCCATGGAAATTTTAGTATGATGACATTGGAATGTATAGTGAATAGCTTAATTTATCAATACAAATAACTGAGGTTTAACGTGTCACTTCAATTTCTTTCCCAGGAAATAAAAACCTGTTTTTTTACTCCTGCAATTTTAGCTTTAGCTGATGGTACCATTTTTCAAGGTAGATCAATTGGATCATCTGGTTTTACTGTTGCTGAAATTGTATTTAATACCTCGATGACTGGATACCAAGAAATTCTTACTGATCCCAGTTATAGCAATCAAATAGTTACATTAACTTTTCCACATATCGGAAACACCGGTATTAATAATAAAGACATAGAATCCGATCGCATTCATGTTTCTGGTCTTGTGATAAGAGATTGTTCATCTTATGTATCAAATTTTCGCTCCACACAATCTCTACCAGATTACCTAGCTATGCATGGTATTATAGCTATTTCCAACATAGACACTCGGAAATTAACTCGTATTATTCGTGATAAAGGAACACAAGGAGCCTGTATATTTGTTGGAAATGAAAATAATATTGAAAATGCCATTAGATTAGCAAAGGGTTTCTCAGGAATATCTGGAAAAGATTTGATAAAAAAGATTTCGATTCAAAAACCTACAAGTTGGAAAGAATGTACGTGGAAGATAGAGAATAGATTTAAGAAACATTCAGATACTGATACAGGAAATAAGCTACATATTGTAGTTTATGATTTTGGAGTTAAGTACAATATTTTGCGTTCATTGATTGATCGCAATTGTCGTGTTACCGTCGTACCTGCGCAGACTTCTGCATATGAAGTATTAAAATTAAATCCTGATGGTATTTTTCTTTCTAACGGGCCAGGTGACCCTGAACCCTGCAAATATGCTATTAGTGCTGCAAATATTTTTTTAAAACTCAAATTACCTATATTTGGCATTTGTCTTGGACATCAAATAATAGGTTTAGCAGTCGGAGCAAAAGTTGTTAAAATGAAAACAGGTCATCATGGTGGAAATCATCCAGTTCAAGAGCTTCCGTCAAAAAAAGTATTCATTACTAGTCAAAATCATAACTTTTCTATTGATGCTAATACATTACCGCCTAATACACGTGTTACTCATATTTCCTTATTTGATGGTTCATTGCAAGGTTTTGAGTTCATAGATCGACCAGCATTTTGTTTTCAAGGACATCCTGAATCTAGTCCTGGACCACATGATATTATAGTATTATTTGATAAATTCATTGATTTGATATATTCCAAAAAGAAGAACGGATTATGCCTAAGCGTACAGAATTAAAAAGTATTCTTATCATTGGCGCAGGCCCGATAATAATTGGGCAAGCTTGTGAGTTTGATTATTCAGGCACACAAGCCTGCAAAGCACTAAAAGAAAAAGGTTATCGCACTATTCTGGTTAATAGTAATCCAGCAACTATAATGACGGATCCAGATATATCTAGCGTTACATACATTGAACCCATCACTTGGAAATCTATTGAGAAAATTATCGAATTTGAAAAACCTGATGCTTTATTACCAACTATGGGTGGTCAAACAGCTTTAAATTGTACGCTTGATTTGATCAATCATAATATTTTAGAAAAATATAATGTAGAATTGATTGGCGCAAATGCTGTATCAATTGAGAAAGCTGAAAATCGCCAAAAATTTAAAAAAGCTATAGAAAGTATTGGTCTTGAATCAGCAAAATCTAGTATTGCACATAATATGGAAGATGCATGGAAAATACAGCGTTCTATAGAATCAGAAAATAATGGATCGGGTTTTCCAATAGTAATTCGTCCAAGTTTTACTATGGGTGGTTCAGGAGGCGGTATTGCTTATAATTCTAAAGAATTTGAAGAAATTTGTAATCGTGGTTTAGAAATGTCACCGACAAGTGAGCTGTTAATTGAAGAATCCTTATTAGGTTGGAAAGAATTTGAAATGGAAGTAATAAGGGATCGAGCAGATAATTGTATTATTGTCTGTTCTATTGAAAATTTAGATCCTATGGGGGTTCATACTGGGGATTCTATTACAGTAGCTCCAGCGCAAACTTTGACTGATAAAGAATACCAAACTATGCGAGATGCTTCAATTGCAATACTACGTGAGATAGGAATAGATACTGGCGGTTCAAATGTTCAATTTGCTGTTAATCCAAATACAGGGCGAATGATTGTTATTGAAATGAATCCGCGTGTATCTCGTTCATCTGCTCTAGCTTCTAAAGCTACTGGTTTTCCAATTGCAAAAGTAGCAGCTTATCTTGCTGTAGGTTATACATTGGATGAAATAAAGAATGATATTACCAATGGTATTTCTCCTGCATCATTTGAGCCATCAATTGATTATATAGTTACAAAAATACCACGCTTTGCAGCTGAAAAATTTCCAAGTATTAATACCCGATTAACTACACAGATGAAATCTGTTGGTGAAGTAATGGCAATGGGACGTACTTTTCATGAATCGTTTCAAAAATCTTTACGAAGTTTAGAAATCGGTTCTAATGGTCTGGATCAAAAAACATCTGATTGTGAAAAAATAAAAAAAGAACTTAGTCAACCTGGTCCTGAAAGGATTTGGTATATAGGAGATGCCTTCAGACAAGCATTTACATTAGATGAAGTACATAAACTTACACATATCGATCCATGGTTTTTAAATCAAATTAAAGAAATTATTGAAATCGAATCAATACTTAGAAAAAAATCTCTTGACAATTTAGATTATAAATCTTTACTCGAAATTAAAAGACACGGTTTTTCCGATAATCGAATAGCAGTTTTATTAAAAACTTCCGAATCTAATATTCGTAAACTGCGCTATCATTTAAATATCCATCCATCTTATAAAAGAGTTGATACATGTGCAGCAGAATTTATAACTCAAACGGGATATATGTATTCTACATATGAAGAAGAATGTGAATCAGAACCAACAAATCGAAAGAAAATAGTTATTCTAGGCGGTGGTCCTAATAGAATTGGTCAAGGCATTGAATTTGACTATTGTTGTGTACATGCCTCGATAGCATTACAACTTAGTGGATATGAGACAATCATGGTGAATTGCAATCCAGAGACTGTTTCAACAGACTATGATACTTCAGATCGATTATATTTTGATCCTCTCACTCTTGAAGATGTACTTGAGATTATTCATAAGGAAAATCCTATAGGTGTTATTATCCAATATGGTGGACAGACTCCTTTAAAATTAGCTCACGATTTAGAATCTAATGGTGTACCAATTATTGGAACAAGTCCAGATTCAATTGATATGGCAGAGGATCGCGGTCGTTTTCAAAAATTATTAAAAGATCTAGGATTATGTCAACCTTTAAATCGCATTGCTTATAATCAGAGTGAAGCAATGGAATATGCTAATGAAATTGGCTATCCATTGGTAGTACGGCCTAGTTATGTACTTGGTGGACGAGCTATGGAAATAATATATGAAAAACAAGATCTTGAGTATTATATGAAGAAAACATCAAAAGTTAGTAATGATTTTCCAATATTATTGGATCATTTTCTCAATAATGCAATTGAAGTTGATGTTGATTGTTTATCTGATAGAACAACTGTTTTTATTGGTGGAATTATGGAACATATTGAACAAGCTGGTATACATTCAGGGGATTCAGCTTGTTGTTTACCTCCATATTCTTTATCAGATAGTATAATTACAAAAATTAAACATCAAACAAATTTAATGGCTAAAGCTTTAAATGTTATTGGCTTAATGAATGTGCAATTTGCAATTCAAAATGAAAACATTTATGTTTTAGAAGTTAATCCACGTGCATCTCGCACTATACCATATGTATCTAAAGCAACTGGAATACAATTTGCAAAAATAGCAGCTCGAGTTATGATTGGACAAAGCTTAGCATCACAATGTATAAATTCTGAGATAACTCCGAAACATTTTTCGATTAAAGAAGCAGTGCTTCCATTTTCAAAATTCCCAGGCTCAGATATTATCTTAGGACCTGAAATGAGGTCTACAGGAGAAGTAATGGGAATTGGAATGAGTTTTGAAGAAGCTTTTTTAAAAGCGCAATTATCAGCTAATGTCAAACTACCAAAATCAGGTACAGTATTTATTAGTGTTAAACAACAAGATAGAATTTCGATTGTTGAACTTGCCAATAAACTACATTGTCTAGGCTTTCATATAGTTGCTACACATGGAACAGCAATTCCAATTAAAATGTCTGGAATTTCAGTTCAAATTATCAATAAAATAAACGAAAGTTATCCAAATATCATTGATATGATTAAAAATGGAGAAATTGATTTAATCATTAATACAGTTGAAACACGACCTAACTCTATTGCAGATTCACGTGAAATCCGAATTCAAGCTTTGAAAAACTGTATAGCTTGTTTTACAACAATAGCAGGTGCTAAGGCAGCAATTCGAAGTATTCAATATCTTAGAAAAGAACCTGAGATACGTGTTTATTCATTACAAGGAATTCATAATTATTTACAATAAAGCTTTTCCAGTTTGGAAAATATAAATGATCATATCAACAATAATAAAATTTTTGTATAAATTTTAAGATAGAATTTAAAAAGTATATTTTATTTCTCTATCTAATAATATATGATTTAAAACATTGAAACTTTGTGATTTAATTTTTATTAATTTTAAATCAAAACTTATTTTAGAAATTTTTAGAAAATTAACTAATTTAGATTAATCGCTAATATATTATAAACTTATTTATATTGATTAATAAGTTACTATTATTTTAAATTTTAAAAAATATTTTCTTTCTATTAAAATATTAATGATTTTCATATTTGTTCGTTTTCTGTCGATTTTTACAGTTTAATAATCTTAAAGTTAAGAAATCTTCTTTTAAATTAATTATCAATATGTTTTTTTATTTTTGACTATAATTTATAAAATTAGAATTTTTAAATTAGTATATTAGTATAAAAGCTGATTCCAATTTTTAAAAATTGGAATCAAAAAAGAAATTAAACCTATCCTATCTAATATTAATAATATTAAAAATTTTTTAAATATTTTATATCTAGTAATAGGCTATTATGTCTTTAAAAGACCTAAATGATAGGATTTACTTTTTATGGATCTAAATAATGAATAATATTACTTTAACTGTTCGTGGTGCGGAACGTCTACAATCAGAGCTACATCAACTAAAAACTGTGCAGAGACCTGCTGTAATAAATGATATTGCTGAAGCTCGTGCACAAGGCGATCTTTCTGAAAATGCTGAATATGACGCTGCACGAGAACGACAAAGTTTTATTGAAACACGTATTAGTGAACTTGAAAAAACGCTTTCTAATGCAAAATTAGTTGATCCATCTGAGGTTGATGCGAATGGTCGTATAGTTTTTGGAGCGACAGTTCAAATTAAAGATCTAGATTCTGATAATCGGGTTACTTATCAAATTGTTGGTGATATTGAAGCTGATATTCGTACTAACCTAATTTCTATTTCTAGCCCAGTGGCTCGGGCTTTAATTGGAAAGTATGAAGGTGATATTATTACGGTAAATGCGCCTTCAGGCTTGCGAAAATATGAAGTATTAGAAATATCTTATATTTAAAATATAATTCATTAACTCTAAAATTACTGAAATTAGCATGTCTTATGACAATTTTAGTCAGTTCTGTATTGAGAATAAAATTCTTATTGCATGCATAATTTTAAAAATTCGTTAAATTTTGAAAGGATTTATAAAATATGAGAGTTGAAATTTTGAAAACTGAATTTTAGTTTTGTTATGTTATGTTTTAGATATTTTAGTTATGTTAACATGCATCTTGGTTGAGTTTTTAAAGTTTATTAAAATTCAATAATTGATATCTTAAATAGTTTTGAAACATGGGAAGATCCTCTAAAAAATGGATAAGTAAATGGAATAATGATTTATATGTAAAACTTGCAAAAGAAAGAGGATATCGAGCTCGTTCTGCATTTAAATTAATTGAAATATTCAACATATATAAAAGATTGATACGTCAGGGATATCATATCGTTGATTTAGGGTCAGCACCTGGTAGTTGGTCTCAAGTTATTCGAGAAAAACTGATTAATTCAAATGGAATATTAAATGGACGAATTATCGCGTTGGATTTACTTCCAATGTCTCCTATTGTTGATGTTGAATTTATTCAAGGCGATTTTAGGGATATATTAACTCTGAAAAATCTTGAATCGATACTTAAAGACAAACTTCTTGATCTTATAGTTTCCGATATGAGTCATAATCTTTCTGGATTTAAAAGTGCTGATTCTATTCAAAATCAATATATATGTGAATTAGTTGTAAAATTTGCACTCTCTTATCTTAATCCTCATGGATCTTTAATAGTAAAAGCTTTTCATGGTAGTGGATTTTCTCAAATTGTTCAGTTATTTAAACAATATTTTAAATATGTTACAGAACATAAACCTAAAGCTTCCCGTAGTAAATCATCAGAAACATTTTTAATAGCATATAATTTTAAATAAAATAGTTTTAGTTAAAATAAAATATATAAAACTTATTTCATGTAATGTCTATAATTTTCTACCATTTTATTTTTTGTGAGACAACTGCATTAGATATCAATATCATAAAATGAAATACATAATTAATAGCATAATAATGTCCATTTTTTATATGAAAATAATTTCATACTATTTAGTAATATTTTTGACTAAAATCAGAAGCTATAAATAGGAGTTTATCTTGAATAATTCTTTTTTTAAAGTCGCAATTTGGATGATGATTGCCTTGGCATTATTTACTATATTCAAACATTTTGATGTGAGAAACAAGCCTAAAGATGATTATACTTATACACAATTTATGGATGATGCCAAATTAGGTCGTATTCGAAGAGTAGATGTCCAAGGAGAAGTATTATATATTAGCCCAGATAATGGTCATCCTTATACATTAATATCTCCTGGTGATATCTGGATGGTTTCAGATTTACTTAAATATGGCGTTCCCGTTTCTGGTAGACCACGTAAGGAACCATCCCTTTTGGCTAATATTTTTATTTCATGGTTTCCTATGTTACTACTAGTTGGTGTTTGGGTATTTTTTATGAAACAAATGCAAGGTGGTGGACGTGGTGGTGCGTTTAGTTTTGGAAAGTCACGCGCTAGAATGCTCGATAATTCAACTAATCAAACTACTTTTTCTGACGTAGCTGGTTGTGATGAAGCGAAAGAAGAAGTACAGGAATTAGTTGAATTCTTGCGCGATCCTACAAAATTCCAAAAATTAGGCGGCCGTATTCCTCGAGGAGTTCTGATGGTCGGTTCTCCTGGTACAGGTAAAACTTTACTTGCTCGCGCAATTGCTGGAGAAGCTAAGGTTCCATTTTTTAGCATTTCTGGTTCCGATTTTGTTGAAATGTTTGTAGGTGTTGGTGCTTCTAGAGTGCGAGACATGTTTGAAAATGCTAAGAAGCATGCTCCATGTATTATCTTTATTGATGAAATTGATGCTGTAGGCCGTCAACGTGGAGCAGGTGTTGGTGGAGGTAATGATGAACGTGAACAAACTTTGAATCAAATGTTGGTAGAAATGGATGGCTTTGAAGCTGGTCAGGGTGTAATTGTCATAGCTGCGACTAATCGTCCTGATGTATTAGATCCTGCATTATTACGACCTGGTCGTTTCGATCGACAGGTTGTTGTGCCACTGCCAGATATTCGTGGTCGAGAACAAATCTTACAGGTACATATGCAAAAAGTACCACTGAATAATGATGTTGATGCAAAAATTTTAGCACGTGGCACACCAGGTTTTTCTGGAGCTGATCTAGCCAATTTAGTTAATGAAGCAGCTTTATTTGCTGCAAGAAGAAATGGTCGAGCAGTAGATATGTTTGATTTTGAGAAGTCAAAAGATAAAATCATTATGGGAACAGAACGTCGATCAATGATCATGTCTGAAGAAGAAAGACGTAATACAGCTTATCATGAATCAGGTCATGCAATCGTAGCAAAAAAGTTGCCAAAAACAGATCCAGTTCATAAAGTAACTATCATTCCACGTGGAAGAGCATTAGGAGTTACAATGCAACTTCCAGAGAATGATAGATATTGTTTGGATAAAGTACGTTTACTAAATACAATCTCAGTATTGTTTGGTGGCCGTGTTGCAGAAGAAATTTTTATGAAACAAATGACAACAGGTGCTTCTAATGATTTTGAACGTGCTACCGAAATAGCTCGTGATATTGTTACGCGTTATGGAATGACAGATGAATTGGGTCCAATGGTTTATGCTGATAATGAAGGCGAAATTTTTCTAGGTCGTAGCATTACAAAAACAACACATGTTTCAGAAGCAACTATGAAAAGGGTCGATACAGAAATTCGCCGTATTATTGATGAGCAGTATAAAGTAGCGCGTAAAATTATTGAAGATAATCAAGATAGTGTTGAAGCAATGACTAAAGCATTATTGGAATGGGAAACTATTGATTCAGATCAAATTAATGATATTCTAGATGGATATTCACCACGCTTACCTAAATCTTCTTCTACATCCTCATCTGATACACAGGAACCTCCGTCTTCTGGAGAAACTGCTGACAATAATAATCCTAGTGAAGTAACTACTTAAAATAATAATCACTTTAGTATAAAATCTATGGATCGTATCTTTCAATGTGGTCGTTTTATATTGAAAATTCATAAACCACTGATTATGGGTATTGTGAATATTACACCCGATTCTTTTTCAGATGGAGGTTTATGTGAAAATATTGATGCGGCTATTCATCATTCTATAAATCTTATTAGCGAAGGAGCAGATATATTAGATATAGGTGGTGAATCTACACGACCAGGTGCTAATAGCGTTTCAGATAAGATAGAAATTGAACGATTATTACCAGTTATTAAAGTTTTAAGACACTATAAAATTCCACTATCGGTGGATACATCTAAACCTAAAGTTATGGATGCTGTATTAGATGCTGGTGCTGATATGATCAATGATGTTTACGGTTTTATAAAACCCAATGCTATTAATGTAGTAGCATCATCATCAAAATGCGGACTTTGTATCGTACACATGAAAGGGACTCCTAAAACGATGCAAATCTTGCCAAATTATATTGATATAATCAGTGAAATAAAATCTTTTTGGAAAAATCAAATAAATAGTTTATTATTCACAGGAATAATGCCAAATCGTTTAATACTTGATCCTGGATTTGGATTTGGTAAAACAATCAATCAGAATTATTTTCTATTAAATAGATTAAAAGATTTAAATATAGATTCTTATCCTATATTAACTGGTTTATCACGTAAATCAATGATAGGTGATGTAACAGATCGTCAAGTAACAAATCGTTTATCAGGTAGTATTGCAGCTGCTTTGGCAAGCGTAGCACGTGGTGCATCAATCTTACGTGTTCATGATGTTTCAGAAACTAAAGATGCATTAAATGTTTGGTATGCAATCGAAAAAGAGAATAATCTAGAATAATGATTCTAGTTTCAATAGGATATACGTAGTAAAATCGGCAATTCGAATCTAATTTTTTCGTTTGATTTATACAATATTAAATTGGTATTTTTATGTAAATATCCTAAATGCAATTCCCATATCTAATAATTAGATACATGTTATTTATCCGGATATTATGCTTGAATCAGCTATTACAGTCAATAATGATGTTTTAATGTGTTCTTACCAATATTGCGTATTTTAATTAAAGAATTGAAAATTGAATTCAATAGTAAGAGTTACAACACTTTTCATAATTCTTATCAAGATAATGATATAAAGAATTACAAGACGCAACAAGATTTTCTATTGAAAATAAGGTATTTGTACCATATGCAAAATATAAGAGGACACCATGTTAAATTTTATTTTCAAATGACTAAATAGTTAAATATAGTTTTTTTTGATGTTGTAAATGGAACATTTATAGCATTAAACTTGATATATTCAAAGAATAGGACCTTAAAGTAAGCATTGTAATTATGAAGCTAGATATGTTTAATATCAATTATGAGGATAAGATTGGTTCTTTATATCTTATAATCTTAATCAAAAATACAAGCAGTTAAAAATCTAATTTAGAAAACGCATTTTGATGAAGATACTGCTCGTGTGTAAATAGTAAGCAAGACTAGATATATTATATCAATGAATAAATTACTTGATTGGAGTTATAGACATATTAATGAAAAATTATGATTTTGAATTTAAGATGCAAAATCTTGATATAGAACTTAAAAGAAATCATGTTACTAATTACTATAATATTCAAGATTTAAAATGGCCACATGGTGAAAAATCTATATATTTGTCATATCTTGATTATTATAATTCTAGTAATAGAATTATATCAGTATTACAAGTTTTAATTGCATTTACATTACAAAGAAATAATCAATTCATTAAGAATGAAATATTGGATTTGCAATTGTGTCTATAAAAAATTTTCACTATTTTATAGAATATGTATGTAGATCAGATGCTTTGAATTCTGAATTCAGGTTAATCGATCTATTGAAGATTCTTTAGAATGTAAAGAACAAATTAAAATTTGTTCTTTTGGTACTGAATTTACATTGCATGTTATGTTTAAAATTAAATATGATTATTTGATTTTTTCTATGTTTAGAAATTAAGTCGATTAGTATTTAAAAATAGATCTTGATTAGAAATTATTTAATTTGAATTAATAAGAATTTCCTTTCCTAATTTCAAAAAATAAATTAGAAGAATATTTGGCTAAATAGAATTAATATGGATGATTTCTCATAGGATTATAATTATAAATCGTACTAAATAAAAAATTTTTCAAATTTTGAACCTTCATAGAAAGGAATTAAATCGAGTGTCTGAATATATTTTTTATAAATTGCTAATAGCCTTATTTTTAATAAATATCATTACAACTTTACAAGCTACTAATATTACAGGTGCTGGAGCATCTTCTCCTTATCCGATTTATACAAAATGGGCTGCTGATTACAAATTAGCCACAAAAAGAATTGTAAATTATCAATCAATTGGTTCTGGTGGAGGAAAACAGCAAATCATTGCTCAAACTGTCAATTTTGGCGCATCAGATGATCCAATGACAAAAAACGCACTAGAAAGAAATAATCTAATACAATTTCCTGCGATTATCGGTGGAATTGTGATTATTGTTAATGTTGATGGAATACAACCAGGACAATTAAAACTTTCTGGTAAAGTCTTGGCAGATATTTTTATGGGCTTCATTAAAAAATGGAATGATAGTGCTATTAAAATTTTAAATCCTAATTTAAGATTTCCAGATGCTGATATTACTGTTATTCATCGTGCAGATGGTTCTGGTACAACATTTGGAATAACAAATTATCTATCGAAAATTTCACCAAAGTGGAAAGAAATAATTGGAGAAGGTAAGTCTGTTAAATGGCCAGTTGGTCAAGGTGGTAAGGGCAATGAAGGTGTTGCTGCTTATGTTTCTCAACTCAAAAATACAATTGGTTATATTGAATATACTTATGCAAAACAAAATAATTTAGCTTGGACACTATTAGAAAATCGGGATGGAAAATTCGTTCAACCAGAATTGCGAACATTTGCAGCTGCAGCTGCAAATGCGGACTGGTTGACTTCATCTGAAATGAATTTAATGTTAACTAATGAAAGAGGATTTGAATCTTGGCCAATTACTGTTGCAAGCTTTATAATTATCCACAAGACTCAAGTTAATCCCAAACAAGGTCAAGCCGTGTTAGAATTCTTCGACTGGGCCTTTAAATACGGAAAAGATTCGGCAATAAACTTAGGTTATTTACCTATTCCAGAATCAGTCACAGAGGTAATTCGAACTTCCTGGTATCAAATTAAAGGAGTAAATAAACAACCTATTTGGAAATAATTTATCTAATTTTAATTTAAAGCTTTAGATTCAAACTCATGCTTATCAAATATTGAAATTATTTTAAGTTGAAGATCCAACAAAAATAAAGCTTATTTCTATATTTAAATAGCTCTTGATTATCAATACATACCTATATCATCTCAAGATGAATCGAAATATAATATTCGATAGATTTTTCAAAATCCTAACATGTTCTTTCGCTATATTCGTACTAATTTTGTTAAGTTCTATTATACTAGTTCTTTTCCATGGAAGCTTTGAATCCTGGACTGTATATGGACTATCTTTTCTTTGGCGTAAAGACTGGGATCCGGTTCTTCAAAGTTACGGAGCAATCATACCAATTATAGGCACTATTATGACTTCTACTATTGCTATAGTATTTGCGATTCCTATGTCTTTTGGTATTGCTATTTTTTTAACTGAGTTATCTCCTTCCTGGTTGCGTTATCCATTGGGGATAGCAATTGAAATGTTAGCAGCAATTCCATCTATTATTTATGGTATGTGGGGATTATTTATATTTGCACCATTATTTCAACAATATATACAACCATTTCTAATTTTATTACTTAGTCCATTACCAGGAATTGGATCTTGGTTTTTAGGTCCACCTTTTGGAATAGGTATTTTCACAGCTGGTTTGGTTTTATCTATTATGATTATTCCATTTATTGCAACAATTATGCGTGATGTATTTGAGTTAGTTCCAATCATGTTAAAAGAGTCTGCTTATGGTTTAGGATGTACTACATGGGAAGTTTTATGGCATATTGTATTACCTTTTTCGAAATCTGGTGTTATAGGTGGCATTATACTAGGTTTGGGACGTGCTTTAGGAGAAACTATGGCTGTTACTTTTGTAATTGGCAATACGTTTCAATATCCAGATT
>CAZUGU010000004.1:0-4332 GCA_964620485.1 uncultured Burkholderiaceae bacterium | reverse complement strand
TACCTCCCTGTGTCAGGATTGGGTAATTTGCGCGCCTGCTGCCATCCTTAGACGTGGTAGCCGTTTCTCAGGCTCCCTCTCCGGAATCGAACCCTAATCCCCCGTTACCCGTCATTGCCACGGTAGGCCAATACCCTACCGTCGAAAGCTGATAGGTCAGAAACTTGAATGATCTATCGCCACCAAATTATATTGGTACTGCGATCCGCATGGTTATTATTATTCACCAATATCTGTAATATAAATTAATATATTACACGTTGGTCTTTATCTAATAAACGCAACAACTCTTAAAGTTGTTCTTATGCATGTATTAGCCCTAGAATTACCACGGTTATCCATGTAGTATTTCATTATCAAATAAACTATAACTGTTTTAATGAGCCATTCGCAGTTTCACCGTATAAAAGTTTATACTTAGACATGCATGGCTTAATCTTTAAGACAAGCATATGACTACTGGCAGGATCAACCAGGTTACTATTCGATCGATAAAATGAATAATTTAAATTATTATTATAAAAATCAATTATAAATTATTATTATAAAAATCAATTTAAATTATTCATTTTTATCTTCTCTTCTACTTTTACAAGTTTAAAACAAACGCAAAACAATATTCAATAATATGTTTCATGTTTCAAATGTTTAAAGATTAATCGAAATTCAATTCAATTACATAATTTAAACATCCTTTTAAAAATTACTATCCAAACTCCACAATTCAATTCATAAAACAATACATTACGTATTCTTTATCAATCAAACTTTGCATACTTCAAAAACTGAATTCCAAATTCAGCTAGCTATGCACTCAATTTCCAATTTATTGTTACACATCGTGAACCAATTTAACTCATAAAAATCTTCTATCAACTTTTTTCTTACCAATAAGGATTTACCCTTATTCGGCAAGTTGTTTTTCAATCTTGATTCTTGCTAAGCACTCCTCTTCTAGAGGTCAAGCTCAACTCAAATCTCTTTATTGTCTTCTTACACATATATCTTCTTAACACTAGCTAAATTTTATCATTTTCAACACTCATTATTCTATTTTTATATAACAATTCCATCTTTTCTCTTCAATCAATTTTTTCTCTATTCTTCACTCTCAATTTACAAATCACCTCTAAAATCCAATTTTACATCAACACAATACATCTTACATCTCAACTATTAAATTATTATACCAACAATTTACTTTATTATACCATTATTATACCAACAATTTACTTTAATTTTTTTTTTCTTCGATAACATTTCTTATTCTATACACAAACACACTTACACTTGCACTTTCTAATTAAAAATTAAACCTATCATATCCCCCCACCTCTTTTCCAATTTTAATCCAATTTTAATTCAATTAAAACCCCCATCTTATATATATCAGTTGTAGATTACTACCATTTTATCTTCTTCATTTAATTATACACTATATATGTATTTTATAAGTAGACATATATTGTTTGATACATTTTTTCATATATTGTTTGATACATTTTTTCATATATTGTTTGATACATTTTTTCATTTATTGTTTGATACATTTTTTCATATATTGTTTGATACATTTTTTTTCTTATTCTAACTTCCTAGCTAAATCCAAATGCATTTATTATTATATATTTGTAAAATTCCATCCATCCTCAATAATCACTAATAATTTAGTTGTAAAATCTAAATCCTACTCTAAATTATTTAATTACAATATAATATTCAACATTACTCATATAATCCAGTTTACAACTAATTCAATATCATGTGATCTTCGAATCATTTGAGATATGTTTGGTATATAGCCAGTACCCATCACATACACATCTACACATGATCACAATCAAACTTTCCTCCCACGCAAATCGAACATTCATCATACATTTATGAGTTCTCTATCCACTTCGAATTAGTAGAATTCAATTATCTCCGATTACACCAACGGATTTATATACCTCAGAGAAAATAAATTCACTTGAATATGAACTATTGTTAATAAATCTTCAATTGATGCCTCGATAATTATAAATAATTTAATATAATAATAATCCACAACCCATCAAATGGTTTGTCAATTGAGATAACTTGAAGATATAAAACATATTTTAAGAGAAAAAAAAAATGGATCTCCATTGGATTCAATTATACTCAAAGCTAGATATCGATCAATAACAAGTTATAGACTATTTAAATACTTATTTTGAATTCAATTTAGCTCGTGTAGAATAACCAATTTCTTGAAAAAATTAGTCGTAATTCTAATTTTCTTTTTTACATGGCTACAGATTTATCTTCAAAAGTTCATTATCGCGACTTCGTTTATTAAATACCTTCCAGATTCTAATAGAACTTTTATATTTTTCGCATTATTTATAGATATTTTGTCGATTCTAAGGATTTAAATTTTCTCTTTTGTGATTTGGACTCCCTAAATTTAATCTAGATCCGTCCATTCAAGCTTTAAAATATTTTATTTTTTCTCCTTTGAATTCCTTAAATGATATTTTCCCATCCAAATGATATTTTTCCATCCAACACATTTTTGATACCCTCATCTTGTTCGATGATCTATCTAAACTAATTTTATTTTATATTATCTTCAATCAATTTTTCATCGGACAACTAGTAGAGTTATCGGACCGTTTAAGAACACTAAGAAATTAATAATCGTTTAATTCTCTTTATATATTTTCTTTCAACACTAAATTTTCCATAGTATAATATCAATCATCACAATTTACGTGCATTTAATTATATCCGTAAGAGATTCCCTATCAATAGCTTAAATTCATTTATTAAATTCATTCTTTATTAAAGAAAATTCTCATGCCTTGTTGGGTTTTCTAACATCTATATAATTAGAAAATACACTTCTTGTCTTGTAAATACCTATGTCACCCATGATGATTAATATATATATAAAATTAATTCTAATTTAAACGATTAGAGTATTATTTGATAATGGAACAGAAGATTATTTCTATTAAATAAAATAAAAGCATTAATTTACGATTGAAAAACACATCAAAGTAGAATTAATCAGATTTATCAGAAATTTCCGTGTCTAATAAATGATAAATTCATAGTCAATAGAGATTTAAAACAGATTAAAGTTTTCATTCATTTTTAATCAAATTTAACTATAAACAAGTGTAAAAAATTAAAAAATCAATAATCCTTAAATTAATTTTACATATGAATTAATATTTATTTAATAACTAACTTAGATGATTTAGAACATATATCTAGAAGTAGCACGATAAGATTTGAATAATTAAAACAAACTAATCACAAATAATAATGATAAAGTCTTATTAATCAAAATCATGGGAGAAATTGTCAGATGAAATAAATTGCATAGGGAAAATCTCAAAGTGAATTCCCAATCAACTCATTTGAATCATTTCAAAAAGCAACCAGCTTTGGGATCTATCTTCAGCCAGTTTTCGTATATATCTTCAGTCAATTCGAATGCTCAATGATGAAAATGAACTCAATATTCAATTTTATCTTATTTCTGTTAATCTTTAAAAATATTCAATCGCAAATATTAGTAGAAGGTAAAGCTCATTATATCTAATTTTGAAATAATCTTAAACTAATAAAATTTTGTAGTTTTAAAGGTTAAAAGTAGAACTCAATCGAACTGAAATAACTCTTAAATTACATTTTTATAGATGACATATTTAACCAATTGCAAAGTGAGGTCTATGATGGGATGCAAAATTTGATGGATGCCATCAAAGAACTTCATGGGTGCCATTCTGAATCTCTTTGTTTAAATGCGGTTCCCTATGATATAAAATATTCACTAGACCAATGGGATTATGTAAAAGGTGTTATCTTTTATCCTCCAAACTATCCCTCGGTAAGATGTCCAAAACTTGCATTTTCGATTTAGAGATGAATGCCAAAATTACAAAAACATGATAGTTTCGATTTCAAATATATAGATGTTATGCTTTGAAAAATCAATCTTCGATATCTAGCATGAAAATTTGATACCGAGATCAATAAATAGGTATAATTGGGATGCTCGATATAAAAATGAGTTTAAACGTTGTGTCAATAATAATAAAAATCAATGGTTGGAGCTTGGTAAAAAATACAATTTGCATCCTCAAGAAGTAAAAGAAAAAGAAAATTATTATTTCCAATTATACAATTTGGTTTATGGTTAGTGGATTTTATATTTTAAACCAGATTGAGTCATTTGATTAAATGTTTAGATAGAATGGTGAAGATTGGGCAAATTGTTCCCAGTAGAATTACAAAAACTCGCAAAGGTTCATTTTTACAATCAATAAAATGATTAAGAATTACCTGTATTTATTG
>CAZUGU010000003.1:0-1944 GCA_964620485.1 uncultured Burkholderiaceae bacterium | reverse complement strand
GTTAGATTTTGATTGCGTGAGTTATCGTCATGAGTGTAGTTTGTTTTTGAATTATTTCGTCAGCATTATTCAAATTGAGAATGAAGACATTTCTGTTTAGAATGAGTTAATTGCTTACCGTCTTATGAATTCTCAAAATTTGAGAAATATTTAATATTTTCCCAGTTTGCTTCATCTTCTTTTGTTTTTGAGTTTATGAAAATGATTCGGAAATGTTTTGGGAGTTACAGGATTATAGATTCATTTCGGATTCAAACCATTCATCAAAACAAAAATAATTATTTTAAGTTTGGGTTATTTCAATTTTGTTATTTCTCAATATTATACTTTGGAAGTTTAGATAAATCTTTTCAATAATTATTTGTATATTTCTTACTTCAACTCATAGGTTTGATAAAAAAATTATCAAAATTTGCATGCTCTTAAAAATTACAAATTTGGAAAACATGGAATATTATGAATAGAATTTATGGTATTCTTTAAAAATTAGAACTAATATTTTGAAACATTCGAATTATCTACTTAATAAATATTGAATTATTGAAATTAGAACATCAAATAGTTAATTACAAAAGTAAATTATAATATTAATGTTTCTAAAATCAAATATCGATGTAATTATAGAATTTTTTTTCTAGATTTGATGAATTCCTAAATTATTTATGAGAGTAAAAAAATAAATTTGTAAAATCTGTGCTATTTCAATTACATGTTAGTTGCTCATATGGTCAAGTTAATTATACGATAGTTAATTTTTATAAATATACTTTAGATTAGAAATGTTTTAGAGAGAAATATGTTTGTGTTAAGCGATATACGATTAGCTTAGTTACAAATTAATAGAATTTTAAAAATGATTAATTTTGGTAGTTTAACAATATTTTAGAAAATTAATAATTATTCAGGAAATTAGTAGGTTACTTATTATAGTAAGAACTAACTGTATCTTGGCTATGTAGGAATTTATTTCATAGCTGTAGTACGTCAATATAGTAATAGAAATGTGAATATTTGACATTGAATTAATTATGATTAGTGTTTTACAATGAAAAGAATATTACAATTATTATATTGTGTTGAGAATATAGAATGCGTAATGTATCGGATTAATGTAGACATCGGATTGATAAAAACTAGGAAGAACAATAATAAATTTTCTGATACATGAGAATTTAGATAAAGTGAATTTATCAATACAATGTCCTGTCTCAGGATTAAAGCCTCTTAAATAACCACAAGATAAACCTTTGGCAATTATTACTAGTACAAGAGGAAAACTTTTTTCTAGCTCAAATTTATTGGATTTTAGTTTATAGTTTGTTTAAAGATCTGCGGATCGTGTTTAAATTGGTATCAGATTTGATTGTGGTCTTTAAAGTATTTTTGTGCATGTTGAAGAGATTAGCAAAATTGCGTAACAAATGAGTTTAAGGAGTAATATATTGGTGTATAAGAAAGCGAGGTAGTAAGCCGTGGACTCTAATTTGGGAGCAATTGAAACAAATCGGTGTTGGTATGTTTATTGCATTATAATAAATAACTAGCGTTATATTTGACTAGAAATAAACTATTTCAAGCATTATTGAAATTTCGGCACACAATCATTCAGTTTTAGACAGTAAAAACCCGTTCAAAATGAATCACGACGATTACAGCACTCTCTACTATAACAAGTGGTTATTCATTCTTTTTGAACGAGAATTGATTAGTTTTAATAATCTTATATGAAATATCGGATAAGAAATTTTGATTGGGTTTAAATTTTGATTTGAATTTTTAAACATTCTAGAGAATTGTGTAGTTATGATGTTTGTATTTGAAGTGTGTAGATGCATGTATTTATACCAATTCAACAACAGTGGCTTTGCATTGTCTGGGAAAATAAAATAGGATGGAAATGAGCTGTATTTGTGAATGTGAACGTGATATTGAAGGTAATAGGAA
>CAZUGU010000002.1:0-7243 GCA_964620485.1 uncultured Burkholderiaceae bacterium | reverse complement strand
ATTCTATGGTTATTTTTATGAATTTTGGAAGTTATTAATTACAAGAAAATGCATTTAAACATTGACATACAATCATTCCAAATTTTTTTGAAGAATTTACTAAAGAAATGTGAATTCTAAGATCTGAATTTTTATTCTTTTTATGAACTTAAGAATTTATGAATATAAGATACACTGATCATCACGTAAAAATCTACATGGGAGGTACGAGCTATGATGCTACTCATTAAAACCCAATATCAATAATATATTCTGATATCTTCAACAAATTATTGAATCATTTCTCATTACCAACAATCTGCTTTTTATAGTCGATTTATAACAATTGATTTAAACAGTTACGATCTGATGATATTTCAAAATTTTAATCAGTTATACATGCTTACTGGGAACTTTATTGCATTCGAATGGGTCGAATGTAATTTTGAAACTTATATGGTGAAGATTCAATAAATTTTCAGATCATAAGAAATTTGGATAAGAATTTAAAATGATCATTATGTGAATATTTATTACTAAAATTTTCGGTTCATTTTACTTACTTTTTACTTAACAATTTAATCAAAAGGCATTGAAGAATCTTTTGTTATTGCCACTTAAAAATAGATATAAACCGCCAATATGGCATCTTCATTAATAAATCTTAAGATTATGTACGGCTCAAAGGGTCAATTGAATTATGCTAATTACCTAAGAAGATTTGACAATCTTATTACAAATTGAAATAAATTCTAAGATAGAGGGAGATGTTGCTTTTTTCTTATTACATAAGTTGTCAATTATACTTTTATATCAATAGTCAAAAATGTATTGCTCTGCTTGCTTTATACTTTATTAAAAATTGATGTACCTTTTATAAATTTTAAGTTAATTCGAGTTATTGGTTCATCTAATATTAATAAATAAATGGAACTCTTAAGAACATGCAACAAAATCGTTAAATAAATCAAAATATCCAAGTAATAATCTATTATATACAAGCTTCTGAAATAGAGAATTCGTTAATTGAATAATATGTTTACTGAAATTCAGTGGTATATAAAACGTATATAAAGTAGTTTAAATTAATAACACTAGTAGCATGTAGCATGTTTTATCAAATTTATAACAAGACTTTGTTCACTCTAATGAAAACTAGTCTATATTGAGCATTTGAAAAATACAAACAATATTATCAGTAATCAAAAGCCCGAATATTCTTAATCACAAAGGAATAATCGATTCACGAAACAGATTCAATTTAATTAAGGGGAACAAGGAAATTGTAATAAGTTCTTTATAACTAGTAGCACACATCTATTTCAATGTTTAATGGTAGTTGAAAATGATATTTAATAACTCATGTTTGATTGGAAATTGGAATAGCAGGTATCGAATAATTAAATTCCATAAAAGTTTATATTCTTATATACAGTTTATAATCGTGGAGTAAAGATAAAAAAATAAACCTAAACTTATTTACCTAAATCAAGTAAATCTTGTCCCTTCCTTTGCGATTCAAATATCTCAAATAAACTCAGAAAGTCGTTTGGAATAAGTGATGTGTTTAAGGTATGTTACTTTTCGTTTTTCTTTATCTTATATTTTTCATGATGATATTGAAATGACGTCTCATGATTCACCACTTATCTTTTTATTGCTATATCTTGCTCAATATGATATTTAGTTCATTTTTATTCACAAATAAATAAAATCATATGATAACATTCTTACTATTTATGTACTAATATGTATGACCTCCCAATTTGGGATCCACTTGAGGACATGTTGTATAACTTACATTGGATAGTTAAAATGAAGTTATAGTTATTCTAGTATTGAAGAAAACCAATAATAAAATCTAAAATATAAATAAAAAGGTATTATGTTGAAATATAAGTGATAAATTCATTTCATCTGAAAATTTCTGAAAATATTATAAAATTGGATTCAATATTAAACTTTTGGCGAGATCAATGATCGATCATTTACTTGTTTCAAAATAATATCAGAACAAATTATTGAAAATATAAAAATAGATATTAAAGAGAGGGAGTTTAAGTCACTGAAATTAAAACAATTATTACAATTGTCCCTTTTATCGTAAATAATTTACTACACACTTTGCATTTGAGAAAACAATTCTATCATTTTGTTTATCCAGGATTATACGATATCCACGGTTATTCAAATCTCTGAATATAAATATGGAATTAAGTCATCAAACCCGATTAAGTACTACAAATTCTAATGTTAGATCTCTAAAATACCTCCTAGAAGGTATACTGATTCCTTCTTTTTTATTACTATAAAATACAACATTTCTAGACATATAATATTGCATTACTAGATTTGTTGATACAAAAAAACTTAAATTAAATATTTCCATAAAGTTAGGTTGTTGTTAACAGCAATAGTAATAGTATTTACCCATTCTATATTATGCATTGCCATATAATTTTGAATTATATGTAAATTTCTAATCAGTTGCATATTGGAAAATGTCGAATATCAATTGCTGTTACATCGAAATCTGATGAAAAGCATGATATTTTAATCAAATTGATATATACTGGGATTTCAAATGGTACTAGTTAGAATTATAAATTCCAAGATATATAACCACCGAATCCCTCTTGATTGATGGAATCCTCATAATATCATCTAAATTAACTTGCTCCATGTAAGATTTATTGAAGATGCTCTGCACTGAACTAGCAACAAGATGAGTAGCATTTATGGTATTGAAGTCAAAAATTTGAGAATAATAACTAACACAAGAAAGGATGATGAGTTAAGGAATTTTCAGTATCATCTTCAAAGTATAGTGAATTTTTATCATATTGTCCTGTAACTTGTGACCTAGAGAAATATATAATAGCGTCATAAGAAGTGCCATTTTCCTGTAAGCATATTATCTTCAAGTTTTATCTGAGGAGATTTTACATTTGTTGATGAAGATGCAGAAAAATCAGTATTACAAGTGTGAGTATCATAAAATTGATTAGAGTCGTCATTGTTAGAATCATAATCAAACAGGATGTTCCACTACAGGGTAAAAATGAAAGAGAACTAAATTCATCAGGATAATGGATTCAACTAATTTCCACACTCAAACATTCGACACTTCTAGGGGCACATAAAACACTACTAACGAATGACCCAATGTCAAATAAAGGCAATTCTTACTTATTTTGACTGCCTATATTGATATTTAGGAAAGGGATATTCCATAATTTAATTCATAAGTCTTAATTTAATTTATACATTGCGATATTGATAAAAATATTGTATATGCGATCAAGGAAGCAAAGAAAATTGGCTGGGTTAAAATATTAGTATAGAAATATTATTCATTTTGAGTAAAAACTACAATTTTTTGTAAAAACATAAAACTATAAATATAAAAAGAAGTATTTAAATTGTGACTATAATAATAGAATGATTCCAAATTGTGTTGTGTTTATAATCATAGAATGATTCCAAATTGCAACTTTATTCATAGAATGATTCCAAATTGCAACTTTATTCATAGAATGATTATAAATTGTGACTATTGATTTTAATAGTTTATTAAGAAAATTAGAAAGATAGATGTAAGCTTCAAATATCACCTTGTAACTATAATCTATCTTAAATATAATTTCCTTCATATTGTGAACTATCGAGATGTTCAATAATATCATGGGAAATACCATTTTGTTTTCAAAAATAATGATTCTTTTGTAATCATGGGAAAACTGGCCTCTCTTAGAAGAACTCTGATTAACTTCAACTACTAACAAATTTTTTTTGATTATAGAGGATGAACAAATTTTCAGTTCTAAGATTTGATGATCAAATTTTCCTATCGAATTTTCCTATCAAAATTTCCTATCAAATTTTCCAATTAAATTTTCCTATCAAATTTTCCTATCAAATTTTCCTAGGAACACTCATTTGTTGATTAAAACCTTTCTAGAAGAGCTAGTTGTACATTTAAGAGAGTCCTTGTACATTGTTAAAACTACTGTTCCAATCACAGGATGGGTTATTGTAAGGGATATCAACTGATGAAAACTTATAAATCAGAGTGATTTGCTTTGAGAATTTTACCAATAAAACATTGAACACCTAATCCATAATAATACACATGCAAAAACTAGTAAGAAATGATATTGTATGATCAACTAAATAATCTTATGTTAAGTTAATGGTTGCATAAATGATTATAGATAAGAATTGAGTTAATTCTTTTAGAAAAAATAAAGGTACAATTTTGCTTCAAAAAGTTAGACAAAAATAATGTAAAATGGTAAAAATTGATTGATTATAAAAGATGTAGTAGTATCAAATAAATTTGGAAAAGAAACATGATTTATCTAGAATTTATGTTTTTCAATTTCTGCTACTACTCTTTTTATTTTCATGATTTCATCAATTCAAATTTAAATTAGAAGTAAGCTAGACAAGTTACACTTAATGAAAAACAGCTACATATAAGCTTACTTGTAATAATAACAAGCTTTATTTAAGCATGATCGACATAATATGCTTACATCTATAGGGATATCTGGAACTATCATATGTCATATATTATAACATATTTTACGAATTTTGACCCAGATTTACCACAAATAGCACCTCATAAACAA
This sequence comes from uncultured Burkholderiaceae bacterium, assembly GCA_964620485.1. Taxonomy (GTDB): domain Bacteria; phylum Pseudomonadota; class Gammaproteobacteria; order Burkholderiales; family Burkholderiaceae_B; genus CAZTUH01. The sequence goes on along the minus strand of CAZUGU010000002.1, from coordinate 2,630 downwards.
GTTTGGATAAATTGAGTTTTTTTTTGGAATAAAGTAGAATATTAGAAAAGTAAATTTAACTAGAAGCGAATGAACTTATGTAATTTATTCCTGAAGTCAAGTTGGGCTTCTGAATTTTCTATTCCGATCTGATTGTCCAGTTTTATATAAATTTATTTAGTTGAAATAAAATGAAATTGGCTATATAATTTGACAACAATTACATACAATTTCATCTTTATTGTGTAAAAGTTAAAATTCGTAGAAGGGAGGGGTTTTAGTTTTGATTTGAAATTACAATTTTCTTTTCGAAAATAACAATTATTATTATTTTTTATTAGCTCAATTATCGGCAAAATCACTTTTATAAACATCAGGAAAATTAATATGATTCATATGTTTTATGTGGGTTGATTTGTAAAGACCATATTCTTAAAAAAGTGCATTTTGGTTCATTAATTTTCTTTTGGATCAACTCGATTTCTGATTATAATTAATAAGTAATCGATGTGTTATTTGATTTAAATATATCTTATTGCATGATAATGTTCAGTCAGGCTCTAAGTATGTCCATTAGATATAAAGAATTTTAATTTAGGGGTGAAAACTAATTAATATTTGGAATAAATGGCAAAATCATAGATTTTTGAATTAAGTGGTAGATAGATTATTTGTATTAATAGGAAATTAAGCGAAGGTAATAATGTGATTAGGTATCGATTAATGGAATTTGAATCTAAATCTAATCTTGATATAAGTTTACTACGGTCATAATTTTGTATTTGATTGCATCGTACTTTTAATTGAGTTATATTTGATAAATTTATTTAATTTTAATTTATCATTTCCCATTAAAATTAATAAATTCAGATAGTTTCATTTAAGCTATGCTAGCATGATGGTGATGTAATATGAGAATTAAAGTGAGTGTGTATCCAAATTTCACTGCAAAATTTCCATATTTATCTGGCATTGTTAATTCGATTAACTGAAAATATGATTTAGAAGTTCAACTAGTAAGAGGAGGAGTTCAACTAGTAAGAGGAGGTTAAGTTTTAATATGTATCTTATTTAATAAATTGTAAATTTCAATAATTTAATTTAAAACACAAGAAGTTAAATTTTTGTCAGCGTTTTAGGATCAAATGATTTCAACAATTAAATTTTCATTGGATAGAAATCTAATAAGTTAGATATAAGTTTATTTTAATTAAAACTATACAATATTAATTTCATACTATTATTGCCTCAACGAATGTTATTCGATCTTAAACATTTTTATTTACCACATCTAAATTTGTACATGAGATCAATACTTTCATTTGAAGTAATATAATAATATCACTTCAAATAATATAAGAATAACACCAAAATAATATATAACACCTCGAAAAATAGTATTTTATATTGAGTTCATCATACAACGAGGTGCCTTCATCTTATTATTTATTTAACATTTCATTCATGGCACGAAATTATTATTTATTTCACATTTCAATCATGGTACGAAATTATTTATTTCAAATTTCATTTATGGCACGAAATTATTGTTTATTTATTATTATCTACTTATTATTATTTATTTATACTTTATTTTCCTGTTCATTCACCCTTTCAAGAGCCAATCAATTTGATCGATTGTGACTAGACAATCCCCATATTTTTTGCAAAACCCAATATACAATCAAAGGAAATCAGTGTAAATCTTATTAGATTGTGTGAACTTCAAGGAAATCAGTGTAAATATTAGTAGATTGTGTGGTTCGTATTTAGAATCCAGTGTGTGGCTCGTATTTAGAATCCATTGTGTGGCTCGTATTTAGAATCCATTGTGTAGCTCGTATTTAGAATGCATATCTCTGATAAGCAATCATTATATAAAAAACAATAGCTTTTCAATACTAACTAATTTAGTTAACTCATTACCAACTTATCTGATTTAAACGTTTCCTATTGTATGGATTTAAATTACTTTTGCAATAGCACATTCACGAGTGGTGTAGGAAATTAACCTGTTTAATAAGGATTTAAATTGAGTTCATAATTCATATTGGCATGTGAAGAATCTATTACACTATTTCATATTACTTTTGTTATGTTTGAATTACTAGAATCATTTACAATTTTGAGTACTATTTCAGAGAAGAGATATTAGAGTATTTACTACATCATATCATTTGTTTGTATTCAAACGAACGTGATATATAAAACTTTTTACCTATAAATCAGTTATTACCATATCAAAGTTATTTCCATACCAAATTTGATGTAATTTCCCAAAAGTAAAACGAATTAGAACAATCAATGGTTCATTAACACGCTTTTCCAAAACAAACTAAGAATGTTTATTAAGTAAATGATGTAACAATAAGAAAATTTTACATTTATTATAAAATTAATGTTTTTGAATAATGAGTTTTATATTAATAATAGATTAATCTTGTGAGTCGAACAAATTTAAACTATTATAGAAAAATAGTAAACCATCTCAAGCCTATCCTATTTTTTAAATTTATTATTTTGAATGTGAAATCCCATAAATTGAAATTGTAAACGAGTTTACATCTGATATTTTTAAGACCCTAAAATCTCCATTTTGTTGAGATAAAATGAGGGAATATGTGAGTCATATATCCTTTTTATATATATAT
>CAZUGU010000001.1:0-30722 GCA_964620485.1 uncultured Burkholderiaceae bacterium | reverse complement strand
ACGTGCTTCACCACCAAACTTAGTTGATAAAACAGTTGTAATTGCTGCTGTTAGTGTTGTCTTACCGTGATCGACATGACCGATAGTACCTACATTTATGTGAGGCTTAGTACGCTCAAACTTGCCCTTTGCCATGACTATGTAACTCCTAGACTCATATAGTAAAGCCCAAACTAAAATAAATTAAACTAATAATGGTGCCCATGACGCGGATCGAACGCGTGATCTCTCCCTTACCAAGGGAGTGCTCTACCACTAAGCCACACGGGCATCTATAATTTTGGAGCGGGTGAAGGGAATTGAACCCTCATCATAAGCTTGGAAGGCTTCTGCTCTACCATTGAGCTACACCCGCAGGTGTTTCATTTCCTTCACCCATTTATTTGTTTTAATTTAAAACAATATCCAGTTTATTTTGAATTGTTTTATCGTATTTAATGAACATTAATGAACAGAATGAATGGAATTTTTATTGGAGGAAGTTGGATTCGAACCAACGTAGGCTCCCGCCAACAGATTTACAGTCTGCCCCCTTTAACCACTCGGGAATTCCTCCGATATAGGTCGCAATTCTCAATATTTTTAATTAAAAAGTCAAATAGTTTATTATTATTAAAATAACTTAATACAACAATCTTGCCTAAATGGAATGTTGAAATAAATTAAAAATTTCAGTATGTTTAGAACAGATGCTTAATTTTTATGAAATATAATTATATTTCATAAAAATTAAGCATCTGTTGGCGTTAAGCTCCGGTACAAATAACTTTACTACTTTATATATTTTCCAAAAATTGAAACTTTGTAATATATTAATTTCATTTTCTGGATAAATTCCTTTCATACTAACAAGAAATCCATCCTCACAAACGTGATAGCCCGCTAGAACAGAAAATCTTTCTAGTGATGCAAAAGCTCTTGAAATAACAACATCACATTTAACAGCCGGTAAGTATTCTATTCGATTGTGAATAATTTCAAGATTTTTCAGATTAAGGATATTTTTTATATAATGCATAAACACTATTTTCTTCTCAACTGAATCAACACAATTAATTTTCCAATTCAATTTCATAATAGCAAAAACAATACCTGGCAAGCCACATCCAGAACCTATATCATAGATGGTAATACTATTATCTTTTTTTTTGACAATTTTTTCTAACGGAGAAATAGCTGCAAGACTATCAAAAATATGCAGAAGCAACATCTGTTCCAGAGTATGAACAGAAGTCAAATTATAAATTTGATTCCATTTTTCTATTTGATATAAATACTTCTCCAGTTTTCTAATTTTTTTTTTGATATAGGTAGATCTAATTGATTACAAGCTTTTTCTATTTTCATAGCAATTAATGAATCTTTAAACACAAAATCTTATTTCCTTTTATAACGTTCAGAACATTTTATATGAATTAAAATTAAAGAAATTGCCACTGGTGTAACACCAGAAATACGGCTAGCTTGTCCTATTGTCTTGGGTCGATGTAATTTAAGCTTTTGACAAGCCTCATAGGATAGGTTTTTTATTTTATCATAATTGATATCAGAAGGTATGTATTTAGCTTCATTTATTGAATTTTTCCTAATTTCTTCAAATTGTCGAACAATATAACCTTCATATTTGATAGAAATTTCTATTTGTTCCGCAGAAAAGATATCGTCGATTAATCCAGGCCCTACTAGGAATTTACCATAATTATCCTTAATTTGCATCAAAGATTTATAATTAACATCGGGTCGCTTCAAAAGGTTTGAAAGGGAACATTTTTTATTGACTTGACTTTCTATGATTCCAGATAAGCGGTTTGGGTCGATCCAAGTATTTTTTAAACGTTCTAATTCTTTAGAAATAGAATCTTGTTTTCTGTTAAAAAATTCCCATCGCTCATTCGTTACAACTCCTAATTTTCTACCAATTTCTGTTAACCGAACATCAGCATTATCTTCTCTAAGACTCAATCGATACTCTGCTCGTGCAGTAAACATTCGATATGGTTCTGTTACACCTTTCGTTACTAAATCATCAACTAATACTCCTAGATAAGATTCATGTCTTTGCGGTATCCATGGGGTTCTTTCCAAAATAAAATTTGCAGCATTTATTCCAGCTAGTAATCCCTGTGCTGCTGCCTCTTCATAACCAGTTGTTCCATTTATTTGGCCTGCAAAAAATAATCCTGATATTATCTTAGTTTCAAGGGTTAAATTAAGTGATCTAGGATCGAAATAATCATATTCAATGGCATAGCCAGGGCGTAATATATGTGCATTTTCTAGTCCAAAAATAGAACGTACCATATCTTGTTGAAGATCAAATGGTAAACTTGTAGAGATTCCATTTGGATATATCTCATGAGTATACAAACCTTCAGGCTCTAAAAAAATTTGATGACCTTTTTTATTAGGAAAGCGACTAATTTTATCTTCGATGGATGGACAATATCTCGGCCCTGAGCTTTTAATTGTTCCGTTGTACATTGGTGAACGATCTAATCCTGTTCGTATGATACTTGCAGTTGCTTCATTAGTATGTGTTATCCAACACATTAATTGTTTAGGATGTATATCTTGATTTCCCATATAAGAAAAAACGGGAACAGGATTTGAATCACCTGATTGTGGCTCTAATACTTTATAATTAATGGTACGTCCATCTAATCTGGGAGGGGTACCTGTTTTTAATCGACCTTGTGGAAATCCTAATTCTTGAAGTTTTTTTGCTAATGGTATAGTTGAAGAATCTCCTTGTCTACCACCAGAATATTTCTTAAATCCTACGTGAATTAAACCATTTAAAAATGTTCCAACCGTTAGTATCACCGCCTGAGCATGAAAAGTTATACCTAATTGGGTTATAACTCCAATTATACGATTGTTTTTTATTATTAAATCCTCAACTGATTGCTGAAAAGTCCATAAATTATTCTGATTTTCTATCTTATATCGAATAGATTGACTATATAATGTTCTATCAGTTTGAGCACGAGAAGCTCTAACAGAAGGTCCTTTTGAAAGATTCAATTTTTTAAAGTGAATACCTGATTTATCAGTTGATATAGCCATCTCTCCATCCAAAGCATCAATTTCTTTGACTAGATGACCTTTTCCAATTCCACCTATAGACGGATTACAAGACATCTGACCTAACTTTTCTATATTTGAAGTTAATAAAAGAGTTCTAACACCCATTCTTGCACATGACAATGCTGCTTCTGTTCCAGCATGTCCACCACCTATAACAATTACATCGTATTTATATGAGTTATTCATACACCATTTATTATTTAAATTTAAAACTGCAATTAAAAAATTAAAGTATTATTTTTAATTTTTCTGATTTATCATGAAATAATAGTAAAATATTTAAACTAATAGAAAAAGTAACAATTTTATTTATCGATTAAATTTAGAAAAATTAACACATATTTTATTATACTCTTTCAATCTTTATATTTGAATTGTATACATATTTATTCAACAGTGGCACTATTAGGTAAATCTCTTTGATTTTCAATATCTGGTTATCTGTATCCTAATAAATTTGATACAGCAATAATTATAATAATATTATAGTAATCATTAGAGATTAAATTTCATAATTATTTGACATATAATATTTGATATAAATTAAATTGTGCGTGTTATGCGTGTATCTTTTAGTTTTTGAAAAATCAGAATTTCGACTAGTGAACCTTACTTAGATGAGAATCTCTTATATTATTTGATTTCATTCTTCCAATTAATTAATCTTATCTTATTTGCTATTTCTAATAGTAGTAGATTTTCGGTTTTGAAATTGATATATTTCTTAATTTACCTGCCGGATAAGTTCTAGTATAAAGAAAGATAGCTAGTTGAAATTCTAATACCTATTTAAATATCTAAAGAAAGTTTGGCTATATAAATATTGTGTAAACATATAATAAATAAAATATTTTTATCAAAGGTTTTTTGTCTAAATTAGAGTTTCTTTTTTTAAAAATCTATAAGAAATTATTTCAATATAAACTTGAATATCTAGTGATTTGCCTAAACTCTTTTTTATGCTGATCGCATCATGATCTTTTTATTATTGATTAATTGATGATGAATGAAGCATACAAAATTATATAGTGTATGATTCCCAAAAATATTCAAAATTAATTAAAATAAATCTTATTTAGAATTTAAATCTTATTTAGAGTTATTAATAGAATTATTCATATATAATATAATATAAGTAATAAAGGCACGTAAAGATACATCTATGCAGCTAGATACGTCTATGCAGCTAAAATGGTTCGCATTTTTTTCATTGCTGCAGATTCAATTTGACGAATTCTCTCTGCTGAAACTTGAAATTCTAGAGCTAATTCACAAAGAGTTACACAGGTCTCATTATTTAACCAACGTGCTTCTATTATTCGTCGTGATCGATAGTCGAGGCATGCTAATGCTTGGGATAGGCCTGTACTTTGCAATACATCATTATCTCGATCAATTAATATTTGAGTCGGCTCCTGCTTATTATCATCAGATAGGTAAGTATCAACTGATTTTTTTTCTTCATCATCATCCTGATGATGAATTGACAAATCATGACCAGATAAACGAATCTCCATTTCACTTACTTCTTTATGATGTACATTTAACTCTTGAGCAATTTGCTCTACTTGTTTAGGATTTAAAGTTTTATCATCTGGACGCATACTTCTTAAATTAAAAAATAATTTTCTTTGTGCTTTTGTTGAAGCAATTTTTATTATCCGCCAATTACGTATAATGAATTCATGAATTTCAGCCTTTATCCAATGTATTGCAAAAGATACAAGCCTTACTCCGCGATCAGGATTAAATCGTTTAACAGCTTTCATCAATCCAATATTACCTTCCTGTATTAAATCAGCATGAGCTAATCCATAACCTAGATATTGTCTTGCTACCGAAACAACAAGACGAAGGTGTGACAAAATTAATTCTTGAGCTGCGTTCAAATCTTGTTTATTCCATAAATTATTTGCAAGTTCTATTTCGCGATCTTGAGACAACATCGGTATTTGATTGACAGCTGTGATATAAGCTTCAATAGTTCCAATTGATCCAAGGTTAGTAATTACTATATCCATAAATTAATCTAAGAATGAAAAAAATATCGGTTGATTTTAATAAAAATATAGGGATACTTATATATCCGACTATAATTTATTCTATATTAGAACTAGCTAAAGTTAATTATAAAATGAAATAAGACTTCACAAAAATTATAAATTATATATAACTAGTACTAAAATTATATATAACTAGTACTAAATTAGATAAATAAGATATTAGTAGAGATTTTAAAAAAATCATTACTTGATTTATTTTTTATTACATTTTATTACAATTTTAAAAAATGAATTATCTTTATTTTAATCTCAATCGGGATATTCTTTCCAGAATTTCAAGTTTGATTTCAGGAAATCTGATAAAAATCAGTAAAAATTTTCATCTTTTTTTATATTTTTTCTTTTCTATTTTATATTAGAAGAAGAAAATCTTATATATTCAAAACTTATATCTCTTATTGAAAAGAATTTATACATATTAAAGTCAAAGATATATTATTTGAATAATATGCGGAATAATATATGAATTATTGAATGAAAAGATTTGATATTAATTTTCTTTCTAAGAAAAGATAATTTTTCTAAGATGTAAATTAGCTTTTTTAAAGTATCTGGTATCTTTCATATGAAATATTCAGACAAAAATTCTGAATGATTTTTCAAATCTAAGGATAGGATATTTTTAACATTCTTTTACCAGATTACTAGGAATGTTTTTATAAATTCAAACTATAATTAATTAAGTCTGTCTATGAATCTAAATAAGCAATTATAAAAATGAGAAAATAGAATTTAGATAGAATTTAGAAAATTTCAAGATAAAAAAATAGAGAATACAATTAGAAACAGTACATTATGAGAATTCTATTTACTCATTCTGATTAAATTGTCACAATGGTAGATGATATATTGAAAATAAGTGAATAGAATTATTTAGAAATTTTTTATCTAGTTGATATAGCCTATCAAACTGATAAAAAATACTCCATACTAACTTTAGTTTTTATCTCTTTACTTTAAATTTCAAATATAAAATCTATTAAAAATCTATTTAAAATCTATTAAAAATCTATTGTTTATATCTATTCATATGATATTCATATAAACATAAACATATAAATAAAAAATTTAGACTAAACAAATAAAATAAATAATCCTTCAAGAAAGATAACGATTCTATTAGTGAGAATTCGTATTTCAATATAAAAATATATTTCAATATAAAAAATATTATTGTATAGATTATATCTATCTAGAAATATTAATTAGATGTTTATAAAGATTTGTGTATATGATCATATGTGCATTTATCTTACTTTCTTTGTTATTCATATTATTTAGATTAGTTTGACTGATACAATTTTACTAAAATTTGACTGAAGTATTATAATATAATTATGTGTATTTTCTATTTTTAAAATAAAACCTTACAAAATAAACAATTGTTTAGTATACAGTATGAATCTAGACATTATAAATAAAACCGCAATGCAAAAATCAAAAAATAGCTAGATTAGAATTTGAAAAATATATCAGATATATCTAATATCTTATTTAATTTTTTTATTGATTATGAATTATATATAAATATATAATTCATAATCAAAATTCAATACGAAATACTGTTGTGCGTTGTAATTATGTAACACATTTAGAATAATTAGATACTTACTATGAGACCATAGTACCATTTACAATTTGTAATAAATAAGATGTATTAAATCTTATTTATTGATATTACGTCATTTCATGGTTCTTATGTCTGCTGTATTTCTAAAGAATATTTCGAAAATTTATAAAAAAAACTCATTATTTCGAAATAATATTCCTTTCTTTTCTCACAAAACAGGTTTTCAAGCACTTTATGATATTAATTTGAAAATTGATCACGGTGAATTTTTTGGATTACTTGGTCCAAACGGTGCAGGTAAAACAAGTCTTATTTCAATACTAGCTGGCTTATCTCGTGCTAATTCAGGTCAAGCTAACATATGCGGTTATGATGTTTTAAATGAATATAAGTTTGCCCGTCGTTCTCTAGGAGTTGTACCGCAAGAATTAGTTTATGATCCATTTTTTACAGTTCGCGAAACATTGCGAATACAATCAGGATATTTTGGTTTAAGGAAAAATGATGACTGGATTGATGAAGTACTTGCGAATTTAGGTTTGCTAGACAAGGCAGATTTTAATATGAGATCCCTTTCTGGAGGTATGAAAAGACGAGTTTTAGTAGCACAAGCTTTAGTACATCGTCCTCCTGTTATCGTATTAGATGAACCTACAGCTGGGGTAGATGTTGATTTAAGAAATGAACTTTGGAGATTTATTTCTAAATTAAATAAGCTTGGCCATACTATCATGTTAACCACACACTATCTTAGTGAAGCGGAATTTTTATGTAGACGTGTTGCTATACTCAAGTTTGGTCGTATTGTAGCTTTAGATACAATACATAATTTGCTTATTAATATTGGTAGCTCGAATCTTGAAGAAGCATTTTTAAAGATTATGCATCATGATGATCTATGATCATAGGATTGATTGTATGGAGTTTTTTATATGTCTAAAGAAACGAAGCCTGAATTAAATTCAATAGCATTGTTTCATTCAGGATTCATAACTTTACTATTGAAAGAATTGATGCGGTTTTGGAAAGTATTTTTCCAAACGATTGCTGCTCCTGTATTCACAGCACTACTTTACTTATTTGTATTTGAAAAAATTTTGTCAGATCGTATAGTTTATGAAGATATATCATATGCTGCATTTCTAATTCCTGGCTTAATAATGATGAGTATGTTGCAAAATTCTTTTGCAAATCCTTCATCTTCTTTAATCCAAAGTCGTATTACTGGAAATCTGGTTTTTATGCTTCTTTCTCCCATATCACATTTGGAAATTTTTTTTGCTTACATTTTAGCCGCTATTACACGTGGTTTAATCGTTGGTTTATTTATTTGGTTAGCTACAATTACACTTATTCCATTATATCCAAAATATCCATTTTGGATTGTGATTTTCTCTATTATTTCCTGTGGAATTATGAGCGTACTTGGATTAATTGCCGGACTTTGGTCTGAAAAATTTGATCAACTTGCTGTATTTCAGAATTTTTTAATAACACCAACAACTTTTCTATCTGGCGTATTTTACACTTTTCACTCTTTATCTCCATTTTGGCAAAATATTCTACGATGGAATCCGATTTTCTATACAATTGATGGGCTTCGATACGGATTTTTTTCAAAATCCGATGTTTCTCCCTATTTCGGTTTGTTTGCAATTACTACAACATTTATTTTAGTTTCAATTTTTGCATTGCGCTTATTGGCAATCGGCTATAAGCTTAGAAATTGAAATAACATGATTCTAATTTAGATTAGACTCAAATGGAATTATATCTAACAAAATAAGAAGCATTGTATCTAATCGTATCTTCTTTGGAAGAAATATATCTGTATTTTAAGATATTTAACCTGATAAAACAGAGCAAATATCTTAAAATTGGTTATTATTGTCTGGTTATTCTTGAAATTTTCTACAGTTTTTAGATTACTTATCGAATTCTATGGTTATGTATTGTAATTGGTTCATTGACCTTAGCTAATTTAATTACTATTTACAAAATTGATATCTATACTTATTAACTTTTATTAAGTATGATTATTTTGATTCTAATCATAAACATTGAAAAATAGAAGTAAATTCTAAACTTTAACTGTTTGTTAGTAAGTATTTACTTTATTGAAAATAATTTGATAAGTTGAATATGAATAAAGTTTCCAATTCACAATTAACTCTAGCATTATCTAAAGGAAGAATTTTTAATGAAACTCTATCACTATTAGCAACCGCCGGAATAAAAGTAAAAGAAAATTTAGAAAATTCTCGGAAATTAATTCTTCTAACTAGTGACCCTAATTTGCGATTATTGATTGTACGAACTTCTGATGTACCTACTTATGTACAATACGGTGCTGCTGATTTCGGTGTAGTTGGTAAAGATATCATTATAGAACACTCTTTTCAGAAACCAGGTTGTTTATATCAACCTATTGATTTAAAAATAGCAAGATGTAAAATGGCCGTTGCTGTACAAAAAGATTTTGATTATAGCAATGTTATAAAACAAAGAGGCCGACTACGAATTGCAACTAAATATGTACAAATATCCAGAAAGCATTTTGCTTCCAAAGGTGTTCATATTGATCTAATTAAGCTTTACGGTTCTATGGAATTAGCTCCATTAGTTGGATTAGCAGATGCTATTGTTGATTTGGTATCTACCGGAAATACTCTCATTGCCAATAATTTGAAAACCGTTGAAGAAATTATGCCAATTTCTTCTCGACTTATTATTAATAGAGCTTCTCTTAAAACTAAAAGGACTTCCTTAAAAAAATTTTTAGATATTTTTTCTGAAATTGTAGAAAATTAATTAAATGACATATATCTATGATATATGTTTATGATATAGAAAATAGAATAATCCTAAGAAGGAGTCTCCATGAGAGATATAATTAACCGATTGGATTCATGTCAAGTTGGATTTGATGTTGCTTTATCTGAATTGCTTTCTGTTAAACTTCCAAAAAATAAAAATGCTGAGCGTATCGTTTTAAAGATACTAAAAAAAATAAAAGATTTTGGTGATGCAGCTTTATTGGAATATACAAAAAAATTTGATCAATTTTCTTTATCTTCTATATCTGAATTAGAAATCCCTAAATCTCAATTAAATTCAGCTTTACACTCATTACCAATAGAACAGCGAAAAGCACTCGAATTAGCCAACGATCGAATTTTTAGTTATCATAAAATGCAATCTGAAAATTCTTGGTCATATCTAGATAAAGAAGGTACATTGCTTGGACAAAAAATTACCGCTTTAAATCGTGTTGGCTTATATGTACCCGGTGGTAAAGCTGCATATCCTTCATCTGTTCTTATGAATGCAATTCCTGCTAAAATAGCCGGAGTTTCCGAATTGATAATGGTTAATCCAACTCCAAATGGTATACCTAATACTATGGTTCTAGCAGCAGCAGCTTTAAGTGGAATTGATCGTGTTTTCAGTATTGGTGGTGCACAAGCAATAGGGGCATTAGCTTATGGAACTAAAACTATTCCAGCTGTTGATAAGATAGTTGGACCTGGCAATATCTATGTTGCTCTTGCTAAAAAACTAGTCTTTGGAATTGTCGGCATAGATATGATTGCTGGTCCAAGCGAAATTCTTATAATTTGTGATGGCAAAACACCAGCAGATTGGATTACAATGGATCTGTTTTCTCAAGCAGAACATGATGAATTAGCACAATCAATTTTATTATGTCCAGATAACAATTTTATCAATGATGTAGAAAAATCTATCAAAAAATTACTTAATAATATGCCGAGATCAGACATCTTATGCAAAAGTTTAAAAAAACGTGGAGCACTAATTTTAGTTAAGGATTTGCAACAAGCTTGCGATATTGCTAATGAAATTGCTCCAGAACATCTAGAAATTTCTACTGAATATCCAGAAAAATGGATAGATTCTATTCATCATGCTGGTTCTATTTTTATGGGATGCTTCAGTTCTGAAGCTGTTGGAGATTATTGTGCAGGACCTAATCATGTTTTACCGACAAATCGCACAGCTCGTTTTTCTTCTCCATTAGGCGTTTATGATTTTCAAAAGCGATCTAATATAATAAAAGTTTCTAGACAAGGTGCAAAGACTTTAGGAAAAATCGCTTCTATATTAGCCTCAGCTGAAGGATTACATGCTCATGCAACTAGTGCTAATTATCGTATCTAAATGAATATAAATGAAAAAAATATTAACGAATACATTGAAAATACTATAAGAAATGACATTCGTCTTCTTACTGGCTATCAAATTAATCAATTTGATAATAATTACAATATCAAATTGGATTCCATGGAATGTCCATATAAACTACCGAAATTTGTATATGAAAAAATTTCTAACGTAATACAACAAACGAATTTAAATCGCTATCCTAATCCGGATATATCTGGATTAAAATACGCTATTAAAGATATTTTTTTTATTCCTGATGATATCGATATATTATTTGGAAATGGTTCTGATGAGCTTATTAATCTTATTATTCAGAGTTGTTGCAATCCTGGAGATTATGTTATATCTCCATGGCCTTCATTTGTTTATTTTAAAATCTCAACTTGTATTAATCATGCAAAATTTATTGGTGTACCACTAAAAGATAATCTACAAGTTGATATGACGGCAATGCTAGAATCCATTTATAGATATAAGCCCAAGGTTATTTTTTTAGCTATACCTAATAATCCAACAGGTTGTTTATTGTCTCGATCTTCTGTGGAAACCATTTTAAAATATTCGAAAGGATTAGTTGTAATAGATGAGGCATATCAGGCATTTACTAAAAATACTTGGATGGAAAAAATCTCAAAAATACCAAATGCTGTAATTTTACGTACTTTCTCGAAGATTGGTTTGGCAGGTTTACGAATTGGCTATATGGTTGGTTCCAATAAATGGTTAAGACATATTGATAAAGTACGTCCTCCATATAATATAAATTCCTTGACAAGGACAGTCTTAATAACAATTTTGAAAAATTGGTTTTTAATTGATAAACACATTTCTTCTATATTGAAAGCTCGCAAACTCTTAATCAAATCATTAGATAAATTGCCAGGTATATATCTTTTTCCATCAGAAGGAAATTTTATTCTTGTACGGTTTACCGGAAAATTAAGTTCTAACTTTGTGTATTCATCTTTAAAATCTCGTAAGATTTTAGTAAAAAATCTTTCTGATTCAGATCCTTTATTATATAATTGTTTACGTATTTCCGTTGGAACACCCAAAGAAAATTCTATTCTAGTTACAGCGTTAAAGGATATTTTATCTTAAGTATGCGAACTGCTAAAATTAATCGTAGAACTAATGAAACTGATATTCAGATTGCATTAAATCTTGATGGTACTGGTAAACGAGATATTAATACTGGCATACCATTTTTTGATCATATGCTAGAACAGGTTTCTTGCCATGGTGCAATTGATCTAGAAATCAAATCTGAAGGTGATTTAAACGTTGATATGCATCATACTATTGAAGATATTGGTATAGTTTTAGGAAAAGCTATACTTGAAGTAATTGGTAGTAAATCTGGTTTGTGTCGATATGGGTATTCTTATATTCCACTTGATGAAGCTTTATCACGTGTAGTCATTGATCTTTCTGGACGACCTAATCTTCAATATAATGTTTTCTTTACACGATCTCGAATAAATAATTTTGATGTTGATTTAGTGAGAGAATTTTTTCAAGGATTTGTGAATCATTCATTAACTACTCTTCATATTGATAATTTACGTGGCTTAAATGCGCATCATCAGTGCGAAACAATTTTCAAAGCATTTGGAAATGCTTTGAAAATGGCAACTAGGTATAATAGTACAATTTTGAATAATTCTGTACTTTCTACTAAAGGTCTGTTATAAATGGGAAATATTTGTTTTTCTTGTTAATGTCGTTAGATTTATGAAAGTAACTACTGTTGCTGTTGTGGATTATGGAATGGGGAATTTCCATTCAGTATTACGTGCTCTGCGCTATGTCGCTCCTGATACAAATGTTCAAATTTGCAAAAATGCTCGAGATATAGATTCAGCTGACCGTGTTGTTTTGCCTGGACAAGGCGCTGCTCGGGATTGTATGTATAATTTAAATAATTCTGATTTAAGCGAAGCTCTATTACGTGCTGCTGCTAAAAAACCTATACTAGGCATATGTATTGGAAAACAAATTTTATTTGAAAATAGCCAAGAAGGTAACGTAGAGTGTTTAGGATTATTTTCTGGTTCGGTTCGTCGTTTCGATGGTCCTCAATTTGCATCAAATATTTATAAAGTTTCTAACAGTAAAAAAATTAAAATTCCACATATAGGTTGGAATGCAGTAAATCAAACTCAATCTCATTTTTTATGGTCTGGAATTCCAAATAAAACTTACTTTTATTTTGTACATAGTTATTATGTTGTACCTGATAATTCGTCAAATATTTTTGGGACAACTGAATATGGCTTTTTATTTCCATCAGCTATTGCAAGTGATAATATTTTCGCAGTTCAGTTTCATCCTGAAAAAAGTTCAAGATATGGTTTGATGCTATATCGAAACTTTATAAAATGGAATCCGTAATTTTTATTACTTTTTTAATATCAGTTTATTATAAGAATATAAGAACATGATTTTAATTCCTGCTATTGATATAAAGTCTGGTCAATGTGTCCGACTTCGTCAAGGTAAACCTGAAGATGTTACAGTCTTCTCTAAAGATCCAGTTTCTATGGCTAAGTATTGGTTAAATAAAGGATCTGATCGACTACATCTCGTTGATTTGGATGGAGCTAGATTTGGTAAACCTAAAAACAATGATTATATTGAATCTATTCTTAATATAGTTGGGAATAATATTCCGTTACAAGTTGGTGGTGGAATTCGCAATCTCAAAACAATTGAATATTACTTAAATTCTGGAATATCCTATGTAATTATAGGTACTGCTGCAATAGAGAATCCTAATTTTCTACGAAATGCATGTCGTATTTTTCCAGGAAAAATTATAGTAGGTTTAGATGTTAAAAATGGAAAGTTAGCAATTAATGGTTGGAGTCAACTGACAAATTTTAATATTACTGACTTAGTAAAGAAATTTGAAGATTACGGTAGCACAGCTTTTATTTATACTGATATTAATCGTGATGGTATGTTATCTGGTATTGATATTGATTCTTCAATATCTTTAATTCAAAAAATAAATGTTCCTGTATATTTATCTGGTGGTATTTCCGGTATAAAAGATATTGAAAATTTATGTAAACTACCAACTGATACTATCGCCGGTGTCATATTAGGTCGTAGTCTCTATGAAGGTACTCTTGACTTTTGTGAAGCAAAAAGATTAGTCAATGAGTTAATATAATAAATCATAAACTTATTATGTCTGATATAAATACTAATTTAAATTCTTTGACTCATCGTATTATCCCGTGTCTTGATGTTACAGAAGGTCGTGTTGTTAAGGGTGTTAATTTTCTTAATTTAGTTGATGCAGGTAATCCAATTGAAATTGCAAAATATTATAATGATCAAGGTGCTGATGAACTAATTTTTTTAGATATTTCTGCTACTAATAATAACCAACGTATAATTTTTTCTATTATTGATCAAGTCGCCTCGCAAATTTTTATCCCATTAACAGTTGGTGGTGGAGTTCGTATTATATCAGATGTGCAAAATTTACTTGATGTTGGAGCTGATAAAGTTAGTATTAACAGCGCTGCTGTTTCCACACCGGATTTAATAAAAGATGCCGCAAATCATCATGGATCACAATGTGTTGTAGTTGCAATCGATGCACGTTGTGTATCAATACAAGGTGCAAAAAACCAAAAATGGGAAGTATTTACCCATGGTGGAAAAAAATCAACTGGATTAGATGTTATTGATTGGGCAAAACGTATGGCTGATTATGGAGCTGGTGAAATATTACTTACTAGTATGGATCGTGATGGAACAAAAAAAGGATTTGATCTTGAATTAATTAAAGCTGTTACGGATGCAGTTTCTATTCCTGTTATTGCATCAGGCGGTGTTGGTAATATGCAGCATCTTGCTGATGGTATTATTAAAGGTCATGCTAATGCAGTTCTAGCTGCGAGTATTTTTCATCAAAATCAGTATTCTCTCAAACAATGTAAGAAATTTCTATCTAAAAGTGGTATCTCAATAAGATTGAATGAATGAAAATATCTTGGCTTAAAAAAATAATTTTTGATAGAAAAGGTTTAATACCTGCTATCGTACAAGACTATCAAAGTGGTCTTGTACTTATGCTAGCTTGGATGAATCAAGAATCATTGATTGAAACTATTTCTAGTGGTCAAGCGGTTTATTGGTCACGCTCGAGAAAGAAATTATGGCGCAAGGGTGAAGAATCGGGTCATATACAGGTTGTTTTTGAATTACGATTAGATTGTGATGGTGATACCATTCTATTAAAAGTTAATCAAAAAAAAGGTATTGCCTGCCATACTGGACATGCTAGTTGTTTTTTTCAATATCTTCAGAAAAAAATTAATGATGATATCTCTTGGGAAATAATTGATTCTGTTATTAAGGATCCTAAATATATATATGAAAAAAGTTGATGATAGCTCTTATGAACAGATTATATTTCGTATATCTGATATATTAAAAATGCGCATACTTAAACTTGAAGAAAATTTACATGAATCTTACACAGCGTTACTCTTTTCTAAAGCTCCAAACTCATTTCTAAAAAAGATTGGAGAAGAAACTGCTGAACTCATAATTGCTTCTACAGAAGGAAATCAGAAGAGGATAATAGAAGAAATGGCAGACTTATGGTTTCATTGTTTAGTTGCTCTTGTTTATTATAAATTAAAGCCCGAAGATGTATTAATAGAACTTGCAAATCGAGAAGGATTATCAGGATTAGTTGAAAAAAATCAACGTAGCAGGATAAATTAATCAATTCATTTTAAATAAATTATCAAAGAGCAAAATTTGCAACAATATATTATGAAACAATATTGTTTATTTTGTATGATTGCACAAGAGAATATAAGCACTATAAAAGTTTATGAAGATACTGATTTTATCGCTTTTCACGATATTAAACCATTAGCTCCTGTACACTTATTATTAATAACTAGGCGGCATATCACTTCTATACAAGAGGTTACTAATCAAGATGTAGATTGGTTGGGTAGAATGATGATTCTCATTCCTCAGTTAGCAATCAAAAACGGCTGCGTTCCAGGTAATCAGGGAGGATTTAGGCTATTAAATAATGCAGGTAAACATGGTGGACAAGAAATACCTCATTTGCATTTCCATATTTTAGGTGGTCCTCGTCCTTGGAATAAAATAGTTGATTTCTAAGTATTGAATGCAAGAAATATGTGGCCAATTATAGTATTGGAATTGATTATTAGTTTTTCTAATTATTACAATGATGTCCGGTACAGATAAATTTACGTAATATTGAAAAAGTTTTTCAAAGCTCATTAAAATAAAAGAGAAAATCGATATGGTAATAAATAATATTATTTTTACCGAGTATTTTTATTTTACTATGTTTACCATAGATATAATTAAAAATTTAAAGATTTAAGTTTTTATGTTAAATGTTAGTTTTTGTAGAACTTTTAATGGTATTTTTTCATATTATCATATTAATTATTGTAATTAGTCCTGAAAAGCTACATAAGATTGTACAAATTTTGTGTAATATTCTTAGTCAAGTTCACTATTATATTAATGATATCAATTTGGATATTCAAAATAAAATAGAATTAAATAAATTGAAAGATCTAAAAGAATGAATATAGTAATATTATTCATACTATAAAAATCTACGTTTAGTAATCAATGGCATGATATATTTAACTATATTAACACTAAATACATCCAATTGATTCTAAAATTGTTAATTGAACAATTTATTAAAACTGAAAAATTGTCTTATTAAAGGATTAGTAACTATATTTTATAGTATTTGTTCTAATGATTTATATTTCCTGGTTCTGTAGCAATCTACAATATCATGACATAGCTTATATTAAATTCATCATCAACAGGTATTAGAATGATTGCAATTGATATTACAATATCTTTAATAATACCAATTAAAGTAACTAACACCAATGGCATGGTTGCATCCAATCTAGCACTATCAGTTTCGGTGTACTAGATTTGGTATTTATATCGATAGGATTATATCGATATAAATAACGTCTTGCTTTATTTATTTTTGGTGATTTATTATTTCTAATAGGCATGGTATTTTGCAATTTTCTGTTTTGTATACGATCTTTAAATTTATCATTTCTTTTATTTCATTATCTATCGAATCCATGCCAGATATTGCATTAATATTTCAATTTTATTAAAAAAATGTTTGTAATTTTCGGCATTGCATTTGAAGTGCCAATTTTTTGTTATCATAATATTATCATAATAGTAAAAATAAACTATTTAATCTTAAAAAATAAAATCCCGTAAATACGTTATTTTCTCATTTCTGATTGCCGAAATCTTAATTCCTACTGATGTTATCAGTCAGTCTATACTTGCAATACCTTTATATTTTTTCTATGAGATTGAATTATTGTTTTCTAAAATATTAAAATAGAAAAATTTGATATTTATTAGTTTAATAAATATCAAATAAAATAGAAAATTAAATCTACATTACATATATAATAATTAATAATCAAAAATTCTTAAAATTTTAAGCAAAATGCCGGCTAGAGGATTCGAACCTCCGACCTTCGCATTACAAGTGCGCTGCTCTACCTAACTGAGCTAAACCGGCTATGAAGATAATGTATAAATATCATATAATACACTCTTGATAGTAATATAAAATTATAGAAATATAAATCCTTCTTTTATCTTAAATGTTCTTAACAATTGATAAATATGGAATAGTATTTTTGTTTGATGTAATGTTATTACTAGTTTTCGTATTAGATTTTTCTGAATTTTCCGACAGTTTTGCATCAAAATCGTAATTATCAGTTTTAATTTCGAAATCCATACCATGTCCTGTCTCATAAGAATAAATAGTTTTAACCATATTGATTGGTATACTGATTTGTTTTAGGATTCCATTAAACATAGCTTGGAATTCGATTAGTCTATTACCTAAAACAATATGATTTGTTGCGATCATGCCAATATCTAGTACAATTAATCCGTTCTGAACATAATCAAAAGGCACGATAGTTTTTTGATCAACTTTTGCAAGTATATATGGTGTATAGTTATACGCAATGCACCATTCGTATATTGCACGGATTAGATAGGGTTTCATTTCTAGTGATTTATTCATTTATTTCCTTTAACGACGCATAACTTTTTCTGATGGGGTTAACGCTTCAATATAAGATTGGCGAGAGAATATACGTTCAGCATATTTTTGCAACGGAGCAGCATTTTTAGGTAACTCAATTTTATAGTAATCCAGCCTCCATAATAATGGAGCAATGGCAATATCTAGAATTGAAAATTCTTCTCCAAGTAGAAATTTATTTTTTAATAGTATTGGAGCCAATTGTTCTAAGCGTTCACGGATGTTTTTGCGCGCTTCAGTTATTTCCTTTTCATTATATTTGAAATGCAGATTTTCTAATATAGGAATATATAAAAACAATTCTTTTTCAAAATTATATAAGAAAAGCCGTGTTCTAGCACGCATAACAGGTTCATCTGGCATAAGTTGTGGATGTGGGAATCTTTCATCAATGTATTCATTAATAATATTTGATTCATATAAGACTAAACCACGTTCAACTAGAATCGGAACCTGATTATATGGATTCATGATTGAAATATTTTTTGGCATACTGTATAAATCAATATCAAGTATTTCAAAATCCATTCCCTTCTCAAATAAAACAAAGCGACAACGTTGTGAAAATGGACATGTAGTGCCAGAATAGAGTACCATCATAATTTATGTTTCCAATATTAATATAGGTGACCTTTTCTTAAAAGGATCACCTATATTTATAAGTATAACTATTACAAAGTTTTTAGTTTTTTTAAGAAAAAAGTTAAATTTTAATGTTAATACATTACTTAAATTTTACATATTTTCAATATGTAAAATTTAAGTGTCGAGTTATAAGAAAAATAAGATTAAAATAATACAATATAAATCCTTATTTTTCCTTCGAAAGAGTTTTTCTAGTTCAGATATCCAGGACATAAATGCTGTTGAATTAGCTTTATCATCATACGCATTAGATTGTTTTTTATCAACAGATGTAAATCTTGCTTAAAATTTTTGTTTATTCTGATAATTTATCATTTCTTCTATTTTCATAAAGGAATAATCATTTTTGTCAATTTTTTAATTCTTTATTTCTAGACTTTAGATCCATTTGTTTTTATAAGATATATTGTATTAATAAATACTAAATGTAGTAATAGTAGTAATAAGTAAGAATAGTAATAAATAAGATCACGAAGGCTTTTGCAATAAGATATGTGGCTATTTGAATTTGAAAACATTAAACACTATTCCAACCTGTGGGATATATTACGATAGAACGCTTGTCGCTTGTATATAACATATAATTGTATATAAAATACAAATAAGTATATAGTCTGACCCTGAATCAACGTAATGAATCTTTGTGTGATATGGCAGAATTCATTACATTACTGACTTTCTTTTCAGTAGGTAATAAAATTTCTTTTATTTCATTATCTGTCAATTCTTATTTTTCTTAGCTTATCATAGCGCATAATAACACCTCTGTTATGCGCTATGATAAGCTAAGCAATTATTAATAAATAACACAGATCCATTTTTTAATGGTATTACATTATTTATACGATTCGGTGCAGTTTCGATAGGAAATTGAATTTCATTTGCATGTATTATATTCCTTATGAGAAACAAGAAACATAATTTTAATAATAGAAATTTCTTGATTATATAATTGTTCGAAGTTTTGTCATTTGAAGTTCGTAAAATGAGTCGATTAGGTACTTTCTAAAAAGTACCTAATCGACTCCATATTGATATACTCAAAAAAATAAAAAGCAAATAGTTTACTAATTTGAAAAATAAAATTAATGATCGCCCTAGACTTTTTAAGTACTAAAAAGCCTAGGGATTAATAAATTCATAATAAGATACTGTATAATTATGAATGAGCTATATATTACCAATAAATCACAAAATTTTGCCTCAATGATTTTCAATAAGATTGAGATAAATATTAGACTAAATAATCTTTTTTTAAAAATTTTAATATTTTTTTAAAGCAAAGGCCTACTGTAGTAGGTTGCAATGAAAAAGTTATAATTGAAAGAAATTGAGTAAAAGATATCTATAGTAGCACGAAGTATCGAATAAAAAAGGCGTAAAATATCAGACAGATAAAATATGCACTGGTTTTTTAAATGAATTTTCAGGAACAAAGTGAATATATCCTTTCATTTCGGATATAAAAACGATAATAAAAAATAATTAGAAATTCAATAATACTCATTAAATCGCGTACTAAATAAAATGGATAAAATGGAATATTCTCTTTAGAATTGCTATATTTATTCTTCGATTCATTTTGTATTTCAATTATATTTTGGATTATTTGATCTTACTATATGCAATAAAATAATATAAACCAGAACTAGAATAAACAAAACTAAAGAAATAAACAAAATATAAAAAAGGTCAAAACAACTTAGTATTAAGTTGGATAGACATAATCGCTTCGAATCAAAATTGAAATTTTTGGATTAAAATAGGTATAATTGAGAATAGGTTAATTATTATCTGAGCGCTCCAGTAAGATATTTGATCCCAAGGCAATAAAGAATCAGAGAAAGCTTCTTCATATATTAAAAATACGAAAAGTAAAACACTGACTATCCGAACTAATGCATGTAGTTTCTTTGATATGAACTAAAGTAATCCACGAAACATGTGTAAATATATGAAAAAACATTGATGCTACAGTAGAATTCATATCTTACATCAAGCTTATAATACATGGATAAAGAATACCTGTTACAACCTGAATAAATAAAATTAGTTTTGCTAAAGAATCAAAAAATAACAAAAAATTAAGATTTATTTGATAAATAATACTCAACAAAAAATTTCTCCAAATTTCTTTGATTGAAAATCGATTGTCAAATCAGGTGAATGAATTATCTAAAATTGAAATTAACAGTTTTCTTACTATCCATAATTAATTATTTTATAAATATTTATATACATGATTTGAACATTGCACATATAAACTTAATAAGTATTTTAATCCTCATCAAATCCTATAAGAATACGAGTACTTCCTAAATATTTGTGTAAAGGAATCTCAAAATTATCTAGTGCAGGCTTATTTTTAAATAAGCGATCTGGTTAAATCAAAGATTGATCCATGACATAGACAGAAAAATCCTCTTTTCCAATCTTTAAGAAGCTCTGATCTAATTGATTCATCTACTTTAATATATCGAAAGCGAATAACCTAAATGAATACAAATTCTTATACAAACTAGATATTTTGATTTAATCGAACAGTATCTATTTTTAGTATAACGAGGAGTAAAACGAGAATGTTTTAAATTTGAATCAGCCATTTTAGAATTTTGTAAACAAATAGAATCCGATTGTTATTGTAAGCAATAGAAAATCCAAACAGGTTTCCCTTTGCCATATTATTATTTTCATTTGACCTGATTTTAAATCACCAAATTCGAATTCAATAGGATCATAAGAGACTTTCATCAGATCTGATGAGAAAAGGTGTATTTAAAAATAGAAATTTTTGTAAAATACTAGCTGTATTTCCTAATACAGTAGTACTTTTCAATAATAATTGATGCAACAGATCAAAAGGAAGATCGAGTTTTGTTTCAATATCGTGTTTTTCGATATATCAATATATCCTATATGAGTTGCTATTTTAAAATATTCTATAATAGTTTTAAAAGATACTTAATTTATTAGATAGAGATTGTTAGATATTTAACTTACATTTGTTATTATGTATTTATCATTTTATGAATTATTTAAAATATATAAATAAAAAAACTCATCTATAGTAGAAATTAAATTTAAAAATAGCAATATCAATGAATTTTGATCAGTATAACTATACTGGACTTTGTATATCAACAAAATTAACCGAGATACCAAATTCTTGATTAATTGCATTTCCCAATGCTTTTATACCATAACGTTCAGTTGCATGATGTCCAGCGCTAATGAAACTAATACCTGTTTCTCTAGCTACATGTACAATTTGTTCAGAAATTTCACCTGTTATAAATACATCTGCGCCAGCTTCAATAGCGTTAGAAAACATATTTTGAGCTGCTCCAGTACACCAAGCAATTCGATTAATAGTTTGTGTATTATCACCAATAATTAATGGTTTACGTTTCAATTGATTATCAATATGCGTACCTAATTTTTCAAGCGTATCAATAGAACTATTACTATATCCCATCCATATAAGTGAATTCGGACCATATGTAATAGGCATTCCAAATTGATTAATAATTGGGTTTAAATTAAGGATTTTAGCAAATTGAAAATTATTTCCTAATGTAGGATGTGCATCCAATGGCAGATGATATGCAAGTACATTAAGATCATTTTTTAATGTTAATTCAAGACGTTTTCGTTGGATATTTAATATTCTAGGATCTTCATTTTTCCAAAACCATCCATGATGAACAAGTATGGCATCAGCATATTGTTTTATAGCAGCATTTATTAAGGCTACATTTGCAGTAACTCCTGTGACAATATGACTAATTTTTGACTTACCGGCTACTTGAAGTCCATTTGGACAATAATCTTTAAATTTTTCTATTTGCAAGATATTATCTAACCAATTTGTTAATGTCTTTATATTTATATATTTCATTTTTTATCCATTTTACATACTTATCTAAGTAATTCTTCATTTAAACAAGTATGTAAAATCTTTCATAAAATAGTTATTTAATCAATTAATAAACTGATGAATACTTAAGTAAATCTACTATCAAATTTTAAAATATAAATAGATATACAAGTCAGAAAATAAATGAAAAATTCATTTTAACATAGGCTAAATACATTAAAAAAAAAGACAATACTTACATTTCTATTGAATTTAGATTTAGATTGTTATCTAAGATTTTTTTGCTTTATTTCATTAATATAACTTGGAAAATCACTATATTTTTACTTGTTAAAAGTACATTTACATTTTATTAGTTCTAATCATTTTGATGAATCTAAATGATTAGAACGTCTTATTATTCCAATACTTATTCATATTAAATTCAAAATTTTTTCTAATCTGTCTATTTAATTTTTATCTGTTAATCTAAAACAATATATTATTTCATTTGACTATCCTATTGATTCTACAGTCAAGCAAAAAGAATCATAAAATAACACAATTATTTTAAATTCATAATAGAACTGAACTTTATTGTTAAAATGATTAAGCTTGACAAGCTAACAGTTCATTTTTCTTTTCTGATATATATTAAAAATTCTGGAACTTTTACTTATTAAGATATCAAAGATATTAGAAAAAATAAGAATCATAATTTATGGTAAATTTAATCACAATTTTATTATTTAAATAATTTAAAATATCTGAAATCTATTTAGTAGATATATAAATAAAATAAAGTAGATATATTAAATAAAATAAAATGAGGTGATATTGACATTTTTATAAATAAAATTCTTATGAAGGATTGATTATTTTGCTTTATTCTATTTTATAGAAAATATTATGTTTTTTAATTCTTTGCATAGTGTGAAGTTATGTTCAATCAAGATAAATCAAACAATAGTGGAATATTGGTATTTTTATATCAAATAGATAATTCTATACTACGTACTAGTTAATATACTATTCACGTATTAATCGTTCACATATTATAATATATAGAGTTCAAAAAATAAAAAATAAATATAGAGTTCAAAAAATAAAAAATAAAAAGCAAGATTAGATAATCTTTAGATTAAAATTGATAAAATTTTTTATTTTGAATTACTTTTAATGATATTTCAATGCTTGAAGATAAGAAATTTTTAAAAAACTCAAGAAATAATTATTCAATCCAATTCTAAATAAATATTAGTTATTTATACTTTAATTAATCTCCAACGTCAGGCAATCAGTACTTTGTAAAGTACTGATTGCCTGACGTTGGAGATTAACAACAAATTTAAGTATTGACCAATTTTTGGTTATAGAATTAAGATTGATATATTTTATCATCAAACTCTGAAATTAAATTATAAATCTAAAATTTCTTTTCATTTTTCAAATGCTTGATAAGTATATTTTTAACTATTAGTAAAATTAATAAAAAATTCTTATATTGATGTCATATGTTTTAGTTTTTTATGGTTTTCTATAAAAAAACAATAAATAATTTCATTATTAACTATCTTTTTAAAATTGAAATATAAACTCTTTATATTTATAATATAAATCTATCCAATTTTATAATGGAAGCAAATTAAGAGATAAAATAATGCTTGCAGATCCATCTAAAAAATACGTATCGTTTTTTCCTTTTGAACGTGATTATTCCGAAAGAACTTGGCCTAGCAATCGAATTAAAAAAGCACCAATTTGGATGAGTACTGATTTGCGTGATGGTAATCAGTCTCTAATTGAACCTATGAATATAGAACGGAAACTTCGTTTCTTTAAACAACTAATTAAAATTGGCTTCAAAGAAATTGAAGTAGGTTTTCCTGCTGCTTCGCAGACTGATTTTAATTTTGTACGAAGTTTAATAGATGAAGATCGTATTCCGGAAGATGTTACTATAATCGTTTTAACACAATCACGCGCTGATTTGATAAAGCGCACTGTAGAAGCTGTAGCTGGTGCTAAACAAGCTACAATTCACTTATATAATGCTTGTGCACCAGCTTTTCGAAAAATAGTCTTTAATATGAAGACTAGCCAGATCAAAAATATTGCAATTACTGGTACCTCGTTAGTAAAAGAGCATATTGCTAGGTTTCATGAAACAAAATGGAATTATGAATACTCTCCTGAAGTTTTTAGTACAACTGAACCTAAATTTGCATTAGAAATATCAAATGCAGTTTCGGAAACTTGGGAACCAACTTTAAAAAATAAAATAATATTAAATTTACCTGCAACGATAGAATCTACTACTCCTAATATATATGCTGATCAAATAGAATGGATGCATAGAAATCTAGAAAACCGTGACAAAATAATATTAAGTGTTCATCCACATAATGATCGAGGAACAGCGATAGCTGCTGCAGAATTTGGTTTAATGGCAGGAGCTGACCGTATTGAAGGTTGTTTATTTGGTGGTGGTGAACGAACAGGTAATGTTGATCTAGTAACACTTGCATTAAATCTTTACACGCAAGGTATTTCACCAAATTTAGATTTTTCAAATATTGATGACGCTCGCCGTTGTGTTGAATATTGTAATCAGTTACCTGTGCATCCCAGACATCCATATGCTGGTGATATGGTTTTTACAGCATTTTCTGGTTCTCACCAAGATGCAATCAAAAAAGGCTTATCAAAAAATCGACCTACATCAATATGGGAAGTACCTTATCTAACAATTGATCCAGCTGATCTTGGTCGAAGTTATGATGCAGTTATTCGCGTTAATAGCCAATCTGGTAAAGGTGGAATAGCATATTTGTTGGAACAAGAACATGGCTTAATTTTACCTCGTCGTTTATTAATTGAATTTAGCAATGTAATTAAGCATATTACTGATAAAACCGGTTGTGAAGTAACACCTAATCAGGTGTATTCAATATTCCGATCAGAATATTTAGAAAAGTATTATCCATGGCGTTTAATTCGTCATTCTATTGATGGAAGTCCTAATAAAAATGCAAATCAGAATTGCAATATTAAGGGTGAATTGGAATATAAAGGTACACATCGCATAATTAGTGGTCATGGTGATGGTGCTATTTCAGCTTTTGTTTCAGCTGTGAATCTTCCAATTACCATTACAGATTATCACGAACATGCAATTGGTTCTGGAACTGATACACGAGCGGCTTGCTATGTCGGATTACGTATTTTTAATACAAATACTGGTTTTGGTGTTGGAATTGATAGCGATATCGTAACTGCATCGTTCCAAGCAGTTTTAAGTGCAATTAATCGTCAACTTGAAAAAAATAATATCTCCGAATATGAAATGAGCAAAAAGATCATTTAAAAAAAATCTAATTTCATATTGAATTAGAAAATATTTATATTTTATAACAATCCTATTTAGTTCTGTAAATTTGTATTGAATCTTTCTTATATGATTAGATATTTCATAATATTTAAATCCTTATTTTTAGATTATTCTAAAGAAATTCTAATCAGTTCTAAATTGATTAGAATTGATTAGTTATAGCGAATTAAACTAATCAACTAACAGTATAATAAAGTTAAATTTTCTCTTTTTTAATTAAATGCTTCCTATACAAACGAAACAACTTAAATCATTGGTTAGTTTTGCCGTAAAAAAATATATTCCAAATAAAAAATGGTTTCCAAATGTTTATTTCGAATATCCAAAATTGTCTTTACATGGAGATATTTCAACAAATGTTGCTATGCAATTAGCAAGATATGTCAAAGAAGATTCTTATAAAATAGCTAAAGATATTGTTAATCTTCTAAGATCTGATTACAAAATAAATGAACTGGTTGAAGAGATTAAAATTGCTAAACCAGGATTTATTAACTTCTATATCAAAGCAAATTCAAGGCTTGAAGTTATCAGTGTAATAGAAGATCAGGGTAATTTTTATGGTTACTATCCCAGAATGCAGAAAAAAATTCTGATAGAATTTGTTTCTGCAAATCCAACAGGGCCATTGCATATTGGTCATGCACGTCAAGCAGTCTTAGGTGACGTAATATGTCGTTTATATGATGCATGTGGTTGGGATGTCACTCGAGAGTTTTATTATAACGATTCTGGAAATCAAATAAAAAATCTAGTCATTAGTGTGCAGGCACGTGCACTTGGATTAAGTATTGATTCCCCAATGTATCCAATTGATGGATATAAAGGTGATTATATTTCTGAAATTGCTAATGATTTTCTACAAAAAAAATCCATTCAGATACATAATGATAGATATATTACAGCAAGTGGAAATGTACATAATCTTGATGATATAAGAGAATTTTCTGTTGCGTATTTGCGTTGTGAGCAAGATTTAGATTTGAAATATTTTGGTATTACATTTGACAATTATTATTTAGAAAGTTCCTTATATACAGATGGTCTAGTCAATTCTACAATACAAACTTTTATAGATAATGGTTATACTTATAAATTTGATAATGCATTGTGGCTTCGTACGACAATACTTGGAACTGGTGATGATAAAGACCGTGTCATTAAAAAGAGCGATGGTACTCATACATATTTTGTTCCCGATGTTGCCTATCATAAGACTAAATGGGAGCGTGGTTTTCAATCTGCTATTAATATTCAAGGAAGCGATCACCATGGTACTATTGCACGTGTTCGAGCAGGTCTGCAAGCATTAAATGAAAATATACCTAAAAATTATCCGACCTATGTTCTACATAGAATGGTTAAAATTATCCAGAATGGAAAAGAAATAAAGATATCAAAACGTTCAGGTGGATACATTACAATGCGTGAATTGATTGATCTAGTAGGACTAGATGCAGCGCGTTACTTTTTGATACAGAGGCGATCAGATACCGAATTTGTATTTGATATAGATTTAGCTCTTTCTAAACATGAGGAAAATCCAGTCTACTATATACAGTATGCTCATGCTCGAATCTGTTCTATGATTAAGAAATCAGGTATATCCGATGAGCAAATTTTTAAAGCAGATATCCATTTTTTATCTTCTTCATTAGAATTGAAAATCTTGCGAAATTTATCTGAATTTCCTTATGTGGTAAAACAATCGGCATATAATTTATCTCCAAATAACATAGCTATTTGGTTACGTAATTTTGCATCGAATTTTCATACTTGGTATACTACAGAACACATATTGGTTAATGATATGAATTTGAAATTAGCTCGATTACGCTTAGCAAAAGCAATACGTCAAGTATTATTTAATGGTTTGACACTAATAGGTATTTCTGCACCTGAACAAATGTAAAAGATATAAGCTGGCAATCAGATAAATTTCGCAAAACAAACCATATATCCTGATCTTAATAAGATCAATATTGAAAGTTCGATTTAAAAATTTCACTATCATAGTGAAATGCATAATTTAATCTACATTGGAAATTTTATAGTCTTATTTTATTCTTTATTGTATTAGTAATATAAAAAAACAAATTCCAGTTTTTTATTTATTTATTTAATAACCAAAATTTTACTGCTTTTCTAATAAATTTGTTACATATTAGATATCTATAATGCGTGTGTAACTAAAATTTATCTTTTTATCGTTATTATTAAAATTATGAAGTTTATATTCATTTGAAATATTCTTTCAATTAGGATAATTGCAGTGCTAATTTTTTTTAAGTTTTTTAAGTGTTTAATGAATCTTATAATATTAATTTCATTCACTGTTTTTACAACCATCAGTCACGCAACTCAAACTTATATAACGTTAGATCCACCTATACATTCTGATACTCCAGATAAAATTGAGGTATTGGTATTTTTTTCCTATGCTTGTACTCATTGTGCTAAGATGGAACCACTGATAGCTGAATGGTCTAAATCTCTTCCTAGTGATATTCTTGTAAAGAAGATCCCTATTGCATTCAATTCGACATTGAGGCCTTCTCAATATTTTTATTTTACACTTCAAATAATGAATCGATTGGATTTACATCCAAAAGTACTTCATGCTATTTTTAAAGAAAACAAATGGTTGTTTGATAATAAACACATGAGAGAATGGATAGTTTCTCAAGGAGTGGAATTGAATAAGTTTGATGCTATATTTGACTCTTTTAGTGTTCAAGCCCAAGTGAAACGAGCAAATCAATTAACAAAATCTTATAAAATTAATGAGATACCGATGTTTGCTGTAGGCGGCAAGTATCTAACATCTCCTGCTATGGCTGGAAATAGTTATGGTAATACGTTAACTGAAATTAATAAATTAATTTCTATGATCAGAATACAATAAGATTTTAAAAACTAGATTAAATCAAAATTATAAAACGTATTAGTATTTAAAATTTCCAATAATTATATTATTAAATGATTTATAACTATTAATTTTACAAATTATTAGCAATTTATTAGCAATTGTAAGATTAATCAACTGATATGTTTCTATTAAAAATCGATAAATTCTACAGTAGTTATTAAAATGCAAGATTAATAAAATTATTTCCATATCCCGATTTTTTATTGAATATTAATAGTTACACTCTATTAATTAGAGAATAGAATTTGCAAGCTAAATTTTTTCTAAAATTATTAAAAATACACAATTTTATATAATAAAGATAAATCTCAAATAAGAATTAATTATGAATAGGTAATATGATTTCTTTAAATTCGCACTTGTGAAATTGCACAATCTAGACTCTCTAACATATGTATTATTGTTTCTTGTGAAACATTTAAAGCTGGCATAAAACGCAGTAAATTAGGTTGTGGAGAATTAAGTAATAAGCCATTTGGTTGAAGATTTAAAGCTTTTTTGGTAATTTCTTGTCCATCATCACGATCTAAGATTAGTACACGTAACAAACCTAGCCCCCGTTCTCCTATAAATTTCCATTTTAGCGCTAAATTATGCAATCCATCAGAAAGTTGTTTTGAACGATCTTTCACAGATTGTAAAAAATCTGGTGAATTTAATGTATCAAACACAGCAAGGCCTGCAGCGGTACATATAGGATTACCACTATATGTACCGCCCTGATCTCCATTCTCAAAAACACAAACCTCTTCCCGTGCTAACAAAGCAGCTAGTGGAACTCCACCACCTAAACCTTTACCCAATGTCATTATATCTGGGATGACTCCAGATTGTTGGTAAGCAAACATAGTTCCAGTTCTTCCCATACCAGTCTGTATTTCATCTACTATAAATAATAGGTTATGTTGATTAGCTAATAAACGAATTCCTTGCATAAATTCCTTTTTGGCAGGTATAACACCTCCTTCACCTTGTACTGGTTCTAACATAATAGCAACTGTATCTGAATCTATTAATTGAGATACTGAACTCAAATCGTTAATCTTAGCTTTCATAAAACCTTCAACTTTTGGTGCGAAAATTCTATCCCAGTTTGATTTATCTGATGCAGACATAGTTGCTAAAGTACGACCATGGAATCCATTTTTCATACTAATAATTTTATAAGCACCGTCACGTTTTATTTTTCCCCATTTACGAGCTAATTTAATAGCACCTTCATTAGCTTCAGCTCCGCTGCTTGTAAAAAAAACACGATCAAAACAAGATGCATTAGTTAGGCGAGAAGATAATTCAGAAGATGGTATATTGTAGAAAGCAGGTGATAAACTAATCAACATATTAGACTGATTAGTTAAGGCTAGCCTTATTTCTTCTGGACAATGTCCAAGAGAATTTACTGCCCAACCTTGAATAAAATCCAAATATTTCTTTCCATCATGATCTTCTAACCATGAACCATGACCTTTTATGAACATTATTTCTGGTCGTGATGTAACATTCATTAAATTATTAATATTAAATTGTTTAAATTCCATAATATTTATTTCTTGGAAAGAATTTGAAATACATAAAAAATATGAATCTTAATTTCATATTTCATTTTATAAATAATTTTACTATTTTCAGAACATGCGATTAAATCAAATAATTACTGTACATATTACCATTTTTTAAGAAATATTAAATATTTAAATCTGAATTAAAATAAATATCTTTAAAAGATCTTTATTCATTATCAATTAATAGATTTTTACTTAAAATACTTTTATTTCTATGAGATGAATCGGAAAATTTCTAGTATAGTATTTATAAAATATGATCTTAAAAATTAATTTTAAAATTATTAAACAATATT